>NZ_ANNV01000120.1 GCF_000346755.1 Pseudomonas sp. CBZ-4 | reverse complement strand
CCGCTATCGCAGGCAAGCCAGCTCCCACACAAGCCAGCTCCCACCGAGGCCGAGGTACCCCTGACAGACCTCACCGCGATTAACCCCAGCGTTTACAGCGCAATTTGCTCTAAAGGCCCTACAGTTATTCCGGTCATCCCTTCCTATACTGCGACTTGAGGTCGCACAGATATCCGGGACCTTTCAGGCCAATTGGCCCGTGGGCGCTCCGATGGGGGGCGATGGTAATAACGACAGGAGTGACTGGCATGATCCATCACGTCGTGGGGCTATTTACCCATCCCGACCAGGAATGGCGGGAAATCCGTGGCGATAAAGAAGAAAGCATCGGCCACATGTACCTCACTCATACGCTGATTCTTGCGGCGATCCCCGCCGTATCAGCCTTTATCGGCACCACCCAGGTCGGCTGGGTCATCGGCAACCGCGCGCCGGTGATGCTGACCCAGGAAAGCGCCTTGTGGATGACCCTGATGTCCTACGCCGCCATGCTCGGCGGCGTGGCGGTGATGGGCGCGTTCATCCACTGGATGGCCCGTACCTACGACGCCAACCCGAGCATGCGGCGCTGCGTGGCGTTCGCCACCTACACCGCGACACCATTGTTTATCGGCGGGCTGGCCGCGCTGTATCCGCATATGTGGCTGGGCATGGTGGTGGGCACGGCGGCGATTTGCTACACGGTGTACCTGCTGTATGTGGGGCTGCCGACCTTCATGAACATCGACCCCGACGAGGGTTTCCTGTTTTCCAGTTCGGTGCTGGCCGTAGGGCTGGTCGTGCTGGTGGCAATCATGGCGTTTACCGTGATTGTCTGGGGCCTGGGCGTAGGGCCGATCTACACCAGTTGAGCGCGTTCAAACCCTGGGCAAGGCCACCGCAAGGTGGCTTTGTGCGTTATGTGCGACCATTCGGCGCCTGACAGATTCGGAAACACTCGCCTTTGCGGCATACTGGGCGTCTCTGGAGATAGGTACAGCATGCCCGAGCAGCTCAACACCCGCGTCGAAGATTGTTTCCAACAAGCCGAATCCTTTTTCAAACGAAGCTTCAAACGCCCCCAGGTCAGCCTCAAGCTGCGGGGCCAGAAGGCCGGTGTCGCGCATTTGCACGAGAACCTGCTGCGCTTCAACCCCCAGTTGTACCGCGAAAACAGCCAACATTTCCTGAAACAGACCGTGGCCCATGAAGTGGCGCATTTGATTGCCCACCAACTGTTTGGCGAGCGTATCCAGCCCCATGGCGAGGAATGGCAGCTGATCATGCGCGGGGTCTACGAACTGCCACCGGACCGTTGCCATACCTATGCGGTGAAACGGCGCCAGGTGATGCGGTACATCTACCGCTGCCCGTGTGCGGACAGTGATTTTCCGTTTTCGGCGCAGCGCCATGGGTTGGTGGCACAGGGGCGGCGGTATTTGTGTCGGCGGTGTCGGCAGACCCTGGTGTTCACTGGGGAGACTCGGGTGGAGTGAGGGCCTCATCGCAGGCAAGCCAGCTCCCACATGGGATCGGCGGCGCGGTCAAAATGTGGGAGCTGGCTTGCCTGCGATAGCGCCAGCCCAGACGCTACCCAACCACCCTGGACCGCCGCAGCTCGTCAATTCGCTGAGCACTCATACCCAACTCCACCAACACCTCGTCACTGTGCGCCCCCACCGCCACCCCAATATGCCGAGGCGCCGGCAAACCCTGCGAGAACTTCAACGGACACGCCAGTTGCGCCTGGCTCGAACCATCACCCCGAGGCACCTGGCTGACCAACGCCCGCGCTTTCAACTGGGGATGCTCCACCGCCTCACTCAAACTCAGCACCGGTTCGACACAAGCATCCACTTCGGCGAACAACGCGCAAAGCTCGTCAAAACTGCGTTTCTCGAACTCAACCTGCAACGCCTGTTTCAGGGCCTTTTGCTGCTCGGGCTTGGGCGACAACCCTTGCGCCGCCAACTCAGGCCGCCCCAGCGTTTCGCACAGTTGCTGCATAAACGCCGGCTCCAGACTGCCGACCGACATCCACCGCCCATCCCGCGTGCGGTAATAGTCATAAAAACTGCCGCCATTGAGCACATGGCTCTCCCTCCCAGGCTCAACCCCACACGCCAGGTAACCCGCAGCGGCCATGGCATTCAGGCTGAACGAACAGTCAGTCATGCTTACATCCAGGTATTGGCCGACGCCACTGTGCTGCCGGGCGATCACCGCCGCCAGCAACCCCACCACCGCATGCAACGAGCCACCGCCCACATCCGCCAATTGCACGCCCAGGGGCAACGGCCCGCTGTCCTCACGCCCGGTGTAGCTGGCCACACCGGCCAGCGCCAGGTAGTTGATATCGTGCCCGGCGCGGTCCTTGTAGGGGCCGGTCTGGCCGTAGCCGGTGATCGACACATAAATAAGCTTTGGGTTGATCGCCTTCAACGCCTCGTAACCCAAACCCAGCCGCTCCATCACCCCAGGGCGAAACTGCTCAAGCACAATGTCGTACTCCTTGACCAACGCGCGCACGATCTCCAACGCTTCGGCCTGCTTGAGGTCCAGCGCCAGACTGCGTTTATTGCGATTGAGGTAGGCATGGCTCGCCGACGTGCCCCGGTCATGGGGCGGCAACACCCGCAGCAGGTCCATGCGCGTGGGCGATTCGATGCGCAAGACCTCGGCGCCCATGTCCGCGAGCAGCAAGGACGCAAACGGGCCAGGCAGCAAGGTGGAGAAATCCAGCACTTTGAGGGACGCCAGGGGACCTGTCATGGGCACTCCAATTCCGTTTCGATTGCCCACAGACTAGGCAGCCTTGGTCCTACGGGCAATCGTCAGAACGATCAGCGACAGTGACCGTTTTGATCACGGCGGGCTTTTTCCTGGCGACGGCTTTATCATTGGCCCACGTTTGCTTGCCGAGTGTTCCATGAAGTTTGCGATTGCCGTGTTTTCCGCCGCTCACGCGCCCTCCTCGCGCCGCGCCCTGCTGTTCGCCCAGGCGGCGCTGGCTGGCGGGCACGAGATTGTGCGGCTGTTTTTCTATCAGGATGGCGTGTACAGCGCATCCAACAACATTGTCGCGCCCCAGGATGAGCAAGACATCGCGCGCCAATGGCGTGAGTTCGTCAGCCTGCACCAGCTCGACGGCGTCGTGTGCATTGCCGCCGCCTTGCGTCGCGGCGTGCTTAATCATGAAGAAGCCTCGCGTTATCAGCGCAGCGCGGTGAACCTCGAAGCCCCGTGGGCGTTGTCGGGCCTGGGGCAGTTGCACGATGCGGCCCAGGCCGCCGACCGCCTGATCTGTTTTGGAGGGCCGTGACATGTCCAAATCCCTATTGGTGATCAGCCGCCAGGCGCCGTGGTCCGGCCCCGGTGCGCGGGAAGCCCTGGATATCGTGCTGGCCGGCGGTGCCTTTGATTTGCCGATTGGCTTGCTGTTCATGGATGACGGCGTGTTTCAGCTCGCACCGCACCAGAACGCCAAGGCCGTGCAACAAAAGGACCTGAGTGCCAACCTGCAGGCATTGGGGCTGTTTGGCATCGACGATGTCTTTGTCTGCCGCCACAGCATGGCCGTGCGTGGCTTGACGCCGCCCACCGAGGCGCAACCGTTGAGCAACGAGGCTATTTCCCAATTGATTGACCGTTACGACCAGGTGATTACCCTCTGATGTCGACTTTACATGTGGTGTCTCACTCGCCGTTTTCCGACAGTCGCCTCGACAGTTGCCTGCGCATCTGCGGCGCCGACGACGCGATCCTGCTGTGCGGCGACGGCGCCTACGGGCTGCACGCCCCCGCCCTGCACACCAAGGGCGTGAAGGTATTTGTGCTGGCCGAAGACATGCAGGCGCGCAACCTGCCCTTACCGGACTGGGCCGACAGCGTGGACTATCCCGGTTTCGTGCAACTGTCCCTCGATTACGACAAGGTCAACAGCTGGCTATGAACACCTTGACCGTAGGTGAACGCACCCTCGAATTGGACAAGGACGGTTACCTGATCAACCTGGACGACTGGTCCGCCGAGGTCGCCAACGCCTTGGCCGCCGCAGAAGCCCTGGAGCTGACGCCCGACCACTGGCAGATCCTCGACCTGCTGCGCGGCTTCTACGCCGAATTCCAGCTATCCCCGGCCACGCGTCCGCTGATCAAGTACACCGCGTTGAAGCTCGGCCCGGAAAAGGGCAACAGCCTGCACCTCAACAAACTGTTCAACGGCACTCCCGCCAAACTCGCCGCCAAGCTGGCGGGCCTGCCCAGGCCGACGAATTGCTTATGACCGACTTTGCTCCCCTGACCCTCGAAACCCCCGCCGAACACCCGTTTGCGCAGTTCGTGCGCATCCTCGGCAAAGGCAAGCGCGGCGCGCGCAACCTCACCCGCGAGGAAGCCCGTGAAGCCATGGGCATGCTGCTCGACGAAAAGGTCGAAGACACCCAGCTCGGCGCCTTCCTGATGCTGCTGCGCCACAAGGAGGAAAGCCCGGAAGAACTCGCCGGCTTCACCGAAGCCGTGCGCGAACGCCTTGACGCGCCAGCGTTGAATGTGGACGTGGACTGGCCGACCTACGCCGGCAAGAAACGCCACCTGCCGTGGTATCTGCTGGCGGCCAAGTGCCTGGCGCAAAACGGCGTGCGCATCCTTATGCACGGCGGCGGCGCACACACGGCGGGCCGGCTGTACACCGAGCAGTTGCTGGAAGGCTTGCAGATCCCGCTGTGCCGCAATTGGCAGCAGGTCGAAAGCGCTTATGCACACGGCAACCTCGCGTTTATCCCGCTGGGCGACTGGGCGCCGCAGCTGCAACGCATGATCGATTTGCGCAACACCCTGGGCCTGCGCTCGCCGATCCACTCCCTGGCGCGCCTGCTCAACCCGCTGCAGGCCCGCCTGGGCCTGCAAAGCATTTTCCATCCCGGCTACCAGGGCGTGCACCGCGATGCCAGCGGCCTGCTCGGCGACAACGTGATTGTGGTCAAGGGTGACGGCGGCGAGATCGAGATCAACCCCGACAGCGCCAGCCACCTGTACGGCACCACCGGCGGCGCAAGCTGGGACGAAGAGTGGCCCGCCCTCTCCGCCCAGCGCCACGTCAAGCCAGCGACGCTGGAACCCGAGCATTTGAAAGCGCTGTGGCGCGGTGATGCAGAGGACAGCTACCCGCAACTCGCGCTGATCGCCACCATGGCCCTGGCCTTGCGCGGCCTCGGCCACCCACGGGAACAGGCTTTCGCCTTGGCCCAGCAATACTGGGATGCGCGGGATAAATCGATTTAATCGATCATTCATCCGCAGTCTTTGCGCTTTTAAATCGAACCCATCCCTTTAGACTGGGCTCCAATGCTTATTAGCCGAGGAGCCAGTCATGGGTTTGCTGATCGAAGGACACTGGAAAGACCAGTGGTACGAAAGTAGCGCGGACGGCGCATTCCAGCGCGAACAAGCGCAACGCCGTAACTGGGTGACCGCCGACGGCGCGCCCGGCCCAAGCGGCGAAGGCGGCTTCCACGCCGAAGCCGGCCGCTACCACCTGTATGTGTCCCTCGCCTGCCCCTGGGCCCACCGCACGCTGATCCTGCGCAAGCTCAAGGGCCTGGAAAGCCTGATCGACGTGTCCGTGGTCAGTTGGCTGATGCTGGAAAACGGCTGGACCTTCGACAAGGCCCACGGCTCCAGCGGCGACGCCCTCGACGATTTTGCCTTCATGCACCAGCGCTATACCGCTGACACCGCCGACTACACCGGCCGGGTGACGGTGCCTGTGTTGTGGGACAAAAAGCTCAAGCGCATCGTCAGTAATGAATCGGCGGAGATCATCCGCATGTTCAACAGCGCGTTCAACGGGCTGACCGGCAACACTCTGGATTTCTACCCCGAGGCGCTGCGCCCGACCATCGACGCACTGAATGAGCGTATTTACCCGGCCGTGAACAACGGTGTGTACCGCGCAGGTTTTGCCACTTCACAACACGCCTATGAAAGTGCGTTTGATGATGTGTTTGCCGAATTGGATTACCTGGAACAGCACCTGGGTGACCATCGCTACCTGGCGGGTGAATACCTGACCGAAGCGGATGTGCGCCTGTTTACTACGCTGATTCGCTTTGATGCGGTGTATTACGGGCACTTCAAATGCAATTTGCGGCGGATTGCGGATTATCCGAACCTGTCGAATTGGCTACGGGAGTTGTATCAGTGGCCGGGAGTGGCCGAGACGGTGGATTTCGGGCATATCAAGGGGCATTACTATGCCAGTCACCGTACGATCAATCCGACGGGGATTGTGCCTAAAGGCCCGTTGCAAGCATTTGATACCAAGCATGATCGCTTGAAATTGAAGGGCAACGCAGTTTGGAGCTGATCCGGGTTTCTCGCTGGACTTGAAGGCCTCATCGCGGGCAAGCCCGCTCCCACAGTTGGAATGCAATCCCCTGTGGGAGCGGGCTTGCCCGCGATGCTTTTAGGCTTTAGACCTGAGACTGCGCGCCTTCGAACCACTTGAGCTTTTCACGCAACACCACCACCTCACCCACGATCACCAGTGTCGGCGCATGCACTTCATGCTCCGCCACCATGCGCGGCAAGTCGGCCAGGGTGCCGGTAAACACGCGCTGGTTGGACGTGGTGCCTTGCTGGATCAACGCCGCCGGGGTATCGGCTGCGCGTCCATGCTTGATCAGCTGTTCGCAGATGATCGGCAAGCCAATCAACCCCATGTAGAACACCAGGGTCTGGGACGGCCCCACCAGGTCATGCCAGGGCAGGTCCGAAGTCCCGTCCTTCAGATGCCCGGTGATGAAACGCACCGATTGCGCATAGTCGCGGTGGGTCAGCGGGATCCCGGCGTACGCCGCGCAACCACTGGCCGCCGTGATGCCCGGCACGACCTGGAACGGGATGCCATGGGCCGCCAGCTCTTCGATCTCCTCGCCACCACGGCCAAAGATGAACGGATCGCCACCCTTGAGGCGCAGCACGCGCTTGCCTTGCTTGGCCAGGTCCACCAGTTGCTGGTTGATCTGGTCCTGTGGCACGGCATGGTCGGCGCGACGCTTGCCGACGTACACGCGCTCGGCATCGCGGCGGCACAGTTCCAGAATCGCTGGCGCAACGAGGCGGTCGTAGAGCACCACGTCGGCTTGCTGCATCAGGCGCAGTGCGCGGAAGGTCAGCAGATCCGGGTCGCCGGGACCAGCGCCCACCAGGTAGACCTCACCTGGCGCATGGGGCGCCTTGCCGTTGACTTTTTCCACCAGCAAACGCTCGGCTTCGGCGCCCTGCCCGGCCAGTTGGCGATCGGCAATCGGGCCCTGGAACACTTCTTCCCAGAACGCGCGACGCTGCTGCACATACGGGTACAAGCCTTTGACCTGGGCACGAAAGCGCGCCGCCAACCCGGCCAATTGGCCATAAGTGGACGGAATCCAGGTTTCCAGCTTGGCGCGGATCAAGCGTGCCAGCACCGGCGCATCGCCGCCGCTGGACACCGCAATCACCAACGGCGAACGATCGACAATCGCCGGGAAGATCACGCTGCACAAGGCCGGCGCATCGACCACATTGACCGGCACGCACCGACGCTTGGCATCGCTGGACACTTGCGCGTTCAGCGTTTCATCGTCGGTGGCGGCGATGATCAGGGTGCAACCGTCGAGGTCGGCCTCCTGATAACCGCGCAAAATCAGTCCCCCGCCACTGCCCAAGACCAACTCGTTGAGCTGGCTTTCGATCTGGGGAGCAACCACCCGCAGCAACGCACCGGCGTCGGCCAGCAGCCGGGATTTGCGCAAGGCAATCTCCCCGCCACCGACGACCAACACACGACTGCCGCGCAGGTTATGAAACAGCGGCAGAAATTCCATTTAGCCGATGACCTCAACGCCCGCCATGTACGGCTTGAGCACGTCTGGCACACGGATCGAACCGTCCGCCTGCTGGTAGTTTTCCAGCACGGCCACCAGGGTACGGCCTACGGCCAGGCCCGAACCGTTGAGGGTGTGCACCAGTTCCGGCTTGCCGGTTTCCGGGTTGCGGAAACGCGCCTGCATGCGACGGGCCTGGAAATCACCGCAGTTGGAGCACGACGAGATCTCGCGGTACTTGTCCTGGCTCGGCACCCACACTTCGAGGTCGTAGGTCTTCACGGCGCTGAAACCCATGTCGCCGGTGCACAGCGCGAGGACGCGGTACGGCAGCTCCAGCAGTTGCAGGACGCGCTCGGCGTTGGCGGTCAGGCCTTCCAGGGCGTCCATGGAGGTCGACGGCTCGACGATCTGCACCATCTCGACCTTGTCGAACTGGTGCTGGCGGATCATGCCGCGGGTATCGCGGCCCGAGGCACCGGCTTCGCTGCGGAAGCATGGGCTGTGGGCGACGAACTTCAGCGGCAGCTCTTTAGCGTCGAGGATCTCGCCGGCAACGATGTTGGTCAGCGACACTTCGGCCGTCGGGATCAGGTACAGGTCGGCTTCGCCTTCGCGGCTGATCTTGAACAGGTCTTCTTCGAATTTCGGCAGCTGGCTGGTGCCCATCAACGCCGGCGCCTGTACCAGGTACGGCGTGTAGGCTTCTTCGTAGCCGTGCTCGCCGGTGTGCAGGTTGATCATGAACTGCGCCAGGGCGCGGTGCAGGCGGGCCACCGGACCACGCAGCAGGGAGAAACGTGCACCCGACATCTTGGCGGCGGTTTCGAAGTCCAGGCCACCGGTCAATTCGCCCAGGGCGACGTGATCCTTGACCGCGAAATCAAAGGCTTTTGGCGTGCCCCAGCGGCGCACTTCGACGTTACCGTCTTCGTCTTCACCCACCGGCACGGACTCGTGCGGGATGTTGGGGATGCCCAGCAGGATCGAGTCCAGCTCGGACTGGATGCCTTCCAGCTCGACCTTGCCGTCGGACAGCTCAGTGCCCATGCGCTCGACGTCGGCCATCAGCGGCGCGATGTCTTCGCCGCGCTGCTTGGCCTGACCGATGGATTTGGAACGGGCATTACGCTCAGCCTGCAGTGCTTCGGTGCGGGTCTGGACGGTCTTGCGCTGTTCTTCCAGCGCTTCGATGCGCGCAACATCCAGGGCAAAGCCACGGGATGCCAGGCGGTCCGCTACGTCCTGAAGGTTGCTACGTAACAGTTTGGAATCGAGCATGTCGGTCTCTCGTTTATCAAAGTTTGGTCAGGGACAGGCCAGCCCAGGTGGCGAGCAGCCCGCCGAACACGCTGACGCCCAGGTACCCGAAGGCAACCAGGGCTTGCCCGCTTTCCAGCAGGCGCAGCGTATCCAGTGAAAAGGATGAAAAGGTCGTCAGACCGCCTACAAAGCCGACAATCAAGCCGGCGCGAATCTCAATCGGCACTTCCGGGCGCAACAGGAACCAGCCGTACAACAGCCCGATAATCAAGCAGCCCACCAGGTTGACCGCCAGGGTCGCCGCATAAAAATGCTTCGGCCAATGGGCGCTGACCCAGGTACCGGTGGCGAAACGCAATAATGTACCAGCGATGCCGGCTGCGGACACGGCAAGAATCGTCTTGAGCACTACTTTCTCCGCTGTCTGGGGCTGAGTCGATCGAGTTGGGCGAGGTGATTCAGCTTTTCGCCGATTTTCAGCTCCAGGCCACGGGGCACCGGCTGATAGAGCGGCAGCGGTTCCAGCTCATCGGGGAAGTAGTCTTCGCCGGCGGCATAAGCGTCCGGCTCGTCATGGGCGTAGCGGTATTCATCACCGTAGCCCAGCTGTTTCATCAGCTTCGTCGGCGCATTGCGCAGGTGCATCGGCACCTCAAGGGAGCCGTATTCAGCGGCGGCGCGCAAGGCGGACTTGAAGCCCATGTACACCGCATTGCTTTTCGGCGCGCAGGCCAGGTAGGTGATGGCCTGGGCCACGGCCAACTCGCCTTCCGGGCTGCCGAGGCGTTCCTGCACGTCCCATGCCGCCAGGCACAGGCTCAGCGCACGCGGGTCGGCGTTGCCGATGTCTTCGCTGGCCATGCGCACCACGCGACGGGCCAGGTACAACGGGTCGCAACCGCCGTCGATCATGCGCGCAAACCAGTACAGCGCACCGTCGGGGTTGGAGCCACGCACGGATTTGTGCAGCGCCGAGATCTGGTCGTAGAAGGCTTCACCGCCCTTGTCGAAACGCCGGCGGGTGTCACCCAGCAGACTTTGCAGCAGGTCGACGCCGATCTCGCTGCCGTCTTCCGCCAGGTCGGAGGCGTTTTCCAGCAGGTTGAGGAAGCGCCGCCCGTCGCCATCGGCGGCGCTCAGCAGAATCTTGAAGCCTTCCTCACTGACACTCAGCTGGCGCTTGCCCAAGCCCTTGTCTTCGCTCAAGGCGCGGTGCAGCAGCTTTTGCATCGCCACTTCGTCCAGACTCTTGAGCACATAGACCCGCGCCCGCGAGAGCAAGGCGTTGTTCAATTCGAACGACGGGTTTTCGGTGGTGGCGCCGATAAAGATCAGCGTGCCGTCTTCCACATAGGGCAGGAACGCATCCTGCTGTGACTTGTTGAAGCGATGCACTTCGTCGACGAACAGGATGGTGCGCTTGCCGTATTGCCCGGCCTGCTGCTTGGCCACCTCGACCGCCTGGCGGATCTCCTTGACCCCGGCGAGTACCGCCGAGACCGTTTCGAAGTGTGCATCCGAGACTTTCGCCAGCAGGCGCGCCAGGGTGGTTTTACCCACCCCGGGCGGCCCCCAGAAAATCATCGAGTGCAGCGCACCTTGCTCCAGGGCTTCACGCAAAGGCTTGCCGCGAGCGAGCAGGTGCTCCTGGCCGACGTACTCATCCAGGTTGGTCGAGCGCAAGCGCGCGGCCAGGGGCTGGGCAATCGGGTCACTGCGAAACAGGTCCATGGGCAGCGTTTTACTCCTGGATCACGTCGGCACCCTTGGGGATGTCGAACTTGAACGTGGAGGCAGGCACCGGCTGGTTGGCCTTGACCCCGGAGAACAGGATATCGGTGCGTTGGCCGACGCTGTCGATCAGGCGCATGTTGTTGATCACGCCGTTGCCGAACGACAGGGACAGGGTGTCAAACAGCGTGTCCTTGGACTTCGGCTTGAGGGTGAACTCGATCACGTTGCTGGTTTGCCTGGAGGTGATCTCGAAGCTGTCGCTGATCTTCGACACATCGCCCGACAGCAACAGCGCCGGGGTCTGGTTCAGGCGCGGGTCGAGCTTCTTGATGGTCACCTGCTCCAGGTCCGGGTCCCACAGGGTGACCTTCTGGCCGTTGGAGACGATGGTCTGCTCGTTCGGCGCGTCGGTCTTCCAGAAGAACAGGCCAGGGCGCTGCACGGCCATTTCGCCGGCGGTTTCCTGCAACTGGGTGCCGCCGCCGTCCAGGGTCAGCTGGGAGAAGCGCGCGGTCAGGGTCTTGGATTTGTCCAACAGGTTGGTCAGGCTGGCGACGGAGGCCGGGTCGGCGTGGGCCGAAACAGCGGTCAGGGCCAGTGCCGGCAACAACAGCATGCGGATAAGGCGCATGGGAGTCCTCATTGAGTCGTAAGGGCGCGCCGCGTGCTGCCACGCGGCACGGGGTCAGTCGCGCATCTGCCCGGGGGCGATGACTTCGCGCGAGCCGTTGGTGTTCATGGCGGTCACAACGCCAGCCATTTCCATGGCTTCGATCATGCGGGCGGCGCGGTTGTAGCCGATCTTCAGCTTGCGCTGCACCGCAGAAATCGAGGCGCGGCGGCTCTCGAGCACGAAGGCCACGGCTTCGTCGTACAGGGCATCGGTTTCCGCATCGTCGTCACCGCCACCGCCGCCATTCTCGAAGCCGCTGCCGGCTTCTTCGACGCCGTTGAGGATGTCGTCGTTGTATTCAGGTGCTCCGCGCAACTTCCAGGCTTCCACCACGCGGTGCACTTCATCATCGGAAACAAAGGCGCCGTGTACGCGGATCGGCAGGCTGGTGCCTGGTGGCATGTAGAGCATGTCGCCGTGGCCCAGCAGTTGCTCGGCGCCACCCTGGTCGATGATGGTCCGGGAGTCGATCTTGCTCGATACCTGAAACGCCATGCGCGTCGGGATGTTGGCCTTGATCAGACCGGTGATCACATCCACCGACGGACGCTGGGTCGCGAGGATCAAGTGGATACCGGCCGCACGGGCCTTCTGGGCGATACGGGCGATGAGTTCTTCGACCTTCTTGCCGACGATCATCATCATGTCGGCGAATTCGTCCACCACCACCACGATGGTCGGCAGCTTGGTCAGTTTCGGCGCTTCGTCATGAATGCTTTCGCGCTTGTACAACGGGTCATCAATGGTCTCGCCACGATCGTGGGCTTCCTTGATCTTGGCGTTGAAGCCCGCCAGGTTGCGCACGCCCATCTTCGCCATCAGCTTGTAGCGCCGCTCCATCTCGGCCACGCTCCAGCGCAGGGCATTGGCGGCGTCCTTCATGTCGGTGACGACCGGGCACAGCAGGTGCGGGATGCCTTCGTAGATCGACAGTTCCAACATCTTCGGGTCGATCATGATCAGCTTGGCGTCGTCCGGGCCGGACTTGAACAGGATCGACAGGATCATCGCGTTCACGCCCACCGACTTACCGGAACCGGTGGTACCGGCCACCAGCAGGTGGGGCATTTTCGCCAGGTCGGTGATCACCGGCTTGCCGCCGATGTCATGGCCCAGGGCCAGGGTGACCGGCGACTTGAAGTTGTCGTATTCAGGCGTCGACAGCACTTCGGAGAAGCGCACGATCTGGCGGTCTTCGTTGGGAATCTCGATGCCCACGGTGGTCTTGCCGGGGATCACTTCCACAACGCGCACGCTGGTTACGGCCAGAGAGCGGGCCAGGTCTTTCGCCAGGTTGGAGATGCGGCTGACCTTGACGCCCGCAGCCGGCTGGATTTCGTAACGGGTGATGACGGGACCGGGGTGGATTGAGTCCACGGTCACTTCGACGCCGAATTCCTTCAGTTTGATTTCCAGCAGATGGCCGACGGCAGCCAGCGACTCCGGGGAATAGTTGAGTTGTTTCTTTTCGGCCGGGTCGAGAATCGAGATCGGCGGCAAGGTGCCTTCGACGGCGCTGTCGACAAACAGCGGCGCCTGCTTCTCTTTCTGCACACGGGCACTCGGCTCGGGGGCCTTGGGCGGCGCGGGAGCGATCACCGGTGGCACCTGCTTCTCGCGGTCCGACATGTGCTTGCTCAGGGCCTGCTCGCGCTCGATCAGGCGCTCCTTGACCTTGGCCTGCTCACGGCGATCCGGCGTGCTCGGGGCCACCACTTCGTTGACGCGGGTGTCCACTTCACGCAGTTGCGCGACCATGCGCTTGCGGTCGACCCGTGCGGCCCACCAGCGGTTGGCGGCGCCCTGGAACAGCTCCAGCAGGTCGAGGGTGATCTTGCCGGTCACGTCCATCACCTTGAACCACGACAGGTCGGTGAACACGGTCAGGCCGAACAGGAACAGGGCAATGAACATCAGCGTGCTGCCCTGGATGTTCAGGGTCTTGCGCGCCAGGTCGCCCAGGCTTTCGCCCAGCGCACCACCGGCGCCCGCCGGCAGGCCGGTGGGTGCATGGAAATGGATATGGGCCAGGGCCGCGCCGGACAACACCAGGAACACCAGGCCGATCAGGCGCCAGGAGAACAGCCAGCCGCTCCACTGCCACGGTTCGTGGCGCTGGCGGAAGATCTGCCAGGTCTTGATCGCCAGCAGCAAGGGGAAGATATATGCGAAGTAACCCAACACCATGAACAGGATATCGGCGCTGTAGGAACCGGCGGGGCCGCCAAAGTTCTGTACGTCGTCGATCTTGCTGTTGTGGCTCCAGCCTGGATCGTCCTTGCCATAGGTGAGCAAGGCCATCATCAGGAACAGGCACAGGGCGCCGATCGCGATCAGCGCACCTTCCTTGAGGCGGTAGTGCAGGTGCTGGCGCCAGGCCGGCACGACTGCTGCTTTAGGTGTTGCGGCGGATTTCTTCAAAACGGGTCTTTTCCTGCGCTTTTAGCGCGTCCATCTATTGAATGACTGCAACCACTGCCCAATCCGAGCAGCTGAAAAATAAACGAACGTCGTTGATTCTACGTTTAACACTGGGAGAAGAAGCGGTGAAACGGCGATAACGCCACAGTGCCCGCATTGTACGGGTTTGTGCCCCCGTTGCCACGCCCTTGCCCTTCCCCCGGCAGCATAGACAATTCAAGTGTTGCAACATGTTCAATTTGAGCATGCATTGTCTTTGCTGACAAAGGCTTATGGGCTGTTTTTACCAAACAAGGCAAGCTTGGCAAATGGCCTGCATGGTGTAACCCCGGTTACGACCACATCCCCGGCAGAGAGTTGCAGAAACACCCGCTCACGCTAATCCTGACTTGCGCCCGATTCGGGCTGGCCCTGAGGCGCCGCGTCGACAATAATCACCCTCACGCGCGGCACCTGCCGCTCCCCTCCCCTTCCTCAAGCCTGGATGCCATGCTGACCTGGTTGCAACGTGACTCCCTGACCTTCCCGCCGCTGGCCAAGGCCATGCGCGAACCCAATGGCCTGCTGGCCGCCGGTGGCGACCTGTCGGCCGAACGCCTGGTGCAGGCTTACCGCCACGGCTGCTTTCCGTGGTTCTCGGAGGGCCAGCCGATCCTCTGGTGGTCACCCGACCCGCGCACAGTGATTTTCCCCGAAGAACTGCATGTGTCCCGCAGCCTCGGCAAACTGTTGCGCCAACAACGCTATACCGTGACCTTCGACCAGGACTTCGCCGCCGTCATCCAGGCCTGCGCCGCACCTCGTGCCTATGCCGATGGCACCTGGATCACCGAAGGCATCCAGGACGCCTACCTGGCGCTGCACCAGCGCGGTTACGCGCATTCCGTCGAGGTGTGGGACGAGGGCAAGCTGGTGGGCGGGCTCTATGGCCTGGCAATGGGCCAATTGTTCTTTGGCGAATCCATGTTCAGCCGTGCCGACAATGCCTCGAAATTCGGCTTCGCCACCCTGACCCGGCAGTTGCAGGCCTGGGGTTTTGTGCTGATCGACTGCCAGATGCCCAACGATCACCTGCACAGCCTGGGCGCCCGCGCCATCCCGCGCAGTGACTTTGCACAGTACCTGCACGACCATCTGGACCAACCCAATGCCGGACCCTGGGTTTCCTAGGCGACTTTCGCGCACGTGGCTTACACTTGTTTCAAAGCTTACCCCGAGGGTTGATCATGACCGAGTTGGCGCGCTTGAAGTTTTATGCCACTCAAGCCCACTCTTGCAGCTACCTGCCCGACGAGCAGGCCCCCACCCTGTTCCTCGACCCCAGCCAGCCGATGGACGTGCACGTGTACGCCGACCTCTCGGAAATGGGCTTTCGGCGCAGCGGCGACCACCTGTACCGCCCCCATTGCCAGAATTGCAATGCCTGTGTACCGGCGCGCATTCCTGTGGCGCAATTTCTGCCGGACCGTAACCAGAAGCGCATTCTCAAGCGCAATGCCGACCTGACGGTGACCGCCACCAAGCCACGCTACAGCGAAGAATATTTCGACCTTTACCAGCGCTACATCGAACAACGCCACGCTGACGGCGATATGTTTCCGCCCAGCCGCGACCAGTTTTCCACCTTCCTGGTGCGCGACCTGCCCTTCTCGCGCTTCTACGAGTTCCGCCTCGACGGTCGGCTGGTGGCCGTCGCCGTGACCGACCTGCTGCCCAACGGGCTGTCGGCGGTGTACACCTTCTACGAGCCCGCCGAAGAGCGCCGCAGCCTGGGGCGCTTTGCGATCCTGTGGCAAATCGGTGAAGCCCTGCGCCTGGAACTGGAGGCGGTGTACCTGGGTTACTGGATCAAAAACTGCAAAAAGATGAACTACAAGACCCAATATCGCCCCATAGAACTGCTGATTAATCAAAGATGGGTCACGCTTAACTAGAACCCCTTGGCTTAAACACCCTTTTTCGGGCACAATGCACGCCGCTTTTGCCTGGCGCAGTTGCACCGGGCCATTCACTGGATACCGAGGGCTTTACTGCATGTCGAAAGAAGACAGCTTCGAAATGGAAGGCACTGTCGTCGACACCCTGCCCAACACCATGTTTCGTGTGGAGTTGGAAAATGGGCACGTCGTAACCGCGCATATCTCCGGCAAGATGCGCAAGAACTACATTCGTATTCTTACCGGTGACAAAGTGCGCGTCGAGCTGACGCCCTATGACTTGAGCAAAGGGCGCATCACTTACCGCGCTCGCTAAGCAAGTCAATACAAGACGCCCGGTTATGCCGGGCGTTTTTGTGTGTGCGCTATTTACCGAACACCCTGAATTCCCTGTGGGAGCTGGCTTGCCTGCGATAGCGGTCGGTCAGAGAAGAATTTTTTAGCTGATACACCGCTATCGCAGGCAAGCCAGCTCCCACATTTGATCTCTGTTGTCTTGAAGGCGGTATTCCAAACCTGGAGATAGCAAAAAGGCGCCTTTCGGCGCCTTTTTGCTGTGTTGCAATCAACGATCAGGCCATTTCAGCCGTGGTCTCGAACTCGAAGGTCAGCTCGCCATCCTTCAGGTCGATATGCACCACGCCACCATGGTCGGAAAGCTCGCCGAACAGGATCTCTTCGGCCAAGGGCCGCTTGATCTTGTCCTGGATCAGACGCGCCATCGGGCGTGCGCCCATTGCCGCGTCGTAGCCACCTTCGGCCAGCCAGCTGCGTGCCGCGTCCGTCACTTCCAGCTGCACGCGCTTGTCTTCCAACTGCGCTTGAAGCTCGGTAAGGAACTTGTCCACCACGCTTTTGATGACCTCATGGCTGAGGCGACCAAACTGGATAATGGTGTCCAGGCGGTTGCGGAACTCCGGCGTAAAGCTCTTCTTGATCACTTCCATCGCATCGGAAGAGTGATCCTGATGGCTGAAGCCGATCGAGGCCCGCGCGGCCGTTTCGGCACCGGCGTTGGTGGTCATGATCACGATCACGTTACGGAAGTCCGCCTTGCGCCCGTTGTTGTCGGTCAGGGTCCCGTGGTCCATCACCTGCAGGAGCAGGTTGAAGACTTCCGGGTGGGCCTTCTCGATTTCATCGAGCAGCAATACGCAATGCGGTTGCTTGGTGATCGCTTCGGTCAGCAAACCGCCCTGGTCGAAGCCGACATAGCCCGGAGGCGCACCGATCAGGCGCGACACAGTGTGCCGCTCCATGTATTCGGACATGTCGAACCGCACCAACTCGATCCCCATGGCCTTGGCCAACTGCCGCGCCGCCTCGGTCTTGCCGACACCAGTGGGGCCTGCGAACAGGAACGAACCCACCGGCTTGTCCGGCGCCTTGAGCCCCGCACGGGACAGCTTGATCGCGGTGGACAGCGCGTCGATGGCCGCATCCTGGCCAAACACGGTGAGCTTGAGATCGCGCTCCAGGTTACGCAGCAGCTCCTTATCGGAACTGTTGACGTGTTTAGGCGGAATACGCGCGATCTTCGCGACGATGTCCTCGACCTGAGGCACGTCGATGCGCTTCACACGCTTCTCGACCGGCTGCAGGCGCTGATAGGCGCCCGCCTCGTCGATCACGTCGATGGCCTTGTCCGGCATATGCCGATCATTGATGTAGCGTGACGCCAGCTCGGCCGCTGCACGCAGGGCCTCGTCGGTGTACTCGATGCCATGGTGCGCTTCGAAACGCCCCTTGAGCCCGCGCAGGATGCCGATGGTGTCTTCAACCGAAGGCTCGGACACGTCGACTTTCTGGAAGCGACGCGCCAGGGCGCGGTCTTTCTCGAAGATGCCGCGAAATTCCTGGAACGTGGTCGAGCCGATGCAACGGATATCACCCGACGACAGCAACGGCTTGAGCAGGTTGGAGGCGTCCATCACCCCGCCAGACGCCGCACCCGCACCGATGATGGTGTGAATTTCGTCGATAAACAGGATCGCCTGCGGGCGTTTTTTCAGCTCGCCGAGCAACGCCTTGAAGCGCTTCTCGAAATCGCCACGGTACTTGGTCCCGGCGAGCAAGGCGCCCAGGTCCAGGGAGTAGACGACACTGTTGGCCAGCAGATCCGGCACCTGGTTATCGACGATGCGCTTGGCCAGGCCTTCGGCAATCGCGGTTTTACCCACGCCCGCCTCACCCACCAGCAACGGGTTGTTCTTGCGACGACGTGCGAGGATCTGCGCTACGCGCTCAACTTCAAGCTCCCGCCCCACCAGCGGATCGATCCGCCCCTGGCGCGCCAGTTCGTTGAGGTTGCTGGCATAGGCATCCAATGGATTGCCCGAAGAAGAAGACTCACCGCCCTCGTCGTCCTGCATATCCTGCTCACCCTCGGAATGATCGCCGTGCCCGGGCACCTTGGAGATACCGTGGGCGATGTAGTTGACGACATCAATACGGGCAACGCTCTGCTGCTTGAGCAGGAACACTGCCTGGCTTTCCTGTTCGCTGAAGATCGCCACAAGCACATTGGCGCCCGTGACTTCACGCTTACCGGAGCTCTGCACATGGAACACGGCACGCTGAAGCACCCGCTGGAAGCCCAGGGTTGGCTGGGTTTCACGGTCTTCATCGTGGACTGGAATAAGTGGCGTTGTGGAGTCGATAAACTCCTGCAGATCATGCTTGAGTTTGTCGAGGTTGGCGCCGCACGCACGCAAGACGGTGGCGGCTGCTTCGTTATCCAAAAGTGCCAGCAGCAGGTGTTCGACGGTCATGAATTCATGACGCTTCGAACGGGCCTCCTTGAAGGCAAGATTGAGGGTGACTTCGAGCTCGCGGTTTAACATAGCTTCACCTCATACCCAAGTGGTCGGCGTTAACCGTCCTTCTCGATTTCACAGAGTAGCGGATGCTGGCTTTCCCTGGCGTACTGGTTGACCTGCATGGCCTTTGTCTCGGCGATGTCGCGGGTAAACACTCCACATACTGCCCGTCCTTCTGTATGAACGGCCAGCATTACCTTGGTCGCCAACTCGCGGTTCAGGTTAAAAAACACCTCGAGCACTTCGACGACGAAATCCATCGGTGTGTAGTCATCATTGAACAAAACCACCTTGTACATCGGCGGCGCCTGTAGAGCAGGCTTGGCCTCCTGGACAGCAACGCCTGCAGAACCGTCGTCATCATGTTCCTGATCCGGGCGATCCTGATTGAATGTTAGTCGAATCTGGCTGTTTGCATGCATGGAAAGAAAGGTTCGTCAGTGGTTCAAATACAGTGGTGGGGGCGACCTGTCAGAATTTCAACTCTGACCGACTGGTCGCCTTGACTATCGGCAAATCAGTGTTACAACCAATAGAACCCACAGTGGGTAAAAAAGGTCCGCGCAGTCAACCTTATTTATTCGGGTTAGGACGGATAAACTGGATGATACTCCAGTGATGGAGTCTGGTGCAGAGGGATATGGAGATGGCTAGTGGTAAGGTCAAGTGGTTCAACAATGCCAAAGGCTACGGCTTCGTCGTTGAAGATGGTAAAAGCGAAGATCTTTTTGCGCATTACTCAGCGATCCAAATGGATGGATACAAGACGCTGAAAGCGGGGCAACCTGTGAATTTTGAGATTATTCAAGGACCCAAAGGGCTGCACGCCGTGGCAATCACCAACGCCATACAACCGCAGCCTGACGATCACGCACATTCGCACACTCACAAAGAAAAGAAACAAACGGCCTGATCCGCCGACAAGTGAGAGCGCCGCGATAAAAAAAGGCCACCCCAATCAGCTTGGGGTGGCCTTTATTTGTATTGCCTTTACATGTGCGAGATCAACGCCTCACCAAAGCCGGACGATGACACCAATTTCGCGCCATCCATCAAGCGCTCGAAGTCGTAGGTCACGGTCTTGGCCGAAATCGCACCATTGGTGCCCTTGATGATCAGGTCGGCCGCTTCGGTCCAGCCCATATGGCGCAGCATCATCTCCGCCGACAGGATCAGCGAACCGGGGTTGACCTGGTCCTTGCCCGCATATTTCGGCGCAGTGCCGTGGGTTGCTTCGAACATCGCTACGGTGTCAGACAGATTGGCCCCTGGCGCAATACCAATACCACCCACTTCTGCCGCCAAGGCGTCAGACAGGTAATCACCATTGAGGTTGAGGGTGGCGATTACATCATACTCGGCCGGACGCAGCAGGATCTGCTGGAGCATGGCGTCAGCAATGGCATCTTTAACCACGACATTCTTGCCGGTCTTCGGGTTCTTGAATTGCATCCAAGGGCCGCCATCGAGCAACGTCGCGCCGAACTCTTTCTCGGCAATCCCGTAGGCCCACTCTTTAAAGGCGCCTTCGGTGAACTTCATGATGTTGCCTTTATGCACGATGGTCAGCGAGTCGCGATCGTTATCCACTACATATTGCAGGGCCTTACGCGCCAGACGTTCGGTGCCTTCCTTGGAAACCGGCTTCACGCCAATCCCGCAATCCTGGTCAAAACGAATTTTGGTAACGCCCATTTCCTCCTTGAGGAACTTGATCACCTTGATGGCTTCCGGCGAACCGGCTTTCCATTCGATGCCGGCGTAAATATCCTCGGAGTTCTCGCGGAAGATGGTCATGTCCACATCCCCCGGCTTTTTCACCGGGCTCGGCACGCCTTCGAACCAGCGCACCGGGCGCAGGCACACATACAGGTCGAGCTGCTGGCGCAGGGCCACGTTCAGCGAACGGATGCCGCCACCCACCGGCGTGGTCAGCGGGCCTTTAATGGAAACCACGTAATCCTTGACCGCATCCAGGGTTTCCTGGGGCAGCCAGGTGTCCTGGTCGTAGACTTGCGTGGCCTTTTCGCCGGCATACACCTCCATCCACGAGATCTTGCGCTTGCCGCCGTAGGCTTTTTCAACAGCGGCGTCGACCACCTTGATCATCACCGGGCTGATGTCGACGCCGATACCGTCACCTTCGATAAACGGGATGATTGGGTGATCAGGAACATTGAGAGAATGGTCTGCATTGACGGTGATTTTGTCGCCGACGGCTGGAACCTGAATCTTCTTGTATCCCATGCTGAACTCCATCTATGGATTGAACATCTGGCTGCGTTCGAGCCTACTCCAGATAAATGACGACCGAAACCTCGCGCCATGCTCACTTGCATCGAAAACAGCATATTTAGTCGCCTACAAGCCTGAAATCAAAGGCAAAATCGCCAATCCTGAGCACATCCTGCGACTTTTGGCGTAGCTCGGCACCTGCGACCTTTAGACCAATGGACGACACACCTTTTGTATGAAGGCTCGGCGTAAGCATAGCGACCTATGTATAATGCCGCCGCTGACCCAAGAGTCACGACGGCTGACCGCTCTAGACAGTAGCCTTCAGCCAGAAAGCAGGACTATTACAATAGTCCAAACGCTTGACGCTCGACTGATGCAACCCAACATCACCGCGAAGAAACCTCGACATTTCGCTCATGGATGACTTTGAACGAACGCGCTCCACCCGGCGCATCTCGAGTTTCTGCGCACGCTTTCAGCAAAGAAGAGAGTTAATCCGAATATGCCCACCCGCTCGAAGATCATCTACACCTTCACCGACGAAGCCCCGGCCCTCGCCACCTATTCACTGCTGCCTATCGTAGAGGCCTTCACCGCTTCCGCTGATATTGCCGTGGAAACCCGCGACATCTCCCTCGCCGCGCGCATCCTCGCAAGCTTCCCCGAGCAACTGGGCGCCAAGGCTATCCCGGACCACCTCGCCGAACTGGGCGACCTGGCCGTTACGCCTGAAGCCAACATCATCAAGCTGCCTAACATCAGCGCCTCGACCCCGCAGCTGCAAGCCGCGATCAAGGAACTGCAGGCCCAGGGCTACGCCCTGCCGGACTACCCGGAAACCGTAACCACCGACGCGGAAAAAGAAACCCGTGCACGTTACGACAAGGTCAAGGGCAGCGCCGTGAACCCGGTACTGCGCGAAGGCAACTCCGACCGCCGCGCACCGCTGTCGGTCAAGAACTACGCACGCAAGCACCCGCACAAGATGGGCGCCTGGGCGGCCGACTCCAAGTCGCACATCGCCCACATGAACAACGGCGACTTCTACGGCAGCGAAAAAGCCGTACAGATCGAAGCCGCTGACGCCGTGAAGATCGAACTGATCGCCCAAGACGGCACCGCCACTGTCCTGAAGGAAAAGACTTCGGTACAGGCCGGCGAAATCATCGACACCGCCGTACTGAGCAAGAAAGCCCTGCGCGCGTTCATCGCCGCTGAAATCGAAGACGCCAAGCAACAAGGCGTGCTGCTGTCGGTCCACCTGAAAGCCACCATGATGAAGGTCTCCGACCCGATCATGTTCGGCCAGATCGTTGCCGAGTTCTATAAAGACGCCCTGGCCAAGCACGCTGTCGTGCTGGAGCAGATCGGCTTCAACCTGAACAACGGCATCGGCGACCTGTACGCTCGCATCAAGGCCCTGCCGGCCGACCAGCAAGCGCAGATCGAAGCCGACATCCAGGCGGTCTACGCCGCTCGCCCTTCCCTGGCGATGGTCAACTCCGACAAAGGCATCACCAACCTGCACGTACCGAGCGACGTCATCGTCGACGCCTCGATGCCAGCGATGATCCGTGACTCCGGCAAGATGTGGGGCACCGACGGCCAGCTGCACGACACCAAGGCCGTGATCCCGGATCGCTGCTACGCCACCATCTACCAAGCCGTCATCGAAGACTGCAAGGCCAATGGCGCGTTCGACCCAACCACCATGGGCAGCGTGCCAAACGTTGGCCTGATGGCGAAGAAAGCCGAAGAGTACGGTTCCCACGACAAGACCTTCCAGATCAAGGCTGACGGCGTAGTCCGCGTCACCGACAGCAAGGGCAACCTGCTGATGGAACAGAACGTCGAAGCCGGCGACATCTTCCGCATGTGCCAGACCAAAGACGCGCCGATCCAGGACTGGGTCAAACTGGCCGTCAACCGTGCTCGCGCCAGCAACACCCCAGCGATCTTCTGGCTGGACCCTAAGCGTGCGCACGACGGCGTCGTGGTCGAGAAAGTTCAGGCCTACCTGAAAGACCACAACACCGAAGGCCTGGACATCCGCATCATGGCCCCGGTCGATGCGATGAAGTTCACCCTGGAGCGCACCCGCAAGGGCCTGGACACCATCTCGGTGACCGGCAACGTACTGCGCGACTACCTGACCGACCTGTTCCCGATCATGGAATTGGGCACCAGCGCCAAGATGCTGTCCATCGTGCCGCTGATGAACGGCGGCGGCCTGTTCGAAACCGGCGCCGGCGGTTCGGCTCCGAAGCACGTGCAGCAACTGGTGGAAGAGAACTTCCTGCGCTGGGATTCCCTGGGCGAGTTCCTGGCCCTGGCGGCTTCCCTTGAGCATTTGGGTGTGACGTACAACAACCCGAAAGCCCTGGTCCTGTCCAAGACCCTGGACCAGGCCACTGGCCAGTTCCTCGACAACAACAAGTCGCCATCGCGCAAAGTCGGCAACATCGACAACCGCGGCAGCCACTTCTACCTGGCGCTGTACTGGGCACAAGCCCTGGCCGCCCAGAGCGAAGACACTGCACTGCAAGCGCAGTTCGGCGAACTGGCCGAAACCCTGACCGCGAACGAAGCAACCATCGTTGCCGAGCTCAACGCCGTACAGGGCAAGCCAGTGGACATCGGCGGCTACTACGCGCCGAGCCCGGAGCTGACAGGCAAGGCCATGCGCCCGAGCAACACCCTCAATGCGGCGATTGCCAAGTTGAAGTAAGGTTGTAAGGATGCAAAGAAGCCCCGGCCCAGTGCCGGGGTTTCTGTTTGCACCACCCCCGATTGCATTGAAGAAACCCAATCAAATGTGGGAGCTGGCTTGCCTGCGATAGCTGTCTGCCAGTTGATACCGCCGCAGCTGGCCCACCGCCATCGCAGGCAAGCCAGCTCCCACATCGACCGAGTTTCTCCAGCCACATCATCCTTGAGGCCGTTTATGACCTGGCAACCCCACATCACCGTCGCCACCATCGTCGAAGACAACGGCCGCTTCCTCATGGTCGAAGAACTGAAAAACGGCCGCGCCGTACTCAACCAGCCCGCCGGCCACCTCGACCCGCATGAAACCCTCACCGAAGCCGCCGTGCGCGAAACCCTCGAAGAAACCGGCTGGGATGTGGAAGCCACCGGCATCGTCGGCATCTACCTCTACACCGCCCCGAGCAATGGCGTGACCTATCAACGGGTTTGCTTCATCGCCAAGGCCCTGAAACACCACCCGGACTATCAACTCGACGAAGGCATCATCCGCGCCCGCTGGCTGACCCGTGACGAGCTGCTGGCCGTGCGCGAAGACTGGCGCAGCGAGCTGATCATCCGCTGTATCGATGATTATTTGGCCGGCCAGCGCCACAGCCTGGAATTGATCCGCCCTTCTCTTTAGCCTTGAAGGCCCGAGCCTGATAGAATCGCGTCCTTTTTCAAGACACCCGTTGAAACCCTATGCGTGATCCAGCCCCTTCTGACACACAAAAGAAGCGCGTCATCGTCGGCATGTCCGGCGGCGTGGATTCTTCCGTTTCCGCCGTTCTGCTCATGGAGCAGGGTTATGAGGTGGAAGGCCTGTTCATGAAGAACTGGGAAGAAGACGATGGAACGGAATATTGCACCGCCATGGACGACCTGGCGGACGCCCAGGCCGTGTGCGACAAGATCGGTATCAAGCTGCACACCGCCAACTTCGCCGCCGAGTACTGGGACAACGTGTTCGAGCACTTCCTGGCCGAGTACAAGGCCGGTCGCACGCCGAACCCGGACATCCTGTGCAACCGCGAAATCAAGTTCAAGGCGTTCCTCGACTACGCCATGATGCTGGGCGCCGACCTGATCGCCACCGGCCACTACGTGCGCCGCCGTGACATCGATGGCCGCACCGAACTGCTCAAAGGCCTGGACCCGAACAAGGACCAGAGCTACTTCCTGCACGCCGTCGGCGGCGAGCAGATCGCCAAGACCCTGTTCCCGGTGGGCGAACTGGAAAAACCCGAAGTACGCAAGATCGCCGAAAAGCACGGCCTCGCCACGGCCAAGAAGAAGGATTCCACCGGGATCTGCTTTATCGGCGAGCGCCGCTTCAGCGACTTCCTCAAGCAATACCTGCCGGCACAACCGGGCGAGATCAAGACCACCGACGGTGAAGTCATCGGCCGCCACCACGGCCTGATGTACCACACCATCGGCCAACGCCAGGGCCTGGGCATCGGCGGCTTGAAAGACGCCGGGGAAGAGCCGTGGTACGTGCTGGTCAAGGACCTGGAAAACAACGAGCTGATCGTCGGCCAGGGCAACGAGCACCCGCTGCTGTTCTCCGGCGCCCTGCTGGCTTCGGAAATCTATTGGGTCAACCCGATCGACCTGAGCGCCCCGCGCCGCCTGACGGCCAAGGTGCGCTATCGCCAAAGCGACCAGCCGTGCACGCTGGAAAAGACCGCTACCGGCTATCGCGCCACCTTTGATGACCCGCAACGCGCGGTCACGCCCGGCCAGTCCGTGGTGTTCTACGACGGCGAAATCTGCCTGGGCGGCGGCGTGATTGAAGTGGCCGAAGCCTGGAGCAACCCGGCATGAGCCCGACCCAGGAACAATTGACGGCACTGGGCGGGGTCTTCCTCGCCGCCGTCCTGGTGGACAAGATCGCCAAGACCGGCCAGGTCACCGAGGCGGGACTGACCTGCATGCTCGGCAGCCTGTTGATCCGCGACCCCAAGGACACCCTGGAAGTCTACGGCGGCGACGACATCGCGCTGCGTGAAGGCTACCGCGCGCTGATCGGCGCCCTGGAGCGCGACCCCAGCACCCTGCAGCGCGAGCCGTTGCGCTACGCCCTGTCGATGCTCGGCCTGGAGCGGCAACTGGCCAAGCGCGAGGACATGCTGGAAGTCATCGGCAAGCGCCTGCCACAGATTCAATCCCAGGTGGAACACTTCGGCCCGGCCCACGAAAACGTGATCGCCGCCTGCGGTGCGCTGTATCAGGACACCTTGAGCACCTTGCGCCAGCGGATCCAGGTCCACGGCGACATGCGCAACCTGCAACAACCGAACAACGCCTCGAAAATCCGCGCCCTGCTCCTGGCCGGTATTCGTTCGGCGCGGTTGTGGCGCCAGTTGGGCGGTCATCGTTGGCAGTTGGTGATCAGCCGGCGCAAATTGCTCAAAGAGCTTTACCCGTTGATGCGCAACGAATAAGTCGCAGCAACCGCATTTTTTCAAGCGTTACGCGTAATACGCCGGTCAGTTGGCGACGGACCGGCGGATTTTTTCATGTATGATACGCGCCCCATTTCGTTGCCCGACTGTCCGAGAACACCCCATGCAGCTCTCTTCGCTCACTGCGGTTTCCCCTGTTGACGGCCGCTACGCCGGCAAAACCCAGGCCCTGCGCCCTATTTTCAGCGAATACGGTCTGATCCGTGCTCGTGTTCTGGTTGAAGTGCGCTGGCTCCAGCGCCTGGCCGCTCACCCCGCCATCAGCGAAGTGCCGGCGTTTTCCGCCGAAGCCAACGCTGTGCTCAACACCCTGGCGGAAAACTTTTCCCTGGAGCACGCCGAGCGTGTGAAAGAGATCGAGCGCACCACCAACCACGACGTCAAAGCCATCGAGTACCTGCTCAAAGAGCAAGCCGCCAAGCTGCCGGAACTGGCCCAGGTCAGCGAGTTCATCCACTTTGCCTGCACCAGCGAGGACATCAACAACCTGTCCCACGCCCTGATGCTGCGCGAAGGCCGTGATGACGTGATGCTGCCGCTGATGCGCCAGACCGCCAACGCCATCCGTGAACTGGCGATCCGCTTCGCCGACGTGCCGATGCTGTCGCGCACCCACGGTCAGCCGGCCTCGCCGACCACCCTGGGCAAAGAACTGGCCAACGTGGTGTACCGCCTGGAGCGTCAGATCGCTCAGGTCGCCGCCGTGCCGCTGCTGGGCAAGATCAACGGCGCCGTGGGCAACTACAACGCCCACCTCTCCGCCTACCCGGAAATCGACTGGGAAGAAAACGCCCGCGCCTTCATCGAAGACGAGCTGGGCCTGGGTTTCAACCCGTACACCACGCAGATCGAGCCGCACGACTACATCGCCGAGCTGTTCGACGCCATTGCGCGCTTCAACACCATCCTGATCGACTTCGATCGCGATATCTGGGGCTACATCTCCCTGGGCTACTTCAAGCAGCGCACCATTGCCGGTGAAATCGGTTCGTCGACCATGCCGCACAAGGTCAACCCGATCGACTTCGAAAACTCCGAAGGCAACCTCGGCATCGCCAACGCCCTGTTCCAGCACCTGGCCAGCAAGTTGCCGATCTCCCGCTGGCAGCGCGACCTGACCGACTCCACCGTACTGCGCAACCTCGGCGTGGGCTTCGCTCACAGCGTGATCGCGTACGAAGCCAGCCTCAAAGGCATCAGCAAGCTGGAGCTCAACGCGCAGAAGATCGCCGCTGACCTGGACGCGTGCTGGGAAGTCCTGGCCGAGCCGATCCAGACCGTGATGCGTCGCTACAACATCGAAAACCCGTACGAGAAGCTGAAAGAATTGACGCGCGGCAAGGGCATCAGCCCCGAGGCGCTGCAAACTTTCATCGACGGCCTGGACATGCCAGCCGCGGCCAAGGCCGAGCTGAAACTGCTCACCCCGGCCAACTACATCGGCAACGCTGTAGAGCAAGCCAAGCGCATCTGATCATCGCAAGACCCTTTGAGACGCCCGGCCGCGCCGGGCGTTTTTATTCCAGTCTGAAAAGTGCTTTCTTTCAATAGGTTACACATGAATCCTGACATCCCTCTTCAACTTCTGGGCGGCATCACGGCACGGGAATTCCTGCGCGACTACTGGCAGAAAAAACCGCTGCTGATCCGCCAGGCGATCCCCGATTTCGAAAGCCCGATCGACGCCGACGAACTGGCCGGCCTGGCCCTGGAAGAAGAAGTCGAGTCGCGCCTGGTGATCGAACACGGCGAACGTCCGTGGGAGCTGCGTCGCGGCCCGTTCGCCGAAGATGCTTTCGGCGCGCTGCCTGAGCGCGAGTGGACCCTGCTGGTACAAGCCGTCGACCAGTTCGTGCCGGAAGTCGCCGAGCTGCTGGAGCAGTTCCGCTTCCTGCCAAGCTGGCGCATCGACGACGTGATGATCAGCTTTGCCGCACCCGGCGGCAGCGTTGGCCCGCACTTCGACAACTACGATGTGTTCCTGCTGCAAGCCCAAGGCAAGCGCAACTGGAAAATCGGCCAGATGTGCAACTCCGAAAGCCCGCTGCTGCAACACGCAGACCTGCGCATCCTCGCCGAATTCGAAGAAAGCGCCGAATGGGTGCTGGAGCCGGGCGACATGCTCTACCTGCCACCGCGCCTGGCCCACTTCGGCATCGCCGAAGACGACTGCATGACCTACTCCGTGGGTTTCCGTGCACCGAGCGCGGCCGAAGTACTGACCCACTTCACCGACTTCCTCGCCCAGTACCTGACCGACGAAGAGCGCTACACCGACGCCGACGCCCAGCCGGTCAGCGACCCGCACCAGATCCAGAGCGACGCCCTCGACCGCCTGAAAAGCCTGCTGGCCGAGCACATGAGCGACGAGCGCATGCTGCTGACCTGGTTCGGCCAGTTCATGACCGAGCCGCGCTACCCGGAACTGGTGGCCGGCGAAGAGCTGGGCGAGGACGACTTCCTCGGCGCCCTGCAAGACGGCGCGATCCTGGTGCGCAACCCGAGCGCGCGCATGGCCTGGTCGGAAGTGGACGACGACGTTCTGCTGTTCGCCAGCGGCCAGAGCCGTTACCTGCCGGGCAAACTGCGCGAGCTGCTGAAACTGATCTGCGCCGCCGACGCCCTGCACGCCGAAAACCTCGGCCCGTGGCTGGCGGACGAAGACGGCCGCGATCTGCTGTGCGAACTGGTCAAGCAAGGAAGCCTGGGGTTTGCCGATGAATAAGATTCACGTAAGTGTCGCGGACTGGCAAAAGGATATCGCCGAGATACGGCGCATTCGTGAAGCGGTATTTATCGCTGAGCAATCGGTACCCCCAGAGCTGGAATGGGATGCAGACGACGCTGACGCCGTGCATTTCCTCGCCTTCGAAGGCGACTTTCCGATTGGCACCGCCCGCTTGCTGCCCAGCGGCGAGATCGGGCGCGTGTCGGTGCTCAAGGATTGGCGCGGGCTTAAAGTCGGCGACAAGCTGATGGAAGCGGTGATTGGCGTGGCTGAGCAGCGTGGCCAGACGAAGCAGTTTCTCAGTGCGCAGGTGTATGCGGCGCCGTTTTATGAGCGATTGGGGTTCAAGATCGTCAGTGAGGAGTTTCTTGAAGTCGGGATTCCTCATGTCGATATGGTGCGCGAGGGCTGATCCGAGACCGCGTCGCCTGCATCGCAGGCAAGCCAGCTCCCACAGGCGATCGCATTCCAAAGGATGTACTCGGTCAAATGTGGGAGCTGGCTTGCCTGCGATGCCTTTTGCAGCAACACCCCAAAATGCCCTGCCCTGCCAGGGCATTTTGCCGTCTACGATTCAACTTGCGCCCCGCCAGGCCGACAAACTGGCACTATCAAGCCTAATGACTCGCAGAGATAACGGATATGTCCCTACGCACCCTGCTCACCGCTCTCCTGCTGGCCACCAGCGTCACGGCCATGGCCGACACCGAAGTGGTCAACCTGAGCAACCGCACCAGTGCCGACCTGCTGCCCGTGGCGCAGAACTTCATCGGCAAGGACGGCACCGTCAGCGCCTACGGCAACCAGCTTATTGTCAAGGCCGACCCCGGCAAGATCCAGGACCTGCGCGCCCTGCTCGCGCAACTCGACACCCCGGCCAAGCGCCTGCTGATCACCGTCGACACCAACGAGAACAACCAGCAGAACAGCGGCGACAGCCAGACCCGCATCATCAGCTACGGCACCGCCAGCCGCGACGGCGGCGTACAGCAGATCCAGGCCAGCGAAGGCGTGCCGGCGCTGATCCAGGTCGGCCAGAGCGTGCCGCTGACCACCACCCAACCGGACGCCTACGGTCGCCCGCAAAACCAGACCCAATACCGCAACGTGACCCAGGGCTTCTACGTGACCGCCAGCGTCACCGGCGAGACCGTTCACCTGGCCATCAGTACCAACCGTGACCGCATGAGCCAGGAACGTCCCGATGTAGTGAGCGTGCAAAGTACCGACACAACCGTCAGCGGCCGCTTGGGTGAATGGATCCCTCTGGCCGGGATCAACCGCGAGACCCAGGCCGACAAATCCTCTGGAACCCGCACTTACTCTACTCAGGGCCGCGATGACCTGACTTTGCGGGTCAAGGTCGACACCCTGAACTGAAGCACCAAAAACTGACTGATGAGTCGTCTTAGACTAAAGATGTAGTGCTTGAAAATAAGCACTACAAAACATTTGACGAGCCAAAAAAGCATGGGCATGATGGCCTCGCTCCCGCTAATCAGGGGCCCTGGCAAGGGCCTTCGGATCGCGCTCCAAGCTACCCACCCGAGCCGATTCGTGTCTGTACCGCCCACAAGGTGTGTTTGACGAGGTTGCGACTGGAACGAAGTTGTCCCGAGGGACGGAAGCCAACCAGGTAACCCGGCTACACACTGATGGTTCGTACAAAGGCCCACGACGCCCGAAGACTGCCCGCAGTTCGCCCCTACCTGCTCAACTCCTCCTCTCGCAACACGTTCATCCCGTCGCATTCCCCGCCAAACCCGACATGACCGCCTAAGCTTCTGGTCAGCGAGCAGCCCTGCCCACGCATCGATTGCACGGCTGGAAAACGGATCTTCTAAACAAGACGCGACGAGGTTTACTCCCATGGCACTGACACGCGAACAGCAAATTGCAGCCCTCGAAAAAGACTGGGCTGAAAACCCACGCTGGAAAGGCGTGACCCGCGCTTATTCCGCTGCTGACGTCGTCCGCCTGCGTGGCTCGGTTCAACCGGAGCACACCTTTGCAAAACTCGGCGCCGAGAAGCTGTGGAACCTGGTCACCCAAGGTGCCAAGCCGTCCTTCCGTCCCGACAAAGATTTCGTCAACTGCATGGGCGCCCTCACTGGCGGCCAGGCAGTGCAACAGGTAAAAGCCGGCATCCAGGCGATCTACCTGTCCGGCTGGCAAGTGGCAGCGGACAACAACTCCGCTGAATCCATGTACCCCGACCAGTCGCTGTACCCGGTGGATTCGGTTCCAACCGTGGTCAAGCGCATCAACAACTCGTTCCGTCGTGCCGACCAGATCCAGTGGAAAGCCGGCAAGAACCCAGGCGACGCAGGCTACATCGACTACTTCGCGCCAATCGTGGCTGACGCCGAGGCTGGTTTCGGCGGCGTACTCAACGCCTACGAGCTGATGAAGAGCATGATCGAGGCAGGCGCTGCCGGCGTGCACTTCGAAGACCAACTGGCGTCGGTGAAGAAATGCGGCCACATGGGCGGCAAGGTATTGGTGCCAACCCAGGAAGCTGTACAGAAGCTGACCGCTGCACGTTTGGCGGCTGACGTTGCCGGTACACCGACCATCATCCTGGCCCGTACCGACGCCAACGCCGCGGACCTGCTGACCTCGGATTGCGACCCGTACGACCAGCCGTTCGTCACTGGCGAACGCACCCAGGAAGGTTTCTACAAGGTGCGTGCCGGTCTCGACCAGGCCATCGCCCGCGGCCTGGCCTACGCGCCGTACGCTGACCTGATCTGGTGTGAAACCGCCAAGCCAGACCTGGACGAAGCCCGTCGCTTCGCCGAGGCGATCAAGAAGGAATACCCGGACCAACTGCTGTCCTACAACTGCTCGCCTTCTTTCAACTGGAAGAAGAACCTGGACGACGCGACCATCGCCAAATTCCAGCGCGAACTGTCCGCCATGGGCTACAAGCACCAGTTCATCACCCTGGCCGGCATTCACAACATGTGGCACAGCATGTTCAACCTGGCGCACGACTACGCCCGCAACGACATGACTGCCTACGTGAAGCTGCAAGAGCAGGAATTCGCCGACGCCGCCAAAGGCTACACCTTCGTGGCGCACCAGCAGGAAGTGGGCACCGGCTACTTCGACGACATGACCACCGTGATCCAGGGCGGCTCCTCGTCCGTGACCGCGCTGACCGGTTCGACCGAAGAAGAGCAGTTCCACTAAGCACCGCGTACACGGCCACTGCGGCCCCAAGGAAGACCTAACCGCAGTGCCGCAAAAAATCACGCCCCGACCTGTTCGGGGCGTTTTTTTTTGCGCTGATAAAAATCCGACTGACACCACACAGATCAAAATGTGGGAGCTGGCTTGCCTGCGATGGCGGTGGGCGAGACACTCGATTCATCTCTGACGCACCGCCATCGGGGGCAAGCCCGCTCCCACAGGGGGAATGCATTCATTCAGAAGATTTTTGGCAAAACATTGATCCAGAGCGGTATTCGCGCTGACCAGATCGGCTAAAAGATCCCCGTCATCAACTAAGCAGCAATCAAGCAAGTAACGACAACTTCCCCCGCCACACGCGAAACATTCGCTTAAACCCCACGCAAACAATATTCATTATCATTTGGCGCATGAAAACTTCGTTACCGCTTAAACAAAACACATTTGATTAAATGCCCGCTAATGCCCACCACACAAGGGTTGCAGCCCCATCGAGGTGCACTATGTCCTTATTCCATCGAATAATTTCGCTATAGGAATTTTACTTGCCCGGTGTTTAGCCATAAAATCACCGCGATTGATTGCAGTGCGACATATCGTCACTGCATCGTTACTTTTTTAAGCTCAGAGACCCTTGCTCTCTGTTAAGGACTTCCAGCATGACCGAAGCGACAGGACTCATGGCCCACAACTGGGGCTTTGCCATTTTCCTTCTCGGTGTTGTCGGCCTTTGCGCCTTCATGCTTGGTGTCTCCAGCCTCCTCGGGTCAAAAGCCTGGGGCCGCAGCAAAAACGAACCGTTCGAGTCCGGCATGCTACCTACAGGTGGCGCCCGCTTGCGGCTCTCAGCCAAATTCTATCTGGTCGCGATGCTGTTCGTGATCTTCGATATCGAAGCCCTCTTTCTCTTTGCCTGGTCTGTGTCCGTCCGCGAAAGCGGCTGGACCGGATTCGTCGAAGCTCTCGTTTTCATAGCAATTCTGTTGGCAGGCCTTGTCTACCTATTCCGAGTGGGCGCCCTTGACTGGGCTCCGGAAGCTCGTCGTAAGCGGCAAGCGAAGCTGAAACAATGAGGCTTTGGCGATGCAATACAATCTCACCAGGATCGACCCGGATGCTCCTAACGATCAGTACCCTATCGGCGAACGGGAAACCGTCTCCGATCCGTTAGAAGATCAAGTCCACAAAAACATCTACATGGGCAAGCTGGAAGACGTGCTGAGTGGCGCGGTCAACTGGGGGCGTAAAAACTCCCTGTGGCCGTACAACTTCGGCCTTTCGTGCTGCTACGTGGAAATGACCACTGCCTTCACGGCGCCCCACGACATCGCACGCTTCGGCGCCGAAGTTATCCGGGCATCACCGCGCCAGGCGGATTTCATGGTTATCGCCGGCACCTGCTTCATCAAGATGGCGCCGATCATCCAGCGTCTCTACGAGCAAATGCTCGAACCGAAGTGGGTTATCTCCATGGGTTCGTGCGCCAACTCCGGTGGCATGTACGACATCTACTCCGTTGTCCAAGGGGTGGACAAGTTCCTGCCCGTGGATGTCTACGTGCCCGGCTGCCCGCCCCGCCCCGAAGCGTTCCTGCAAGGCTTGATGCTGTTGCAGGAATCGATTGGCAAGGAGCGTCGCCCACTGTCCTGGGTCGTTGGCGATCAAGGCGTTTACCGCGCCGAGATGCCTTCGCAAAAGGAACAGCGCCGCGAACAGCGAATCGCAGTGACCAACCTGCGCAGCCCCGACGAAGTCTGATCCAGTCCGCTTCTTTTTATAGAACGAAAACCTGGCTTCATTCTTTACGTTGACCGAAAGCGATAAAAAAACCATGACTACAGGCAGCGCTCTGTACATCCCGCCTTATAAGGCAGACGACCAGGATGTGGTCGTCGAACTCAATAACCGTTTTGGCCCTGACGCCTTCACCGCCCAGGCCACGCGCACCGGCATGCCGGTGCTGTGGGTGGCGCGCGCCAAGCTCGTCGAAGTCCTGACCTTCCTGCGTAACCTGCCCAAGCCGTACGTCATGCTCTATGACCTGCATGGCGTGGACGAGCGTCTGCGCACCAAGCGTCAAGGGCTGCCGAGTGGCGCCGACTTCACCGTGTTCTACCACCTGATGTCGATCGAACGTAACAGCGACGTGATGATCAAGGTCGCGCTGAGCGAAAGCGACCTGAGCGTCCCGACCGTGACCGGTATCTGGCCGAACGCCAGCTGGTACGAGCGTGAAGTCTGGGACATGTTCGGTATCGACTTCCCGGGCCACCCGCACCTGACGCGCATCATGATGCCGCCCACGTGGGAAGGTCACCCGCTGCGCAAGGACTTCCCTGCCCGCGCCACCGAATTCGACCCGTTCAGCCTCAACCTCGCCAAGCAGCAGCTTGAAGAAGAAGCCGCGCGCTTCCGTCCGGAAGACTGGGGCATGAAACGCTCCGGCACCAACGAGGACTACATGTTCCTCAACCTGGGCCCGAACCACCCTTCGGCCCACGGTGCCTTCCGTATCATCCTGCAACTGGACGGCGAAGAAATCGTCGACTGCGTGCCGGACATCGGCTACCACCACCGTGGTGCCGAGAAGATGGCTGAGCGCCAGTCGTGGCACAGCTTCATCCCGTACACCGACCGTATCGACTACCTCGGCGGCGTGATGAACAACCTGCCGTACGTGCTCTCGGTCGAGAAGCTGGCCGGCATCAAGGTCCCGGACCGCGTCGACACCATCCGCATCATGATGGCCGAGTTCTTCCGCATCACCAGCCACCTGCTGTTCCTGGGTACCTATATCCAGGACGTCGGCGCCATGACCCCGGTGTTCTTCACTTTCACCGACCGTCAGCGCGCCTACAAGGTCATCGAAGCCATCACCGGTTTCCGCCTGCACCCGGCCTGGTACCGCATCGGCGGCGTGGCCCACGACCTGCCGAACGGCTGGGAGCGCCTGGTCAAGGAATTCATCGACTGGATGCCCAAGCGTCTGGACGAGTACCAAAAGGCTGCGCTGGACAACAGCATCCTCAAGGGTCGGACCATCGGCGTCGCTGCCTACAACACCAAAGAGGCCCTCGAATGGGGCGTCACCGGTGCTGGCCTGCGTTCCACCGGTTGCGATTTCGACCTGCGCAAGGCGCGCCCGTACTCCGGCTACGAGAACTTCGAATTTGAAGTACCGCTGGCGGCCAATGGCGATGCCTACGACCGTTGCATCGTGCGCGTCGAAGAAATGCGCCAGAGCCTGAAGATCATCGAGCAGTGCATGCGCAACATGCCGGCCGGCCCGTACAAGGCGGATCACCCGCTGACCACGCCGCCGCCGAAAGAGCGCACGCTGCAACACATCGAAACCCTGATCACGCACTTCCTGCAGGTTTCGTGGGGCCCGGTCATGCCGGCCAACGAATCCTTCCAGATGATTGAAGCGACCAAGGGTATCAACAGTTATTACCTGACGAGCGATGGCGGCACCATGAGCTACCGCACCCGGATTCGTACCCCAAGCTTCCCGCACTTGCAGCAGATCCCTTCGGTGATCAAAGGCGAGATGGTCGCGGACTTGATTGCGTACCTGGGTAGTATCGATTTCGTTATGGCCGACGTGGACCGCTAAGCATGAACAGCACGCTTATCCAGACAGACCGTTTCACCCTCAGTGAAACCGAGCGCTCGGCCATCGAGCACGAGTTGCATCACTACGAAGACCCGCGCGCGGCGTCGATCGAAGCCTTGAAGATCGTCCAGAAGGAACGTGGCTGGGTGCCGGACGGCGCCCTCTACGCCATCGGCGAGATCCTCGGCATCCCGGCCAGCGACGTTGAAGGCGTGGCCACGTTCTACAGCCAGATCTTCCGTCAGCCCGTAGGCCGCCACATCATTCGCGTGTGCGACAGCATGGTCTGCTACATCGGTGGCCACGAGAAAGTGGTCGACGCGATCCAGACCAAACTGGGCATCGGCCTCGGCCAGACCACCGCAGACGGGCGTTTCACCCTGCTGCCGGTGTGCTGCCTGGGCAACTGCGACAAGGCGCCGGCGTTGATGATCGACGACGACACATTCGGTGACGTACAGGCAGCTGGCGTGACCCAATTGCTCGAGGGCTACCCATGACCCTTACATCTTTCGGCCCGGCCAACCTGATCAAGCGTTCGCCTGAAACCCACCCGCTGACCTGGCGCCTGCGTGACGATGCCGAGCCGGTATGGCTGGACGAGTACCAGGCCAAGAACGGTTACGCAGCGGCGCGCAAAGCCTTCGCCGACATGGCCCAGGACGATATCGTCCAGACTGTGAAAGACGCCGGCCTCAAAGGTCGCGGCGGTGCAGGCTTCCCCACTGGCGTGAAGTGGGGCCTGATGCCAAAAGACGAATCCATCAACATCCGCTACCTGCTGTGCAACGCGGATGAAATGGAGCCGAACACCTGGAAAGACCGCATGCTGATGGAGCAACTGCCCCATCTGCTGATCGAAGGCATGCTGATCAGCGCCCGCGCGCTGAAAACCTACCGTGGCTATATCTTCCTGCGGGGCGAGTACACCACCGCCGCCAAGCACCTCAACCGTGCCGTGGAAGAAGCCAAGGCCGCGGGCCTGCTGGGCAAGAACATTCTCGGTTCGGGTTTCGACTTCGAACTGTTCGTGCACACCGGCGCCGGGCGTTATATCTGCGGTGAAGAAACCGCACTGATCAACTCCCTCGAAGGCCGCCGCGCCAACCCGCGCTCCAAGCCGCCCTTCCCTGCCGCCGTTGGCGTGTGGGGCAAGCCGACGTGCGTGAACAACGTCGAAACCCTGTGCAACGTGCCGGCGATCATCGCCGACGGCGTGGACTGGTACAAATCGTTGGCCCGCGAAGGCAGCGAAGACATGGGCACCAAGCTCATGGGCTTCTCCGGCAAGGTCAAGAACCCTGGCCTGTGGGAACTGCCGTTCGGCGTCACCGCACGCGAACTGTTCGAGGACTACGCCGGCGGCATGCGCGACGGCTACACCTTGAAAGCCTGGCAGCCAGGCGGCGCCGGTACCGGTTTCCTGCTCCCCGAGCACCTCGACGCACAGATGTATGCCGGCGGCATCGGCAAGGTCGGCACCCGGATGGGTACCGGCCTGGCGATGGCGGTGGACAACACCGTGAACATGGTCTCGCTGCTGCGCAACATGGAACAGTTCTTCGCCCGCGAATCCTGCGGCTTCTGCACCCCATGCCGCGACGGTCTGCCGTGGAGCGTGAAACTGCTGATGGCCCTGGAAAACGGCGAAGGCCGCGAGGGCGACATCGAGACCCTGCTGGGTCTGGTCGGTTTCCTCGGCCCAGGCAAGACGTTCTGTGCGCACGCACCGGGCGCCGTGGAGCCATTGGGCAGCGCTATCAAATACTTCCGCTCGGAGTTCGAAGCCGGCATCGCGCCTACCAGCGCCGCCGTCCCGCCTCTGGCGAGGCCGATCGTAGTCGGCGCGTAACGCTTAAAGAAGCGAAGGGTCCGTGCCCTTCGCTTTCTCATGTGCCGGCGCCTTAACGGCTGTGTAGATGCACATGAATAACAAGATTCCATTAGCCACGCCCGCTGACAACGGGCCAACGAAGAACTTTGAACCATGGCCACTATCCACGTAGACGGCAAAGCGCTCGAAGTCGATGGGGCGGACAACCTGTTACAGGCGTGTCTGTCACTCGGCCTCGACATCCCGTATTTCTGCTGGCACCCCGCGCTTGGTAGCGTCGGTGCCTGTCGCCAGTGTGCGGTCAAGCAATACACCGACGAGAACGACACCCGTGGTCGTATCGTCATGTCGTGCATGACCCCAGCCACCGACAACACCTGGATCTCCATCGAAGATGAAGAATCCAAGGCGTTCCGCGCCAGTGTCGTCGAATGGCTGATGACCAACCACCCCCACGACTGCCCGGTCTGTGAGGAAGGCGGTCACTGCCACCTGCAAGACATGACAGTGATGACCGGCCACAACGAGCGCCGTTATCGCTTCACCAAGCGTACCCACCAGAACCAGCAACTGGGCCCGTTCATTTCCCACGAAATGAACCGCTGCATCGCCTGCTACCGCTGCGTGCGCTTCTATAAAGACTACGCCGGCGGTACTGACCTCGGCGTGTTCGGCGCCCACGACAACGTGTACTTCGGTCGCGTTGAAGACGGCGTACTGGAAAGCGAGTTCTCCGGCAACCTCACCGAGGTCTGCCCGACCGGTGTGTTCACCGACAAGACTCACTCCGAGCGCTACAACCGCAAGTGGGACATGCAGTTCGCCCCGAGCATCTGCCATGGCTGCTCCAGCGGTTGCAACATCTCCCCGGGCGAGCGCTACGGCGAACTGCGTCGCATCGAAAACCGCTTCAACGGTTCGGTCAACCAGTACTTCCTGTGCGACCGTGGCCGTTTCGGCTATGGCTACGTCAACCGCGCAGACCGCCCACGCCAGCCTCTGCTGGCCGGTGGCGCCAAGCTGAGCCTGGACGACGCGCTGGATAAAGCCGCCGACCTGCTGCGCGGCCGCAACATCGTCGGCATCGGTTCGCCGCGCGCCAGCCTCGAAAGCAACTTCGCCTTGCGCGAACTGGTCGGCGCCGAGCACTTCTACAGCGGTATCGAAGCCGCTGAGCTGGAGCGCATCCGCCTGGTCCTGCAAGTGCTGAACGACAGCCCGCTGCCAGTCCCGAACATGCGCGACATCGAAGACCACGACGCCATCTTCGTCCTAGGCGAAGACCTGACCCAGACCGCTGCCCGCGTGGCCCTGTCCCTGCGCCAGTCGGTGAAAGGCAAGGCCGAAGACATGGCCGACGCCATGCGCGTCCAGCCATGGCTCGACGCCGCGGTGAAAAACATCGGCCAGCACGCGCTGAACCCGCTGTTTATCGCCAGCCTGGCTGAGACCAAGCTCGACGACATCGCCGAAGAATGCGTGCACGCCGCACCGGACGACCTGGCCCGCATCGGTTTCGCCGTGGCCCACGCCCTCGACGCCAGCGCCCCTGCCGTCGAAGGCCTGGACAGCGAAGCCGTGGCCCTGGCCCAGCGTATCGCCGACGCCCTGCTGGCTGCCAAGCGTCCACTGATCATTGCCGGCACCTCGTTGGGTTCCATGGCGCTGATCGAAGCCGCAGCCAACATCGCCAAAGCCTTGAAGCTGCGCGACAAGAACGGTTCCATCAGCCTGGTGGTGCCGGAAGCCAACAGCCTTGGCCTGGCCATGCTCGGTGGCGAGTCCCTGGACGCTGGCCTGCAAGCGGTGATCGACGGCAACGCCGACGCCATCGTGGTGCTGGAAAACGACCTGTACACCCGCACCGATGCCGCCAAGGTTGACGCGGCACTGGACGCAGCCAAGGTGCTGATCGTCGCCGACCACCAGACCACCGCCACCAGCGAACGGGCCGACCTGGTGCTGCCAGCCGCCACCTTCGCCGAAGGCGACGGTACCCTGGTCAGCCAGGAAGGCCGCGCCCAGCGCTTCTTCCAGGTGTTCGATCCGAAGTACATGGACGCCAGCATCCTGGTTCACGAAGGCTGGCGCTGGCTGCATGCCCTGCGCGCCACCCTGCTGACCCAGCCGATCGACTGGACCCAGCTCGACCACGTGACCGCCGCCACCGCTGCCAGCACGCCGCAACTGGCGCGCATCATCGATGCTGCGCCATCCGCCGCGTTCCGCATCAAGGGCATGAAACTGGCCCGTGAACCGCTGCGTTACTCCGGTCGTACCGCCATGCGCGCCAATATCAGCGTGCACGAACCACGTACGCCGCAAGACCCGGATACCGCGTTCGCCTTCTCCATGGAAGGCTACTCGGGTTCGGCCGAACCGCGTCAGCAGGTGCCATTCGCCTGGTCGCCGGGCTGGAACTCGCCGCAGGCCTGGAACAAGTTCCAGGACGAAGTCGGTGGTCATATCCGCGCTGGCGACCCGGGCACCCGCCTGATCGAAAGCACTGGTGACGCCCTGAACTGGTTCGCTGCCGTACCGCGTCCGTTCAACCCGGCCCAGGGCACCTGGCAGGTTGTGCCGTTCTTCCACCTGTTCGGCAGCGAAGAGAACTCTTCCAAGGCCGCACCGGTGCAAGAGCGCATCCCCGCCGCCTACGTGTCCGTGGCCAAGTCCGAAGCCGACCGCCTTGGCGTCAACGACGGTGCCCTGCTCAGCCTCAACGTGGCCGGCCAGACCCTGCGTCTGCCGCTGCGTATCAACGAAGAGCTGGGCGCTGGCCTGATCGCACTGCCTAAAGGCATCGCCGGTATTCCTGCGGCGATCTTTGGCAAAACCGTTGACGGTCTGCAGGAGGCAGCGCAATGACTTGGTTCACGCCGGAAGTAATTGACGTGATCATTTCGGTGGTCAAGGCCATCGTGATCCTGTTGGCCGTGGTCGTCGCGGGCGCCCTGCTCAGCTTCGTCGAACGTCGCCTGCTGGGCTGGTGGCAGGACCGTTACGGTCCGAACCGCGTGGGCCCGTTCGGCATGTTCCAGATCGCGGCCGACATGCTGAAAATGTTCTTCAAGGAAGACTGGACCCCGCCGTTTGCCGACAAGGTGATCTTCACCCTGGCACCGGTCGTGGCCATGAGCGCCTTGCTGATCGCCTTCGCGATCATCCCGATCACCCCGACCTGGGGCGTGGCGGACCTGAACATCGGCTTGCTGTTCTTCTTCGCCATGGCCGGCCTGTCGGTCTACGCGGTGCTGTTCGCCGGTTGGGCCAGTAACAACAAGTTCGCCCTGCTGGGCAGCTTGCGGGCTTCGGCCCAGACCGTGTCCTACGAAGTGTTCATGGGCCTGGCGCTGATGGGCATCGTGGTGCAGGTGGGCTCGTTCAACATGCGCGACATCGTCGAGTACCAGGCGCAGAACCTGTGGTTCATCATTCCGCAGTTCTTCGGCTTCTGTACCTTCTTCATCGCTGGCGTCGCCGTGACTCACCGTCACCCGTTCGACCAACCGGAAGCGGAACAGGAACTGGCCGACGGTTACCACATTGAATACGCCGGCATGAAATGGGGCATGTTCTTCGTCGGTGAGTACATCGGCATCATCTTGATCTCGGCCCTGCTGGTCACGCTGTTCTTCGGCGGCTGGCACGGTCCGTTCGGCATCCTGCCGCAGTTGGCGTTCTTCTGGTTCTTCCTCAAGACCGCGTTCTTCATCATGTTGTTCATCCTGCTGCGCGCTTCCATTCCGCGTCCACGATACGACCAGGTGATGGATTTCAGCTGGCGCTTCTGCCTGCCGCTGACCCTGATCAATTTGCTGGTGACGGCTGCCGTTGTGTTGTTGAACACGCCAGCCGGCGCGGTTCAGTGAGGATTTGACCCATGTTCAAATATATTGGCGACATCGTTAAGGGTACTGGTACCCAGTTGCGAAGCCTGGTGATGGTTTTCGGCCATGGCTTCCGCAAACGCGACACCCTGCAATACCCGGAAGAAGCGGTGTACCTGCCGCCGCGCTATCGCGGCCGTATCGTGCTGACCCGCGACCCCGATGGCGAAGAGCGTTGCGTAGCCTGCAACCTGTGCGCCGTGGCGTGCCCAGTGGGTTGCATCTCCCTGCAGAAAGCTGAAACCGAAGACGGTCGCTGGTACCCGGACTTCTTCCGCATCAACTTCTCGCGCTGCATTTTCTGCGGCCTCTGCGAGGAAGCTTGCCCGACCACCGCGATCCAGCTGACACCGGATTTCGAGATGGCCGAGTTCAAACGTCAGGACCTGGTGTACGAGAAAGAAGATCTGCTGATCTCTGGTCCCGGTAAAAACCCTGATTACAACTTCTATCGTGTTGCAGGTATGGCCGTTGCCGGTAAGCCGAAAGGCGCCGCACAAAACGAAGCCGAGCCGATCAACGTAAAGAGCTTGCTGCCTTAAGGAAGAAAGATGGAATTCGCTTTCTATTTCGCGTCCGGTATTGCAGTGGTGTCCACGCTTCGCGTGATCACCAACACCAATCCTGTGCACGCCCTGCTCTACCTGATCATTTCGTTGATCGCCGTGGCCATGACCTTTTTCAGCCTCGGCGCACCGTTCGCCGGTGTCCTGGAAGTGATCGCCTACGCTGGCGCCATCATGGTGCTGTTCGTGTTTGTGGTGATGATGCTCAACCTGGGGCCGGCTTCGGTCGCCCAGGAACGCGTCTGGCTCAAGCCCGGCATCTGGCTCGGCCCGGTGATCCTGGCAGCCCTGCTGCTGGGTGAGCTGCTGTATGTGCTGTTCGCTCACCAGAGCGGCCAGGCCATCGGCCACACCACCGTAGACGCCAAGGCCGTGGGCATCAGCCTGTTCGGCCCGTACCTGCTGGTGGTCGAACTGGCTTCGATGCTGCTGCTCGCCGCAGCCATCACCGCCTTCCACTTGGGCCGCAACGAAGCCAAGGAGCAATGACGATGCCTGCTATTCCTTTGGAGCATGGTCTGGCGGTCGCCGGCATCCTGTTCTGCCTTGGCCTGGTCGGCCTGATGGTCCGCCGTAACATTCTGTTCGTGTTGATGAGCCTGGAAATTATGATGAACGCCGCCGCACTGGCGTTCATCGTTGCCGGCGCACGTTGGGGCCAGCCGGATGGACAAGTCATGTTCATCCTGGTGATCAGCCTGGCAGCCGCCGAGGCCAGTATTGGCCTGGCGATCCTGCTGCAACTGTATCGTCGCTTCCACACGCTTGATATCGACGCTGCCAGTGAGATGCGCGGATGAACATGATCTTTCTGACTTTCGTATTCCCCCTGATCGGTTTCCTGCTGCTGTCGTTCTCTCGCGGGCGCTGGTCGGAAAACCTGTCTGCCCTGGTGGGCGTCGGTTCCATTGGCCTGTCGGCCATCGTGACCGCCTACGTCATCTGGCAATTCAACGTGGCGCCGCCGGAAGGCGGCCACTACACCCTGGTGCTGTGGCAGTGGATGTCGGTGGAGGGCTTCAAGCCCAACTTCGCCCTCTACGTCGACGGCCTGTCGATCACCATGCTTGGCGTGGTCGTCGGCGTGGGCTTCCTGATCCACCTGTTCGCGTCCTGGTACATGCGCGGTGAAGCCGGTTACTCGCGCTTCTTCTCGTACACCAACCTGTTTATCGCCAGCATGCTGTTCCTGGTGCTGGGCGATAACCTGTTGTTCCTGTACTTCGGCTGGGAAGGCGTGGGCCTGTGCTCGTACCTGTTGATCGGTTTCTACTACAGCAACCGCAACAACGGTAACGCGGCACTCAAGGCCTTTATCGTCACCCGTATCGGCGACGTGTTCATGGCCATCGGCCTGTTCATCCTGTTCCAACAGGTGGGCACGCTGAACATCCAGGAACTGCTGGTGCTGGCGCCGCAGAAATTCCAGGTCGGCGACTTCTGGATCACCCTGGCGACCCTGATGCTGCTGGGCGGCGCCGTGGGTAAATCCGCGCAACTGCCGCTGCAAACCTGGCTGGCGGATGCGATGGCGGGCCCTACCCCGGTTTCCGCACTGATTCACGCGGCGACAATGGTTACTGCTGGTGTGTACCTGATCGCCCGTACCCACGGCCTGTTCACCCTGGCGCCGGAGATCCTGCATCTTGTCGGCATCGTCGGTGGCGTGACCCTGGTGCTGGCCGGCTTCGCAGCCTTGGTACAGACCGACATCAAGCGTATCCTCGCCTACTCGACCATGAGCCAGATCGGCTACATGTTCCTGGCCCTGGGCGTTGGCGCCTGGGACGCGGCGATCTTCCACCTGATGACCCACGCCTTCTTCAAGGCCCTGCTGTTCCTCGCGTCCGGTGCGGTGATCGTTGCCTGCCACCACGAGCAGAACATCTTCAAGATGGGTGGCCTGTGGAAGAAACTGCCACTGGCCTACGCCAGCTTCATCGTCGGTGGTGCCGCCCTGGCCGCCCTGCCGTTGGTGACCGCCGGTTTCTACTCGAAGGACGAAATCCTCTGGGAAGCCTTTGCCAGCGGTAACCAGAACCTGCTGTACGCAGGCCTGGTGGGTGCATTCATGACCTCGCTGTACACCTTCCGCCTGATCTTCATCACCTTCCACGGTGAAGCCAAGACCGAAGCCCACGCAGGCCACGGCATCTCCCACTGGCTGCCCTTGTCGGTGCTGATCATCCTGTCGACCTTCGTCGGCGCCCTGATCACCCCGCCACTGGCTGGCGTGCTGCCAGAAAGCGCCGGCCATGCCGGTGGCGCTGCCAAGCACAGCCTGGAAATCGCCTCGGGCGCCATCGCCATCGCCGGTATCCTGCTGGCCGCGCTGCTGTTCCTCGGCAAGCGTCGCTTCGTGACCGCCGTGGCCAACAGTGGCATTGGCCGCTTCCTGTCGGCCTGGTGGTTCGCTGCCTGGGGCTTCGACTGGATCTACGACAAACTGTTCGTCAAGCCATACCTGGCCATCAGCCATGTACTGCGCAAAGACCCGCTCGACCAGACCATCGGTTTGATCCCGCGCGCCGCCAAGGCCGGTCACACCGCCCTGAGCCGCAGCGAGACAGGCCAACTGCGTTGGTATGCAGCGTCCATGGCTGCCGGTGCCGTGCTGGTGATCGGCGCCATCGTCGTGGTAGCGGTGTGACTATGAACTTTGCCAACTTTGCGAACTTGCGAAAGGAAACGAGCCTGTCATGATTCTGCCCTGGCTAATCCTGATCCCCTTTATCGGCGGCCTGCTCTGCTGGATGGGTGAACGCTTCGGCGCCACCCTCCCCCGCTGGATTGCGTTGCTGACCATGTCCCTGGAACTCGCACTCGGCCTCTGGCTGTGGGCCCATGGCGACTATTCATTTGCTCCGGCACCGGGTGTCGATCCAACGTTCGCGCTTGAATTCAAGCACGTGTGGATCCAGCGCTTCGGCATCAACGTGCATCTGGCCCTCGACGGCCTGTCGCTGTTGATGATCCTGCTGACCGGCCTGCTGGGTATCCTCTCGGTACTCTGCTCGTGGAAAGAGATCCAGCGTCACGTGGGCTTCTTCCACCTGAACCTGATGTGGATCCTGGGCGGCGTTGTCGGCGTGTTCCTCGCCCTCGACCTGTTCATGTTCTTCTTCTTCTGGGAAATGATGCTGGTGCCGATGTACTTCCTCATCGCGCTCTGGGGTCACAGTTCTTCGGACGGCAAGAAAACCCGGATCTACGCGGCGACCAAGTTCTTCATCTTCACCCAGGCTTCCGGCCTGATCATGTTGGTGGCGATCCTGGGTCTGGTACTGGTCAACTTCAACACCACCGGCGTGATTACGTTCAACTACGCCGACCTGTTGAAAACCAAGATGTCCCTGACCACCGAGTACATCCTGATGCTGGGCTTCTTCATCGCGTTCGCGGTGAAGCTGCCGGTGGTGCCGTTCCACTCCTGGTTGCCTGATGCGCACGCACAGGCGCCGACCGCGGGTTCCGTGGACCTGGCCGGTATCCTGCTGAAAACCGCGGCCTACGGCCTGCTGCGTTTCGCCCTGCCGCTGTTCCCGAATGCCTCGGCCGAGTTTGCGCCGATCGCCATGACCCTGGGTCTGATCGGGATCTTCTACGGTGCGTTCCTGGCCTTCGCCCAAACCGATATCAAGCGTCTGATTGCCTTCTCGTCCGTTTCCCACATGGGCTTCGTACTGATCGGCATCTACTCCGGTAGCCAACTGGCGCTGCAAGGCGCGGTGATCCAGATGTTGGCCCACGGTGTTTCCGCCGCTGCGCTGTTTATCCTGAGTGGCCAGTTGTACGAGCGCCTGCACACCCGTGACATGCGTGAAATGGGTGGCGTGTGGTCGCGCATCGCGTACCTGCCGGCGATCAGCCTGTTCTTCGCTGCGGCCTCCCTGGGCTTGCCGGGTACCGGCAACTTCATCGGCGAGTTCCTGATCCTGATGGGTGCCTTCGTGCAGACGCCGTGGATCAGTGCCATTGCGACGTCCGGCCTGGTGTTCGGTTCGGTCTACTCGTTGATCATGATCCACCGCGCCTACTTCGGCCCGGCCAAGTCCGACACCGTCCTGCAAGGGATGGATGCTCGCGAACTGATCATGGTGCTCGGCCTTGCGGTACTGCTGATCTACATCGGCGTGTACCCGCAACCGTTCCTGGACACTTCTGCCGCGACGATGCATGGCGTGCAGCAGTGGTTCGGCACCGCCTTCTCTCAACTCGCTTCGGCCCGGTAAGAGCGCTATGGAATTCACGATCCAACACTTTATCGCGCTTGCGCCGCTGCTGATTACCAGCCTCACCGTTGTCGCGGTGATGCTGGCCATCGCCTGGCGCCGCAATCACTCGCAAACGTTCCTGCTGTCCTGCGCCGGGTTGAACCTGGCCCTGCTGTCGATCATTCCGGCCCTCAAGGTCGCACCACTGGCGGTCACGCCACTGATGATGGTCGATGACTTCGCCCTGCTGTACATCGCGCTGATCCTGGTGGCCACGTTGGCCTGCGTCACCCTCGCCCACGCCTACCTCGGCGAAGGCGGCACCGGCTACCCAGGCAACCGCGAAGAGCTGTACCTGCTGATCCTGCTGGCTGCGGCCGGTGGCATCGTGCTGGTCAGCGCGCAGCACCTGGCGGGCCTGTTCATCGGCTTGGAACTGCTGTCGATCCCGACCTACGGCCTGGTGGCCTATGCCTTCTTCAACAAGCGCTCCCTGGAAGCCGGCATCAAGTACATGGTGCTGTCGGCGGCGGGTTCCGCGTTCCTGTTGTTCGGTATGGCCCTGCTCTACGCCGAAGCTGGCAGCCTGAGCTTCACCGGTATCGGCCACGCCCTGGCCGCCACCGGCATGCCTGCACCGATTGCCCAACTGGGCCTGGCAATGATGCTGATCGGCCTGGCGTTCAAGCTGTCGCTGGTGCCGTTCCACTTGTGGACCCCGGACGTGTACGAAGGCGCCCCGGCGCCGGTGGCCGCGTTCCTGGCCACCGCGTCGAAAGTGGCGGTGTTTGCGGTGATGGTGCGTCTGTTCCAGATCTCCCCTGCTGCCAACACCGGCGTGTTGAGCGACGTACTGACCGTGATCGCCATTGCGTCGATCCTGTTCGGTAACCTGCTGGCCCTGACCCAGAACAACCTCAAGCGTCTGCTGGGTTACTCCTCCATCGCGCACTTCGGCTACCTGCTGATCGCCCTGGTGGCGAGCAAAGGCCTGGCCGTGGAAGCCATGGGCGTGTACCTGGTCACCTACGTGATCACGAGCCTGGGTGCATTCGGCGTGATCACGCTGATGTCCTCGCCGTTCAAAGGCCGTGACGCCGACGCCCTGTACGAATACCGCGGCCTGTTCTGGCGCCGTCCGTACCTGACCGCCGTACTCACCGTGATGATGCTGTCCCTGGCCGGCATTCCACTGACTGCGGGCTTTATCGGCAAGTTCTACATCGTCGCCACCGGCGTTGAAGCCCACGAATGGTGGTTGGTTGCCTCCCTCGTGCTGGGTAGCGCCATCGGCGTGTTCTACTACCTGCGCGTGATGGTCACCCTCTACCTGATCGAGCCAAACCTGCGCCGTGTGGACGCCGAGCTGCATTGGGAACAGAAGGCAGGCGGCGTAATGCTGCTGGCCATCGCCCTGCTCGCGTTCTTCCTGGGTGTGTACCCACAACCGTTGCTCACTTTGGTGCAGCACGCGGTGTTGGGCGTTTGATCGCTTAAGTCACTGTGGTAAACAAAACGGCGCCTTCGGGCGCCGTTTTGCGTTTATTGCGATAAGTAAATGCCTGAAGGCATTCCTGTGGCGAGGGAGCTTGCTCCCTCGCCACAACTATGTGCTTGGCCGTTGCGCGAATGCAGATCGGATTTTTCTGACTGAACGTATATCTGCTGACTGGCATCCAGCTCCTCGGAGCTAAACGTAAAGTGTCCGTCGCATACGCAAACTACGTAGGAAAAACCATGAAACGTGACATCTTTTCCGAATTGGTCGAAGGCTTCGACACACTGGCAAACAAACGCCAAGGCAAAGTCACCCTACGGACCCACAAGGTTCAACTAAACAAACTCTCACCCCTTAGCGCCGAAGAAGTGGTCGCCGTACGCCAACAGCTCAACCTCTCCCGCTCGGTATTTGCCATGTATCTGCGCACCAATACCCGCACGCTGGAGAACTGGGAGCAAGGCCGGGCCAAACCCAATGCCCAGGCAGTGACCTTGATCCGCCTGGTGGAGCGTTTTCCGGAAACCATGGCGCAACTTGCTGCATTGAGTTAACACCCCATACCCGTGTGGAGCTTGTCCGCGAATGCGGTGGTTCAGTGCCAGAGGTGGTGACTGATACGCCGCCATCGCGGGCAAGCCCGCTCCCACAGGGGATCGGGTTCACATCACCCAACTGTGGGAGCTGGCTTGCCTGCGATGGCGCTAGATCAGTTGCATCGGTGCTGGCGTCAGAACGCGATCCCGACCTTCACCCCATACTCATCCCGCTTGAGCCTGGTGTTATCCGCCACTTCCGAGTCTTCATCCAGCTTGTACTCGGTGCGGGTGTAGTACAGGCCCGCGACCACGGGCAGGTCGCCCTTCTGGTTCATCAGCAAGCTGACTTCGGCGTAGGGGTTGGTGCGGTCCTTGAGGTCCACGGTGTCGCTGCCCAGGCCGTCCACCTTGATCTTGGCACGACTGTCGAGGGTGCGACGGGCGCCGGCTTCGACGCGCAGGGTCATGTCATCGAACTGGTGGTTGTAGCCCAGGGCTGCCTTGGCAAATGGCGATTTGCTGGTGAGTTCCAGGTCTTCGTTGTTGGAGTCCAGCTCGTAGCGGGTCCAGCTGTAGCCGCCGCCGGCAATCACATCGACCGAGTTGCGCGCATCCAGCGCGGCACGCCAGCCGAGGTCCAGGTCGGCCTGGCCGTCCTTGAGCTTGTTGTCGCTCTTTTTGCCGTACTTGGCGGTAACGCCCGCCTGGTAGATAAAGCCGGACTCAGCGGTGAGTTTGTTGCCGAAGTTATAGAACAGGCCCGCTTCGGGCATGTTGTCCTTGTCACTCTGGCTGCCGCCTTCGAGCTTGAAGTCGTTGTAGGCGCCCAGGATACCGAAGGTGGAAATCGGCCCCGTAGGCGGTGCGGCGAACACCATGGCAGGCGCTGCGACTAACGCAAATACCGAGGTGTTCTTGAGGAATTTTCCGAATAGCTTGGACATCGTTTTACAGCTCCTTGTCTGGTGAGCAAATTACTCCGGAACCGCTTCGAGCCTAAATGTAGGAAAAAGGTTCGCATTCATTTGCGCAGACAGAGAGATAAAACGGTTCAGCGATGGCTCTATCTCGATATTTCTAGCTAGACGCCACTATCAGGCTATCGATTTTTTCAACCAGCGACCCGTCTACCGGCAAGCGAATCCCAAAGGTTTCCCTGAGCAGCACCAAGAGTTCATCTGCCTGTTTAATCGTGCGTTTCTTACTGGGCCGATCAAGGTAGTGGACCGCATAGTGGGCGTTGTTCAACGTGTAGCGCTTGCCCGGCGCCAACAGCGCCACTTTCAACTGGCCCAGGAACGGCGACCCAGGATGGGTGGACACGTACCAGTTGCCGATTTCGTAGTCGATATCCGCCTGCACTTGCAGGTCGAACACGTACAGCCCGCGCCATTCCCCGGCGACTTCAGCCCATAACGTGTAGCTGTCGTCCGCATTGTGCGTCAGGCGATAGAATTCGTGAGCTGTGGCCTGATCCTCCTCGCTGTCCAACCGCAGCGGGCCGCTGGGCACCATGCCGCCAAAGCCGACGTCGGTGATGTAGCGCACGCCGTCCAGGGTCACCAGGGTCAAGCGATGGGTGCGTGCCGTGTGTGCATCCGGCGGCCCGCCCATGACCACACGGCCGGTGATGCCGCGCGCGTCAAAACCGAGCTCCTGCAACAGGGCCAGGAACATCTGGTTCAACTCATAGCAATACCCCCCTCGCCCATCGAGCAGCACTTTACGCTCGACGCTGGCCAGGTCGATGGGCACCGGCTGGTGCAGCAAGGTGGACAGGCTTTCAAAGGCAAAGACGCACACGTGGCGCAGTTGCAGGCCCCGCAGGTTGTCCAGGGTGGGCGCTGGGGGCTTGCTGTAGCCAAGGCGCTGCAGGTAAAGCTGCGAATGGGCCAGGTCGGGCATGGCGCAGTCCTTGGGCACAATCGTTGGGCACAGTGCAGAGGCGACACTATGCCGCGCCGACGTGCAGATTGTCATTTTGAATGAACCTTTTTGAACGCCGCCCTATCCATTTATAACAACACAGGGAGGCAACATGAGTAGCGCAAAAATCTACACGATCAATTACCAACTACACGGTCAACCGAAGTCCTTTGTGGTTCGCGCCGACGTGATGAACAACGCCGAGGCCTGGCATTGGGCGGCAGTGGACGCCGACATTGCCCACGTGAGCCGCATCGGCCGTGTCGGTCACGAGCAAGTGAAAAAGACCACCCGGCCCTGGGCGGAGAAATTCGGCGTCACCGAGGTGACGTGGACCGCGCCCAAGTAACCAAAAGCCCCGCCGAAGCGGGGCTCTTCATGTGCGATGTGCGAAGATGCGCGCCTACGCCACTGGAGACCGCCCCGGATGTTCGAGCTCAAACCCTGCGACCCTGTCACCTACCGCCGCCAAACCCGCCGCAGCACGCTGATCGTGGCAGTCCTGTTCCTGGCGCTGGCGATGTTGCTGTCGAGCCTGGCGGTGATGCTGTTCGGCGAACCGGGCGGTGACAACTTCCGCTTCAACGTCGGCGGCGTCTTTGCCGGCGTACTGATCACCCTGGCCCTGGTGCGCGGCCCGTTCTGGACCCAGCCGTGGCTGGCGCCCGCGGTGTATGGCTGGCAGCTCAAGCGCAGCCTGATGAGCGTGACCAATGTGATGCACAAGGTTACCGAACGTGTGCAGGCCAATGACCCGACGGCGATCAAGCTGCTGCGTTTCTACCACCTGGGGCTGACGCAGATGCATGCCCTGGACGCCAACTCCAGCGCCCAGGCGCAACTCCTCAGCGAAGTCGAGGCGCACAAGGCAAAAATGCAGGCGCTGGGCATCGACACCGAACAAACACGCCTTGATCCGGCGTGGCTGGAACACCTGCGCAGCTAGGCAACCCGACCGGCGCGCCAACAAAACAGCGCACTCACCGCAATCGCCGCGCCGGCCAAACCAAACACCAGCGGCGCCGACGCCACCGGCAGCAGCAACCCCGCCAACAACGGCCCAAGGCCCGCGCCGATATCCCGCCAGACCGCATTCGAGGCCAGCGCCGACACCCGCATCGCACCGGGGTTGCGCTCGGCCACCAAGGTAGTCACCAGCGGCAGTTGCAGCGCGCGCAACACCAGCACCGCGGCCGCGCCGACAATCACCCAGTAGCTGGCAAACGCGGTCAGGGCCAGCGCACTCATGAACGAGAACAGCAGCAACATCGAGGTCGCGCCGAAACGCTGGGCCGCGCGCCCACCCAAAGGGCTCAGGAGCATTTCCGAGACATAGCGCAGCGCCATCAACCCGCCGGCAATCAGGACCGCATCGCCGCCGAGGATCTTCTGCGCCTGGATCGACAGGCCAAAGATAAACAGCCCATCCAACGCCACGCCTTCGATAAACGACCACAGCGCCACACTGTCGGGCCACTTGAATCGGCGCCCGCTGCTGTGCAGATCATGGCCGGCGACGGGCAAGCCGCGCGCCACCCACAGGCCCACCAGGCAGCAACCGGTGAGGATCAGAAAGATCGGGCGCGGCCCGGCCCACAACGTCAGCCAACCACCCAGCGGCAGCGCGAGCATCGGCCCGAGGGCGATCACTGCCCGTGAGCGTCCGGCCCGGCGTGCTGCGCCCGCAGGTTCCGACGTCGCCAGCACTTGGGTCGAGAGGTTCAACGCGGCAAAACACAGGCCCCAGACCAACCGCAAGCCCAGCAACGCGGCAAAGCCCGACAGCATCGAGTTGCCCAAGGCACACAGCGTCGCGGCGCCGGCGGCGATCATGCAGGTCAGGCGGTCGCCGTTGCGTGCGTAGAAATTCAACACATGCCGGTAGCCGAAAATCCTTACCAGGCGGTTGGCCGCCAGCAACACCCCGGCCTGGGCCAGCGTGATGCCGAAGGCCTGGGACTCCATCGGCAGCAGCAGGTACAGCAGCACATCGCTGGGCAGGCATAACGCCAGGGTCAGCGCAGCGCGGCGGGATTGGGTGTCAACAGTGCGTTGGGCCAGGGCGGTCATAAATCTGAAACATCCCGAAATATTCAGGTCGCCACGGTAGCCCTCCCCCCGCGTGTTTTACAACGGTCCAGCGGGCTTTTTTCCATAGGGCAGCAAACGCAACACGCTGGCCACGGCGCCCACCAACGCAAACACGCAACCCAGCCACAACGCCGTTTGCGGGCCGTTGTCGACGAACAGGTGGAAACACAGCGCCACCAGCGACGCCCCCAGCGTCTGCCCCAGCAACCGCGAAATCGCCACGATGCCGCTGGCCCCACCGCTGCGGGCGAGCGGCGCGCTGGTCATGATGGCCTTGAGGTTGGGCGACTGGAAGAACCCAAAACCGGCCCCACACAAGGCCATGCGCCAGCCAATATCCACGGCCGACGCCCCGTTGCCCAGGCTGGCCAACGCCGCCATGCCCAGGCTGAGCATCAACAGGCCGAAGCCGCACAGCGCCCCCAGCGACATGCGGTCCGCCAGGCGCCCCGCCACCAGTGCCATCACCGCCACCACGGCTGGCCACGGCGTCATCAGAAACCCGGTTTCCACCTGGCTATGCCCCAGCACCGCCTGCAACAGGAACGGCAACGACACAAACGCCAGGCCCTGGGCACTGAAGGCGCAAATCGCGGTGAGGGACGACAAGGCAAACACCGGCCGCTTGAACAGGTCCACCGCCAGCATCGGCGCCGGGTGCCCGGCCTGGCGGCGCAGCAGCAAGGCGCCGCACAGCAACGCCACGGCGATCAAGCCCAGGGTCAGCGCCCCTTGGGCACCATGCACCGCCGTGCCCAGCCCCAACACCAACAGGGCGAACAACCCGGCACACAGCACGGCGGCGAGGCGGTCAAACGCGTGCCCGGTCATCGGCAGAGTCGGCAACGAGCGCAAACCCAAGGCCAGGGCCAACACCCCCAACGGCACATTGATCAGGTACAGCCAGTGCCAGGTGGTGACCGACAAGATCGCCGACGCGGCCGTCGGCCCAAGGGTAAACGCCAACCCCACCACCAGCGAGTTATAGCCCAGGCCACGCCCGAGCATGCGCGACGGATAGATATGCCGCAGCAACGCGGTGTTCACGCTCATGATCGCCGCCGCCCCGAGCCCCTGCACCACCCGCGCGGCGGTGAGGGTTTCCAGCGAGCCGGCCAGTCCGCAGAACAGCGACGAGACGATAAACAGCAGCAACCCGCCGAGGTACACACGGCGATGTCCCAACACCTCGCTCAGCGACGCAAAGGGCAACACCGTGGCGATGATCGCCAGTTGATAGGCATTGACCACCCAGATCACCGAAGCCGAGTCGGTACCAATGCCCTCGGCCAAGGTCGGCAACGCCGTGTTGACGATGGCCGTATCCAGGGTCGCCATGCCGATCCCCAGGGAAATCGCGATCACGGCCGGCAGGCGTTTATTGAGGGGCAGCCCATCGGCAACTGAAGACATGAACAATCCGTACGGATGGCAAAGGCGTCTAGAGTACGGGCAGCGGCAATATTTTTCAGCGACCGATTGGCCAACTGTCAATATCTTCATGTCCCGTGCCTACGTTTACACCATCATCAGAGGCCTCCTACAGCCTTGCGCAGCGTTGTTTGCAACCTTGGAACTTCTCTGTTCCAACCACCGCGAGAAGCCCATCGATGGACAACGCCCACCACCCCGTCCCACCCACCTTGATGAATGACCGCCGCAACTTTCTACGACTGGCCACCGCCGGTGCCGGAGCACTGCTATTGGCGGGTGCATTACCGCCTGCGCTGGCACATGAAGTGGCTGCTCCACCGGCTGTTACAAACCCACAACAAGCCCTGGCGCGGCTGCAGGAAGGCAACCGTCGATACGCCGCGGATGTCACAAAGCGACGCGGCCTGATGGATGAACGTGCGGCTCTGGTCAACGGCCAACATCCGTTCGCAGCGGTCCTGGCCTGCGCCGACTCAAGGATTGCCCCTGAGTACATGTTTGACACGGGCCTGGGCGAACTTTTTTCAGTGCGCGTCGCAGGCAACTTCGTCACCAATGACGGGCTCGCCAGCCTCGAATACGCCGTCGCGGTGCTCAACACCCCACTGATCCTGGTGCTGGGGCATGACAGCTGTGGCGCCGTTGAGGCTGGCGTCAAGGCTGTCACAGGCAACGCCACGTTCCCCGGCAAGATCCAGGGCCTGGCGAATGCGTTCAGACCCTCGGTGAACACGGTGTTGAAAGCACCCGGCAATCTCCTCGACAACGCCATTGCGCAAAATGTCCGGGACACCGTGGCGCGGCTCAAGCGCGAGTCCAGCCTGCTGACCGAGGCACTGGCCAACGGCCAGTTGAACATTGTCGGCGGCATTTACCGCCTGCACAGTGGCGAGGTTGAATTACTCGCTTAGATCAGCGTACCAGCACACTCAGCGCCAAGCGCCCGTCCTTGACCGGCGGGCACCAGTAGTAGCCCCCCGTCAACGCTGTACTGATGCGATACAGGCCATCGACAATCCCATCCTCCAGCCCACTCATCCTTCGCAGTTGCGCTTCAAACGCATCGAAGGAATGGCCAAACGCCAGGAACATCAACCCCGCCTGACCGTTCTCGGCCCATGGCATGGAGCGGCGCACCACGAAGGCTTCCGGGGTGAAGCTTTCCTGGGCGGTGCGTTTGACGTGGGCGGATTCCGGCGCGTCGTCGAGTTCTTCGTTGTCGCCATGGCGACGGCCGATGATGTGATCGCGCTCCTGCGCCGGCAACGCGGCAAAACCGTCGAGGTCGTGCTGCCATTGCTGGATCGCGGCGAAGCTGGCGCCGCTGTCGGTCAGGGCGGCTTCGACGGCGGCGTCGTCGTGGGGGTTTTCGGTGCCGTCTTCGTAGTCGGTGAGGTCGAAGCCGGTCTTGTAGCGGAAGCCTTCGGTCATCTGCACCAGGCTGAATGCCGGGGCCAGGGCTTTTTCAAAGGCGCGGCTGCGCAACAGCAGTTCGCCACGGTCGACGCCGTGCAACCACACCCACAACGCCTGCTGGGTGGATGGGTTGTGCGCGCCCGGGCCGCTGACCGTCGGGAAGCTGCGCAAGCCGTCAATCTGTGCATCCAGCGCATTGACCAGCGGCTCACCCAAACCGACCACCACCTGCGCATCCGTCAACTGCACCAGCGCATCAAGCGCAGCGGGCACGGCGGCCAGGGAATCCACGGCGAAAAACAGATGGCGTGCCTGCAACGGCACCGGTGCGGCAAGAATGCCCGGCTGGTACTGACTCATGTGAACTCCTTCAAGAAAGCCGCGCAGTTTACCCGCAGGCGTACAAGAAAGCGCGCAAGCCTTGCCATAGAGCCCTGTGTTGGGTGACTCTCTAGTCATGTTTTGCAACTATTCCAGGGGTAGCGACATGACCACCAGCAACCTGCTCGACGAGCTGTTTCCCGCCACCGCCAACGATATTCCCGAGCAATTCCGCCTGGCGGCGCCCATTGAACAGCGTGATTACCTGGTCGATGGCCAGTTGCAGGTATGGAACGGCCCATTGGCCCAAGTGCAAAGCCCGGTGCAGCTCGGTGACAAGCGCGTGCACATCGGCAGCACGCCGCTGGTGGACGCCGACACCGCCCTCACCGCCCTCGACGCCGCCGTGCGCGCCTACAACCGCGGCCAGGGCGAGTGGCCGACGATGCGCGTAGTCGACCGCATCAGGCACGTCGAAGCCTTTTTACGCCGCATGCGTGAACAGCGCGACGCCGTGGTCAAGCTGCTGATGTGGGAGATCGGCAAGAACCTCAAGGACTCGCAGAAAGAATTCGACCGCACCTGCGACTACATCACCGACACCATCAACGCCCTCAAGGAACTCGATCGCCGCTCCAGCCGCTTCGAGCTGGAGCAGGACACCCTCGGCCAGATCCGCCGCGTACCCCTGGGCGTCGCGTTGTGCATGGGCCCCTACAACTACCCGCTGAACGAAACCTTCACCACGCTGATCCCGGCGCTGATCATGGGCAACACCGTGGTGTTCAAGCCGGCCAAGCTCGGCGTACTGCTGATCCGCCCCTTGCTGGAAGCGTTCCGCGACAGCTTCCCGGCGGGTGTGATCAACGTGATCTACGGCAGCGGCCGCGAGACGGTCAGCGCGCTGATGGCCAGCGGCAAGATCGACATCTTTGCGTTTATCGGCACCAACAAGGCCGCCAGCGACTTGAAGAAGCTGCACCCAAAACCGCACCGCCTGCGCGCGGCCCTGGGCCTGGATGCGAAAAACCCCGGCATCGTGTTGCCCGAGGTGGACCTGGACAACGCCGTGAGCGAGGCCGTCACCGGTTCCCTGTCGTTCAACGGCCAGCGTTGCACCGCGTTGAAAATCCTCTTTGTGCATGAAGACGTGGTTGAACGCTTTATCGAGAAATTCAACCAGAAGCTGACCAGCCTCAAACCCGGCATGCCGTGGGAAGACGGCGTGTCGCTGACGCCACTGCCGGAGGCCGGCAAGGTCGACTACCTCAACGGCCTGGTGGCCGATGCCGCGCAACACGGCGCCCAGGTGGTGAACGCCAACGGCGGCGAAAGTCGCGGTTCGTTCTTCTACCCGGCGGTGCTGTACCCGGTGAACCCGCAGATGCGCGTGTACCACGAAGAACAGTTCGGCCCGGTGGTGCCGATCGTGCCTTACCGCGACCTGGAGACCGTGATCGACTACGTGCTGGACTCGGATTTCGGCCAGCAACTGAGCCTCTTCGGCACCAACCCCGAGGCCGTCGGCAAGCTGGTGGACACCTTCGCCAACCAGGTCGGCCGTATCAATATCAACGCCCAGTGCCAGCGCGGGCCGGACACGTTTCCGTTCAACGGGCGCAAGAACTCGGCCGAGGGCACGCTGTCGGTGCATGACGCGTTGCGCGTGTTCTCGATCCGTACGTTGGTGGCGACCAAGTTCCAGGAGAGCAACAAGGCGTTGGTCAGCGATATCCTGAAAAACCGTGACTCCAGCTTCCTGACGACCGACTACATCTTCTAAACACTCCGCTGGCCAGTCTTGTGTGAGGGCTGGCTTTTGTAGGAGCTGGATTTTGTGGGAGCTGGCTTGCCTGCGATGGCATCACCCGGGTTTGGCTGAAGG
>NZ_ANNV01000119.1 GCF_000346755.1 Pseudomonas sp. CBZ-4 | reverse complement strand
GTGGGAGCTGTCGAGCTTTAGCGAGGCTGCGAAAGCGGTGGGTCTGGCAACAGGGATGTTGTCTGTTCCGCCGTCTTCGCAGGCAAGCCAGCTCCCACATTTGATTGCATTTCAAAGAGGCTGTGCGGTGTTCATTCAGCTTCCTCCTTGCGATGCGCCCACTGATACAGCGCTGGCAGCACCAGCAGGGTCAGTAACGTCGACGAGATAATCCCGCCGATCACCACCGTTGCCAGCGGCCGCTGGACCTCGGCGCCGGTGCCGGTGGCGAGCGCCATGGGGATAAAGCCGAGGGACGCCACCAGCGCGGTCATCAGCACCGGGCGCAAGCGGGTCAGGGCGCCTTCGTGGATGGCCACCGACAACGAGCGCCCTTCTTCGCGCAGGTTGCGGATGAACGCAATCATCACCAGCCCGTTGAGTACCGCCACGCCAGACAGGGCGATAAATCCCACGCCCGCCGAGATCGACAGCGGAATATCCCGCAGCCACAGCGCCATGATCCCACCGGTCAACGCGAACGGAATCCCGGTAAACACCAGCAGCCCATCCTTGAGGTTGTTGAACATCATGAACAACAGCCCGAACACCAGCAGCAGCGCTACCGGCACCACGATGCGCAAGCGCTCGGAGGCTTCCTTCAGCTGTTCGAACTGGCCGCCCCAGGTGGTCCAGTAACCGGCCGGCACCTTCACCTTCTCGAGGATTGCCGTCTCGGCTTCGTCCACAAACGAGCCAATATCCCGCCCACGTACGTTGGCACTGACGATCACCAAACGCTTGCCGTTTTCACGACTGATCTGGTTGGGGCCAAGCACCAGGTCCAGGCTGGCCACCTGGGACAATGCGATAAAACCCAACTGCCCCGCCGCATTGCCTGGCACCGGGATCAATAGCCGCGACAACCCGTCGATATCGGTGCGCAGCGCGTCGGACAAACGCACAACCATGTCATAACGCCGGTCACCTTCGTACAGCGTTCCGGCCTGGCGCCCACCGACCGCGACGGCAATGGTGTCCTGCACATCACCCACATTCAGGCCAAAACGCGCGGCCTTGTCGCGGTCGATATTGATGGTCAGCACCGGCAGGCCGGAGGTCTGTTCCACTTTGACTTCCGAGGCGCCCTCGAGGCCCTTGAGGGTTTCGGCGATTTCTTCAGCGGTCTTGTTGAGCACCGCCATGTCATCCCCGAACACCTTCACCGCCACATCACTGCGCACTCCGGAAATCAGCTCGTTGAAGCGCAGCTGGATCGGTTGCGACAGTTCGTACGCACTGCCCGGCACAATCGCACTGGCCCGTTGGATATCGGCGATCAGGCTGTCCCGGGACTTGTTTGGATCCGGCCATTGCTCCTTCGGTTTAAGCATCACGTAGCTGTCGGAAATATTCGGCGGCATCGGGTCGGAAGCAATCTCCGCGGTGCCGGTACGGGCAAACACCCGCAGGATTTCCGGGACCTGGGCCATCAGGGTGGTTTCCAACTGTTGTTGCATCTGCACCGACTGCGTCAGGCTGGTGCCGGGCACCCGCAGGGCTTGCTGGGCGAAATCACCTTCGCTGAGGCTGGGAATAAACTCGCTGCCCATGCGGCTGGCGACCACGCCCGAGGCGATGATGGCCAGCAGCGCCAGGCCGAACACCAGCGGCCGGCGCGCCATGACCCCGTCCAGCACCGGCGCATAGACACGGCGCGCGGTGCGCATCACCAGGTTTTCTTCTTCCTTGACCTTGCCGGTGACAAACAACGCAATCGCCGCCGGCACAAAGGTGACCGACAGAATCATCGCACCCAACAAGGCGATCACCACCGTAAAGGCCATGGGGTGGAACATCTTCCCGGCCACGCCGGTGAGGGCGAAGATCGGCAGGTACACCACCATGATGATCAACTGCCCGAAGATCAGCGCCCGCCGCGCTTCCTTGGCGGCGGCAAACACTTCGTGCAGGCGCTCGCTGCGGGTCAACAGACGCCCATGGCGTTGCTGTGCGTGGGCCAGGCGGCGGATGGCGTTCTCGACAATCACCACCGCGCCGTCGACGATGATGCCGAAATCCAGCGCGCCAAGGCTCATCAGGTTGGCGCTGACCTTGTTGGTAAACATGCCGGTAAAAGTGAATAGCATCGCCAGGGGAATCACCATCGCGGTGATCAACGCCGCGCGGATATTGCCGAGAAACAGGAACAGCACCGCCACCACCAGCAACGCGCCTTCGAAGAGGTTTTTCTTCACGGTGGCGATGGCTTTTTCGACGAGGTTGGTGCGGTCATACACGGTGATCGCAACCACGCCTGCGGGCAGCGAACGGTTGATCTCTTCAAGTTTTTTCGCCACTGCCTGGGACACGCTGCGGCTGTTTTCACCGATCAGCATGAAGACGGTGCCCAGTACCACCTCACGGCCGTTTTCGGTGGCCGCGCCGGTACGCATCTCACGGCCGATGTCGACTTGGGCGACGTTACGCACACGAATCGGCGTGCCATCCGCCGTGGTGATGACGATATTGGCGATGTCGTCGATGGACGCCACCTGCCCCGGTGCGCGGATCAACAATTGTTCGCCGCTGCGCTCGATGTAACCGGCGCCGACGTTGGCGTTGTTGCGCTCCAGCGCGGTGACCAGGTCGTTCAATGTCAGGTTGTAGGCCGCCAGCCGCTTGGGGTCCGGGGCGATCTGGTATTCCTTGGCGAAGCCGCCGATGGTATTGATCTCGGCCACGCCGGGGACGTTGCGCAGTTGCGGCTTGATGATCCAGTCCTGGATCACCCGCAGGTCGGTCGGCGTGTAGGGTGTGCCGTCGTCCTTGAGTGCGCCGTCCTCGGCCTCGACGGTCCATAGGAATATTTCCCCAAGCCCGGTGGAAATCGGCCCCATCGCCGTTTCAATGCCGCTGGGCAATTGTTCCCGCGCCACTTGCAGGCGCTCGTTGACCAGTTGGCGGGCGAAGAACAGGTCGGTACCGTCCTTGAAGATCACCGTCACCTGGGACAACCCCGAGCGCGACAGCGAACGGGTCTGCTGCAAGCCCGGCAAACCGGCCATGGCGGTTTCGATGGGAAAGGTCACGCGCTGTTCGGTTTCCAGCGGCGAAAAGCCCGCCGCCGCCGAGTTGATCTGCACCTGCACGTTGGTGATGTCGGGCACCGCGTCGATCGGCAGTTTCTGATAGCTGGCGAGGCCGACACCGGCCATCAACAGCACTGCCAGCAGCACGATGATGCGCTGCTCGATGGCGAATTGGATAAGGCGCTCAAACATGGGGAATCACTCGCAGGATCAATGGGCGTGCTCGGCCGAGCCTTTGCCCAGTTCGGACTTGAGGATGAAGCTGCCAACCGTCGCCACTTGCGCGCCGGCTTCCAGGCCTTTTCGCACTTCGACGTAGCCGTTTTCGCTCACGCCTAACTCAAGGTGACGGGTGACAAAGCCATGCTCGGTGCGCTCGAACACCGAGGGTTTGTCCTCGACGGTCTGGATCGCTTCCTGGGGCACGCTGACCTTGGCCTGGAAGGTCTCGGTGGCCAGTTGCACGCTGACAAACAAGCCGGGGCGCCAGGCATCGTCGGGGTTGGGTACGCTGACGCGAACGGTGGCGGTGCGCGTCTGTTCGCCGAGCAGGTTGCCGACGTAGGCCACGGTGCCGCTGACTTCAGTGCCCATTTCGGTGGAGCTGACTTTCACCGGCTTGCCGACGCGTACCTTGTTCAAGTCCTTGGGAAACACGCCAAAGGTGACCCACACCTGGGACAGGTCCGAGAGGGTAAAGGCGTTGCTGGTTTCGCTGACCACTTCGCCGACGCCGAGGTGCTTTTCCACCACCACACCGGCAAACGGCGCACGCAGTTCGTAGCGATTTCCACCGGCCAGCACGGCACTGCCGCTCAAGGCTTTCATCTTTTGCCGGGCGTTGTTCAGGGCGATTTCGGCTTCTTGCAGGGTTTGCCGCGCCAGCAGGTAATCCTGCTCGGCGGAGATTTTGTCCTGCCACAATTGGCGCTCGCGCTGGAAGGTGGTGCGGGCCAGCTCGACCCGGCGCTCGCTGGCGGCCAGTTCGCTGCGCTGGTCGGAGATCTGCTGGCTGGCGATCACCGCCAACAGCTCACCTTTTTTCACCGCCTGGCCGAGGTTGACCTGCACCGATTCCACCACGCCCGCCGCACGCGGGACGATGTGCGAGGTGCGGTCTTCGTCGAAGCGCACCTCGGCCGGCAATGTCAGCAGCGCGCTGAGGGAACGTGGTTGCGCCTGGGCCAGTTGAATCCCGGCGGCCTGGATCTGCTGTTCGCTGAGTTCCAACTCGCCTTCTTCTTCATCGGCGTTGGCAAAACCCGAGAGCATCAGGCTCAAGGCGACGGCAAGCGCCACGCCATATTTGTTGTGCATAGAGGACTCCAGGAAAAATCAAAAGCGGGCGAGGTCGCCGTAGATCCGCTCGATGCGCACCCAGGCGTCGGTGGCCTGGGCGGTGGCAACGAGGTATTGGGTGCGCGCGGCGATCAGGGTGCGCTGGGCGTCGAGCACGTCGAGGAAGTTGAACTTGCCCATCTCGAAACCACGGGTGGCGCTGTCCACCGCGCTTTGCGCGGCGGGCAGGATCTGTTGGTTGAAGGCGCGCACTTCGCTGTTCGCGGTTTGCCACAGGTCCAGGGCCTGGCGGGTTTCGGTGCGCAGGCGCAGTTCGGTGGCGTTGCGCAGGTCGCGGGCCTGGTCGGCGCGGCGGCTGGCGGCGAGCACGTTGCCCTGGTTACGGTTGAACAGCGGCAGCGGCATCGACACACCCACCAGGTTCACCCGCTCACGCGCGCCGGCGTCGTATTGGCTGCCGATGGACACGTCGAGGTCGGGAATGCGCTGGGCTTTTTCCAGGCCGACGCTGGCTTCGCCTTGCAGGATTTGCAGCTCAGCCAGGCGCAATTCGGCGGTTTGTTCGAGGCGCGCCAGCAACTGGGCAGCGGGAAGCTGAGGCAGGCCTTGCGTGGCGACAGCCTGAAACTCGACTGTGGCGCTACCGGTGCTGGCGGCCAGGCGGCGATAGCCATCGGTGAGGCCCATTTGTGCGCGGTTGAGTTCCAGGCGAATTTCCGACAATTGCACCTGGGCGCGGGTGGCTTCCACGGGAGAGGTTTTGCCCGCTGTCACGCGACCGTTGGCAACCACCAATCCGCGCTCGGCCAAGGCCAGAGAACGTTGGGCCAGGTCGAGGCGCTCCTGGGCGCGCAGGGCGCTGTAGTAGCTGTCGATCACATCAGCACGCAGGGTGTTGCGGCGCTGTTCCAAGGTGAGTGCGGCGGCGTCCTGGGCGCGACTGGCCACATCGATGCGCGCACCGCGCTTGCCGCCCAGTTCCAGGGTCTGGCTCAGTTTGACGCCTGTGGTGCGCGTGTCGCGGCGGGTGTCTTCAGCATCCACGGACAGCACCGGGTTGGGGATCAGCCCGGCTTGCTGACGGCCGCCCTGGGCAATATCGATTTCCCACTGCGCAGCGGCCAGGTCGGGATTATTGGCGAAGGCGCTCTGCAACGCTGAATCAAGCGTAAGGGATTGCGCCTGGGCAGCGCTGGTGGCCACCCACAACAGCGTCGCCCCCACAAGGTTTCTAACGGAAATTGGCATATCAAGAGTTCCACGCCCATGAAGTACAAGCGGGTGGAATGTAGCGTTCGCGACTTATCAGGGCCGTGGAGCAAAGATTACAAATCCGACAGCAATGGCTCTGGACCGGGCATTGAAGGCAAGCGCCGCTGATCGCACCAAAACGGCACACCCGCACTGGGCCAGCGCGGTATCAGGTATGCTTTTCGAGCAGGAAACAAAAAGAAACAATTTTCCCAACCTGTTCGATAAGGAGTCCCGTCTTGGAGTTATCGACTGCCGCGTGGATGGTTCACGACACCCGCCTCATGCTCTGCGTATTGCTGGCCATCGCCAGCATCATCGTGCTGATCAGCGCGACCAAGTTGCCGCCGTTTCTGTCGATCCTGATCGGCACCTTTATCGCCGGCGTCGGCGCCGGGCTGCCGCCGGAAGACGTGGCCAAGGCGTTCAGCAAGGGCGCCGGGGCGATCCTCGGTGAAGCCGGGATCATCATTGCCCTGGGCTCGATGCTCGGCGCGCTGATGGCCGAATCCGGCGCGGCCGACCGTATCGCCACTACCCTGCTCGGGCTGGGCAAGGGCAAGGCGTTGCCGTGGGTGATGGCCTTGGTGGCCATGGTGATCGGCTTGCCGCTGTTCTTTGAAGTGGGCCTGGTGATGATGGTGCCGATCATCTTTGTGATGGCCAAGCGTTCGAACCAGCCACTGTTGAAGATCGCCATCCCGGCACTGGCGGGCATGACCACCCTGCACGCCCTGATGCCACCGCACCCGGGGCCGCTGATTGCGGTGGGTGCGCTGCACGCCGACCTGGGCCTGACCATGTTGCTGGGCTTTTGCCTGGCGGTGCCGGCGGTCATTCTGGCCGGGCCGATCTACGGCAACTGGCTGTCCAAGCGCCTGCACATCGATGAACCGGCCGACATCGGTGCGCTGTTCAGCGCCCCGCCCAAGGCACCGCGCCAGCCGAGCTTTGGGGTGTCGTTGCTGATCATCTTGTTGCCGGTGATCCTGATGCTCGGCAGCACCTTGGCCAAAGTCGCCATGACGCCGGAAAACCCAGTCGCGCTGACCTTGAAGTTCCTCGGCGAACCGCTGATCGCCCTCGGCCTGGCCGTGATCGCCGCCGTCATTTGCCTGGGCTGGGCCGCCGGCATGCCGCGTGCGGACGTCGGCAACACCCTGCGCAAAGCCCTCGCCCCCATCGCCGTACTGCTGCTGACCATCGGCGCCGGCGGCGGCCTCAAGCAAACGCTGTTGGATGCGGGCGTCAGCCAGACCATCAGCAAGGTCGCCGAAGGCGCCCACATGCCGTACCTGTTGCTGGCCTGGCTGATCGCCGTGGCCCTGCGCCAGGCCACCGGCTCGGCGACGGTTGCCACCACCACAACGGCGGGCATCCTTGCACCGATGATGGCGGGGTTGGCGGCGACGCAGAGTTCACTGGTGGCACTGGCGATTGGCGCGGGGTCGGTGTTCTTTTGCCACGTGAACGATGCTGGGTTCTGGATGGTGCGGGAGTATTTTGGGTTGCAGTTGAAGCAGACGATTTGGGTGTGGTCGGTACTACAAACCATCGTCTCTGTGGTCGGGCTGGTCGGTACATTGTTGCTCTGGCACTTCTTGACCTGAAGACGTCGTATTGAGGGGAAATTCGCTTCCCCTCATGTCGTCACGCGTGCAAGACGAAGCGAGCATCCAGCTTGCCGAGCAGCTCAAACGTGTTCATGTATGGCACGCCAAACAACGAACACACGTTAGGGATCGTGAATTTGCGTTTGATGTCGAGGTTGTAGACTTCATGCGTGACAACGACAGCGCCCGTCGTCATTGCCTTGGCGATCAACCAGGGATCGGCGCCCTCAAGAAACTCCTCAAAAGCTCCCGCTTTCATCGCAGGCGTCTGCTCCGCAATCTTTGCGACGATAAGCCCAAATGCAGCCTGGGTAGGCTCATCGCTCGCATCTTCGAAGAGCTGGGTGTTGCCTTTAACCCACTGGGTCAGATCGTCATTGCCCCTGGCCAGCTCATCTCTGACCTGCACGATACTGGCAATCTCCAGCGCCTGATGCTGTTGAAGAATCCATGCCCAGTAGCCAGGGCAAATGGTCATCCCGTAATACCGGTTCTTGGCCTCGATCAGCGTATTCGAATCCAGTAGATGCTTCATGCCGATAGTTTCATCCCATAGGCCTTCAACTTGGCAGGTTGTACACCCAGCAGCTTTCCGGCGTCGCGTAGCAACATCCGGCCACTTTGCGCTTCTGCCAGAACGGCCTTGCTCAATCGGGTGCTGTTTCTAACAGCCGCCGTGCGGTAGTAGTCCCCTCCGCCACCACCTTTATCTCGATACGCCTGCAGGATCCGACGGTAATAGGCGCCGTATTGATCACTGTTGATATAGCCAAGATCACGGGCACGACGAGCAATCACCAACGCACTGACGTGAAAGAGCGCGGCCAAGGGCGCCAGGTTTTCTTCCCAGTACACATCCGAAACCCAGTTCGCGCGAAAGACGAGTTCCGGCGCCAGGAATTCTCCCGCCACAGCATTGCAAAAAGCTTCTTCCTGCCGGGTGCTTTGACTGCTGCCATCGGATACACCCGTGCTACCGATCCAGATATGCGCCAGTTCGTGCATCAATGTAAAAAGCCGGGCCGCAGGTGCGTCTGCGCTGTTTATGAACACCACGGGGGCCATGGCGTTGCTGATGGCAAAACCTCGAAACTCGCTGACATCTAGCTTGCGATGAGTGTTTCCCAACGCTACGCCGCTGCGCATCACGAGAATACCGGCAGCCTCCGCAGTGCTCACCAACGCCTTTACATACTCTTCATGCCCCATGCGAGCAAAAGCATCCGTTACACCGAGTACACGACGAATATCTGCAACAACATCTTTGACGGGGGAGCGGCTATTGAAACGCCCTACGAAGGTCAGCGGGGAACGCTCGTGGTCCTGCAAGTATTCCAAGTACCAGTCTTGCTTGCGGAGCACGTCCCTGACGGTATCCAGCAAATTCAGGCTGGGCTTTTGGGAAGGAGCACTGGCCACGGTGCGCAGGTCTGGAAGCGGAAGGTGCTCTTGTGGGGGCGCCTTGAGGAAGAGAAAACCAAAAGGGATCTGTGCAATCACAGACCACTTTTGAGCCTGAGTGAACGTGGGAAGACTTTGACCGCCTTCCCACGCCTTGATCCGCTCCGTTTTGACGGTGAGACCTTTGGCCACCTGCGCTTCAGACAACCCCGCCCGCTGGCGAGACCAGGACAGGATTGCAGGGTTGATAAAGGCGGGCTGAGTCATAGGAGGATGCATGCCAGTCAGAAGTGGGCCTGACTATAGGAGTGGCCGCAAATACCCGTCAATTGATGGCCCTAGGCGTCTTTTGTAACCGCATCCAACGGATGGCGCTTGCCAAACAACGCCACACACCCCGCCCCCACTGCCCCCATCACCACGCAATACCCCACGCAAATCCACGGGCTCGTCGGCATCAACGCAATCAACAACAGTGGCGTGGTACTCGCCCACAGCGCGTAGGCAATGTTGTAGGTAAAGGAAATCCCCGACACCCGCACCGGTGCCGGGAACAGCCCGACCATCACCGACGGCACCGCGCCCACTACGCCACAGCTCAGGCCCGCCAAGGCATACGCCGCGCCGAGCCAGAGGCCGCCGTTGATCAGGCTGGCGTACAGCAGCGCAATTCCCACCGGCAACAGCAGGCTGTAGACCAGTACCGCGCGCCAGGCGCCGATGCGGTCCACCAACAGGCCGGCAAGGACGCAGCCGATGTTGAGGAAGACGATGCCCAGGGCGCTCAAGGCGAAGGTGTGGCTGGGGCTCATGCCGAAGGTTTTTTGCATCATGGTCGGGGTGATGACCACCAGCACTACGACGGCGGAGGTGAGTACGCAGGTGAGGATCATCGCCGGCAGCAGCACGGCGCGGTGGTCGCGCAGTATGGTGCGCAGTGGCAGTTCGGCGGCGGCTTGGCGGCGGGCCTGCATTTCGAGGAACACTGGGGTTTCGCTGAGCCAGCGGCGCAGCCACACGCCGATTACGCCGAACACACCGCCGAGCAGGAAGGGGAAACGCCAGGCGTAGTCGAGGATCTCGGCAGCCGTGAAGATTTGCGCCAGCAGCGTGGCGGTGAGCGCACCCAGCAGGTAGCCGAAGGTCAGGCCGGCTTGCAGGAAACCCAACGCGTAGCCACGGTGATGAACCGGTGCGTGTTCGGCGACGAAGGTCCAGGCACTGGGCACTTCGCCACCGACGGCGGCGCCTTGCAGCACGCGCAGAAACAGCAAGATCAGCGGTGCGAAATAACCGATTTGCGCGTAGGTCGGCATGATGCCAATCAGCAAGCACGGCAGCGCCATCATCAGGATGCTCAGGCTGAAAACGCGCTTGCGTCCCAGGTGGTCGGCGAAGTGCGCCATCAGGATGCCGCCCAACGGGCGCGCCAGGTAGCCGGTGACGAAGATGCCGAAGCTTTGCAGCAGGCGCAGCCACTCGGGCATTTCCGGGGGGAAAAACAGTTGGCTCAAGGTCAGCGCAAAGAACACGAAGATGATGAAGTCGTAGATTTCCAAGGCCCCGCCCAGGGCGGCCAGGCCCAGGGTTTTGTAGTCGGAGCGGGAAAAGCGCTGCGCCTGGGGGGCAAGGGTGGCAGTCATGTGAAGGCTCGGCAGACAGACAAAATGGCGTGCAGGTTATGAGCTGGATCGGATGATGGCAATCGCCGCAGATATATTTGTTTTCCTCATGGATCGATGAAGATAACTGCATTCCCATATCAATGGCCGTAGCGGAACATGCCGAAAAATTGCCTGCCCCATAATAAATACAAGAGGAATGACTCGTGGCCGATGCTATCGAAGAAAGCCGCTATGCCCGCTTTGCCCTGCGCTGCTCCAACTTCGCCGAACGCTGGTTTCCCGATTCTTGGGTGTTTGCCGCCCTCGCCGTGATCATTGTCGCGGTAGCGACCCTGGGCATGGGCGCTGCCCCGACCGAGGCGGCCAAGGCCTTTGGCGATGGGTTCTGGAGCCTGATCCCGTTCACCATGCAGATGGCGTTTGTGGTGATCGGTGGGTATGTGGTGGCCAGCTCGCCGCCGGCGGTGAAGCTGATTGACCGGCTGGCGCGTATCCCGAAGAACGGCCGCTCGGCCGTGGCCTGGGTGGCGTTGATCTCCATGGTGGCGTCCCTGTTGAACTGGGGTTTGTCCCTGGTGTTCGGCGGCTTGCTGGTGCGGGCGCTGGCGCGGCGTACGGATTTGCGCATGGATTACCGCGCAGCCGGCGCCGCGGCTTACTTGGGCCTGGGTGCCGTGTGGGCGTTGGGGCTGTCGTCATCGGCGGCGCAGTTGCAAGCCAACCCGGCGAGTTTGCCGCCGTCGATCCTGTCGATCACCGGGGTGATCCCGTTCACCGACACGATCTTCCTGTGGCAATCCGGCGTGCTGTTGCTGGCGCTGATCGTGGTGTCGCTGATCATCGCCTACGCCACCGCGCCAGGCCCGAACAGCGCGCGGGATGCCAAGGCCTGTGGCGTTGACCCGGCGTTCAACCTGCCCAAGCTGCAAGCGCCGACACGCCCTGGCGAATGGCTGGAACACAGCCCGTTGCTGACCATCCTGCTGGCGCTGCTGGCGGCGGGTTGGCTGTTCCATGAGTTCTCGACCAAACCGGCGATCAGCGCGATTTCGGGACTGAACACCTATAACTTTCTGTTCATCATGGTCGGTGCCCTGCTGCACTGGCGCCCGCGCAGTTTCCTCGATGCGGTGGCGCGGGCAGTGCCGACCACCACCGGCGTGCTGATCCAGTTCCCGCTGTACGGCTCGATTGCGGCGCTGATGACCGTGGTCAAGGGCGGCGATGGCCAGACCCTGGCGCACCACATCTCCACGTTCTTTACGTCGATCGCCTCCCATGACACCTACGCGCTGCTGATGGGCGTTTATTCGGCGGTGCTGGGCTTCTTTATTCCATCGGGCGGTGGCAAGTGGATCATCGAAGCGCCGTATGTGATGCAGGTGGCCAATGACCTGCAATATCACCGGGGCTGGGCGGTGCAGATCTACAACGCGGCCGAAGCGCTGCCGAACCTGATCAACCCGTTCTATATGCTGCCGCTATTGGGCGTGCTGGGGTTGAAGGCGCGGGATCTGATCGGGTTTTCGTTTGTGCAGTTGCTGGTGCATACGCCGTTGGTGTTGTTTCTGCTGTGGGCGTTGGGGACGACGTTGAAGTATTTGCCGCCGGTGATGCCTTAATCGCAGCTGACCGCACCTGTTGTTGCAACAGGTGCAGTCACTCAGAAACCATAGGAAGAAGCTTCAGTAAATCGGGTAATGCGCTCTGAATGGTGTCCCAAACCACATCAAGGTTGATATCGAAGTAGCCGTGGGCAATTCGGTTGCGCATTCCTCGCATGCTACGCCAAGGGATCTGAGCATGAGCCGCAGTGAAATCCGGGTTCTGGTCCATGATCTTGGTTGATGCCTCGCCAATGATGATCAGGCTCATGACTACCGCTTGTTGAGTACGCCTATCTTCCTGAAACTCTTCTTTGCTCAAGCCTTCAACAAAGCTGATCGCATCACTGGCCGCCTGCCTGATGTGATCCAGATAATCTCCAAGGCGACTCGCTGTCATACCGGTTGTGCCTCAGCCAACACTTTCGCGCGAAATTTCGAAGGCAAGTCGGCAGGCGTCAATAAGTCCACATTGACCCCCAACAGATCTTCAAGCTCGACCTGAAGTCCACCAAGGTCAAAAAGAGTCGTTCCCGGCGGGGCGTCGACCAATAGGTCAAGATCGCTACCCTCTTCGTCTGTACCCAGCAGAACAGACCCAAATACTCTTGGATTTGAAATACGAAAACGGCCAACCACCTCTCTGACGGCTGCTCGTTGTAGATCAAGGGCAATTGACGGTTTCACGGTTCACCTCAGTGACATCCATTATCGGGCCAGTCTAGCAGCGCAGGTTGCAGGGTGACACGTTCCGCTCATCACCCCCTGTCTTCGTTCCGTCACATTGCATTGCTACCGTCCTGCGAAATATCTTGCAACATCTCGCCAGGGACTCCCCGCAATGACCGATGAGCACGCAGACCGCCCTTCCGCCGATTCCGCCGCCCAACCGCCAGTAGACAGCAGCCGCCGGCGCTTCCTGGGAGGCGCGGCGGTGCTGGGGGTTGGGGCGACCTTGAGTGCTTGCGGCAACACGAATGAAGCACCGGGCAGCAAACCGGTGGCGCGCCCGCTTACGTCCCAGGAGCTGGACAAGGCCCTGCACGACCAGGTGAAAACCGTGGTGGTGATCTATGCCGAGAACCGCAGCTTCAACAACCTGTTTGCGGACTTCCCCGGCGTGGAGAAACCGCTGTCGGCCCTCAACCCAACCGACGCCCAGCAACGCGACCGCGACGGCAGCCTGCTGACCACCCTGCCCCCGGCCTGGGGCGGCGTGTTGCAAGTCGGGCCGCAAAGCGTGGACGGGGTGACGTATCCCAGCGAAGTGCAATTCCAGCAAAACCTGCCCAACGCGCCGTTCGCCCTCAAGGGCCCGAACGCCGAGGACCTGCCTCTGAGCCTGGTCACCCGCGACCTGTGGCACGTGTTCTACCAGAACCAGATGCAGATCAACGGCGGCAAGAACGATAACTTTGTCGCGTGGGGCGATTCCGGTGGCCTGGTGATGGGTTATTACGCCCAGAGCCGTTATTCCCTGCGCCTGTGGGACGTGGCCAAGGAGTTTGTGCTCTGCGACAACTTCTTCCAGGGCGCCTTTGGTGGCTCGTTCCTCAACCACCAGTACCTGATCAGCGCCACCGCGCCGTTTTATCCGAATGCCGCGCAGTCCGTGGCCAAGGCGCAGATTGCCACGCTGCAAAGCGATGACCCGAGCGACACGCGCCTGAAACCCCTGGACAAATCCCCGGCCAGTGCCATGACCGGCGCGCCGCAGTTCGGCCCCAGCGCGCTGACCCCGGACGGTTTTGGTGTGAACACCCTGGCGCCGCCCTACTGGCCGACCTGGATCCGCGACCTGGAAAACCCGGATTACTCCAAACCCGACCTGCCCAACGTACTGGTGCCACAAACCCACGAGCATATCGGCGACAAGCTGTCGAAGAAGAACATCGACTGGGCCTGGTACGCCGGCGCCTGGCAAGCGACGCTGGACCAGTTCAAGGACTCGGGCGGTATCCCGAAGATTCCGAACTTCCAATATCACCACCAGCCGTTCAACTATTTCAAACAGCAGGGGCCGCAGAACCGTGCCGAGCGGGACAAGCGCCTGCGTGATGGCGGTTTGGGCGATGAGTCGAGCACCAATAAGTTCTTCGCCGATGCCCAGGCCGGCAAGTTGCCTGCGGTGAGTTTCTACAAGCCCCAGGGCAACCTGAACATGCACGCCGGTTACGCCGATGTGGCCTCGGGTGACCGCCATATCGCCCGCGCCTTGAAGGTGCTGCAAGAAAGCCCGCAGTGGAAAAACATGGTGGTGGTGGTCACCGTCGATGAAAACGGCGGCTGGTGGGACCACGTCGCGCCGCCCAAGGGCGACCGCTGGGGCCCTGGTACACGGATTCCGGCGCTGGTGGTGTCGCCGTTTGCGCGCAAGGGCACGGTGGACCACACGGTGTACGACACGGCGTCGATCCTGCGCTTGATCACCCGCGTGTTCCAACTGGAAACCCTCGACGGCCTCAAGCAGCGCGATGACGCGATGATCGCCCGTGGCCAGAAGCCCATGGGTGACCTGAGCAATGCCTTGCAGTTCGAGGGGTAGGTTTTCTTATCCAATAGCGACACGCCCGGCGATTTGACACGCGTGATGCCTGGTCAGCCGCTACTGTGTGGAGGTGGGCTTTCGCTGACTAGGAATCAACTATGTATAAACCGACCGGGTTGTCCTTCACCCTGGCCGCACTGATGGCCAGTGCGCTCGTGCAGGCTGACGTCGAAGTACCACTGGGCAGCACGCAACGTGTCACCCAGTTGTTCGCCTTCCCCAATAACTGCAACGTGATCTGCTTTCGGCCCTGGTCGCTGGAGCAGACGGCCGAGCATTATCTGACCCAGAGCCTGCAACGGGATGGCTACAGCCGCGCCAAAGTCAGCGTGAAGACCCACGACGGGCAGGTTGCCGCGACCTTCACCGGCGTGCCCGACAGTTACGGCCAGCCCCTGACGGCCTTGCTCGCCACCGCCGACCTGGCTTACCAAGGCGCCAGCCGGCTCAACCGTGACGGCAAGTGGGCCTACAACTGGTACTTGTTCCTGCCACTGGGGATGGCCCTGGAAAACCGCAAGAGCGTCGAGTTGCTGCACTTCCCACCGGATTATTCGCTGACCCAGGCCCAGGATTACCTGGAATCGAAAACCACCGACCGCTGGGCCGCGCTGCTCACTGACAACGGTATCCCGGCCACCGAAACCCCGGCGTACCAGACCATCATCGATATTGCGCCCATCGCTGCACCGGCCAGCGCGGGCGCGGACCTGCAGAATGTCTACAGCTACTTCACCGACTACCAGACACGCATGGTCGAAGAACTGAGCCTTCACCCCAAAGGCTCGCTGCCGATGGTGGCGTTCGGCGCGCCGGTGCGCAATTGGGTCAAGCAGCAGTACGGCCAGACCGTGGGCGTACTGGGCCTGGCGCAAATCAGCCCGGTTGCCGGCAAGACCGTGTCAGTACTGGGCGCCAACCACCCGAGTTACATCTGGTATGCCGCCGATCCCGCAACTTATGAGGGCAACGAACAGAAGGCCGACGAGGTCGGATTGAAGGTCATGGGTCAGGATTTGAGCGCCGCCTGCTGGCAGGCCGGGATGGGGCAGAAGCCGGCGAGCGACCCGAATGTGCTGCTCAAGGCCTGCATGAACACCTGGCAGGTCACGCGCAAGGAGCAGACGTGTGAATTGTTCTACACCTCGGTGCGCGAGTTTTCCGCAGAAAAAGCCAACGCCCTGTGCGCCACGCCGGCGATCAAGGCTCAACTCAAGCAGCTCAAGGTCCCCGCCCCAGCGCCCTCTGCCAGTGCTCCAGCGCTGTAGTCCGCACCAAAAAACCGATTGCTACTGTCAGAGTTGACAGTAGCAATCGGATCCAACTTCAGTAAGTCTTGAGCCGCGCCCATCCGCTGCAAGACTGGTAGTCAGCCACCACCCGCAGGTCCATGCAGCCAAACCAAGGAGAGTTATGAAAACTCAGGCCATGGATAAGGCTAAAACGGCTGCAAGTGACTGCCTTTACCCATTCAAGCCCCAACTCGGCAAGGGCTACCCTTCCACACAACATTTTGAAGTGGTGCACGCCGCCGATGGTGTGGGCAGCGCGATCAAGACGCGGGTCACGCTTGACAGCCGCGTGTGCATCGCCAATATCTCCGGCTACGCCCTGAGCGAACGACGCCAGCACACGCTGCAACTGTCGTCCCGCATCCACCTGTACGACTGTTGGTTTTGCGGGCTGTTCGCCCATTCATGCAAGCCGAATGTATTTCTCGACCTGCATTACCTGGAAGTCTGGACCCTGCATGAAATCCACGCTGGCGCCCCGTTGACCATTGACTACGCCAACACTGAAGAGATGCTGTACCGACAATTTGCCTGCCAATGCGGCGAGCTCAATTCCCGCGGCTGGATTCCCGGCCGCAAGGAGCCGCTGAACGCCGAAGGCCAGACCTTCATGGCCAAATGGCGCGACCGCAAGCAGTCTTAAGCTTCACCCAACGGGCGCAGGCGATACTGCGGCGGCAACTGCTCGAAGCCACTGATGGTGGTGTTCAAGCTCTTCCAGCGGCCATCCTTGATGCCATAGATGCAGCCATGGATCGACAGGCTCTGCCCACGGTGCCAAGCGTTTTGCACAATGCTGGTGTGACCGACGTTCGCCACCTGTTGAATCACGTTCAACTCGCACATACGGTCGACGCGCTCTTCTTCGGTCGGCAACTGCGCCAGCACGTCACGGTTTTCGTAGTAGAGGTCACGGATGGTACGCAGCCAGCCGTCGATCAGGCCGAACTGGCGGTCCTGCATCGAGGCGCGCACACCGCCGCAGCCATAGTGGCCGGTGACGAGGATGTGTTTGACCTTGAGCACGTCCACCGCGTACTGGATGACCGACAGGCAGTTCAAGTCGGTGTGCAGCACCACGTTGGCCACGTTGCGGTGCACGAACAGGTCGCCCGGCAGCATGCCGACGATCTCGTTGGCCGGTACGCGGGCGTCGGAACAGCCGATCCACAGGTACTCGGGGGTTTGCTGGCGGGCCAGCTTGGCGAAGAATTCGGGATCTTCCTGTTTGATCGCATCCGCCCAGCGTTCGTTGTTATCAAGCAGGTCTTGTAGTTCGTTCATCAGGGAAAGCCTCAGGAATGATGCGCAGGTTTGTGACTGACATCCCTTCGTCCAGGTCACGCTTGGCGCGAATTAGCTTGAATCTTTGGGGCGCGATGCCTGTCCACACACTATAAGCCCCACAGTATGAGGATTGGCCATGACTGAATCACGACGTCCCTACGGCGCTACGCAGCCGGAACCCATTGATGACAATGAAGACCGCATGGGCTCGATGCGCGAGCTGGATTTTGACAAGGAGACACCGAGTGCGCAGCGCGGTGATGAATTGACCCCGGAAGCGCTGACCCCAGAGAGCGGGGCCCGGGATGCGCTGGAGGAAGGGGACGATGACGCGGCGGATTATGACCTGAGCATTGTCGATGAAGATGAGATTGGCGGCGGGAATGGGTTGGATGAGGCCGAATTGGCTGATCTTGATCCAGTGGACGGCAACCGCTGACACACTGCACAACTCATTGTGACGCTGGCTTGTGTGGGAGCTGGCTTGCCTGCGATGCAGGCGACTCGGTTTTTCTGTCCCACCGAGTTGATGCTATCGCAGGCAAGCCAGCTCCCACAGGGGTCATCGTTTAGTCGACCAGGGTGCAGGCCATCACGACCGCGTCTTCACGGCCACCCACGGCGGGGTAGTAATCGCGGCGGCGGCCAATCTCGTTGAAGCCATAGCGCTCATACAAGCGGAACGCGCCAGTATTGCTGTCACGCACTTCCAGAAAGCACTCCCGCGCACTGGCCGCATACGCCCTGGACATCAGGTGCTCCAACAACGCCAACCCGAGGCCACGCCCCTGGTTTTCCGGCTTGACGGTAATGTTCAGCAAATGCGCCTCATCGAGGATGATCTGCACCACACCATGCCCCACCTGCTGCTCACCTTCGAACATCAGCCAGATCTGGTACTTGCCCAGCCCGTCGAGAAAAATCCCACGGGTCCAGGGGTGGCTGAACGCCGCGTATTCGATTTTCAGCACGGCGTCGAGGTCGGCCTCGGTCATCGGGCGGAAGGTTAAAGCCTCACTCATCGGTTGTTTTCCAGCGCGCCATCAGCCGGCGCATGGCTTGCCAGACATCAGCCTTACGCTGTGGCTCTTCCATTAATAATTCCAGGCCCGGCAGGGCCCATACCGAGCCCAGGCCTTCGACCTGCAGCTCGCGGTACCAGGCTTCGGCATTGGCTTCGCCGGCAAAACGCACGGCGGGCAGGCCGATCAGCCACAGGCACACGCAGGGCTCATCTTCCAAACGCGCAGACACAAAACCTTGCACAAAATCCCGCGCGGCGTCCGGGCCCTGGTCCATGTTGCCGCGCACCAGCAACGGCCAGCGCACCGGGTCGCCGACGATCTGCGGGCTGTCGGGCAGGCCGGCGGCGCGCAGCATGTCCTTGAGCAACATGTAGGCCGGGTCGCGGGTCTGGAAACGTTCGCCGGTGGGCAACTCCACCAGCAGCAGGCAGCGCCCGGCCCGCAGCAATTGCAGGGCAAAACGCGGTGGCGGCACCACCGGCGCCTTGGCCACCGGCGCTGCCTCTTCGGCGACCTTGGCCGCCTTGGTCACCGGCGACGGGCGCGGCACTTCGACCTTGGCCCGCTCTACAACAGGGCGTACCGGCGCGTCAGGCTTGATCACGGCCACCGGCGCGGCGGCTTCCTCGCCCGACGACTCGAACGCCTCATAAGGCTCAGGCACCTGCAACAACTCGGGCCGCGAGGGTGCGGCAAACGGCAGTTCGGTGCGGGGCAGCCAGTTGACCACCTGCATGGCGGTCAAGTAAGCGCGACGTCGGGACTCGATAAGCACAGCTCGGCCACTTGTGGATAAGTAAAGAGCGGGGATTCTACCGTTGTTCGGCAACAATCGCCCACTGCGTACTGACCGGCTGTGGATAAATCCCCCGTCTGATGCAGTACAATCGCGACTTTTCATCGCCAACCAGCCGGCCATTCCCATGATCGAACCCAAGCGCGTCCTACGCGCCCTCGCCGAACACTGGGCACTGCTTGAGCCACTGTGCGAACACTTCGACCAAGGCACCCTGAGCCTTGCCGAGCTGCGCGCACAACTGGCCGCCCAACAACTGGACAGCACGCCACAGGACATCACCAGCCTGTTGGACGTGTGGATTCGCCTGGACATCCTGGTGCCTGTCGCCAAGAGCCCGAACCGTTTCGAGCTCAACGCACAGATCCATGACTTCCTGGCCTATCTTCGCAAGGAGCACCGGCTTGGCCTGTGCCTGGAAATCGAAGCCTACCTGCGCCACCTTGAGCGCCTAGCCGGATATATCCAGGACGCTTTCGACATCCGTGATGGCCACGACCTGGCCCGCCAACTGCGCTTGCTGGATATGCGCGTGCGGGACGTGCTGAAAAAACTCGCCAACGATGAACAGGCCCTCGCTGCCGTGGCCGACCGCGCCAAGACCAGCGACCGGCAGATTCCGTTGCGCCAGCGGTATGCCGAGGTCCTGGCGACCTGGGACGAATACGTCGAACCGATGATCCAGTTGGTGAACGCCGATGGCGCCTTCGAGCAAGGCGTGCGCAAAGTGGAAAACGTGCTGCTGCGCCTGCTCACCGAGCAACAGCGCCTCGGCCACCTGGTGGACGACGACATGCTGCTGCGCACCCACGCGCGCATCCTCGAAATGCAGACCAGCGCCCAGCTGACCTTGCGCCACGCCCGCGAACTGCTGTTGCCGCTGCGCGAAGAAGCGCGCCGGCACAACGCCGTAACCCGTGGCGCGGCGCTGGCCCTGTCGGCGATCCGCCGCAAAGGCCTGGACGCGGTGCCACAGGCCGCGATGCCGATGTTTACCCGTCCGCAAAGCACCTTTCTCGGCAGTGCCAGCCAGGTGGAAGCCTATGTGTACGCCTTGGCGAACTTCGAGCCGAAACCGGCAAAATTCCCCAAGGCGCACAAATCCCACAAGGGCGAAGCCCAGCGTGCACCGCGCACCGTCAAGGAAATGCTCGAACGCTGCGAAGACGCGCTGCCGATGCCGGACCTGATGACGTGGCTGCTGGAGCAGGAACCGGACGGCGCCACCGACGAATTGCTGTACTGGTTCTCCCGGCTGTCCCGCGAAAAACGCTTCAAGCGCGAACGCCTGGAACGCCGCGACTATCACACCACCGAGCACCAGGTCAGCCTGCGCTCCTTCGCCCTGCTCCCGGTGACGCCTGACGCGCCCGAGAATTCTGCGAGCATCCCTCATGCATCTTGATCTATCCGAACTGTCCCAGCTGGCGCCGATCTTTCGCGAGCTGTTCAAGGGTTACCACGTCAGCCGTCGCGACCCGGAGCTGTACGCGCAACTGTCGAACTTCCAGGATCAGTACCGCACGCTGTTCAAGGCCCTGGGCTTTGAACTGGTGTGCGACACACGCGGTTTCTATTACTTCGTGCCGGACACCGCCGTGGCCGCCGCGCAGGTGAACAAGACCGCGCAGCGCCTGGCGCTGTTCACCTTCATCATCGTCGAGCACCTGGCCGACCAGGGCCGCGACCCGATCGCCGTGCTCGACGGTGGCAGCCTCGGCCGCGATGAGCTGCCGTCGCTGCTGGAGAAGTACCGCGACCTGTTTATCCAGGCCGAAGTGCAGACCCAGGAAGAGCTCGAAGAAAAAATCATGCGCCGCATGACCCAGCTGGGTTTTGCCAGCGAAGACAACGGTATCTATCGCTTCCTGCCGCCGATGCACCGCTTCCTCGACGTGTGCCTGTCGGTGCAGCAGGACCGTGACCTCGCGGCCAGCGTCCATAGCGTGTTGCCACTGCCGGCGCCGGTGATCATCGACGAAGACAGCGATGAAAAATTGCTGAAGACCGATGACCCGCTGGACCTCAGCGACTTCGCCGAAGAAAGCGAAGAAGACGCCCTGGCCCGCGCCATTGCCGAAGAACAGGAGACCGACGCATGAGCAAGGAACGCTACGGCATCCGCCGCTTCGCCCTATTGAACACCGCCGGTTACAGCCTGGGTTTGTTCCCGCTGGAAGAACCGCTGTCGGTGTATGGCGCGAACAACCTGGGTAAATCCGCGTCGATCAACGCCTTGCAGTTCCCGATCCTGGCGCGCATGTCGGACATGAGTTTCGGCAAGTACACCCTGGAACAATCGCGGCGTTTCTACTTTGCCACCGACACCAGCTACATCCTCGTCGAAGTGTCCCTGCCCCACGGCCCGCACGTGATCGGCGTGGTCGGGCGCGGCCCGGGCGGTGGTTTCGGCCACCAGTTCTTTGCCTACGCCGGCAAGCTGGACCTGGCGCACTACCAGAAGAACGACACCTGCCTGCGTCAGAAAGAGCTGTTCACCAACCTGGAGCGCGAAGGCCTGAAAGCCTACGAGCTCAAGCCCGATGAACTACGCCGCTTGCTGGTGGGCGGCCACACGTCGATCCCGCTGGACCTGACGCTGATCCCGCTGCGCTCCACCAGCGAGCAGAGCCTGAAGACCTTCCGCGCACTGTTTATCAACCTGCTGCACATGCGCGAAATCACCGCGGCCAAGCTCAAGCAACTGTTCCTCGATGCCTTCGAACACAGCCTGCGTTCCGGCAGCGTGGATTACATCGCGGCGTGCGAAGAAGCCTTCCGCGACGTGCGACGCATGGAGCAAGACTACAACTCGCTGGTCGCCGCCGGCCCGCTGGTTGAAGCACTGGCCAATGGCGTGCGCCTGCGCGACGTATTGCGCGGCAAGCTGCATCGCCTGTCGCCACTGCTGGATTCGTTGCTCGGCACCTGGTCGGACTACGCCAGTGCACGCAAGGAAGAATTGACCATCCAGGCCGAGCACTATCGCAACGAGCAGGACGCGCTGCAGAACGACCAGCGCGGCGGCACCCAGGAGCTGATGCGCCTGGAGCGGGAAATCAGTGGCATCCAGCGTTGGCTGGGCGAGCTGTCGGTGCTCAAGCATCGCTTTGCGCTGGTGGATGACGTCAAGGTGCTGGAGCAGCAACTGCTGGCGGCCAAGGATGCTCACGATGAACTGGCCGGCGCCCTGGCGCAGTCGCGGCAGTTCAGCGCCGAGGACTTGGATGAGCGCTTGCGCGAGCTGGAAAAACGCCTGAAGTCGGTCAAGCAGCAGCTCGACCACGCGGACAACAACAGCTACGCCAAACTGCGCGAAGAATTTTCACAGCAGGATGTCGAACGTCTGATGCGCCTGTTCAACAGTTCGTTGTTCAGCCTGCCGCTGGGCGAGCATGGCATCACGCTGGACGAGGAAGGCCAGTGGGTCAAATCCCTGGAGCAGATCCTCGATGGCTTCAAGGGCGAGCGTTTTGAAGTGCCGGGGCTGTCTATCGACATCTCCCACATCGAACCGCCGGCGTTGCAGGCCTTGGCGGATCGCGCCGCGTTGCGCGACCAGAAAGAGCGTCTGGAAAAAGAACTCAAGCAACTCAAGACCCAACAGGCCGTGGCGTCTGACCGTACGGCGAGCAAGACCCAGACCGAAGCGCTGTACCAGCAGGTGCTGGACGCGCAAAAGGCGCTGGAAGACTTCCGCCGGACGCAAACACTGAGCGCGGAAGAAGGCGAGAAGCTGGAAAACCTCGCGCAGATGGAAGCGGCGCAGGACGAGTTGAAGCGTTCCAGCGATGCGTTTACCGAGCGCGTCCAGCAGCTGTCGGCCAAGCTGCAACTGGTGGGACGCCAGATCGGCGATATGGAAGCCAAGCAACGCACACTGGATGACGCGCTGCGCCGTCGCCAGTTGTTGCCGGCCGACTTGCCGTTCGGCACGCCGTTCATGGACCCGGTCGACGATTCCATGGATAACCTGCTGCCGCTGCTCAATGACTATCAGGACAGCTGGCAAGGCTTGCTGCGCGCCGATGGGCAGATCGAGGCGCTGTATGCCCAGGTGCGCCTCAAGGGCGTGGCCAAGTTCGACAGCGAGGATGACGTTGAGCGGCGCCTGCAACTGCTGATCAACGCGTACGCGCACCGTACCGATGAAGCGCTGACGCTGGGCAAGGCGCGACGCGCGGCGGTCACCGATATTGCGCGGACCTTGCGCAATATCCGCAGCGACTACGACAGCCTTGAGCATCAACTGGCGCTGTTCAACCGCGAGATCAACAAACGCCAGGTCTCCAACCTGCAAAGCTTCCGCATCGTGCTGGCGCCGAACAAGGAAGCCCTCAAGCATATCGACCAGATCATCCACAGTGCCGGTCAGTATGAGGAAGGCGAAACCCTGTCGGTGTTCGACCTGAGCCAGAGCGCCGAGCAGGACAACAAGAACGAAGAGGCCAAGGAATACCTGGCGCGCCTGGTGGCCGCCAACCATAACCAGTTGGGCCTCAAGGATCTGTTCGAATTGGCGTTCGAGATCACCAAGGTGCACGGCCAGCCAGTGATTCACACCGACATCGACGGTGCGGCGTCCAACGGCACTACCATGACGATCAAGGCGCTGACCAACATGTATTTGTTGCTGCACCTGATGGACCGCGACCAGGCCGGGCGTGTGCGTTTGCCGTACTACCTCGATGAGGCGGCGGACATCGATGAGAAGAACCAGGCGGCGTTGCTGGAAACCAGTCTGCAACTGGGCTTTGTGCCGATTCTGGCCAGTGTGAAGCCGCAGGTTTCCGCCCAGGTGGCGATTGACCTGGAAGGCGGCAGCGGGCCGAATGGGATCTATATCGATGAGGCGGATTGGAAGTACATCCGTCGTCACGATGGGGTGAAGGCGACGGTGAATGTGCAGGCGGATGAGCCGGAGTTGGATGAGGTCTGAGTGTTTGGACTGAAATGAAAAAGGCCCCTGGGTGTGAGTCCAGGGGCCTTTTTTGTTGGCTTTGAGGGCCTCTTCGCGGACAAGCCCGCTCCCACATTTGGAATGCAGTGTTGCTGAAAATGCATTTCCCTGTGGGAGCCGGGCTTGCCCGCGATGGCCGCGCCTCGGTCTATTTGCCGAGTGGAATTTTAGGCGCCCAGGTCAGCCACTCATCTTCAAACTTGTCGAACAGCGGGAACGTTTGCTTCGCCAGTGCGGCGTTGCCCATGCGCTCGCCGTCTGGCGTGGCGAAGGCGATACCACCGGCGACCAGGGTTTCCAGGGACTCGGTACGCACCGTCGCCCCTTTGAACAGGCCGAAGTCGAGACCAAAGCCGCTGGTGTTCCAGAAACGGCTGCCGCTGCGTACCAGCGGTGCGTACTTGGGCTCGATGAGGATGTGGATCAGCACGCGGTCGGCGGTCTGGCCCAGTTCATAGCCGGTGACTTTGCCCACGGTGACTTCGCGGTAGGTCACGGGGACGCCTTCCTTCAGCGAGCCACGGCGTGCGGCGCTGAGGGTCAGGCTCAGGCCTTCCTCCTGGTGAACGGCCTTCGGCGGCTCATCCAGTGCGACGAAGCTCTTTTGCGGGCCGGCGTTTTTCACCGCTGGCTGCACTTCGATGTATTGGCCGGTGACCAGGGTTTCCAGGTTCGAGGTTTTCATCAGGCCCAGCTCAGGCTTGACCACCCAGAACTGGCTGCCTACGCGGGCGATACGGTCCGCGACTTGGGTAATGCGTGCGCTGAGCAACACCGACTGCATGTCGGCGCTGAGATCGACACTTTCGATCTTGCCCACATCCAGGCCTTTGAAGCGTACCGGTGTGCCCGGGCGCATGCCATCGGCGCGGTCGACCTTGATGGTCACCAGGGTACCGTGTTGATTGGCCGCCTCGCGGTCGGTGAACAGACGGAAGCGTGGGATGCGTTTCTTCAGCGGTACGTTCGGCTCTGGGGTTTCGAAGGCGATACCGCCGGCCATCAGGCTGGCCAGGGATTCACTCTTGACCTGGATGCCGCCGGTGAGGCCGCCGGTCAGGGTCACGCCGCTGGCATTCCAGAACCGCGTGGAGCCGTTGACCAGGTTTTCGTATTCCTTCTCGATGTGGACGCCGATCACCAGTTGCTTGTTCTTGCGCGAGAACTGGTAGCTCTGCACCGAACCGACCTTGACCTGTTTATAGAGGATCGGGCTGCCGACATCCAGCGAGCCGAGGTTGTCGGTAAACAACACCATGTGCAGGCCCGGGGAGCGCAGGTCCAGCGGTGGCGCCTTGGCGCGGGCGACGAATTCGCGCTGGGGGGCGCTGCCTTTGTCGCCGGGGCGGATGGCGATGTAGTTGCCTTTGACCAAGGCCTCAAGCCCGGTGATACCGGCCAGGGAGATCGAGGGCTTGACCACCCAGAACTGGGTGTCCTGCACCAGGTAGTCTTCGGCCAGCGGGTCGAGGGTCAGCTCGGCGTTGGCGCTGGACAGCGATGGGTCGATCTTCAGGGTTTTCAGGCTGCCAACCTGGATGCCTTTGTACATCACCGGCGTGCGGCCAGCCTGCAGGCCTTCGAAATCGGTGAGCTTGACCTTGACCTTGATGCCGGCTGCGGCGGCGTCGAAATCTTCGTACAGGCGGAAGGGCAGGCTTGGGTCCGTCGGCGGGCTGTCCTTGCGGTTCTCTGGCGTGGCGAAGGCGATGCCGCCAGCGACGATGCTGGAGAGGGATTCGCTGCGCACCTTCACGCCGGAGAGGTTGGCGTCGATGCTGATGCCGCTGGCGTTCCAGAAACGCGTGTGTTTACGCACCAGGTTGGCGTAGGTCGGTTCGATGTAGACCTTGATTTCAACGGTGCTCTGGTCTTCGGAGAGCAGGTAGCTTTTGACCTGGCCGACCTGGATCTGCTTGTAGAACACCGGGCTGCCACGGTTGAGCGAGCCGAGGCGGTCAGCCTTGACGGTCAGGTGCAGGCCGGGTTTGGCGTCGGACAAGGGCGGCTCTTCGGAGAGCGCCTTGAACTTGCGCGTGGGTTCGCCATCGCCGGGGCTGGCGGCGATGTAGTTGCCTGAGACCAGGGTTTCCAGGCCGGTGATGCCGGCCAGGCTGACGCTGGGTTTGACCAGCCAGAAACGCGTGTTGGTCTTGAGGTACTGGTCGACGTCCTTGTTCATCTCGATGGTGGCGATCACCCCGCGATTACTGCCTTCGTCGTCCAGGGCCAAGGCCTTGACCTTGCCCACGGTCATGCCTTTGTAGACCACTTCGGTCTTGTTGACCTGGATACCTTCGCCGCTTTCGAAGCGCACCTGGATATCGATGCCCTGCTGGGTATAGGCGCGCCATCCCAGCCAGCCGCCGATGATCAGGGCAATCAGGGGTAGCACCCAAATGGCCGACCAGTTGGAGGCCGGGCGGGTTTTAGCTTTTGGCAAATCACTCATGGTCGTCGTCCGACTCCGTGTTATCCCAAATCAGTCGGGGATCAAAAGTTACTGCGGCAAGCATCGTCAAGATCACCACACTGGCGAACGCCGCCGCGCCGAGATTGGCCTCGACACTGGCAAGTCGCCCGAAGTTTACAACCGCCACCAGGATGGCGATCACGAAAATATCCAACATGGACCAGCGGCCAATGAATTCGATAAAACGGTACATCACAATGCGTTGCCGCGCGGACAGCGGTTGGTGACGCTGCACCGAGAACAGTAGCAGACCAATGCCCACCAACTTGAACGTCGGCACCAGAATACTGGCGATGAACACCACGGCGGCGATGGGAAACATGCCGTGCTGCACCAATTCAATCACGCCGGCCATGATGGTGCTGGGGGCACCCTGACCGAGAGAGTTGATCGTCATGATGGGCAAAAGGTTGGCCGGGATATACAGAATGGCCGCCGTGATCAGCAATGCCCAGGTCCGCGTGAGGCTGTTGGGACGTCGGGCATGGACCAGCGCGCCGCAACGGGTGCAGGTTTGCTCGTCGGTATCCGGCTCTTGCTTGTTCAACTCATGGCATTCGGTACAAATCAGAATGCCAGCATCAATCGCCCGCATGTTCATCCTCTCCTGACAGTGCTTGCCAGATCTGGTGCGGCGACATCACCACCTCAAGCAGGACCTGAACCATTAATAGGCTGACGAAACAGACCAGGCCCAGGCCGATGGTGATGGAGGCCATGTCGGCGAGCTTTACGATCGCCACCAGGACACCCATCAGGTAGACCTCCAACATGCCCCAGTCTTTCATGTGGTGGTAGATACGGTAGAGCAGCAGCCCGTAGCTGCGGCCGATGTTCCAGCGAATGCTGAGCAGGACCGCCAATTGGCAAAGCAGCTTGAGCAGGGGAATGCCCATGCTGCACAGGAAGACCACGACGGCAACGCCTTGCATACCCGTATTGAACAGGGCGACGACGCCACTCCACACGGTGTCCTCCGAGGACTGCCCCAGTAGATTGAGCTGCATGATGGGCAAAAAGTTCGCGGGGATATACAGCAGCAACGCCGCGATAACCAAGGCGAGGCTTCGCTCAACGACATTGTGGCGGTGAGCGTACAGCTCGTAACCGCAACGCGGGCATTGGGCTTTTTCGCCGAGGGCGAGCGCTGGTTTGCGCATCAGCAAGTCGCACTCATGGCATGCCACCAGGTCGTCCAGTGGTAAATCCGATACCTCGGGGGTATCAACCGGATCGGGCATAAATAGGGCTCGGGCTCTAAAAAGGTTAGGTGCCTATTCTAGTGGTCTGGTTCAGAAATAACTGTGCAAATTTGTCGGGGCTTGTTTGTCGAGGCTTGTTTGTCGAGGCTCGGCCTGCTTTTCCCGCGCCCAAAACAAAACCCCATCTGCTTTCGCAAATG
>NZ_ANNV01000118.1 GCF_000346755.1 Pseudomonas sp. CBZ-4 | reverse complement strand
GCAGGCAAGCCAGCTCCCACACAAGCCAGCTCCCACACTGACTGCATTTACAGCTTTAAATCAGAGCAGCTCAAAGGTCTGCTGCTGCACATCCTGGGAATCCAACCCGATCTGCACATTGAACTCACCCGGTTCCGCCGCGAACTTGAGCTGGGTGTTGTAGAACTTCAAGTCTTCCTCGGTGATGGTGAAGTGCAACGTGCGCTCTTCGCCCGCCTTGAGCATGACCTTCTGGAAGTTCTTCAGCTCCTTGATCGGGCGGATCATCGAGCCGGCCACGTCCTGGATATACAACTGCACCACGGTTTCGCCATCGACCTTGCCGGTGTTTTTCAGGGTAACGCTGGCGTCGAGCTTGCCGGTCTTGTTCAAGGTGGTGGACGACAACGCCATGTCCGACAGGCTGAACGTGGTGTAGCTCAGGCCATAACCAAACGGGAACAAGGGCCCTGTGGTGTCATCGAAGTACTGCGAGGTGTAGTTGCCCGGCTTGCCCGGGGTGAACGGGCGGCCAATGGTCAGGTGGTTGTAATAGGTCGGAATCTGCCCCACCGAACGTGGGAAGGTGATCGGCAGCTTGCCGGACGGGTTGTAGTCGCCAAACAGTACGTCGGCGATGGCGTTGCCGCCTTCGGTGCCGGCGAACCAGGTTTCCAGGATCGCGTCGGCCTGTTGGTTCTCTTCGAGGATCGACAGCGGGCGGCCGTTCATCAGCACCAGCACCAACGGCTTGCCGGTGGCTTTCAGGGCCTTGATCAGGTCGCGCTGGCTCTGCGGGATGTTCAGGTCGGTGCGGCTGGAGGATTCGTGGGACATGCCACGGGACTCGCCCACAGCCGCGACAATCACGTCGGCACTCTTGGCGGCTTTCACCGCTTCGTCGATCAACACCTGCGGCGCGCGTTTGTCATCCACCACTTCCGGGGCATCGAAGTTGAGGAAGTTGAGGTAATCGACCACGGCCTTGTCGTTGGTGATGTTGGCGCCACGGGCGTAGATCACTTTGCCTTTTTCACCGATCACCGCGTTCAAGCCGTCCAGCAGGGTGACCGATTGCGCAGGGCGACCGGCGGCGGCCCAGCTGCCCATCATGTCGATCGGGGCCTTGGCCAACGGGCCGACCAGGGCGATGGTCGCGGACTTTTTCAGCGGCAGCGTTTCATTCTGGTTTTTCAGCAACACCAGGCTGCGGCGCGCGACGTCGCGGGCTTCGGCGCGGTGCAGGCGGCTGTCGGCGTAGGTGTCGGCCGGGTCATCCTCGGCCTTGCCGATGCGCAGGTACGGGTCCTTGAACAGGCCCATGTCGTACTTGGCGCCGAGCACTTCGCGCACGGCGTTGTCGATGTCGCTCTGTTCGATCTCGCCCGACTTGAGCAGCCCCGGCAATTCCTTGCCGTACAGCGAGTCGTTCATGCTCATGTCGATGCCGGCCTTGATCGCCAGTTTCGCGGCTTCACGCCCGTCCTTGGCCACGCCGTGCTTGATCAGCTCGAAAATCGCGCCGTGGTCGCTGACGGTCAGGCCCTTGAAGCCCCAGTCGCGACGCAGCAGGTCGTTCATCAGCCAGGTGTTGGCGGTGGCGGGCACGCCGTTGATCGAGTTCAGCGCCACCATCACGCCGCCGGAGCCGGCCTTGATCGCCGCGTGGTACGGCGGCAGGTAGTCCTGGTACATCTTCACCGGGCTCATATCGACGACGTTGTAGTCGCGGCCGCCTTCCACCGCGCCATACAGGGCGAAGTGCTTGACGCTGGCCATGAGGCTGTCGGCATTCGCCGGGCTGGTGCCCTGGAACGCCTTGACCATCACTTCGGCAATGCGCGAGACCAGGTAGGTGTCTTCGCCGAAGCCTTCGGAGGTGCGACCCCAGCGAGCATCGCGGGAGATATCCACCATCGGTGCAAAGGTGATGTCGAGGCTGTCGGCCGCAGCTTCCTGGGCGGCGATGCGCCCGGAGCGGTGGATCGCGTCCATGTCCCAGCTGGAGGCCAGGGCCAGGCTGATCGGGAAAATCGTGCGGTGGCCGTGGATCACGTCGTAGGCGAAGAACATCGGGATCTTCAAGCGGCTGCGCATGGCCGCGTCCTGCATCGGGCGGTTTTCCGGGCGGGTGATCGAGTTGAACGTGCCACCGATGCGGCCGGCGGCGATTTCCTGGCGGATCAGCTCGCGGGGCATTTCCGGGCCGATGCTGATCAGGCGCAATTGGCCGATCTTTTCATCGAGGGTCATCTGCTTGAGCAGGTCGCTGACAAACGCGTCCTTGTCTTTAAGCGCAGCAGGCTTTGTTTCTGCCCATACGGGGTGACTGGCCAGAGTGGCAACAAGGCCGAGCAAACACAGCTTTTTCATGAATATCCTTTTTCGGCACACTGCCCAGCGAAAACGCGCTGTTCTGCCAAAATGTGGGGGACGTATGTTGTTGTTCGAGTGTTATACCGACAAATGCCGCACACTTCGGAACTCTTATTAGCGGTGGGCATCTTTTTAGCTGATTGATTCGATGCAATCCAGTCGTGGTAGCGGATTATGCCTCACGGCTGCCCAATTCCATCAAGGTTCGCCAGGAGAAACACCATGCAAGCAGCACAAGGTTACCGCTGGGGCTTGAAAGCCGCGGCTTTGCTACTGATCAGCAGCGTGCTGAGCGGTTGCGGCATCAACAACATCCCGACCCTCGACGAACAGGCCAAAGCTGCCTGGGGCCAGGTGCAGAACCAGTACCAGCGCCGCGCCGACCTGATCCCCAACCTGGTGGAAGTGGTCAAGGGTTACGCCGCCCATGAGCAAGACACCCTCACCGCCGTGATCGAAGCGCGGGCCAAGGCCACCTCGATCCAGGTGGATGCCAGCACCCTCGACAACCCGGAAAAACTCAAGCAGTTCCAGCAAGCCCAGGACGGCTTGAGCGGTGCCCTCAGCCGTTTGATGGTGGTGTCCGAACGCTACCCGGACCTCAAGGCCAACCAGAACTTCCTGGCCCTGCAATCCCAACTTGAAGGCACCGAAAACCGCATCGCCGTGGCGCGCCGCGACTTTATCCAGGCGGTGCAGGCCTACAACACCGAGATCCGTACCTTCCCTGGCCGCCTGTGGCACAGCGTGATGTACAGCGACTTGCCGATCCGCGCCACGTTTGAAGCCACCAGCGCCGATGCCGATAAAGCACCGCAAGTGAAGTTCAAATAACGCTGCATTGAGGTGTCGATGCGTTTATTAAGGATAGGCCTGGCGCTGTGGCTGTTGGCCTGCGTGGGCGTGGCCCAGGCGGCGCTGACGTTCCCGGCGCTGAGCGGGCGGGTGGTGGACACCGCCCAGATGATCGACCCGGCGACGCGCGAGCAACTGACCCAGCAATTGCAGGCGCTGGAGCAGACCTCGGGCGACCAGATCGTGGTGGTCACCGTGCCCGACCTGCAGGGCGTGCCGATTGAAGACTTCGGTTACCAATTGGGCCGCCACTGGGGCATCGGTCAGAAGGGCAAGGACAATGGCGCGCTGTTGATCGTCGCCCGTGATGAGCGCAAATTGCGCATCGAAGTCGGCTATGGCCTGGAAGGCGTGCTCACCGATGCGCAGTCGTGGGTGATCATCAACCAGGTGATCGCGCCCAAGTTCAAGGCCGGCAACTACAGCCAGGGCATCAGCGACGGCGTGGCGGCGATGGTGCAGGTGGTGGGCGGTGAACCGCTGGCGGTGCCGGCGCATGTGGCGGATGCCAACTTTGCCAAGGATAATCCGGGGTTTTCCATTGGCCTGTTTATCCTGCTGATCGGCGTGTTGTGGCTGTGCAATCGCCTGGGCCTGCCGGTGGGCGCGATCCTGCTGGCGATCCTCAGCAGCAGTGGTCGCGGTGGTGGTGGCGGCGGCGGCGGTGGTTTCCGCGGCGGCGGTGGCGGCTTCGGCGGCGGCGGGGCATCGGGTGGCTGGTAATGACAATAACTAGAAAAGAGCATCTACAACCATGGCATTACTGACTGAACACGAGCAGCGCCAAGTGGCCGAAGCGATTGCCCGCGTCGAGAAAACCACCGACGCCGAACTGGTGACTGTGCTGGCCGCCCGCGCCGATGACTACGCCTACATTCCTTTGCTGTGGGCCAGCCTCATCGCGTTGGTAGTGCCAGGTGTGGTGCATTACCTGTCGGGCTACCTGACCATGTACACCTTGCTGCTGGCGCAATGGGCGACGTTCATCGTGTTGTGCCTGGTGTTTCGTCTGCCCAAGGTCACTACCCGTTTGATCCCGCGTTCGGTGCGCCACTGGCGTGCGTCCAACCTGGCGCGGCGGCAGTTCCTGGAGCAGAACCTGCATCACACGCTGGGCAGCACCGGGGTGCTGATCTTTGTCAGCGAGGCGGAGCGCTATGTGGAGATCCTGGTGGATGACGGGATTTCCAAGCGCCTGGATGACGGCAGTTGGGATGCCATCGTGCAGGCGTTTACCCAGCAGGTGAAGCAGGGGCAGACGCTGGCCGGGTTTATCGACTGCATCGAGGCGTGTGGCGAGTTGTTGAAGGTGCATGTGCCGGTGACGCAGACGCGTAACGAGCTGCCGAATCGCCTGGTCGTCCTCAAATAATCCAGGCGACACGGTTCTCCATGTGGGCACGGTTTCATGTGGGAGCTGGCTTGCCTGCGATAGCATCACCTCGGTACATCTGACTCACCGAGGCGTCTGCATCGCAGGCAAGCCAGCTCCCACACCAGCCTGTTTTCACATTTGGTTTGTGGCGCTTCATCGACCGTTAGTCAAATAAGCCCGTGCCCTCCAGCCCCATCCCCCCTAAAATGCCCGGCATTCCCTGCCCGAGGCGTTTTTGTTCATGTCCGTCACCGCTCAACCCGTCAGCGACCACCACGCCCAGTTCATCGAACTGCTGGGCACCAGCCTCGCGCAGAACGCCTTTATCAAGCTGGTGCTGGCCAAATACGTCGGTGACGAAGCCGAGTTGCAACGGCTGATCATCAAGGCGGTGACGGTCAAGGAACAGCCATGCCTGTCCTTCGTCTATCGCTATAAAACCCGCGACATCACCAAGAACTTCCCCGTGGCCGAGGGCGTGGCGACGATTGCCGCGCTGCTGCCGGCGCAGTTCAAGAACGCGCACCTGCTGGCGCTGACTGACGAAGCCCAGCTGGAATACAGCAAGAAGAACAAAAGCTCGCTGTTCAAGAGCAAGCCGCAGCAACTGCGCGAGGCGCCGAGCGCCGAGCACAACCGTGAGAAAAATCGCTTCCTCGACCTCAGCCGGCCATTCCTCGCCGACCTCGGCGTGACCGACGCCAAGCAGGCGCTGATCCCGTCGATGTCGCGCAAGTGGAAGCAGATCAACAAGTTCATCGAAGTGTTCAGCCATGCGCTGACCACCTCACCGCTCAAGCTGGACCAGCCGGTGCGCGTGGCGGATTTCGGTTCGGGCAAGGGTTACCTGACGTTCGCCATCCACGATTACCTGCGCAACACCCTCAAGGCCGAGGGCGAAGTGACGGGCGTCGAGCTGCGTGAAGACATGGTGACCCTGTGCAACACCGCCGCCGCGCGCCTGGAGCATCCGGGGCTGGTGTTCAAGTGCGGCGACGTGCGCAGCGTGGCGCCCAGCGAACTGGACGTGATGATCGCCCTGCATGCCTGCGACATTGCCACCGACTATGCGATCCACACCGGCATCCGCTCCGGCGCGTCGATCATCATGTGCTCGCCGTGCTGCCACAAACAGATCCGCCTGCAGATCCAGAGCCCGGCGCTGTTGAAGCCGATGCTGCAATACGGTTTGCACCTGGGCCAGCAGGCCGAGATGGTCACCGACAGTTTGCGTGCGCTGTTTCTGGAAGCCTGTGGTTATGAGACCAAGGTGTTCGAGTTCATCTCGTTGGACCACACCAACAAGAACAAGATGATCCTCGCGGTGAAGCGTGCGGAACCGGTGGATAATGCGCAGTTGCTGGAGAAAATCCAGGAACTGAAGGCGTTCTACCACATCACCGAACACTGCCTGGAAACTCTGCTGCGGGCGGATGGCTACCTGAACTGACACAAAACCTTGTGGGAGCGGGCTTGCCCGCGATTGCAGTGGATCAGCACCTGATTCATCAACTGACAGACTGCTATCGCGGGCAAGCCCGCTCCCACACTAATCTCCTTCCACTGTCAGACCGCGCTAGGCTTGGGCGCAGGCTGCACCGAGGTCTTGCGCCCCAGCATCACCGTCACAATCACCCCACACGCAAACACCCAGGTAATCGGCTCGATCTGTTCACCAAAGAACAACGCCGAAAACGCGATGGTAAAGAAGATCTGCAACAACTGAATCTGGCTCACCCGCGCGATCCCGCCCATGGCCAGCCCGGCATACCAGGCAAAGAACCCGAGGAACTGCGAGAACAGCGACACATAACCGAAGGCCCACCAGGCCCGCGTGGAAATCGCCCCTTGATGCTGCGCCGCCAGGTACCACACCGGGCCGATCAACACCGGCGTCGACAGCACCAGCGCCCAGCAGATCACCTGCCAGCCGCCCATCTCCTTGGCCAGTCGGCCACCTTCGGCATAACCCAGGCCGCCCACCGCGATGGCGCCGAGCATCAGTAAATCGCCCGCCTGAATACTGCCCGCACCGGTGATCAACGCATAACTCAACACCAAGCCACTGCCCAGCGCCGCGCAGGCCCAGAAGGCCTTGGACGGCCGCTCGTGGGACAGCCACGCCGCATACAGCGCCACGCACAGCGGTTGCAGGCCGTTGACCAGCGCGCCATGGGACGCCGGCAGGGTTTGCATGGCCCACGCCGACAGCACCGGGAAACCTAAGATCACCCCGGCAATCACCAGGCACAGGCCGCGCACCTGGCGCCAGGTCGGCCATTGCTCGCGGCGCCACAGCAACAGCGCCGCCGCCGGGACCGCCGCGAACAGCGCGCGGCCGAGGCCGTTGAGCAGCGGGTGGATTTCCTGCACCACGATGCGGGTGAAGGGCAGGGTCAGGCTGAAGATGATGACGCCCAGCAGGCCGAGGGCCATGCCGGTGTTTTCGCGCGAGCTCATGGAAGGCAACCAGAATCTAGAGGGCTTCAAGGGAAGCCCATCTAGCCACACCCCCCGCCAATCAAGGGCCTACAGCTGGGTGCGGATTTATCCGTACAGTTTTTTCAGAAGAAGCGCGTGATGCTGATCTTGGCGTTGCGGCCTTGGCTGTAGACACCTTCACCGCTGAGTGCCGGTTGGTAGAAGCGGTTGAACAGGTTGTCGACGGTGAAGTTGATCTCGGTGCCCTTGAGACCGGCCTGCTGTGGTTTCCAATTGGCGAACAGGCCTTGTGTGTCGTAGCTGGCGTTCTCTGTCTGGTCGTAGATGAAGTCGCCGATGGTGGAGTTCAAACCGCCCGCGTAGACATCGGTGGGCACGCGATCGGTCTTGCGTACGAACTGGCCCTGCCAGCCCACCTGCGCGTCCCAGCTCGGGATCTTGGTACCCAGCACCACCACCCATTTGGCCGGTGGGATATCCCGCGCCCACACGTGCAGGTCTGTCGCCCAGGGGTTGGTGTAGGGGTTGTCGCGCTTGCCTGTGGCCCAGGAATACGTCAGGGAACCGAACAGGTAGGTCGAGTCGTAGTAGCTTTCCAGCTCGACGCCCTTGATGGTCATGCCACCCACATTGCGATAGTTGGTCCTGGCTGCCGCGTCACTGCATACCGAATCGATACTGCCCGACACGGTCAACTGTCGTTCGCAGCCGACGCCGGTGGCTTTCATGATTTCGTCTTCAATACGGTTGTGGAACAGCGTGGTGCGCAGTTGCAGGTTGTCCTCGCGGGTGAATAGCCCCGAGAAGTTGGTGACGTTACCCGCGGTAATCGCCGTAATGCGCTCCGGGTCGAGGTTCAGGCTGGTGGCGCTGCGGGTGCTGAGGCCGCCCTGGACTTCGTACTGTTCATCGATCACCGGCGCACGCCAGGTGCGGTTCCAACTGGCGAAGAAGGCCACATCCGGGGTCACGTTCCAGAACGCGGCGAGGCGTGGTGACCAACCGGTGTAGGTGCGGTCGCTGTAGTCGTGGCCCACTTTCGGGTCAGGGCTGCTGTAGTACGGCGCATCGTTGGCTTCGCCGCGGTTGCGCACGTGGTCGTAACGCAGGGATGGCGTGAGGGTCACGTCGCCCAGGGTAATCGCGTCCTGGATGTAGAACGCGTTGCTATCGACCTTGCCGTGGGGCATGAAGTACGGCTGGAAATGCCCATAGTTGTATTTGGCGGTGTTGTAGGTGGCGCCCGGCATCCAGCTCTCGGTTTCGCGCTTGTGCTTGCGGATCTGCACGCCCGTGGTCACCGCGTGCTCCAGCGGACCTGTGGTCAGCAGGCTGGTATTGCGCAGTTCGAGGATGCGGTCTTTGTAGGACGTATCCATCTTGCGTCCACCGGTAGCCAGGCTAATGACGGCATTCTCGGCGCGCTCATCGGTCTGGTCGGTATTGGACTCCGAGTAGCTCAGCTTCAGGTCGATCAGCGGGTTGTTCAGTGGGTGGTACTCGTACTTGCTCGACCAGGTGGTGTCCACTGTGTCGCGGTCGGCCAGGAAACGAGACACCGCCGTGGCGTAGCCATAACGGTCGATGGCAGGTTGTTTCGGGGGTGATGGGTAGGACTTGGCCGAGAACGGCGTCATACGTTGGCTTTGGGCGCGAGAGTAAGACAGGCCCATGCTGTGTTCATCGGTGAAATACGCGTTGAACTTGAACAGCTGGCCTTCGACATCCTGCGCGCTGTTGGGCAAGCGCTTGGGGTTGATCGGGTATTCATTACGCGGATCGGGCGGCGTGCCGGCGAGCTTGAGGTCGTCGCCGTCGCGCTTGGTCAGGTAGGCCAGGCCGTCCATGCGGCCGTCGTCGGTGCGGCCATACACGGCGCCGGTGTAGACCTGCTCGTGGTTGTTGCTGGCGTAGCCGTATTTGACCATCGCCCCGGCATTTTGCCCGTCCTTGAGCAGGTCGGGTGCGTCCTTGGTGATCATGTTGACCGTGCCGCCAAAACCGCCGTTACCGGTAAATGGCGAGTAAGGGCCTTTTTCCACCTCAATGCTTTTGATCAGTTCGGGTTCAATGAAGATCGTGCCTTGTTGATAACGCTCGAAACCGCTTTTGGCCGCGCCATCCACGGTCATCGGCACATCCTCGGCATCGCCCATGCCGCGGATGTTCATGGTCTGGCCGCCCGGCTTGGGCGAGCCGCCCATGGATACGCCGGGCAGGGTCTGCAACAGTGAAGGAATGTTATCGGGCTGGTAGCGGTCGATATCCGCCTGGCTCAGCGTGGAGCGGCCCACGGTGCTGGAGTCGACCTGGCTACCGGTGCCGATCACGCTCAGGGCATCCAGTTGAACAACGCCACTGTTGGTGGTCTTGCCCTCATCGGGGCGCACGACGTAGGTGCTGCCGACCTTGATCAGGGTGAACTCGCCGTTTTTCAGCAGGGTACGAATCGCCACTTCCGGCGTGAAGTCGCCGTTGAGTGCTGGCGCCTGCACGTTCTTGAGCAGTTCTTCATCGAACAGCAGCTGGATTTTCGCTTGCTGCGCCACCTGGCTCAGGGACGTGGCCAGCGACTGCGCAGGCAGTTGCAGCGTGAGCGATTCGGCCTGGGCACTGAGGCTCAATACCAGGCAGCTAGCGATGAGTGTCGGTCGAAGAAACAGGTGCGAAGCGTGGCAAGGCGCGCGAAACATGGAATCCCCCGGTGCGGCTAAATAGCCAAAAAGGTGTGCGTATCAAACACAGACCGGGGGAAGACGGGGCTGGTCAACAAATCCACACCTGCGAATGCAAAATATTCTCAAATAAGCCTTACTGGCTCGATTCAATCCTGACCACGCCATCAGCCAACGCCACGGTTTTCACTGGCAGCAGGGCGGGCAGGGCGTTGAGCAGGGCGTCGGGGTCATTCACGTCAAGATTGCCCGACACCTTCAACTGCGCCACGGCCTGGCTGACTTGCAGCGGTGCCTGCGGGCGGTACAGGCTCAACTCGTCGATCAGGCTGGCCAGTTCGCGATTGCGAAACGACAAGTGCCCGCTGCGCCAGTCGGCCACCTCTTGGCCGTTGAGGGTTTGCTGTTGCAGCGTGCCCTTGGCGTAGCTGTAGGTGGCGCGTTGCTGGGCGCCGAGCAAGGTGACCGGGTTTTTCGCGTCCGGCGCGAACGCCACCTGGCCGTGGGCAACGCTGACCACCAGTTGCTGCTGGCTGCGGCGCACGTCAAAACCAGTGCCGACCACCCGCACATTCGCCTCACCGGCTTGTACGAACAGTGGCCGTTCCTTGTCGGGCGCCACCTCGATGTACAGCTGGCCTTTGTCCAGGTGCACGATGCGCTGGTGGGCGGTGAAGTCCACGCGCAGCTGGGTGTTGGCATTCACGTACAGGGTGCTGCCATCGGGCAGGTTGAGGGTGCGCATGCCTTTGGCGTGGGCGGCGACCTGGCTGTGATAGAGCGCGCGGGGCGCGCCAATGTGCGTGGCCAGCACGGCGCAGATCACCGCTGCGGCCACTGCCAGGGCCGGGCGCCACACCGACGGTTTGCGTTGGGGCAGCGCCACGGGTTTGTTCAGTTGCTGCAACTGGGCGAGGTCCGCCCACAGCTGCTCGAATTCGGCATAGGCGCGGGCATGGGCCGGCTCGGTCTGCCAGGCGGCAAAGGCCTTGCGGTCGGCGCGATCAGTGTCGGCGTGGTTGCGTGCAAACCAGCTGGCGGCTTGGGCGTCGATGGAGTCGCTGTCCTCGATGTCGATGTCGCTCAGGCGGTTCATTCTGGCTGCTCCGTGCCGGGTTCGTGTTGAAGGCGTCGCTTGCAATGCAGCAGGGCCAAGGCGATGTGCTTTTCCACCATGCTGGTGGAAATGCCCATGCGTTCGGCGATCTGCGCCTGGCTCAGGCCTTCGAAGCGGTGCAGCATAAGGGCTTCTCGGCGGCGGGGCGAGAGTTCGGCGAGGACTTCTTTCAACTGTCCCAGGCGTTGCAAGCGTTGCGCGGCGGCCATGGGCTCGTTTTGCTCGTCGGTGACAGGCTCCGCGTCCCTTTCGGCCTGATCCTGGTGGACGGTCTGCCGTACCTTCTGTTTACGCCAGTGATCGCGCAGCAGGTTGCGCGCCATCTGGAACAGAAACGCCCGTGGCTGCTCGACCTTGGCGCGGTCGCGGTAGTCCAGCCATTGGGTGAAGACATCCTGGGTCATGTCCGCCGCGTCGCTGGCGTTGTCCGTGCGTTTGCGCAGGAAATACAGGATATCTGTATAAAAACCGCGAAAGGCATCGGCCGCCAACGGGTCGGGCTTGGGACGAGACATGGATATCCTTCTTGACGAAGCACGACGGAGGAAAGTCGCGAATGGTATCGAGAACCATTGCTATTTGTCTCTATATAACGGATGTACGCGATTAAAAATGTGGGAGAAGGGCAATGTGGGAGCCGGGCTTGCCCGCGATTGCATCACCTCGGTTTCACGGATGAACCGCGGTGTCTGCATCGCAGGCAAGCCAGCTCCCACACAAGCCTGCTCCCACAAGGGCTGCGGTGTTAGCGCAGGAATGTTTTCAGCTGTTCGATCGCCGCTTCACCCAGCGGGAATACCGGAAGTCGCGGATCGCCTGCCTCCAGCCCGGTCAAGCGCAACCCGGCCTTGATCGTCGCGGGCAAACCACCCTTGAGAATGAACTCCAGCAACGGCAACTGGCGATAGAACAGCGCGCGTGCCGTTGTCAGGTCATTGGCCAGTACGGCGTCATACAAATCCAGGTTGAGCTGTGGGATCAGGTTCGGCGCCGCCGTGCACCAACCCTTGGCACCGGCCGCGAACGCTTCCAGCGCCAGCGGGTTGCAGCCGTTGTAGAACGGCACGTCACTCTGGCGATGCAACTGGTGCATGCGTTGGATATCGCCAGTGCTTTCCTTGACCATCGTCACGTTGGCGACCTGCTGGATGATGCGCAGGATCAGCGGCACCGACATGTCGGTGCCGCTGGTGGCCGGGTTGTTGTAGAGCATGATCGGCACGCCGATGCTGTCGCCAATCGCGGCGTAGTGGGCGAGGATTTCCGCCTCGCTAAGCTTCCAGTACGAGGCGGGCAGCACCATCACCACGTCGGCGCCATTGGCTTCGGCGTAGCGGGCGCGGCGCACGGCCTTGGCGGTGGTCAGGTCGGACACGCTGACGATGGTGGGTACGCGCCGGGCGATTTTTGCCAGGCTATAGGCGCTCACTTCATCCCATTCGGCGTCGCTCAGGTAGGCGCCTTCGCCGGTGCTGCCCAAGGGCGCGATGGCATGCACGCCGCTGGCGATCAAGCGGTCGATGGAGCGGCCGAGGGCGTCGAGGTCAATGCGTGAACCGTCGGCGCTGAACGGGGTGATGGTGTAGCCGATGATGCCGTGGATGGTTGGGCTGGACATGAGAGGTCTCCGCTCGAAAAAGGGTAATCAGTTCAGGCAATCGGCGTGTTGGCGCAGGTTCTGCCGGGCGTAGTAATTGAACGCGGCGCCGTGGCGCTTGGGCCGGGAGATCCAGTCGTGGGCTTCACGACCCAGTTCCGGCAGGATCGGTTTGATGGTGCCCGCCGCCATCGCCAGCAACTGCAACTTCGCCGCACGTTCGATCAACTGCGCGATCACACAGGCTTCCTCGATGCTCGCCCCGGTGGACAGTTGGCCGTGGTGCGACAGCAGGATCGCGCGCTTGTCGCCCAGGGCCGCGGTGATGATTTCGCCTTCTTCATTACCCACCGGCACCCCCGGCCAGGCTTCCAGGAATGCACAGTCTTCGTACAGCGGGCAGAGGTCCATATGGGACACCTGCAACGGCACTTCCAGCATCGACAACGCCGCGATGTGCGTGGGGTGCGTATGGATGATGCAATTCACATCCGGCCGCCCACGGTACACCCACGAGTGAAAACGGTTGGCCGGGTTGGGGATGCCGTGGCCCTCCAGGACTTCAAGGTCCTCGTTGACCAGCAGCAGGTTGCTGGCGGTGATTTCGTCAAAACCCAGGCCCAGTTGCTGAGTGTAATAGGTGCCAGGCGTTGGCCCACGGGCGGTGATCTGCCCGGCCAGGCCGGAGTCGTGGCCGTTCTCGAACAGGATGCGGCACGTGAGCGCCAGCTTTTGCCGGTCGGTCCACGTATTATCCGCCAAGGTGTTTTGCATCTGGACCAGCGCTTGCTTGACCAGTTGGTCTTTGGGGAGTGCTAATGTCTTGGCCATATCGGTGTCCTTTGGGTAGTTCAATGGACGTCTGGTTTGCTGGTCTCCCGCTGCTCGCAAGGTCGTTGGGTGAACGCAAATGACACTAAAGATGCTATATGACACAAAGTGTCATTGGCAAGCGCAGCTTATCGTTTCCTGCATGGATTAACCGCAGCACATGTCTATCCGTTTGAAATTATTGAGAAAAAAACTTGGCGTGACCTTGGATGTGCTGGCCGAAAAGTCCGGCATGACCAAGAGTTACCTGTCCAAGGTTGAACGCGGACTCAATACGCCGTCGATTGCGGCCGCGCTGAAACTGGCCAAGGCGTTGAACGTGAAGGTCGAAGAGCTGTTCAGCGAAGACAGCGTCAGCCTCGACAGCTACAGCCTGGTGCGCAGCCATGAACGGCCCGACACCGCGCCGGGTTATGCGGTGCTGGCCCATCAGGTCAGTGAGCGCAGCCTGCTGCCGTTCATCATCTACCCACCGGCGGAGTTCACCGACAAGACCTTCAAGGAGCACCTGGGGGAGGAGTTTCTGTTTGTGCATGAAGGCCAGGTGGAAGTGGACTTTATGAACGAGCGGGTGATTCTGGAGCGCGGTGATGCGCTGCATTTCAATGCGCAGAAACCCCATCGGCTGAGGTCGGTGGGGCCGGTGCAGGCGCAGTTGCTGGTGGTGGTGCACAGCAAGGAAGAGTGATGCTGATTGCGCCTTGAAATGCAGTCCACTGTGGGAGCTGGCTTGCCTGCGATAGCATCACCCTGGTCTGCCTGATACACCGAGGTGTCTGCATCGCAGGCAAGCCAGCTCCCACAGAGGCCTGCTCCTACATTCAGTAGTCTTTGCGCTTTCTGAAGGCCCAACGCCCGGCAATCAAGGTAAACGTCGCCACCAACGCCACCAGAATCCAGAACCCCTCCGGGTCCGTGGACAGCGGCACGCCGCCCACGTTCATGCCAAAAAAACCGGCAATGATATTGATCGGCAACGCCAGCACCGTCACCACTGTGAGGGTAAACAGCGTGCGGTTGCTTTGCTCATTGAGGTTGGCGGCGATCTCTTCCTGCAACAGTTTGATCCGCTCGCCCAACGCCATCAGGTCGTTGATGATCAGCGCGAACTCCTCGGTGGATTTGCGCAACTCCTTCACGTCTTCCTTTTGCAGCCATTGCGGCGGGCGGTTGAGCAGGCGCAGCAGCGAACCCGGTTCCAGCGCGAGCAGGCGTTGCAGGCGCACCAGCACGCGGCGGGCGGCGCCCAGTTCGGCGCGGTTGGTGGACAGGCGTGAAGACAGCAACTGGTCTTCGATATGGTCGACGCTGATGCTGGTCTTGCGCACGATCTGGGTCAGCACTTCGCCCTGGTCGCGCAGTAAATGCACAAGCAATTCCAACGGCGATCGGAAGCGTTCACCAGCCTTCACCGACGAGCGCAGCTTATCCACCGAGTGCAGCGGTTGCAGGCGTGCGCTGACCAGCAAGCGGCTGCGGGCGCAGACCCACAGGGTGGAAATATCCGAGGACACCATGCTGCTGAAGTTGAACACCACGTCGTTGACCACCGCCAGCAAGGCCGAGTCCACGTGTTCGATACGGGTGGAGCGCGAGCCTTCGTGCAGTGCTTCGAAGAACTCTTCGGGCAATTCCAGGTGCGTCTGCATCCAGCGTTCGCACGCGGCGTGGGCCAGGTTCAGGTGCAGCCACAAGAACTCTTCCGGGTCGGCCGGTTGCTGCAAGGCCCGCAGGGCCGTGGCCGAATCAATCTGCTCGCCTTTTTCGCCGGGGCGAAAACGGAAACCGTAAAGCAAGCCAAACAGATCGGGATCCTGGTGGCTGTGGTCAATGCTGTGGTTCATGGCGGCTCGCAGACTAAGGGCCTGTAGGACGTTTCACAGGTTCGCGTAGGCGAATCATTGCAAGGGAGTTTGACAGTTTTGTGACAGTTTTCTAATTATTTCGCTGCTGTGACATTTATTTGACCATTTGTCAGGAAGCGTTCAAGAAGCGTCTGGCGCGGCCGATTCAAGCGGGTAGAACCGCTGTGGATGGGCGGTGCCTTAGATGACAGGGATGTTATGGCGTGCATGCACCAATTCCCTGTATCGAGGCTTTACCCCGATGAATGTTTTGCGAACCTCCTTGAGAGCACAAATCCTGTCGCTGCTCGGTGGCAGCCTGCTGGCGATGCTGTTGATCGCCCTGGCCTGTTTCAACTTCCTCTCCAACGGGGTGCAGAGTTATCGCAGTTTGATTGACGGGCCATTGCAGACCTCGCAGCTGATCGATGAGGCCAACCTGCAATTCAAGGTGCAAGTGCAGGAATGGAAAAACGTCCTGTTGCGTGGCAAGCAGCCCCAGGACATGGACAAATACTGGGGCCAGTTCCAGGACCGTCAGCGCGATGTGCAAGGCATCCTCACCCGCCTGGTCGCCCAGACCCGTGACGATGCCACCTTGAGCCGACGCATCGAAGCCTTGCGCGAGGAACACCAGCAACTTGGCGTGGCGTACCAGAAAGGTCGCGACGCCTATGTGGCCGCTGGCCGCGATGCGACCGCTGGCGACGCGGCCGTCAAAGGCGTGGACCGCGCCGCCAGTGATCAGATGAGCGCGCTGGTCAGCGACCTGCGTGAACAAGGGGCGAAACAATCCCTGGCCATCAGTGCCTACGCCGAGCGCACCGTGATCGTCGGTCTGGCGATCATGTTGCTGTCCGGTGTGTTGATCGGCCTGTTCAGCCTGTGGTTGATCAACCGCAACCTGATCCTGCCAATCCGCGGCTTGATCGACTACGTGACCCAACTGAGCCACGGCCGCTTTGCCGAGCGCGTGGCCAGCCGTCGCCAGGATGAACTCGGGCACCTGGCCGCCGCCGCCAACACCTTGCGCGACTTTCTCGCCGAAACCTTCAGCCGTTTGCAGCGCAGCGCCACCGATCTGGTCAGCGCCAGCGGCGAGTTGAATTCGATCGCCGGGCAGATGAGCGCCGGCACCCACGAGCAGTTCAACCGCACCGACCAGGTGGCCACGGCCATGACTGAAATGTCGGCCACGGCCCAGGAAGTCGCCCGCCACGCCGCCAGTGCTTCACGTGCCGCCGATGAAGCGGATCACTCGGCCCGCGAAGGCGGTGAAGTGATGAAAATCACCATCGCCACCATCGGCCAGATGCGCAACGAAATCCTCAACACTGGCACCATCATCCGCCAGCTGGAAACCGACAGCGTGCGCATCGGCAAGGTGCTGGAAGTGATCCGCGCGATTGCCGAGCAAACCAACCTGCTGGCACTGAACGCGGCGATTGAAGCGGCGCGCGCGGGTGAAGCGGGCCGTGGTTTTGCGGTGGTGGCCGATGAAGTGCGCTCGCTGGCGCAACGCACGGCGGCGTCGATCATCGAGATCAACCAGATTATCCACGCGGTGCAAACCGGCGCGGTGGATGCGGCCGAGGCGATTGTCAGCGGCCAGTCGTGCAGTGATGAGAGTGTCGAGAAGGTGACGCAGGCTGGTGCCATGCTCGCGCATATCACCGAGGCGGTGGAGGCGATTCGTGACATGAACCGTCAGATTGCCACGGCGGCGGAGGAGCAGACGTCGGTGGCAGAAGATATTTCGCGCAACATTACGCAGATCACCACGGTGGCTACGGCCAATATGGATAACGTGCAGCGTACGGAAGCGGCGAGTTTGAACTTGCGGGGCTTGTCGGGGGAGTTGAATGAGGTGACGGCGCGGTTGGGTGCTTGATCGAGTACAAAAAAATGTGGGAGCTGGCTTGCCTGCGATGGCGGACTGTCAGGTGGCCGATTCGGTGTCTGACAGTCCGCCATCGCGGGCAAGCCCGCTCCCACATTGGGTTCTGGGTTTTGATCAGGTATCGAGTTTGTTTTCCAGCACTTCGCTGGTCTTGGCGTCGAGCTTCACGTCCCACTTTTTGCCGCTGGTGTCGGTCATGTCCACTTCGTAGACCAGGCGACCGGCTTCGTCGTCCAGCTCGGTGTCATTGATGGTGGCGCCGGGGTGTTTGGCCAGGGCGTCTTTGTTGAGCTGCTCGAAAGGCTTCACCGCGCCGGACTGCAACAGGCTTGGAATCTGGTCTGGGCGCACATCGGCCTGGGCCAGGCCGGCGGTCAGGGTCAAGGCGGTGGCGGCGAACAAAGCGGTCAGGGTTTTCATCGTGTGTGTGTCCTTTTCGGGTGAGCTGTTTAAGTGGCCTCAGGTTAGCCAGCGCAACTTAATTCACCCTTAATTAATTCAAGCGGTTGCGCAGTTTGTTCAAGCCGCCGGGCGCGCGGGATTTCATGCTGGGTCCTCACTTGAAGGGAGACTCGGATGAAACGGTTAGTCAGTTGGATCTATGCGCCGGCATTTCTGCTGGGCTTTATCGGCTGGGCGCTCTGCCAGCCGCAGTGGCTGCTGTTGATATTTGCCACGGCGGTGGCGGTGTCGTTCCTCGCGGAGCAGTGGTTGCCCTACGAACCGCAGTGGAATCGCAGCCTGGGCGATCGCCGCCGCGACACCTTGCATGCGCTGGTCAACGAAAGCCTCAACGCCCTGGGCCTGTTGATCCTGCCGGGGCTTACGGCGTTGTTGGCGTTCGACGGCATCTGGCCGCGTGGCTGGCCGTTGTGGCAGCAGCTGCTGATGGCCATCGTGCTGGCCGATGCGGGCATCACCCTGATGCACTACGCCAGCCATCGCATCGCGCCGTTGTGGCGTTTGCATGCGGTGCACCACAGCGTGCAGCGCCTCTATGGTTTCAACGGCCTGATGAAGCATCCCTTGCATCAAATGCTTGAAGCCACCGCAGGCTTGCTGCCGCTGGTCCTGCTGGGCATTCCCCTGGACGTGGCCCTGTTGCTGGCGCTGGCGATTGCCGTGCAGTTGCTGTTGCAGCATTCCAACGTCGACATGCGCCTGGGGCCGTTGCGCTGGGTGTTCGCCTGGGCGCCGGTGCATCGCTTTCACCATATGAAATACGGGCGCGCCGGGGATGTGAATTTCGGCTTGTTTTTCAACCTGTGGGACTGGCTGCTGGGCACGGCGTTTTACCGCGATGACTACCGCATGGGCCCGGGGGATTTGGGCATTGGCAGCCGGCCGGATTTTCCGGTGGACTATGGCGCGCAATTGCGTGACCCGTTCATGCCGGTACGTACCGGCAAGGAGCCGCCGTTGCCCGACGCGCTACGGTAGCAGTCGCACGTCCAGCTGGCGCAATGACGCCGCCGCCGTGACGCCGAACAACTGCTTCATGGTCCGCGAAAAATGCGCCGAATCGGCAAACCCCGCGCCGTGTGCGGCTTGGGTCAGCGTGTTGCCGGCGAGGGCCAATTGCAGGGCGACACGCAAGCGTCGCCACAGCACCAGGCGGCGCACGGGTACACCGAGGCGATGGCTGAACAGGCGCTCCAACTGGCTGAGCGACAGGTGCGCCGCCTCGGCCAACACCTGGGCCGACACCTTGCCGCCCAGCTGTTGATCCAGGGCGCTGAGGGCGCGTTCCAGGCGCGGGTCATCCAGGCTGCGCCGGGGCAGTTGGCGCAAGGCGTCCAGGGACAAGTCCGCGTGCAGCAACGGGGCGAGATCAAACACGGCAGGTTCGGCATACAACACCGTGACCTCGCCCTGTGTTTCAAGAATGGCGTGGGTGTGTCGCGAAGGAATGAACAGGCGATGGGCCGTGAGGACCTGGCCCTCCAGACTGACCGTGATCGGTGAGCCCTTGCTGCACATCAACTGATGCGCGTAGTGCGCATGGGGCGCGGTGCGCCCCAGCTCGCCGAGGATCAGGCCGTAGTCACGGCCCAACCACAAGCGGCCCGACCATTCGGCCTTCACTCAGTACTTATAGTCGTTCAGCAGGTCTTGCACGCTGGACGACGGCCAGCGCTTGTAGAACTTCAACAGTTCGGCGGCGCGGTTGGTGAAGATGCCATCGACGCCGGCCTTCATCACTTTGTCGAAGTCCACCGGCTCATCGACGGTGTAGACGTGCACCAGCAGGCCTTTGTCGTGGGTCAGCGCGTTCATCTCAGGCTTGACCAGGTCCGAATAGCTTTGATCGCCGTGAGCGGTCAGCTCCGCCGAAGGACCGGTGCCGATGGCGCCCAGGCTCTTGGCTTCGTCTACCCACTTCTCGAACTCGGCGGCGTCTTTCGGCTCTTGCTTGGCGTAGTAGGCGGCCTTGGTGGTTTCGCCGGACTCGGCGAAGGTCTGCGTGGATTTTGGCTCGATGCTGCCTTCACCGACCCACAACAGCAGGATCTTCGGGGTGTTCGGCATTTCTTTCTGCAGCTCGACCAGGCTGGATTTTTCGAAGGTTTGCAGCACCACGCGGCCCTTGCCCTGGCCGACGCCGGTGTTGCTCTTGCCCAGCTTGGAACCGGCGGAGCTCAACCAGCCCTTATCCAGCAGCTTGTTTTTCAGGTCGGCTTCGATGCCCGGGAATTGCTTGGGCTCCTTGGTCTCGATGTACAGGCCGGGTTTGTGCTGCGGGTTGCCCTCGGCGATCTTGATGATGTCGTCCAGGCTGAGGATTTTCAGGCCGACAAAACCCGGGCGCGCACGCTCGGGGTAGGCGGCGTTGAACCAGCTGCCGGCGTCGAGGGTTTGCAGTTCTTTCCAGGTGAATTCGTTGGCCGGCGCGTCTTTGCGCTCGGGGAACTTGGTGGCCACGTCGGTGGTGCGCTGCAGGTTGTTGTCGTGCAGGGCGAACAGCACGCCGTCCTTGCTACGCTGCAGGTCCATTTCCAGGTAGTCGGCACCCAGGTCGCGGGCGACCTTGTAGGCGGCAGCAGTGGATTCGGGGGCGTCGTAGGACGCGCCACGGTGGGCGATGACCGCCGGGTAGGGAATGCCTTCGTTGGTTGCCAATTCAGCCGGGCTGATGGGGCCCGCAGCCTGTGCCTGGCCAAGGCCCAGCATGAGTGCGAGCAGCAGGGCGCTCTTGGTAAACGTGACAGGCATATGCGAAGTCCTTTCGAGGAGGTAGCTTTTAGAAGGCCTCCTTTTTAACAATTGATTGCGAATGGCGCTATCACCAAACCGACATTAACGTGCGTGGGCGTCAATTTTCTCGGTTTTTTTGTGGAGCATTGCAGTAATCTTGTGCGAAGCTGCCCCATTAGAGGGCTGCAATTTCTGCCACGCGTGTAAACCATCTTTCCAGTCCCTGTGGGACTTTTCAGTGAGGTTTACCATGCGCATCACTTCCGAGCTTATCTGCCAGGCCGCCGACCAACTCCACGGCTTTGTTGGCCTAAACCGCAAGACCGGCCAATACATCGTGCGTTTCAGCGAGGACTCCTTCGGCATGGACGTGGCCGACGACGGCATCATCCCCACCGCCGAATTTGTCTGGCTGCCGGCCACGGATGACACCATGACCTTGTCGCGCGAGCGTATCCAGTTGCTGCTGGACCAGAATATCGACGACCGCATCAACATCAGCGAGCCGCTGCGGGTGTATATGCGTCGGGTGGAAGTTCCGCAGATCAGTGCGTTGCGCAGTCTGGTCAGCTAAGTCACCACACATTTGTGATGTTATAGAGAACCCAATGTGGGAGCTGGCTTGCCTGCGATGACAGTGTTGAATTCACTACAGCCATCGCAGGCAAGCCAGCTCCCACAGGGGGCGGCATTTCAGTTCTGGAATGTGTAGGCCCGTTCGACTTTGCATACCCGTGTCTGGAACGCTGAATACCAACGGACCCGCCCTTGCTCGCGCACCGCCTGGTGCTCCGCGTGCCGCTTCCACGCGAGGATCGCCGCTTCGCTTTCCCAATACGACACGGTAATCCCCAGCCCGTCCTCCCGCGCCGATTCCACCCCGAGAAACCCCGGCTGTTCACGCGCCAGTTCCAACATGCGCGTGGCGGCCTCGCCGTAGCCGTGGTCACCCGCGGTGCGCTGCGAGCTGAAAATCACTGCGTAGTAGGGCGGGGCGGGTGTGTGGGCGATCATGCCGACACCGCCTGGCAAGCCTTGAGCAAGGCCACGGCCAGCGGCGGGGTGATGCCCTTGAGCGCGGCGCGTTCGGGTTGGAACAGGGTGGCGACGAAGAACGGGTGGTCGAGCAATTCCACCGCGCGCAGATCGCCGGAGGCGTCGTGGCCGCTGGGAATCAGGTCTGCGTCCAGCAAGGCCTGCAGAAACTCGGGGTTTGCGCCATAACGGCAGCGGTAGCCCTCGTGCAGATCCAACGAGCCGTAAGCCTCGGCGATGCGGGTGTAGGGCACCAAACGCACGCTATCGGTCGCTTCCACCAACGCGCAGCTCAAAGGTGCGATCACGGCGCGTTTGGCGTCGGGCGCCAACTCGCCATGTTCGGCATCCGCCCAACCCAATACGTTGCGCGCATATTCCAGCAGCGCGTGTTGAAAACCGGCACAGGTGCCGAGGAAAGGTCGCTGCTGCTCGCGGGCAAAACGGATCGCCCGCAGTGCGCCGTCGATGTCGCGGTAGGGGCTGGCGGGCACGCACCAGAAACCGTCGAAACCATGCAGTGACGGGCGCGTATCGGTATCGAGCCAGTGCAGGTGAACCGTCAGGCCGAGCGCGTCGGCGGCCTGTTGCAGCGCCACGGGAATGGCCTGGTGCGCGGTCACCTCAGGGTTGTAATCGCCGATCAGGGCGAGGTTCAACGTCGTGCTTTTCATCGTGTGCATCCCATGGCTTGTGGTGTCCTGGGGCGCACTATAGATTGGCGTTTGCGCAATCAATATTGGCGTTTACCCATATGTTCAATGCATCGACGCACTATCAAATCGAACACGCCGACTTGTCGCTGATCCTCGCCCTGGTGCGCGGTGGCACCCTGGCGCGAGCGGCGGGGTTATTGCGTGTGGATGTGTCCACGGTGTTCCGCGCGGTGCGGCGCCTGGAGGCAGCGTTGGGCCAGACGCTGTTTGAAAAAAGCCGCACGGGCTACCTGCCCAACAGCCTGGCCCGGGACCTGGCGCAGCAGGCCGAGCGCGCCGAACAAGCCCTGGAGGCGGCGCGCATTGGTGTGGAGCAGGGCGGTGAAGTGATCAGCGGCACCGTGCGCCTGACCTGTACCGACTCGGTGTTGCAAGGTTTGTTGCTGCCGGCGCTGGCGCAGTTCATGCCGGGTTACCCGGCGCTGACCCTGGAGCTGAGTACCTCGAATGACTTCGCCAACCTCAGCCGCCGTGATGCGGATATTGCCCTGCGCCTGACCAAGACACCGCCGGAGCACCTTGTAGGACGCTGCCTGGGTGAAGTCGCCTATCAGGTCTGCGCCAGTCCGGCGTATGCCCGCCAGCACGCGGGGCGTGAGCTGGCCGAATTGGCGTGGATCGCGCCGGACGACTTCCTGCCGGATCACCCGACGGTCGTCTGGCGGCGCGAGCATTTGCCGGGTGTACGCCTCGGTTACCGCTGCAACAGCATGTTGTCGGTCACCGAGTTGGTGCGTGCAGGCTTGGGCGTGGCGGCGTTGCCGGATTTCTTGTTGGATGACGGGTTGCAACCGTTGGGGCCGGCGTTGGCCGGGCATGATACGGCGCTGTGGCTGCTCACCCGCCCCGATTGCCGGGCGTTGCGCTCGGTGGTGACGTTGTTTGATGAGTTGGGCAAGGCCTTACGCACAACATGAATCTAATGGGGGAGCTGGCTTGTGTGGGAGCTGGCTTGCCTGCGATAGCGGACTGTCAGGTGGGTGATTCAGCGGCTGACACACCGCTATCGCGGGCAAGCCCGCTCCCACAGGGGAGCATCGGTGTTATTGGGGTTTGCGTACGAACTGCTCATGCATTTCACACGTCAGTGTTTCGATGCGTTCGGTCAGTTGCTTGGTCATTTCCGTCAGCCGGGTGTTTTGCTCCAGCAGTTCCAGCAACTGCCTGGTGGTTTGCGCGGCTTGGGCCTGGCGTTCGGTGTTGGCCACGGCCAAGGCTTCGCGGTGTTGCGCGTCGGCGTCGGACTGGGCTTTATCGCGCGCGGCCTGGCGCGTCTGGGCCAGCAGGATCAACGGCGCGGCGTAGGCCGATTGCAGGCTGAAGGCCAGGTTGAGCAGGATGAACGGGTACACGTCAAAGTGGGTGACGCCGGTCATGTTCAGCACCACCCACAACACCACGATGGCGGTCTGTGCGCCAAGGAAGGTCGGCGTGCCGAAGAAGCGCGCGAAGGCTTCGGCCTTGAGGGCAAAGGTGTCGTTGCCAAAGGTCGGCGCCAAGTGGGCGTGGGGGCGGTGAAAACGCAGGTGGTCGACTTCGGGTTTGTCTGGGGTCATGGCGGGCTCGGATCATCAACATAGAGACAGGCAATCACTATAGACCGAGCCCTCGGCCCCTACGCATGAAGATCGGGTCAGCTGCCGCCGCGTTCATTAGCAAACGCACTCACCGCCTGTACCGCCTCGCTGGTGCCTTCACGAGTCTGCAGGATCACCGTGCCGGCACGGTTGGCCAGGTCGACGCCTTGCGCGGCGCGGTCGCGGGTGCCGTCCATGCTGTGGATGGCCTGGCGGGTTTCGTCCTGGATCATCGCGATCATGCTGGAAATTTCCGTGGTGGAGCCGCTGGTGCGCGCGGCCAGTTGACGGACTTCATCGGCCACCACGGCAAATCCCCGGCCCTGCTCGCCGGCACGCGCGGCTTCGATGGCGGCGTTCAGTGCCAGCAGGTTGGTCTGGTCGGCAATGCCACGGATGGTATTGACGATGGCAGTGATCTGCTGTGAGCGCTCGCCGAGCTTGGCGATCAATTGGGAGGAGCCGTCAATGTCGGCGGCAATTTCCCGCATGCCGCTGGCGGTTTGCTGAATCACCTCGGCGCCTTTTTCCGCGATGTCACGGGTATTCAGGGAGATGTGATACGCCTGGGCCGCGCTGGCTGCGTCGGCGCTGTGTTGTTGCACCATGGCGGTGACGTCGGAGGCGAACTTGACCACTTTGCACAGGCGCCCGCCGGCGTCGTACACCGGGTTGTAATTGGCTTCCAGCCACACGGTGTGGCCCTGTTTGTCCACGCGCTCGAACTGGCCGCTGAACATCTCGCCCTGGTTCAGGCGTCGCCAGAAGTCGCTGTAGGTTGAACTGTTGGCCAATTCCGGTGTGCAGAACAGACGGTGATGCTGGCCCTGGATCTGGGTGAGGCTGTAACCCATGCGCTGCAGGAAGTTTGCATTGGCGGTGAGGATGGTGCCGTCGAGGTTGAACTCGATCACCGCCATGGCGCGGCCGATGGCGTCCAGCTTGGCGTTGGCTTCACTTTCGGCCTGCATGCGCGGGGTGACGTCCATGGCGTATTTCACCACTTTGAGCACGCGGCCGGCCTCGTCACGTACCGGGTTGTAGCTGGCTTCGAGCCACACTGACTGGCCGGTGCCTGCCACGCGTTCGAATGTGCCTGATTGGAATTGACCATTACGCAGGTTCGTCCACAGCTGGCTGTACTCGGTGCTGCGGGCGAAGGCGGGCGTGCAGAACAGCCGGTGGGACTGGCCCAGGATCTGTTCGGCGCGGTAGCCCATGGTCTTGAGGAAGTTGTCGTTGGCCCGCAGTACGTTGCCTTGCAGGTCGAACTCGATGACTGCCATGGAGCGTTCGATGGCGTCGAGCAGGCTGGCCTGTTGGGCGACGGTGTGTTGCAGGGTGCTGATGGTTTTTTTATGGGCGTTGAATAGCATATTCGGGTGCTCGGGCAAGCAAGCTTCGGGGTTATCCATGCAAAGTCGCCTGCCCCCGTAGAGTGCCTGACGCTACGGTTGACGTGCTCATTGTCAGCTTCCGGGTGCTGACAGCAGGGGTTAAACAACGGGCTTCAGAGTCGCGCGATGCGTCAGAAGTTCGGCCATGGGCTGGCACTTTTCACCGGAGGCGACCAGTGGAGGCATTATGCTATCGCCGCGGGCGCTGGCTAGAAAATTCAGACGAGGTGTCGTCGGACAACTTAGGCGGAATGGGCCACGGGATAGGCGCTGATATTGACCCGGTTGCGCCCGGTGGCTTTGGCGGCGTACAGCGCGCGATCCGCGGCGTTGAGCCACATGGCGGCGTCGCTGAAGCCGGGCTGGAAGTCGGCCAGGCCGATGCTCAGGCTCACGCGCAATTCAGGGATCTGCGGGTTGCGATAGTTGCCGAATGTCTCGCGCATGCGCTCCATCACTTGCGCGGCTTCTTCCAAGGGCATTTGCGGAAGAATCACACAGAACTCATCGCCACCGTAACGTCCGGCCAAGTCGTTTTCCCGTAGGTTGCGCCGCAGTTCCAGGCTGAGCTGGCGCAGGACAGCGTCACCGACGATATGGCCGTGGGTGTCATTGATCTGTTTGAAGTGGTCGATGTCGATCAGCGCGATGCTGGCGTGGCTTTGTTGTTGCTGGCACTTGTGGAACTTGATGTGCAGCAGGTCCTTCCAGGAGCCGTGGTTGAGCAGCCCGGTGAGGCTGTCGGTGCGACTCAGCGCGCTGAGGGCGCGCTTGTGCTCTGACAGTTTTATCGCCAATTGATAGCAGACGGTGCCAATGGCCATGGGGTAGAGGGTCAACATCGGCAGGCAGGCATAGACCTGGAGCAGGCTGACATCCGCGTTGAACCGGGCGCCGAACAGTAGCCATGCGACACCGACACCAACGGCCTGTGCCAGCAGGCCGCGCAGAAACAGGCGCTTGCCACCGGCGGCGACGTTGTTCATGGCCATCATCGACAGGATCGTCACGGCGGTCAGGGGTGTGAACTGGGTGGCCGCCGCCCAGAACCCGCCGAAAAGCGAGTCGTAGATCAGGTTGCGTTGTTCGGCCTGGTAGGGGAATTGGGCGCGGGTTGAAAGCTGATACGCCACATGCGCCCAGGCAAAGCCGTTGAACAGCAGGAACGCCCAGACCCAGCCGGGCATGGCCAGTGGGTAAAGGGCGGCGGCGACGCTGATGCTGCCGATGCCCAGGCCAATAATCCTTGGCTTGTAGATACGCTTGGCAAACGAAAGCCCTTTGCCTTGTCTGTTTTCCATAAGTTCTGAGTCAGCTCAATTCTGCAGATGCAACAGCGCGCGATCCCGGCTTCACCGTTGATCGGATAATTCGTTGATTATTGTCAGTTATTTGCAACGCAATAATCAGTGGCCTTACAGGCCATTTGCGCAAAACAGAGGGCGAATGCGTCAAAAACGACCCGCGATGTCGTTTCGACGATAGGTTTTACAACGGCTTGGCGGGGCGCGCTTCGTAGCCGGCCAGGAACAGGTCGATGGCCGACTCGATCACGCTGGCCTGGCTGGCGGCGTCGAGGGTGGGTTGGCCGAGGGTGATCTGGGGCCAGAACGCAAACGCCTTGAGCAGGCTCTGGATCTGGTGGGCGGCGAAGGCCGGGTCGGTGCAACTGAGCCGGCCGTCTTCCTGGGCGGCGCGGACCCACTGGGTAAAACCTTCTTCGCGTTGGCTCAGGCGGGTGACCATGTCTTGCGCACGTTCCGGCGAGTGGATGGTGGCGGCGATGGCGACCCTGGCCAGGTCGAGGAAGTTGGCATCCGCCATCATCTTCATCTTCGCCTCCAGCAACCCGCGCAATTGCTCGCGCAGCGGGCGGTCGCTCGCATAACCCACGTCCAGTTGAGCAACGCTGCTCGCCCAGAGTTGGTGAAGGATTTCGGCGAACAGTTCTTCCTTGCTCGGGAAGTGGTTGTACACGGTGCGCTTGGAAACGCCGGCGGTGGCGGCGATCTTGTCCATGCTGGTGACCTCGAAACCGTTGGCGCGAAACTCGGCGATGGCGGCGGCCACGATGGCTTCGCGTTTGCGGTCGGTGAGGCGTTGAGGAGCAGTCATGGCGGGTGTTCGGCTCTTTGGGGAAAATTACACTCGGTAGTTTACTTGTTCCGGCTTTTGTTGCAATCTTGAAACTACACTGTGCAGTGTAACTTTTCAGCGGCCCGTAGGAGTCACCTGGTAATGGCCACGATCTCATCCCGTGTCGCCCCTTCGCCCAAGGCGCGTAAACCTGCCGAGCAGGAACAGAGCCACTTCAGCAACGACGCTCCCGTGCAGCACGGCGGCTTGGGCAAGACCTTGCGTATTTTCTGGAATATGTTGTTCAACAAGCCGCGCAGTACGCGACCGGTGGGCAGGATCCCGGTGCAACCGCTGACCCGTGAGCAACTGCTGGCCGCGCCTGATCACAGCGTGTTTCGCCTAGGGCATTCCACCGTACTGCTGAAAATGCGCGGCAAGTTCTGGATCACCGACCCGGTGTTCGCCGAGCGTGCCTCACCGTTCAGTTGGGCGGGCCCCAAGCGTTTCCATCAGCCGCCGATCAGCCTTGACGAGCTGCCACCGCTGGAGGCCGTGATCCTTTCCCACAATCATTACGACCATCTTGATCACAAGGCTGTCGTCCAATTGGCGGAGAAGACCCGCTGGTTTCTGGCACCGCTCGGTGTGGGCGACATTCTGGTCAAGTGGGGCGTCGATCCCGGCAAGGTGCGGCAACTGGATTGGTGGCAGGGCACTGAGGTGGACGGCATTCGTTTTGTCGCTACGCCTGCACAACATTTTTCCGGGCGTGGTTTGTTTGACGGCAACCAGACCCTGTGGTGCTCCTGGGTGATGATCGACGGTGCGCGGCGGATCTTCTTCAGTGGTGATACCGGCTACTTCGATGGCTTCAAAAGCATCGGCGCGCAATACGGCCCGTTTGACCTGACGCTGATGGAAACAGGCGCTTACAACGTCGATTGGCCCCACGTGCACATGCAGCCGGAGCAAACCCTGCAAGCGCATATCGACCTCAAGGGCCGCTGGTTGCTGCCGATCCACAATGGCACGTTCGACCTGGCGTTCCATGCCTGGCACGAACCCTTCGACCGCATCATGGCCCTGGCGTGGGAGCGCAATGTGTCGATCACCACGCCGGCGATGGGCCAGGCGTTCAGCTTGAACCAGCCAGAACGCGGGCATGCATGGTGGCTGGAAGTGGAGGCTCAGGGCGCATACGAAGCGGCAGCTGGCTGAGGGCTGCGTGCAGGAAAAAAGGAGTTTTCAGAGTGTTTCAGTCCTGCGACAAGTGTCAGTTGAGAGTGCGATGATCCCGGCAACGTCATTGTCCGGGGGTAGGTATTGATGGAACGCGATTGTGAGAAGAACTGGCATTTAGGCATGTCGTGCCAGCTTGGCTTGGCGCCTTCGGCCTCCGCAGAAATCGGGGGGCATGAGTCCGTGTTGCCCCTAGTGAATACCCAGAATACCAACCCCTCCGGTATTGTCTTCGGCGCCGCGCACCCTGAGGGGGCAGTGCGTATCCCGGGATACAACGCGCTGGCCCCACATGTGAAAACGGTGCGGGATCCTTCGTTGTCACTGATCGCCTTGAGTGGCATCGAGCCGACGGGACCGGTGATGGTGGAAGTTCCCCTGGTGCTCAACAACACCGTCTTTACTTCTTCGAGGGCACTGGCGGGTTGGCGCATCGGTTATGTCGGTCGGTACGTGCGCGCAGGTCATGCTGAACCCGTCGAACAGGGCAGCGCCTTGCGTCAAGTGTTTGAAGTCCTTCGCCAGGCCAGTGTGCAATGGGTCGCGGTGGACGCGAAACGCGCGGATGAGTCTCTTGAGTTCACCTTGCAGGCCTGCAATGACATCGATGATCTCGTGACCCGGTATCGGCTTGACGCCCTGGTATCCGTTGAGGGGGACGGGGCGTTTCGGGGGGCGTGCGCAAGTGGATACAGCAGTATCTGCGTACCGCTGGAGGGGGGAGTGAAACTCTGGTTTTATGGCGCGAGGTGGTCGCGGGACTCACTGGACACCCTGGTGCAGGTGTATCGACAGCATGCTTCTGGCTTATCGGAGCGCCAAGGGTAACTACAGGTTGCGTTGATTCTTCTCACCGCTGAAGTGGCAGGGGGCTTAACGCCAGGGAGACGCTGGGGTACTTAGACTGACGCACGGATCGACACTGATCCTTCGTCAAGTCTGCCCTCAGGAGGCACGTATGATTGGTATTGCGTACGGCGTGTATTCGTTTGTCCAGCAGGCTTTTCAGCAGCCGGTGACAGGTTCGTCCCCCGCGGGCTCAAAAGCGCTTCCCCCCGGTACGGCATTCTTGAGTGTCCGCGAACTGGGTGAGCAGATGGCCCGGCCGGGTGGGTTGACCTCGGTCGATCTGGTCGGTTTTCTGCAAGAGCGTATTCGTCGGCTTGATCCGCAACTACGCTCCGTCATTGAGCTTAATCCCGAGGCACTGGAGAGCGCGCGGGAGTTGGATCGCGAGCGCGCCAGTGGCAAGGTGCGCGGGCCATTGCATGGCATTCCCGTTTTACTCAAGGACACTATTGAAACCGCAGGCATGCAAACCAGTGCAGGCGCCAATGGTCTGGTGGGCGCACCTGCCGGGAGGAATGCCACACTCGTGGAGTATTTGATCAAGCAGGGCGCGGTGATCCTGGGCAAAACCAATATGACGGAACTGGCCGGTTTTCGCGGTGGCCCCGATGGCTGGAGCAGTCGCGGTGGGCAAACCCGCAACCCACATCACCCGGACGCCGACGTCGGCGGCTCCAGTTCCGGCTCCGCCGCGGCGGTTGCTGCGGGGTTGGCGCCCTTGGCCGTTGGCGCCGAAACCAATGGATCAATCATCGTGCCGGCGGCGTTTAATGGCATCGTGGGGCTTAAACCCAGTGTTGGCTTGCTGGATCGCAATGGAATCATCCCGGCCAGCCAGCGCCAGGATACGCCCGGCCCAATGGCTCGTTCAGTCCATGATGTTGCGTTGATGCTCAACGCTATGTCGGGTGACCCGGAAAGCCAGGGCACAACGCCTGGGATCGATTACACCAAACTTCTGGTGCCTGGCGCATTAAAGGGAAAACGTATCGGCTATCCCGCGACGTTTACCAGGGATGGCGAAAACCTGCCGGTGGAGAACAGCCCGCAATTCAGCAAAACCCTGGAAGTGCTTCGCGAGCAAGGCGCTGTATTGATACCGCTCAACCTGCGCCTGGCAGACGCTTCACGCTATGAAGAGTTGCTACTCTCGGACGTGAAGGAAGAACTGAATGCCTACCTGGCCAGTCGCCAGGGGTTGAAGAACAACTCGTTGTCCAAACTCATCGACTTTAATGACAAAGAGGAGGGTTCCGGCACGGACCACCAACCGGTGCTCAAGCAGATCGTTGCCTCCACCCTGACCCCACAAGAGCGCAAAGAGCATTGGGACGTACTGATCGAGGACTTTCGCCGCACTGTGGATGACCCCATCAAACAGGAAAATCTCGACGCCATAGTGTCGGACTTCGATACCAACATCTACTTTGGTGTAGCAGTAGCAGGGTATGCAGGGATCACTGTCCCGTCTGGAGTGAATGATGACAATCTGCCGACTGGCGCATATTTTTTCGGTACCGACAGGTCCGAAGCCACATTGCTCGCAGTGGCACATGGGTATGAGCAGGCGGCTCAAGTGGCGCTTAAACCGGTGCTTTGAGTGTTAGGCAGATGTACGGTAGGTGCCAAAAACAATGTGTTGGCTGCTGCCGCTGCAACGACAGACTCTCCGTCGCCACGGCTTACACTCGTGCGATGAGGTTTGCAGGTTGATCCGGATGGATCCTATGCCCCATTGGGCTGAGGGGCTGAGGAGTCAACGGATGTCGCTGTGGAACCCATCAGCCGCGAGATGATGCCTGGCTCGGCGGGTTGTGTAGGAGGGGCGCAAGGCTTGCGCACATTCATCCCCCACCCCGGTGCAAACCCCGGGAAGAACACCAGCCCTTCCGCTTCCAACCGAAACGCCAGGATCAAGCGGGTTTCATCCTCCACGTCGGCGTGGCTTTCAAAGCGTTGCACTGCTTCCAGCGCCACACCTGCCTGGCGGGCCAGGTCTTCGCGGCTCCAGCCCAGCATCGCGCGGGCCTGTGCGCTGTGCTTGGCGGTGAATTGGTGCAGGACGATCTGCTGTTCTACAGAAGAGCTCATTGCCAGGGAGGACATGGGGTTTCTCCAGGGTTTGACGGGGGAGGGCAAACTATACTGTGTTTTTGTACAGTTGTTTTGACCGTCTATCAACTGGATTTTTTTCATGGGCTCGGCGAGTCGTTATTCCACCCCTGGCGCTTCCCGAATAATCAGGTGGTCGAGGTTTTCGATGTTGACGCTGAACACCCCGAACGTCTGTTCGGGATTCTTCTTGCTGGGCACCTGTTTCAGCTCCGGTGTCACGCCGTAAAAGAAGCAATACAACGGCTGTTCACTGTCCGCTGCGGCCTTGATCTGCTCCAGGAAGGCTTTGCGTTTGCGGTAGTTCTCGATCAGTTTTTTACTCAGGTAGACGTTCACCGAGTAAGGCTTCTTGTCGAGCCACACCTTCTTTTCGAAGTCGATGCGAAAGCTGCTGGTGTAGTCCTTGATCGCCTTGATCCTGCCCCAGTAGATCAGGCCCTTGTTGTCTTGCAGGTATTCGATCTTCTTGAAAAATGCCCAGTAGGTCGCGGTATGGTCGCCGATCTTCAAGGGCATGCTTTTAAGCTTGTCCTTGTCGTCGATATTCGACACGTAGCATTCCACCGGGTGGGCGAACACGCTGGTTTTGTCCGGGGTGGTCTCAATGCCTGTGTGGGCGACAGTGCTGCGGCTTGAAGGAACTTTCGTTGGATCTTGCGGGGTGTTTCCTTCAGCGCCAGCGACGAGGGCTTTGCGCTCGTACTGACGGCGAACGAGCACAAATTCCGATGGGAAATTGTCCTCGCGCTCGTCGTCACTTTCACCGGATGCGGACTTGTGCGTGCTGGCATAACGGCAGCCGTCGATATGCCGGGTGCCGGTCTTGTTCTTGAAGTGCGGCGTGCGCTGGTAGTTGACGTTTTTTGCGTTGAAGGTGCTCAACGCATTGCCCGAATCGAAGGCTGCACGGCATTCATCGTTGGGGCAGAGGAAGCGGTCCTTGTCGGAGTCGAAATCCGCGGTTTCGTCGAAATTCAGGTCTCGTACGTCGTAGATCGACAGCTTTTCATCGAGACTCAGGCTATAGGCCGTGTCGAATTTCATGGGGCTCGGGTCCGTGGGAGGTTTCGCTATTAATAGCGGGATTTCACCCAAATATCAGCAACAGAAGCTATCAAATGTGGGAGCTGTCGAGCCCTAGCGAGGCTGCGAAGGGATCGACTCAATCTTCTTGCCCACCCTATCCACTGGCATCACCGCTGCAACCGAGCCCGCTTTTTCTTCGCATGAAAATGCCGAAAATGCGCATCCTGCGCCGCCGCCAGCAACTCCCGATCCCCGCGCGTATCACCCCAGGCCCTGAGCCGATATTCCCCCAGGTCCCCATACACCGCTTCAAGGCGCAGCACCTTGTTTTCACACCGGCAATTATTCCCGGTGAGCTTGCCGGTCAACACCCCGTCGACCACCTCAAGCTCGGTGCCAATCAACTTGATCCCCAGGCGATCGGCAAACGGCTGCAACACCAGCGCCGGGGATGCCGAGCACAGTGTCACCACCGCTCCAGACTTCAACTCATCCGCCACCGACTGCAAGCCGCTGGGGCGCATCAACTTGTTCCAATACGCCTGGCAATAGGCCTGCGCCTGCTGTTGCACCCAAGCCTTCTCGACGCCAGTCATAAAGGTGCGGATCAACTGCGCCTTCAACTCATCCCGGCTGGTCAGCCGCAACAAAAACCGCAGCCCTGGCACCGCGAGCTTCACCATGCGCCGGCAGAATTCAGCCTTGCCAAAGGCAAACTTGAGGAACGGCACAAAACTGTCGTGGTGGGTCAGGGTGCCGTCGAAGTCAAAGACGGAAAGTACTTTGGCGTCAGCGGGGCCGGCTTCGAGCATGTCTGGGTTCACGGGTTGGCCTCGATCCTATCTAGTATTTTTTGGAGTACATCAGCTGTGACAGCAAGCGTTTGCTCACGTATCAATCGCTGATGGCAATTGGGGCACAAGGCTACAGCATTGCTGGTGCGATCCGAACCCTTCTGAACCAAGTGCCTGGTGCGATGTGCTTCAAGAAATGGCCAAACACGGGGCATAAAAAAGCCCTGAACACGTCAGGGCTTCTGGATGCTGCTTGGCTCAGGAATCAATCCCAGCTCAGCGCACCACCAGTTTGATACTCGATCACACGGGTTTCGAAGAAGTTTTTCTCTTTCTTCAAGTCCATGATCTCGCTCATCCACGGGAACGGGTTGGTCGTCCCTGGGTATTCTTCCTTCAAGCCAATCTGCGACAGGCG
>NZ_ANNV01000117.1 GCF_000346755.1 Pseudomonas sp. CBZ-4 | reverse complement strand
TGATACACCGAGGTGTCTGCATCGCAGGCAAGCCAGCTCCCACATGGGCCAGTTCCCACCCAAGCCCGCGCCCACCTGTTGATCCGTGTTTAGAAATCGACAGTGGCCGACAGCAGGTAGGTGCGTGGTGTTGCCAACGTCAGACCCGGCTCGCTGTCATCCGACGCACCGGCCGAACTCCAGTAGCGTTTATCCGCGACGTTTTCCACATTGGCACGCAAGGTCACGTGCTTGTCATCCACCTTGAAGGCATAGCGGGCGCCGACGTCGATACGGTTCCAGGCGTCGATTTCCTTGACGTTGGACTGGTCCAGGTACTGCGAGCTGGAATGGATGCCACGGCTGGTCAGGGTCAGGCCTTCCAGGCCGGGCACGTCCCATTCGGCACCCAGGTTGACGTTGTACTTGGGCGTGGCCGGGGCGCGGTTGCCGTCCCAGGTGCCGTTGGTGGTGTCCTTGAGTTTGCTGTCGATGTACATCACGCCGCCGAGCAAACGCACACCCTTGAGCGGTTCGCCGAACACACTCAACTCGGCGCCGGCGTTCTCGCGTTTGCCGTTGGGCCCGAACAGCTTCGTGGTGGCGTTGGTTTCATAGGCCGGCTGCTTGATACGGAACACCGCCGCCGTCACGGCGAAGGCGCCGGCGTCGTACTTGGCGCCGACTTCAACCTGGCGGCTGATGAACGGCGGGAAGATTTCGTCGCTGTTGCTTGAGGTGGTCGGCGCGATCTTGCCCTGGCTCAGGCCTTCCATGTAGTTGGCGTACAGCGACAGCCGGTCGGTGGCCTTGAACAGCAGGCCGCCGGAGGGCGAGAGCTTTTCTTCGTCGTAGGCGGTCTTGCCTTTGACGCCGTTGCTCCAGTCATCCACCTTGACCCGCTGCCAGCGTGCGCCGAGGGTCAGCAGCAGGCGGTCGTCAAAGAAGCCGAGGGTATCGGACAGGGCCACGCCGCTGAATTTGTTTTCGGTGTAGACCTTGGCGTCCTGGCGCGTGGCAATGGATGGCGTTGGGGTTTGCACCGGGTTGTAAAGGTTGCTCGACGACTCGCCATACCGCGCGCCGCCGTTGGTGAAGTCCATGTAGAAATAGCTGGCCGCCAGGTTGACCTCGTGGCTCACCGGCCCGGTGTGGAACCAGTTGCGCACGCCCGCCGTGTAGGTGCGCACGTTTTCATCGCGGGTGAAGTCGCGGGGCTGCACTTTGAAGTCGCCGGCAGCGTTGGTGACGGAGACGGCGTGGCGCAGGAAGTCGTGGTTGCTTTTACGCGCGCCGACGCCGCCGTAGAGCATCACGTTGTCGCTGAGGTCGTACTCGCCATTGAAGGTGCCGAAGGTGTCATTGGTGCGCGCCTTGCTCCAGCCTTGCGCATAGTTGCGGCGCACGTCGCTGGCCTTTGGCGCGGGTGCGGCGGCGGCCACCTGGACACGCTCCTGGGGCGCATCGGTGTCGCGTTCGGTGTGGCCGATGTCGGTGGAAAGGCGCAGGCGCTCGCCGCGAAAATCCAGGCCGAGCACGGCCATTTCGCGGTCGACGCTCTGGTGATCCCAGGCCGTATTGCCAGCCTGCTTCACGCCGTTGAAGCGGATGCCGAACTGGTTGTCTTCGCCGAAGCGCCGACCCACATCCACCGCGCCGCCCGCCTGGCTTTCCGAGGCCCAGGTGCCGGTGAACGAGGTGATGTCCTTGTCGGTGGCGCGCTTGGGCACCACGTTGATCCCGCCGCCCACGCTGCCACGGGGCGAGATGCCGTTGATCAACTGCGTCGGGCCTTTGAAAATGTCGACGCGATCGGCCATTTCCATGTCGATGGTGTAGGTCGGCAGCACGCCGTAGAGGCCGTTATAGGACACATCACTGTTGAACAGGCTGAACCCGCGAATGGTGAACTGCTCGTAACGCCCACCGGCCGGGTTGGTGGCGCGGACCGAGGGGTCGCTGGCGATCAGTTCGCCGAGGGTGCGCGCCTGCTGGTTTTTCACCGCGTCGGCGGTGTAGGTGGTGATGCTGAACGGGGTTTCCATGAAGTCCCGCGTGCCCAGCATGCCCTGGGCGCCACGGCGGGCCACTTGGCCGCCGGCGTAGGTGTCGCCGTCGTACAGGCCGGTGGTGCCGAGGATCGAGGTTGGCGCCAGCTCGAGGGTGCTGCCATCCGGTGCAGGGATCAGCATGTAGGCGTGCTCGCCCATGGCTTGCAGTTGCAGGCCGGAGCCTTGCAACAACCGCGCGAAGCCCTCCTCCACACCATATTCACCGGCCAGGCCGCTGCTGCTGCGGCCGCTGACGAGCGCCGGGTCCACCGACAGGTTGACCCCCGCCAACCCGGCAAACCGGGTCAGCGCCGCACTCAGGCTGCCGGCGGGCACCTGGTAACTGCGGCGGGCGTCGTCGGCGTAGCTGACGGTGGCGAATAACGGGCTGGCGCTGAGGCTCAGCAGCAGGCTCAGTTTCAGCAAGGGGCGGACTACGGGCATTGGCGCAAGCTCTCGATAATGTGTGCTTACCTGAAATGACCGCCGACGCGAAAAAAAGGGACAGGTGATTTGCATTATTTTTCAGCGCCCGCCAAAGACCTCGGCGTGTTGCTCGGCCATGGCCAGCAGCGCGTCCACCACCACCCGCACCTTGGGCTGCACATAACGGGTGTGCGGCCAGATCACGTGAATCGGCATGGTCGCGCCCGCGCAGTCATCAAGCACCGTGACCAACGCGCCGCTGCGCAGGTGCTCGGCCACCAGCCAGGTGGGCAATTGGCACAGGCCCGCGCCGTCGAGGGTCGCCTGCAGCATCACTTCGCCGTCGCCGAACTCATGGCGCACCCGCACTTCCTGCTCTTCCACCGCACCCTTGGCGTTCGTCAGCAGCCAGGTCTTACGCAACCCGCTGCGCCAGCCGATGATGCAGTCGTGCGCCAGCAGGTCGGCCTTGCCCTGCAACGGCGCGGACTCACGTAGGTACTGCGGCGCGGCGCAGATCACCAGGCGTTGTTCGCCCAGGCGCCGGGCGACCAGTTCCGGGTCGTCGCGCAGGTCACCGATGCGTACCGCGAGATCGATGCCTTCGTTGACCATGTCCACTTTGCGCTCGCCGAAGGTGAGGGTCAGGTCCAGTTGGGCATAACGCCGGGCCAGCGTGATCAACATCGGCGCGATATGCCGGCGGCCGAACGCCGCGGGCAGGTCGATGCGCAAACGCCCCTTGGGCTCGGCGACGCCGCTGAGGAAGCTGCCTTCGACCCCGCGCAATTCCTCCATGACCCGCAGGCAGCTGGCCAGGTACACCTCGCCTTCATGGGTCAGGTTCAACTTGCGCGTGGTGCGGTGCAGCAACTTGATCCCCAGGCGTTTCTCCAGGCGGGTCACGCTTTTGCCCACGGCCGAGCTGGTCACGCCCAGCTGCAAGGCCGCGGCGGTGAAGCTGCCCAGTTGCGCCGCGAGGATAAATTCGGGGATGCCGTCGAATTGCAGGGTGTCCATGTTCGCCTCCGCCTGGGAAAGCCTGGATTCTATCCTGGCAGGATCAACTGAGCGTATTTATCGGGGATTAATCCAACCATCACGCTGGAATAAGCTGGTCATCATTGTTTACTGACCACCCCAGCGAGGTCCCATGCACGCCGATCTGAACCGTCTTGTCACCCTGGAAGCCATTCGCACCCTGCGCCTGCGCTACTGCCATCACCTCGACACCCACGACATGGACGCGCTGGCGCAGTTGTTTACCGAAGACGCGACTTGCCACGTCGCCCAAGCCGGCTGGACCGGCCGCAACGCGATCAAGGCCGGGTTGTCCCAGGCCTTTCGCGACTTTGATACGCAGCAGCGCGGCCGTTATCCGTTCCTGCATGCCGTGTCCAACCACTGGGTCGAGATCCTCGACGAGGACCGCGCCGAAGGCCGTTGCTACCTGACCGACTTCGTCACCCAGCGCCCGGCCGGCGAAAGCCCATTACTGCTGCTCGGCGTGTACGTCGATGAATACCGCCGCGTGCAGGGCGAATGGTTGATCAGCAACACACGCCTGGACGTGGTGTGGCCACTGGCGTCCTGAACCTTCATCACTTGCGGAGATTTCCCATGAGCAACCTGTTCCAACCCTACAACCTGGCCGGCACCGTGCTGGCCAACCGCGTGGTGATGGCGCCGATGACCCGCGCCCGTGCGCTGGACGACATCCCGGATGAACACACGGTGCTGTACTACGCGCAACGCGCCAGCGCGGGGTTGATCATCAGTGAAGGCGCGCCGATTTCCCGCGAGGGCTGCGGCTACCTGTTCAACCCTGGGTTGTACAACGATGCGCAAGTCCAGGGCTGGCGCCGGGTCACCGATGCGGTGCATGCCAAGGGCGGCAAGATTTTTGCGCAGTTGTGGCATGTGGGGCGCGTGTCCCATGTGTCGATTCAGCCAGAGGGGGCCGCACCGGTTTCCTCGGTGGCGGTAGCTGCCGCTCGGTCGAATGCCTATGCCTGGGTCTCGGAAGGCCAGCCGGGGCCGGTGCAGGCCAGCCTGCCGCGTGCCCTTGAGGCCGATGAAGTGCGGCGCGTGACGGCAGACTTTGTCAGCGCCGCACGCCGCGCGGTGGATGCAGGCTTCGACGGTGTCGAACTGCACGGTGCCAATGGCTATCTGTTCGAACAGTTCCTCAATGGCGCGCTGAATACCCGCACCGACGAGTACGGTGGTTCCATCGCCAACCGCCAGCGCTTCTTGCTGGAAACCCTCGATGCCCTGGCGGCCGAGATTGGCAGCGATCGCGTCGGCGTGCGCCTCTCGCCGTTCGGTCGGCTGTTTGATATGCACCCGTACGCGCAAGAGGCCGAGGCTTGGCTGAGCCTGGCGACGGCACTGAATGCGCGCAGCCTCGCTTATGTGCATTTGAGCGATCAGCTGACGATTGGCGCCGAAGCAATTCCCGCCGGGTTTGCCACGCAATGGCGCCAGGCCTACCAGGGCACATTGATCGCGGCGGGCGGTTTCACGCGCGCCTTGGCCGAAGCGGTATTGGCAAAAGGTGATCTGGATCTGGTGGCATTCGGGCGGCCGTTTATTGCCAACCCGGACTTGGTGGAGCGCATGAGGCACGACTGGCCGCTGGCCGAGGCGGATCGCAGCACGTTCTACGGTATCGACGGCAACCCGACGCAAGGTTACACCGACTATCCAACGGCCAGTGTCACACCGGTACGTGCAGCCCAACCTTGACCCGATCCAGCGCGACCAAGGTCTTGAACCACTTTACATTGGGGTTCTCGGCAAACAGCTGGCCGGCGAGGTCCTGGTATTCCTGCATGCTTGCCACGTTGAGCACCAGCACGAAATCCGCTTCGCCGGTGACGTAGTAACACTGCTGCACCTGGGGCACGCTGAAGCTGGCTTTGGTCGCAGCCAATGCTTCGGCGCTGGTGCGCTCCACGGAGACCTCGGCAATGATGGTGATCGGCTTGCCGGCTTTGGCCGGGTCGACCACCGCGACATTCGCGATGATCACCCCGCCCTCTTCCAGGCGCTTGATCCGCCGCTGCACGGCGGCGGTGGAGAGGTTGACCTTTTCGGCCAGGGTACGCAGGGGTACGGCGTTGTCATGCTGGACCAGGGCCAGGATCGACCAGTCGAAGCCGTCCAGGTCCAGTGTGGAAGAAGCGGGTTTGGCCATCGGGGGGGCGTGCTCGACAGGGTGAAGGGGTTTGTCGAGCACAGCCTCGATTGGGAGAGCGGTGACGACTTGGGCGCCAATACTAGCCCAAGTGTTCTGGTGTACGGGTGCAAGGCTGGGTGCGATGGCGCTTGGGCTACCGTCTTCGCAGGCAAGCCAGCTCCCACATTTTTAAACGGTGTGCACCTGACATAGCCTGCAAACCCAATCCCCTGTGGGAGCTGTCGAGCTTTAGCGAGGCTGCGAAGGCGGTGGGTCTGGCAACGGAGGTTTCGCCTGGGCCACCGCTATCGCAGGCAAGCCAGCTCCCACATTTTTGAACGGTGTGCACCTGACATAGCCTGCAAACCCAATCCCCTGTGGGAGCTGTCGAGCTTTAGCGAGGCTGCGAAGGCGGAGGGTCTGGCAACGGAGGTTTCGCTTGGGCCACCGCTATCGCAGGCAAGCCAGCTCCCACAGTTGACTGGGTTCACAAGGCAAGATCGTCTTCACCACACGCCAATATGGGAGTCCGCTCGCGGTTCCGTGCCGCCGCACAGCACGCCGCTGACCGGGTCGCGCAGGATGATTTGCCCGCGTCCGTAGTCGGTGAGGTCGCTGGCGATTTGCACCTGGTGGCCGCGGCGTGCCAGGGCGTTGGCCAGGTCGCGCGAGGCGCCTTGCTCGATGCCGACCTTCATCTCGCCCAGCCATTGCCAGCGCGGCGCGTCCAGGGCGGCTTGCGGGTTGAGGCCGAAATCCACGAGGTTCATCACCATCTGCACATGGCCCTGGGGCTGCATGTAGCCGCCCATCACGCCGAACGGGCCGAGGGCCTGGCCGTCTTTGGTGAGGAAGCCGGGGATGATGGTGTGGAAGGTTTTCTTGCCGGGCGCCAGGCAGTTGGCGTGGGTGGGGTCGAGGCTGAATTCCTGCCCACGGTTCTGCAGGGCGATGCCGCTGTCGGGCAGTACCACGCCGGAGCCGAAGCCGTGGTAGTTGCTCTGGATGAACGAAACCATGTTGCCTTCGGCGTCCGCCGTGGCCAGGTACACCGTGCCGCTGGCGTGGGGATTGCCGGGTTTGGGCGGCTGGGCCTGTTCGCCGATTTGCGCGCGGCGGCGGCGGCTGTAGTCGTCACTCAACAAATCGGCGACAGCCACGCGCATGTGCAGCGGGTCGGTGATGTAGTGCAGGCCGTCGCTGTAGGCGAGCTTCATGGCTTCCAGTTGGCGGTGCCAGGTCTGTTGGCTGTCGCGATGATCGAAGCGGAAGCCTTCAAGGATTTTCAGCGCCATCAGGGCGACGAGGCCCTGGCCGCTTGGGGGGATTTCCCAGACATCGACGCCACGGTAGTTGACGTGGATCGGCTCCACCCACTGCGCGCGGTAATCCTTGAGGTCGCTGGCGCGCAGGTAGCCGCCGCTGGCCCTGGAGTGGGCATCCAGGCGTTCGGCGAGGGCGCCGCGATACAGGCTTTCGCAGCGGGTTTCAGCGAGTTCTTCGAGGGTGCGGGCCTGGGCTGGGTTGCGGAACAGCTCCCCGGCCCGAGGCGCGCGGCCGTCGATGAGGAACGTGTCGAACCAGGCGTCCAGCACCGGGTCGCGGTGGGGGCTGAATTCATCCAGCGCGATCTGCCATTGGTGGGCGACCACCGGCGACAGCGGAAAACCGTCCCGCGCCAGGCGAATGGCCGGTTGCAGCAACTCGGCAAACGGCAGCCTGCCGAAGCGTTGCGACAACTCGGCCCAGGCCGATGGGCAACCGGGCACGGTGACTGGGGTCCAGCCATAGAGCGGCATCTGGTCATGCCCCGCCGCCTTGACCGCCTCGACACTCAACGCCGCCGGCGCATGGCCATTGCCGTTCAGGCCATGCAACTGGCCCTTGCACCAGACCAGCGCGAATGCGTCACCGCCCAGGCCGCAGCCGGTGGGCTCGACCACCGTCAACGCGGCGGCCGTGGCAATGGCGGCGTCGATGGCGTTGCCGCCCTGTTGCATGATCTCGATACCGGCCTGCGCTGCCAGCGGTTGGGACGCCGCGACCATGCCGCGCTGGGCAAACACGCTCTGGCGTTGCGACGGATAAGGGTACTCGTGAGCCGAAAATTTCAACATGGCAAAGGTTCTTCCACACAAGGTTTCAGGTCATAACACGCGGCTGAGAAACGCACGGGTACGCGGATGGCTGGGGTGGCTGAAAATCTGTTCCGGTGGCCCTTGTTCGATCAGTTCGCCCTGGTCGAGCACCACCACGCGGTCGGCCACTTCCCGGGCAAAGCCCATTTCGTGGGTGACCACCACCATGGTCATGCCCTCCTCGGCCAGTTCCTTCATCACTTGCAGCACTTCGCCGACGGTCTCCGGGTCGAGGGCGCTGGTGGGCTCGTCGAACAGCATGGCCTGGGGTTTCATCGCCAGGGCGCGGGCAATCGCCACCCGTTGTTGCTGGCCGCCGGAAAGCATCGACGGGTAGTGGTTGGCCTTGTCCGCCAGGCCGACCCGCGCGAGCAAGCCACGGGCCTGCTCCAGAGCTTCGGCACGCGGGGTGCCGAGCACGTGGATCGGCGCCTCGATGATGTTTTCCAGCGCAGTCATGTGCGGGAACAGGTTGAAGCGCTGAAACACCATGCCGATGTCGCGGCGCTGGCGGGCGATGTTGCGCTCGGAATCACGCACCAGGCTGCCGTCGCTGCGTTCGCGGTAGCCCATGGCACGGCCGTTGACGCGGATGCGCCCGCCCTGGATGTCTTCCAGCAGGTTGATACAGCGGATGAAAGTGGTCTTGCCCGAGCCCGAGGCGCCGATCAGCACCACCACTTCGCCGCGGCGCACTTGCAGGGAGATGCCCTTGAGGATCTGCAAGTCGCCGAACGACTTGTGCAGGGCCTGGGCGTCGATGATCAGTTCGTCACTTTTGTGCGCCATGGTTAGCGTCCTCTCAGCAGTTTCAAGGTGCTGCGCCCGAACATGCGGCTGGAGGCCGGTGGCGGCGCCGAAGGCCGGTCGGACTGGCCGAAACGCGCTTCCAGCCAACGCTGGAAAAAGCCCCACAGGGTGGTGAGCATCAGGAAGTAGATGGCCACCACCAGGTACAACTCGAACACGCGGAACGTCGCCGAAGTGACCATCTGTGTGCTGAGCAACAACTCCTGCACGCCGATCACGCTGACCAGGGTGGTGTTCTTGAGCATCACGTTGAACTCGTTGCCCAGCGGCGGCACGATCACGCGGAACGCCTGGGGCAGCACGATACGCCGCATCAGCTTGGCGAAGCCCATGCCCAGGGAACGCCCGGCTTCGTATTGGCCCTTGTCCACCGCACCGATGCCGGCGCGGATGATCTCGGCCATGTACGCGCCTTCGTTGAGGCCCAGGGCGATGATTGCCGCCTGGATGTTGCCGGGCACAATCAAGCCGAACAGCTCGATGTCCTCGAAGCGAAACAGCCCGCCCGCCGCCAGTGCCGTGTACAGAAACACGATCTGCACCAGCAGCGGCGTGCCGCGCATCAGCCACACATAAAACCGCACCGGCAGGTGCAACAGCGGGTTCTTCGACAGGCGCAACAGCGCCGCCGCCAGCCCCAGCGCGCAGCCCAACAGCATGGCCAGCACGCTGATCAGGCACGTCAGCCAGAGCCCGTTGAGGTACACCCCGCTGGGCTGCAACAGGTATTGCCAGAACACATCCCAATTGAAATTCATCGCCGCCCAGCCTCAGTCGAGTGTGTCGCTGCTGACATGCCATTTGTTCAACAGCTGCACGTAGCTGCCGTCGCTGCGCATATCGTTGATCACCTGTTGCACGGCGGCGGTCAGTTGTGGATCGTCCTTGCGCATGCCCAGGCCGGTGAGGATGCGGCTGAACGCCGGCACGCCTTCCTCGAACAGGTCCGGGGCCATCGCCGCGTAATATCCGGCGGTTTCCACGGTGGTGCCGTAGGCGTCCACCTGGCTGATGCGCAGGGCCTGGAAGGCATCGGTGTCGGTGTTGTACACCACCAGTTTCATCGGTGGCTTGCCGGCTTTGATCAGGCTTTCGTTCTGGGTGTCGAGCAGGGTCTTGATGGTGGAGCCGTTGAGCACCGCGACCTTGTGCGCGGACAAGTCATCCAGGGTCTTGATGCCTTTGGGGTTGCCTTTAGGCACCACCACCGACTGGCTGGAATACATGTAGTTGACGATGTCGATCACCTGGCGCCGTTCGGGTTTGTCGAACAGTTGGTCGACGATCATGTCGCACTGCTGGGCCAGCAAGGCTGGCACCAGGCCGGAGAACGGGATCACCCGCCACTGCACCTGTTTGTCGCCCAGGCGCTTGGCGATTTCCAGGCCCAGGTCGACGGTCAGGCCGCGCGGTTTCTGGGCTTCATCGAAGGACACCAGGGGCGGCGAGTCCATCCCCGAGCAGTAGGTGAGTTTGTCGACTTTCTGCAAGCGCTCCGGCACTTGGAGCGCCGCAACGGCTCCTTGTGCGCAGAGCCCGAGGGAGACAGCCACCAGCAAGGCACGGCGTTTATGCATGACCAGACACTCCAGTTCGTTGAATAACGGGGCAGGACTCAAAGTCAAAACACGGGCGGGCTTGGGCCCGCCTCTGATTATTTTTCCGATTGCAAAAACTGGATCAGCGCCGGCACGGTGCCTTCGATGTGCTCGCGCACCACGGCTTCAGCGCGGGCAGCGTCGCCGGCGCGGATGGCATCGAGGATCACCGCGTGTTCCTGGCGGGCGCTGAGGGGTTTGTCGCCGTGCTGCAACCACAGGCGCATGGGCGCTTCCACCAGTGAGTACAGCGCCGAAATCTGCTTCATCAAGCGCGGGCGGCCACTGAGGCTGCACAGGTATTCGTGGAACGCGCGGTGACGGCTGACCCATGCGGCGCTTTCGTCGCGGTAGTCATCCATTTCGTCGAGCATGCGTTCCAGGGCGGCCAGTTGGCGCTCGCCGATACGGCCGACCGCAACACGCACCGCCAGGCCTTCGAGGGCGCTGCGCATCTCGAACACCTCGTGCAACTCCTCAATGTCCAGGCCGCTGACGATGGCGCCGCGATTGGGCCGCAGCGTCACCAGGCCCTGGGCATCCAGGCGGCGAAACGCTTCGCGCACCGGCATGCGGCTCATGCCGATTTCACTGGCGATGTCTTCGGCAATCAAACGGTCGCCCTTGCGCAAGCGACCGTTGCAAATGGCGTCGAGCAGGAAGTTGTAGGCCTCCTCCTCGGCGGTGAGGGGCTGGCGGTCAACGTAAGCGGGGGCAAATTGCATCGGCAGCACCTTTTGAATTTTTGTATCCAATTATCCATGAATGCAAAAAAGCAGGATGTGTGCCAACTGGTCTGGTGGTGAACCAAGTGATTGATTCGCATGGCGTACCGGGAAAATGTCGGATGTCGAGCTAAGAGCCTTTGTAGGAAATTGCTACTAAATGGCTCAGAAAGCGCACCGTCTGTGGGCTGAAGTAACGGTGAGTGCCCATGAATGCTGCCAACTTCGGGAAGTAGCCCACTGAAAAATAGGCGCTCAGGCTGATGAACTTTGTTTTAAGAAGGAACTGAGCGGTGCCTCGTCGGGTCGGGTGATGTAGGTACTCTCTTCTGACTTCAAGGTTGGGCCCGATGAAACAGACACCCTTCGTCGCCATTGAGCACGCCGGTAGCATTCAGCGAGCTTTGCACGCCCCCTACACCGCTCCCTGGCTCTCGACCAAATACGCTCTGGACCTGAGCGATTTTGATGCCTGCCGGAACACCGAGTCGGGCGCAGTCTTCATCATTGCCTCCGGACCATCAGCCAAGTCGTTTCCCATCGAGCAATTTGCGCACGTACCCATGATCACGATGAATGGCGCCATTTCACTGTTTCTGGACACTGACGTTAAGCCGTATTTTTACGCCTGCACGGACAGGAGTTTCTCCGAACAGCAGCCCGATCTATTCAAACACGCCATGGCGATCAGCCAGAGGGTTGCGCTGTGGGAAGACCACGCGCGATCTGCGCATGTTCGCCCCACGGGGCGGCTTTACCCGTTGTCCAAAGCCAAGCGGCCTTCCTGGCTGGAATCTGTGCTGGGCAAACACAACGCATTGGTCGTCAATCATCCCTTGCTGCCCAGCCGCGAAAGACCGCTGGGGTTCAGCAAAGACATGAGCGAGGGCTTTTTTGATGCGCGAACCGTGGCTTATCTGGCCATACAGCTGGCGTTCCATGTGGGGTTCACCCAAGTCTTTCTGGTGGGCGTTGATCTGGACGAGCGCTCAGGCAGGTTTTACGAGAACGCAGAATCCACTCACTCACCCTGCGGGCTCGACCAACACTATTTCACGCGCATATTGCCGTCGTTCGAATTGATGTCCGATAAGGTTATGGGTGATGACTTCAGGGTGTACAACCTGTCTGACATCTCGAGAATTCCCGACAGTGTTGTCCCGCATGCCACCCTGGCCGATGTCGAGGGTATGCTCGGGTAAAACAGCGAAGCCTGAAACGAGAAAGGGGCTCCACTACTGACTTAGTGGAGCCCCTGTGTTGATAATTCATCGATCAACCTTCTCAGATGCCAGATACAAGAAGCCCGGCGCTGGGCCGGGCTTCAATGCAGCGAGGTCAGGCGCTAACGATGCTTGTTCTTGTGTTTGTGTTTGTTGTTACCTTTGTGCTTCTTGCCATCTGATCGATGACTACTCTCATCATCTGCCAGGTTATTCCCCAGCGCGCCGCCTGCCGCACCACCCACACCGGCGCCGATAGTCGATCCAGTGGTGCCGCCGAGACGATTACCAATAAGCGAGCCGCCGGCTGAGCCGATACCGCCACCTAATGCGGCTTCCGCTCTATTGCCTCGTTGAGCGCCGACAGCACTGCCCGCGGCACCACCAACACCTGCGCCTACCGCTGCGCCCGTCGAGCCACCGAGCTGTTGACCTACGATGTTTCCAAGGGCACCACCAACGCCGCCTCCAAGAGCGGCGGTGCCATCTCCAGCGGCCATCGCTCCTTGCGCAATGAGGGCACCCAAAACCAGGGCGGGTAGTGTCATTTTCATTCTGTGAACCTCTATGGGTTGTCAGCTGGCGCTCACGGTTTAAAGCACGCCTGGTATTTGGAGGAGAACAAAAGGCCGAAGTTCTATACCGACTATCCCCAGGGGCGAATGGTTGTAACAAGGTATGCCGTGATGGCGGCGGCTATGCAGTCATTAGAATTGAGACAGGCGTCCCAGATACGAGACACCCCGAACTGGGCGGGCCTGGCGTGAAGTCATGCAAAAATCACGCACATGAAAAAGGCCAATGCTCTGAGCATTGGCCTAAGTCATTGAAAAATATGGTCGGGACGGAGTGATTCGAACACTCGACCCCTAGCACCCCATCTCCTTTTTCATACTTCTTGAAAGACTCCAAAATTTTACTCTGGATTTTTCTAAGCTAGTATTTACTTCAGCTCCAGCGGCGTTCTGCTCTACGAGAGTCCAGTAACGTCCACCAAGAGCCGACGTTTTTGTGGGGGTAAAAGTAGGGGGAGTCCATTTCATGGCCAAAATTACCATCAAAGAACTCGAGTCGCTGACCGCCAATGATGCCGGCCGCATCCTCAGGGAGGATGGCAATCTGGCCGGTCGAATCTCAGTCCGTAAGGACGGTGTGTCGGTCAGCTTTTTCTATCGCTATCGGTGGGGCGAGCAGAACAAAGAGTACTCCTGCGGGTCCTGGCCGCGCAAATCCCTGACAGACATCCGCAAGGCACGCAACCAGGCCCGTGCGCTCATCGATGAGCAGATCAATCCCAACGAGCAAAAGAAAACCGCCAAGGTACAGGCGCATGCCGCGACGAACGCAAAAGCCGAGCAGGAAAAGTCGACGAAGGTGCAAACGCTGACCGTCCAGGATTTGGCCAAGGCCTGGCTGCTGGATGGTGTGGCGCGTAAAGACGGAAATGCCGAGTTGCAACGGCGCTTTAACAAGGACCTTTTGCCAGCACTCGGTAGGACAGCGGTGAACAATGTTTCCGAACACGATGTTCGGGCGCTGATCCGGGCCGTGGTCAACCGCGGCGCTCACCGGCAAGCCATCAGCTTCTTCGCAGACCTTACCCAGATGTTCAGCTGGGCCAGAAAGCGCCAACCTTGGCGGGCGTTACTGATTGAGGGTGATCCGACTGAACTGGTCGACATCTCCCCATTGATCCCTGCCGACTACGAAGCGGAACGAAGCCGCATCCTTTCCCCGGCTGAGCTGTTGGAACTGCACAACCGCTTCCAGCAAATGACCGCCGATTACGACGCCCTCCCCGCGGGCCAAAAATACGACGGCATTCGGCCGCTAAAGAAGGAAACGCAGCTCGCGCTCTGGATCAGCCTGGGCACGCTGTGCCGGATTGGCGAGTTGCTCCAGGCCGAATGGAAAAATGTCGATCTGGAGCGGCAAACGTGGTTTCTCCCCAGTGAAAACGTCAAAGGCACCCGCGGCAAGAAACAGGACCACCATGTCTTCCTCTCCCCCTTCGCCCTGCATTTCTTTCAGGAACTCAAGACCCTGACGGGAGACTCCCAGTGGTGCTTTCCGAACAAGCAGGATGATGGGCATGTGGACGTAAAGGTGGTGAGTAAACAGGTCGGCGATCGCCAGGCCCGGTTCAAAAACCGCAAGGCCCTTTCCAGACGGCGTCATGACGACACCCTGGTCCTTGCCGACGGCCAAAACGGCGACTGGACGCCGCATGACCTGCGCCGCACGGGCGCGACCATGATGCAGGCGTTGGGTGTCAGCCTGGACGTCATCGATCGCTGCCAAAACCATGTGCTGGCCGGCTCCCGGGTCAGGCGCCACTACCTGCATCACGATTATGCAGAAGAGAAGAAGCGCGCCTGGAACCTGTTGGGCGATCGCCTCAGTGCAGTGCTGTCCTCAACCTATGAGCACACACCGACCGAGTCGATGATGTCTTTTCCAGACTACGCCGCCAATGGATCCCCGACGCCCTCAATCGGATAGGCAAAGTGGGTTTCCCGAAGATTTCAACTGAAAACGGACGGAGGAATGCTCAGGGTCTTCAACCATCCTAGGAAAAAAACGAGCCGGGTTGATGGACAGAGATCGACTGACCCGTAATTTTCTCCAGAAACTGTTCTGGAAGAATGCGCTCAACTGCTGAAAGGAACGTCTCGATCAGTGACCTGAAATGATCAAGCTCCCCTTCCTGTATTTGCCGCCATAGGCTTGGACGATACCGAACCAGAATGGATAACGCATAGAGCAACACCAAAGATGTCGCTCGATACTCATTTATCGCTCCAAACAGCGGCAACATGAGCGCATGCCTTTTAAATGGACTGTGATGCAGCTGAAGTGCATCCCACCAAATACTCGATTCCGGATGATCAATTGCCACACGGAAATGGCTCGCTGATGACCTAGACGATACTTGGACAATTTCGCGAATTGGCCCAGGAAAAGCAGCGATATCATTCGCAGTCATTCTTCCAGACTCATCTATCAACAGGGCGTAGGTCGTCGTTGCACGGTGCTGCTGACCGTTACTTTTTTGATCGTAAGCAGGAATAACCCAAGACGGCTTGCCTTCAAATATGTCTTCAAAAAGATCCGCAACCTCAGGTATCCGAGAAAACAGCTGCTCCATCGTAACCCAGCTTTCAACGGGCAGTGCTTTCAGTGCATCCAGACCGTCTGGTTTCCGTTTGGCAGCGACAAGTGAGTTTGCAGACATCGATTTAACCCAACTTGGGAAAAAGCCCGAGACGAGCGCACCAATGGCCAGACTCTCAAATCGCTCATCTAAACCATCATGGGTATAAAGGCCATGCCCTTTTTTGGTTGTTGCCTCCAACTCTGAAAGGGTTTGAGGACCATCTGGTGAAGCAAGCATCTCGGCAAATGCGAACGACATTGTGCCGTAATACAGATTGAGTACACGTTGACTGACATTTCTCCGATCAATGGCACTGAAATAATCGGTGGCATTGCGGAGCGCGAAAGCAACGCCCTCTCCCTTTGACACAATGGTCGACGGGTCAAGACTTAAGCTTTCAAGTTGAGCGCGACGGTCGACCATCTTTCGAGCAAGAGTCGCACTTTTTAACTGAGCAAGCCTCGCCCAGACTGCTTCTATCGGAGTTTCTGAAAGTAGCACTCGCCGCGGTGCTTGCAACTCTTCAATGCTCGTCTCTTCTGCTTGCGTTGTCGTAGGAGCAAACTTTCCAGTACTGCTTTCACGGTTCCATTCGATGAGAAAGGGTTGAAAATCGTCAATCGGCTTCACGGGAATGGATACCCCCATAGCGAATGACTCAACCATGTACGGCTGTCCGTTAAAAAAGATAACGGACACCTCTCCAGCCAGTTGCTTGTATACATTGTTGCTCGTCGCTGACGAATAGAGTACTGCGGCCGAACGCTCCGCCCCGCCTCTAGACGCCTTTACGACCACATACTCTCCTGCGGCAACCTCACGGACTATGGACGCTTCCCAGCCATGTCCGACTAGCTTATCAAGCATATTTCTTTTCACTGCGTCCCGCAGAATATCTAAGCGCGCCTTCCATCCGCTGTCTAGCATATGCCTTCTCCTTGCTCTGTCTCTCTACCAAACACTATCGCAGCTTCATTCATAGCATTGATCGATCGAATCCACAGCCAATAGCGGCCATACACGCTCCGTTACTGAATAATTGGTTTTCGTAAAAAGCGGGTGGCAGAAGCCGACGCGACATTACGCTCCGGCTACTTCCATTACCGCCATTTCACTTTTTGATGGATACAATCGTGGCTCGGCCACCCTCTAACCGAAATGAAAACGACACTTGGTCTCCGGCCGTCAGCCCTGTCAGCTGATCTTCCGTTACGGAAAAAGCCATGGTCATAGCAGGCCACTGCACGGCTGGCACGGCGCCATGAGCGATAGTCACTGTCTGCTTCTCGGAGTTAATTGACTTGATCGTGCCCTCCGCTTTGGCTATCGGAGCCTGCTTTACGTCCTGCTTAATCTGCATGCCCTCCATACCGTCCATTTTCATGCCCGGCATATCCTCCGCGTGGGCAGAAAGTGACAGCGCAAATACGGTGCTTGCAACTGCAATCAGGGTCAGTTTCATACGACTTTTCCTTGAGGATTGGTGGATACAACCTGGAGGTGCCGGCGACGCATCAGGCGATAGGCTGCCGGAATGACAAACAGCGACAGCAAGGGTGCGGTGATCATGCCGCCGACCATGGGCGCGGCGATGCGGCTCATCACCTCGCTGCCGGTGCCGCTGCCCAACAGGATGGGTAACAGGCCGGCAATGATCACGGCCACGGTCATGGCCTTGGGTCGAACACGCTGCACGGCCCCTTCACGAATGGCCGCAATCAGCCCACGCTCAGTGTTGTCACCGAGGTCTTCACGTTCGGCCCAGGCGTTTTTCAGGTAGAGCAGCATGATCACGCCAAATTCGGCAGAAACACCGGCCAAGGCGATAAAGCCGACCCCGGTGGCGACCGACAGGTTGAACCCCAACAGATAGAGGAACCATGCCCCGCCAGTCAGGGCGAATGGCAGAGTGGCCATGATCAGCAGGGCCTCGTCGAAGCGGGCAAACGTCAGGTAAAGCAGCACGAAGATGATCAACAGCGTGGCAGGCACCACCAGTTTGAGTCGTGCGTTGGCCCTTTCGAGAAATTCGAACTGCCCCGAGTAACTCTGGCTCATGCCGGGCTGCAACTTGACCTGCTCATTGACGACCCGTCGTAGATCAGCGACCACAGACGCAATGTCCCTACCACGCACATCGATGTACACCCAACCTGAAGGTCGTGCGTTCTCGCTTTTGAGCATCGGCGGACCGTCCGTGACTTTGACCTTCGCCACTGTGCCGAGGGTGATCTGGCTACCTAGCGGGGTATAGATCGGCAATTGCTCCAAGGCACCGAGCGAGTCACGCCACTCCCGTGGGTAACGCACGTTGATCGGGAAGCGTGCAAGCCCTTCAATGGTTTCGCCGACGTTTTCACCGCCGATAGCGCCGGCCACTATGGACTGCACATCGGCGATATTCAGTCCGTAACGGGCGGCGGCTTTGCGGTCGATATCCACATCGATATAGCGACCACCGGTCAGTCGCTCGGCCAGAGCGGAACTGACACCGGGTACACCCTTGGCCACTCGCTCGACCGCCTGAGTCGCGGCATCGATCTCCGTCAGGTTGGTGCCTGCAATTTTCACTCCAATGGGACTCTTGATCCCCGTGGCAAGCATGTCGATACGGTTGCGAATCGGCGGTATCCAGATATTCGTCAGCCCAGGGACTCGTACCACTCGATCCAGTTCTTCCACCAAATTTTCCTGGGTCATGCCTGGGCGCCATTGCTCTTGCGGCTTGAATTGGATCGTGGTTTCGAACATTTCCAGCGGTGCCGGGTCGGTGGCGGTTTCAGCACGACCGGCTTTACCGAAGACGTGTTCGACCTCTGGCACGGTCTTGATCAGGCGGTCGGTCTGTTGCAGCAGTTGCGCCGCTTTCTGCGCCGACAGCCCCGGCAGGGCCGAAGGCATATAGAGCAGATCGCCCTCGTCCAAAGGGGGAAGAAACTCGCCACCCAAGCGAGACATTGGCCATAGCGCACTGACAAAAACCAATAGCGCCACCAGCAGCGTGATCTTTGGTCGACGCAAGACTGCGTCCAGTGCTGGCTTATAGATCCGAATCAACCACCGGTTCAACGGGTTCTGATGTTCACTGGGAATTCGTCCTCGAATCCAGTAGCCCATCAGCACCGGCACCAAGGTCACGGACAATCCCGCCGCTGCGGCCATGGCGTAGGTTTTGGTGAACGCCAAAGGGCCGAACAGCCGTCCTTCCTGAGCTTCCAGCGTGAACACCGGAATGAACGACAGGGTGATGATCAACAAACAGAAGAAAAGCGCGGGGCCTACCTCTGCCGCGGCTTCGGTCATGACGTGCCAATGACGTTCACCCTTCAGTTCTTCCTCCGGATTGGCCGCGTGCCATGCCTCAATCTTCTTGTGGGCATTCTCGATCATCACCACGGCAGCATCGACCATGGCGCCGATGGCGATGGCAATCCCACCCAGGGACATGATGTTGGCGTTGATACCTTGGTAACGCATGACGATGAAGGCAATCAGCACCCCAACCGGCAGCGAGATGATTGCCACCAGAGATGAGCGCAGATGCCAGAGGAAGATCCCACAGACCAACGCGACGACGATGAACTCTTCGATCAGCTTGTGGCTGAGATTTTCCACTGCGCGGTCGATCAGCTTGCTGCGGTCGTAGGTGGTGACGATTTCCACCCCGGCCGGCAGACTGCTTTTCAGTTCGTCGAGTTTGGTTTTGACCGCCGCAATGGTCTCGCGAGCATTTTTGCCGCTGCGCAAAATCACCACGCCGCCGACGGTCTCGCCTTCGCCATCGAGTTCGGTAATGCCGCGCCGCATTTCCGGTCCCAGCTGAATCGTGGCGACATCGCCAAGGGTCACCGGCACGCCTCCCGCACCCAGCTTGAGCGGGATCGCCCGAAAGTCATTGAGCGTCTTCAGGTAGCCGGAAGCCCGCACGATGAACTCGGTTTCTGCCATCTCCAGCACGGCGCCACCCGTTTCCTGATTGGCCTTGCCGATAGCCTCGGTGACCTCAGCCTGAGTGATGCCGAGGCTGGCCAGTTTGACCGGATCAAGCTGCACCTGGTACTGCTTGACCATGCCACCCACGGTGGCCACTTCCGCAACGTTGGGCAGCGTCTTGAGTTCGAACTTGAGGAACCAGTCCTGAAGTGCGCGCAGCTGCGCCAAATCGTGTCCGCCACTGCGATCCACCAGCGCGTACTGATAGATCCAGCCCACCCCCGTTGCATCCGGCCCCAACGCCGGCTTGGCGCTGGCCGGCAATCGGCTTTGTATCTGACTTAAGTATTCCAACACCCGTGAGCGCGCCCAATACAGGTCAGTCCCGTCTTCGAACAGCACGTAAACGAAGCTGTCACCGAAGAAGGAATAACCACGCACCGTCTTGGCCCCCGGCACCGAGAGCATGGTGGTGGCCAACGGATAGGTCACTTGGTTCTCGACAATCTGCGGCGCTTGTCCCGGATAAGGGGTGCGGATGATCACCTGAACATCGGAGAGATCCGGCAGCGCATCGATGGGCGTGCTCTGCACCGACCAAATGCCCCAAGCCGTGACAAACAGCGTCGCCAGTAGCACCAGGAATCGGTTGGCCACTGACCAACGAATCAGGGCAGCGATCATGGCTGGCTCCCCGATTTGTCCAGACGTTCAACACGCAAACCATCATCGGTCTGGCTCACCGCAATCCGAACCTTATCGCCCGTTTTGAGGCCTTGCATCAACGCCGGATTGGCGAGTGGGAACGTCATCGTCATACCAGGCATGCCCAGCGTCTTGAAGGGACCATGGGCAAGCGTGACTTCTTTATCGTTGATCTCAACGATCTGCCCATCCGCTTCATGAAAACTGGAGGCTGCTGCGCGAGGTGGTGACTCTTCCTCCGAGCTTGCAACAATGCCCTTTAGACTGGCCTCCGAGTCGAGCAGGAACTGGCCAGAGGTAACCACCTTCTGTCCTTCTTCCAGACCATTTACTATCGCTGTCTTACCATCGCTTTCCTGCCCGAGTTGCACCTCCACGGGACGGTAGCGGCCCGCGTTTTCGGCGAGCATCACCAAGGCACGTCGGCCCGTGCGGATAACCGCCTCGCTCGGCACCCACAACACACTTTGCTCGGTCGAACGATTCAGGCGGACCTGCGCCGTCAAACCCGGCCTGAGGCGTCCGTCGGTATTGGGTAATTCGACCCGTACTCGAAGGGTGCGGCTATCCGGATTGGTTTCCGGAAGAATCGCGCTGACGACGCCCTTGAGCACAACCCCAGGGAATGCGGGCAAACGTGCCTCTGCCGATTGCCCCATGAGGATCGATCCAGATTCAGTCTCTGGAACGGCCAGGGCCAGCCAGACGCTACTCAAACCATTAACGCGTGCCAGTGTCTCGCCGGCGGCCACCGTCATACCCTCGCGTACATTGAGCTCTTGCAGCACGCCACTAATAGGGCTGGTGAGGGTCAGGTTTGGTTGGATTTTGCCACTGCGCTCTACTTGTGCAATTGATGCCGCCGACATCCCGGTGAGCCGCAAACGCTGGCGAGCCGCGGCCAGCAAGCCCGCATCGCCACTACGCTTGAGTGCGAGAAACTCTTCCTGAGCCGCAGCCCACTCAGGTACAAGAATATCCGCCAAGGCGGCATTGGCTTTGATCACGTCGCCAGGAGCACGGGCATACACGCGCTCGACGAAACCCGCCGTACGGGCTTGGATGACGGCGACGTCCCGCTCGTTGAAGGCCAACACACCGACAACGTCCAGACTCGAAGCAAACACACCTCGACTGACGGTAGCCAGTCGCACACCGAGATTCTGAGTCAGGCTTGGATCAATGCGAACGGCGGCGCTGTCCCCTTTGACATCGGCGTACTGAGGAACCATCTGCATGTCCATGAAGGGCGACTTACCCGGCTTATCGAACTTTTGCTGCGGGTACATAGGGTCGTACCAATACAGTACTTTGCGTTCGTCCGGAGAGGTGAGGCTCTGCTCCGGGGCGGTAACTGGTACTCCGCTCATGCGCTGGTGAGCGAACCAGTAACCACCGGCAACACCCAATACCAGCGAAATGCCTACCAACAATACCCCGTTCCACTTTCTAAGGTTCATTGGCTGGACTCCCCGTAAGCGAAATACAGACGCGCACTGGTCAGCGCTCGCTGCTCTTCCACGTCGATCTGTTTGAGGCGGGCTTCGATGAGCTCGCGCCGAGCGGCCACGACGGAGCTCAAATCGCCTTTGCCGGCGCGGTAGCTGGCCATACTGAGCTCGACCTTTTCCTTGGCTAAGGGCAACAGACTGTCCTGGGTTCGATGTACGGCACGATTCAAGCGTTCATAGTCGGCCAGCTCGTCCTCCAGTTGCTGGGTATGCTCGCGTGAAAGGGCTTCACGCTCAGCCTCAAGCTGGTTGAGTTCAGCGTGCTTGGCCGCAATTTTTGGGTTTTGCCGAGAGTCAGGAAACAGCGGTAGATCCCATGAAAATTGCACACTGACCATATCGCCAAACTCACGGCCACGGCGCTGGTAATCCAGTTCCCAGCTCCAATCCGACTGTTTTTCCGCTTCGGCTTCACGAACCTTGGCTTGCGCTTCGCGGGTCATTGGCGCAAACGCTGCCAACTCTGGGTGATGTTGCAGCTTATGAGAGTAGCCAGAGGCTTCGACAGGCCATTCAGGCAAGCTGCCCACAGGTTTGTCGTTAGCGGCTGGGCCAATCCAGCGCTTCAGCGCCGCTCGGGCCTGTGCTCTCTGGCGAATCAGATCGTCCTGCTGTTCCTCCAGTTGTGCCGCTTCCTGTTTGGGCGTTACTGCATCAGCAGGTTGAGCACGGCCGCCGGCAATCTGGGCCCGGACGGTATCGGCCAGCAGACGGTTTTCTTTGTAGAAGTCCTGGAAGAGCGCGTCTTTACGCTCAACGGAGTAGCTGTTGATCCAGGCCAACGCCGTGGCCTGACGAACCTTAAGACGTTCGACCCGGCGCTCAGCGGCGGCGCGGTCAATGGCCGCATCAGCGACCTCGATGCGGGCTTTGCGCTTGGCGCTGTTGGGCATCTCCTGACTGACTCCGACCATTTGCATAGTCATGAAGTCCTGGTCGATGCTCCAGCGATCTGGGCCGCCGATGGGGTAGTTCTGTACGCCTAGCAGCAACTTGGGATCGGGTAGTTCACCAGCGGGGATGGCCGCACTACTGGCGGCCTGAATTTTCGCGTCTTGTGCAGTCAGCGACGGCGCATTGTTTTCAGCCAGCTGCAAAGCTTCATCGAGTGTCAATGCGGCAGCGAAACTCGGCAATGCCAGTACGCTTGCCGCCAGGCCGGCCACGAGGGACCACCCTGTGCAATAGCACTTGGAGTTCATGTTCACGATTCCTGTGATGATCCACTGCGCGCTTCATCAGACATGCACGCAGATATGCCATCCCGCTAACGCGGAATGAGGCTCAGTGTGGTACAGGAATCAAGTGCGGGGCGGTCGCCATACCCCTGACGGGGTTTGTACTGGAAGGGAATCTAGTGAGAAGGACAGTACGAGGGGGCTGGATAAGGTGATAGGAGGCTTGATGATGGATACTTGCAGCATGCCACCAGTCTTGCACTCCTGACCTGACTTACAGGGTTTGCCGTGCTCGGTGGGACTTTTCATGTCCTGGCAGCAGTCTTGCCCCATGCCGTCCATCATCGCCATGCCCATGGTTTTCATGGGGCAGGGCTCAGTCGGCGCCTGAACGCCCGCCATCCCGCTGAGGGGGAGCGCCAGGCTAATCAGGAAAATCAGGCAAAACCGTAGGTAGCGTTTCATAGGCTGGAGTGTAGCCGGAGGAAATGGCCCTTACAATTCACCTTCTAGACTCCTTAGTCGGCTGTCACCAACCTCTATTCCGCGCTCATTTCCATTTCCGGACTTAAAGTGCCTAACCATGCGACAAGGCAAATTATGATGACTGCCATTAAAAACTCGAGTGTCATGCTGCGGCGCAAGGCATTGACCGCGGCAGAGTACTCTCCATTTCGAACTGACCGCTCCAATACCGGACTTAGGTGAAAGCGGTTCAGCGTGGCTAACACGATCATCCCGGCAAAGAGCAGGACCTTCAAAAACAGCAGTACACCGTACGTACTGAGCATCACTTCATCGAGATTTGGACCGACGACAAACAGATAATTCACTACGCCTGTGATGCTTATGATCACTACGATCACAGCGCCGGCCGATTCAAAACCAGTCAGCACCCTCGCAAGAATTCGAGCTTCTTGTTCGCCCTTTAGCGATTTCAACCGCAGTAGTAGAGCGAATGCCAATAGAGCACCCAACCAGCCACCTGCGGCTAAAAGATGGAATATATCGGTGATGAAATGCCAGTAGCGTCGGCTGCCTTCATCCATGGCACCGTGCCCTGTCCAAGCCAACGTCGCCAACGCAATCGCTCCGCATACGGTGACGATCCAGAGACTGGCTGTCGGAAATCGCTTGTTCAACGCGACGCCAATAATTGCCATCACCAAGGCAGCTATTCGGACCATCCAGGTCAACCCGACGTCGGTCCCCATGAGGACCATTTCAAAAATATGGTGATGTAGCTCCATAAGCTCCGACACACCGCTCATTGCTTTCGCAAGCAACAACATGGCGACAAGGGATAGGGCTACACCTGCAACAGAAGTACCGTAAAGAAGCGACTCAAAATTCAAGACCGTGCCCGATACTCTTTCCTTTCCCCTGAGGCTGTATAAGCCGAAAATTGCTAATCCGAATAACAACATCAGGTCGAAATAGAGAGCAAAGCGAACCACAATATTTATTGAGTCGCTCATAAATCATTTCACTTTAAATGAGAAGTTGCCGGTGATCGGGTGAGTGTCCGAGGAGACAGCACGCCATTCGACTTTGTAGGTACCGGTGGTCAGAGGTGCTGCCGGTGTAATCACCATCGTTTTCGGATCACCGCCACCAGCGACGGCGGCCTTAACACCCATTGGGGAGTTCGGCATGCCAGGCATATCGGTCATGATCAGTTTTGCACCGGAAAACTGAGTGGTGAGATTCTCAGAAAAGTGCAGTTCAATTTTCGAAGGGGCCGCCGCATCCGAGCCTTCTGCCGGAGTGGAAGAAAGGAGCTTTGGATGTGCTTGAGCAACTGCACTCAGAAGCAAACCAGCGGTAAGTGCAACAGCTACGGTCGTAGTTTTAAGGAATGACATGCAAGACTCCTCACAGCAAGAGCTGTTGATTCGAGGTTTGTTTGGGAATATCTAGTTTTTACTTTTCGATTCTTGTTAAAACCACTGATGATTAGCTAGTAGCCTCCGTGTTCTAGGGCAGGTTGAACACGAGAAACTCACTAGGCCCCAACGTCACAGTGCAAGAACACGATGCCACACGAACGCAAACTGTTCGATTACATTTCAGTCAGCTTGACGCGGTGTTTGGCCTCGAATTGGCGGGCGTAGCGAGACTTAAAGACGAGACCGCGTGCCCGCGATACTAGGGTTTTCACCCATTCAAAAATAACGAAAGTGGAACGTGGGGCGCAGGCTGAGAGATTGCCGTTGATCACAAATGCGCCGCTGATCAGCTGACCTTCAAGTCAACACTAGGAAACTCTAGATGAAAGGCCGTTTTTCCATCAAAGGACGTACACCATATCTTGCCATCATGCGCTTCAATTATTGATCGGGTAATTGACAGACCTAGCCCCGCGTTGCTTGGACTGCCTTCTCGCCGAGCTGGGTCCACGCGGTAAAAGCGATCGAACAGCTTTTCAAGGTGTTCGGGAGCAATGGGCTCTCCATGGTTCTCCACAACGACCAATACCGACATCTCCTTCTGCTGAATATCGACACTGATGGACTTCCCTTCATGGGTGTAGCGCAGCGCATTTGAGAGCAGATTAGAAATGGCTCTGTGGAGCATAAGAACATCGCCTCGAACACTGCCCCTTCCTGAAACTGTGAGCTCAATGCCTCGCTCATCTGCCAACAGGCGGTAGTATTCGAGCAATTTCTCTACGACTTCCACCAAGTCTATCGGTTTGTTCTCGTGCGTGATCAGACCATTGTCAGACTTCGCCAGAAAAAGCATGTCATCGATCATTCGCCCCATACGCTTCAAATCATCAAGATTTGAGTACAGATTGTCTTCGTAGTCCTCGATGTTCCTTTTTCTAGAAAGCACCACTTCGGTGTGGGTCATCAAGTTGCTCACGGGGGTCCGTAGTTCGTGGGCAATGTCTGCGGAAAAGTTCGATAACCGGACAAATGCATCGTCGAGCCTGGACAACATTGCGTTAAACGACAGCACCATTTGCTGAAGTTCTTTGGGAACGGGTGCTAAGGGGATGCGCTCTTTGAGTGATTTTGCTGACATTGAGGCAGCGACCCGCGTGACCTGGCGAATAGGCCGCATGCCACTGCTTGCTACCATCCAGCCGAGTGCAGCACTGACCAATGCGCTGATCACCAACCCTATCCAAAACCAGCGTTCAAGCGTCTCGAAAAAGGACATATGCTGAGTAACGTCAAAGATCAAAATGACTGTCAACGGCTTGTCTTGTCCCGTCACAACGGCTTGTGCCGTCACGCCACGGAACATCTGCTCTTGCTCCCGCCACTCCCAGACGTTGTTGTTTGTGGTTGTGCGGAACTCCTTCGGAATATCTACCGGACCGGGATCAGCAAACAGCAGCTTGCCGTCACCATCGATTATTAGGGCCGTCAAATCACGGTGAGCACCCAGAAGCGCTTCCAGCTCAGGCTTAAATTCGCTGAATTGATCGATGCTGTTCAACCCGGACAAAATTCTCTGGGTCGAGTGGAGCTTTTCGTTCAATGCCTGCTGATCCAGCATCTTGAAATGATGCCGGCTGAGGTTATTGAAACTGAGTCCGGCGACCGTGAGCACGGCCGTTACCGCGAGCATGAACATCAGACTCATGCGAGTCGTCAGGGACATTCGGTTCATTCCGACTCCGAATCAGGTGCGTCGAGCATGTAACCCATTCCCCTTGAGGTATGAATCAACTTGACCTCAAAATCGTCATCTATCTTGGCCCTCAACCTTCTCACTGCAACCTCGATAACGTTGGTATCGCTGTCAAAGTTCATATCCCAAACCTGGGAGGCGATAAGTGACTTTGGCAGCACCTCCCCTCGACGTCTTAGCAACAGCTCAAGCAATGCAAACTCTTTGGCCGTAAGGTCTATGCGCTTCCCTCCACGAATGGCCCGACGCTTGAGCAGGTCCACCTCCAGATCAGCCAATTTCATATAGGTTTGCGAGGGAGCGCCGTTACCCCGACGTAGCAACGTTCTGACGCGAGCCAACAGTTCAGAAAATGCGAAGGGTTTGATCAGGTAATCATCTGCCCCGAGTTCAAGTCCTTTCACTCGATCTTCAACGCGGTCTCGCGCCGTGAGGAAGAGCACGGGAACATCTTTTCCGGATGCACGAACCTTCTGAAGTACTTCCCAGCCATCCAGCCCAGGCATCATGACGTCTAGAATCAGCAGGTCATAGGCCTCGCTCAAAGCGTGCTGAAGCGCCACTTGGCCATTGGTAAAGCGATCCACATTGAACCCCGCCTCCGTGAGTCCTTGCTCCAAATAGATACCTATTTTGGGTTCGTCTTCAGCAACCAGAAGTCTCATGAGGGTGGCTCTCGGATAATGATGAAGCGCAGTCTGCAACGAAACACGCCAGCCAACCAGCAACTGACAGAAAAGTAATATTGGCTTCAGGTAGATGTCAGCAAGCGCTGTCTAGGGTTCAAGCATGAGTACTTCCTGGTGCTCGACCGACTCTTCAGCATGAAACGTTTGGGAGCCGGAAAACAATTCCATAAGGAGTTGCCCCATGAATCGCCTGAAAATGCTGTTTTTTGTGAGCTCAATACTCGTCTCAGCTTCTGTATGGGCTGAAAGTGGCGGAGACCGGGTGATAGAGCGTATGGAAGGTCTGCGCAACAAGGCAGAAGCAGTCCTGATACAAGCTGAAAAAGCCCCTGAAGGTCAGCGTCATGTCCACATGACCGAGCATATGAAGATGCTGGGAGAGCTCATGAGCCAACTCCATAAAGATCATCCAGACGCCTCAATGTCACCTCAGCAGCACCTCGCCTGGATGGAAAAGCACGACAAAATCGTCGATGACGTTTTGAGCCAAATGCAGCGCGAGCACAAATTGATGCTTTCAGAGAACCACCAGTGAGCAACTCGCTGAAAAGAGCTTTTTGAAAAGTCTTGTTGAATGCGGCGTCATCTGGACGCCGTATTTATTTCGAAAACTGACAGAAATGTAGTGTTCAGGTCAGTTAACTGGCAGCTCCGTGTCTTTAGCATAGCCAGTGCTCCCACACTTACTCTCGAGGTCACTATGAAAGCTAAGCTCGTTACCCCTGTCATCGCAGCAATCACTCTACTCTTCGGTGCTACGGCTATGGCCAGCGCAGGGCATGGGAAAGAGGACATCGGCCAGCCTGGAGTCGCCTCTGAGGTTACCCGTACGGTGGAGGTCGAAATGGGCGATATTTTCTTCAAACCTGAAAGCATCGACATAAAGCCTGGTGAAACTATTCGATTTGTCCTTCGCAATGAGGGTTCGCTGCTGCACGAGTTCAACATCGGCAAAGCCGCTGCTCATGCAGCACACCAAAAAGAAATGGCAAGCATGTTCCAGAACGGAACGCTTAACCCCACCGGTACCGGGAAAACGATGAGCGGTATGAGCCACAGCATGGGTGGAATGAAGATGGTCGGAATGCAACACAACGACCCGAACAGCGTCCTGATTGAGCCTGGCGCAACCCAAGAGCTGATCTGGACCTTCAACAACAGCACAGGCCTTCAGTTTGCCTGCAACGTGCCAGGGCATTATCAGTCAGGGATGGTTGGTCCGTTTGACCTGAAGTAAGCCGGATCTGGCTGCTAACACCGCTTCGACGCACGAGTTGGCTACGCTCTGTCGCAGAGATCACAGCAACACTTACACAGTGGAGTTTAGATCATGAATAACCATCAACATCCGGATGGAAACACCACCGCACCATTTTGGAGGCGCAAAACAGGCGTTGTACTAATCATGCTCATTGCGATTGGTGCCTTCTACGTGTTGCGGGAGCATTTCAGCCACGTTTATCCATTTTGGCCTTATCTAATTCTGTTGATCTGTCCATTGATGCATTTTTTTGGACATGGACATGGACATGGACATGGACATGGACATGGCGGACATAGCCATGGCGATCAGGCAGCAACCCACAAGGACGAAGAAGGGAAATAGCCATGACTACCATATCGAGCCACCACGACCACAGTCACGCCCATGCTGCTCCGCTCAATGACGATGATCTACGTGACCCGGTGTGCGGAATGGCAGTCACTTCATCAAGTGAATTTGGTGAGTCTTATCAGGGACAGACGTATCGATTCTGTAGCCTGAAATGCCAGGAGAAGTTTCGAGCTGATCCTGAACGCTTCAGCGGTAATGTTTCGAGCGCCGAATCCCGCGTCACCACTCCAGAGTCTGCGGTACAAACAGGCACTGAGTTTACCTGTCCGATGCACCCGGAAATACGCCAGCCCGGACCCGGCAACTGCCCTAAATGTGGCATGACATTAGAGCCGGTCATGCCCGCGCTCGATGAAGAAGAAAATCCTGAACTCCGGGATTTCCCCGCCGCTTTTGGTGGTCGCTGCCATTAACCGTGATAGTGACCGTGCTCGCCATGGCGGGACACTCGCTACAACTCCTCCATGGCTCGATCCAAAACTGGATCGAGTTCGCTCTGGCGACACCGGTGACTTTATGGGCAGGTTGGCCCTTTTTTGTAAGGGGCATAGCCTCTGTTAGAAATCGCAGTCCAAACATGTGGACTTTGATAGGTTTGGGTACCGCCGCAGCCTACCTTTACAGCGTCATGGCAACGTTCTTACCCCAAAGCTTTCCCGCTACCTTTATGCAAGATGGACGTATCGGCGTCTACTTCGAAGCCGCCGCGGTCATCATCTCGCTCACCTTGCTTGGGCAGATTCTTGAGCTCAAGGCCCGATCGCAAACTTCCGCAGCCATTAAGTCCCTTCTCGGTCTATCGCCCAAAACCGCACGCCGGATTAATGCCGATGGCCAAGAGGAAGACATTCCTCTCACCCATGTTCACCTAGGAGACTACTTGCGGGTCAGGCCAGGTGAAAAGGTGCCAGTTGATGGTTCAGTACTGGAGGGTGAAAGTGCGGTGGATGAGTCCATGCTCACTGGCGAGCCAGTGCCGCTAATGAAGAGAGCTGGAGATAGCCTGATCGGCGCCACGCTGAATACACATGGGAGCTTGGTAATGAAGGCGCAGAAGGTCGGCGCCGAGACCATGCTGTCACAGATCGTACAGATGGTCGCTCGGGCTCAGCGCTCCAAAGCACCAATGCAACGAATGGCCGACTCGATTGCTGGCTACTTTGTGATGGGTGTTATCACGATTGCGATACTGACATTTGTCGGTTGGGGGCTTTTTGGCCCTGAGCCCAGTTGGGTGTTTGGTCTGATCAACGCTGTCGCCGTGCTGATCATCGCTTGCCCCTGTGCGTTGGGTCTTGCTACGCCCATGTCGATCATGGTTTCGACAGGTAAAGCGGCCAGCATGGGTGTGCTGTTCAGGGATGCCAGTGCCATCGAAAACCTTTGCAAAATCGACACGCTGATTGTCGATAAGACAGGCACCCTGACAGAGGGACGGCCAGTGTTTCACAGTGTGGAGGCCACACCCAGCTTCAATCCCCACGATGTTCTTCAGCTGGCTGCCAGCCTTGACCAGGGCAGCGAACATCCCTTGGCTCATGCAATCGTCGATCACGCCCGAACCGAGAACATTAAGCTCACCAAGCCAGAATCCTTTGAGTCTGGTTCAGGTATCGGGGTCACTGGCATCGTTGATGGCAAGAAGATCCAGCTTGGGAACACCGCGTTGATGGAAGCCGCAGGCGTGAGGACCAAGCCCCTACAAGAGCGTGCAGAGTTGTTGCGACTTGACGGCATCAGCATCATCTACCTTGCAGTCGACGGGGTATTGGCAGGGTTGTTGGCAGTATCAGATCCAATTAAGCTGACCTCCAAAGAAGCAGTCACCAAGCTCAAGGCTGATGACATCAAAATCATCATGGCTACTGGCGACGGGCTCACCACCGCTCGGGCTGTCGCCAGGGAGATGGGGATTGATGAAGTCCACGGTGAAGTGAAACCTCAGGACAAGGAGCGTCTGGTCGCAGATCTCCAGCAATACGGCCGGAAGGTCGCCATGGCTGGTGACGGTATCAACGATGCACCGGCCCTGGCGCGAGCAGATGTGGGCATTGCCATGGGGACAGGGACTGACGTTGCGATGAATAGCGCGCAACTCACGCTGGTAAAAGGCGACCTGATGGGGATTTTACGAGCACGGGCTCTTTCGGTCGCAACAGTAAAAAACATGCGGCAAAACTTGGGTTTTGCCTTTCTTTACAACTCGATGGGTATCCCTCTTGCCGCAGGCTTGCTCTATCCACTGACGGGACATCTCCTGTCGCCAATGATCGCTGCCATCGCCATGAGCGTCAGTTCTGCATCTGTAGTTTTCAATGCATTGAGACTGAGGAGTACCCGAATTGACTGAGCTTCAACGGCACTCACAACCCGAAACAGATAACTGTTGACCTTGCCATCGTGTCAACGTTGATGCTGTCGGTGCGGTGAAAAGAGACCGCTCAGCACGAGAGGAATAACCATGTTCGTCTTAGATGTATCAGGCATCGGTTGCGGCAGTTGCGTCAGCAAAATCACCAAAGCGATTCAGTCACTGGACAACGAAGCTACAGTTTCCGTGGATCGGTCAGCCGGTAAGGTGAGTGTTGAAAGCAGCGAAAGCCCAGAGCAGGTTCGTAAAGCTGTCGAGGCGTTAGGTTTTCCTTCCCTGATCAGCGCTTGAATGCTGGCACCTTTCCAAGGTCAGAGCCCCGTATACAGGGGGCTCCCCTTGGTTAACCCTCAGGGAGTACCAAAGCAGCCACGTCTGCCACAATTACCGCTCGCAAGCCCTGCGCTACTAATTACCTCGCAGAGCTTTGAGCAAACCTTTGAATGCTCCATTCAACCTAGTAAAAGCGGCGTCGAAACGTATTCCATTTTCTGTGTACTTTGCGATCTCGACCTGCTGATCGACAGTATTTTGATCAATGGCAGGTTGAGCTGGTGTGCTGTAAAGCAAAGCACCTCCGTAAATATCACTTGCTGATTCTTTTTCGGTAATGTGTTTTACACTTGTTGTTTTCAAAGAAAGCGGAGTAGCAGGAGTTTTTTTGTCTGGCTTGCAAGCACAGTAGAAAAATCTAAGTCTCGGACCTTGAAGTTCGGCGTTTCAGCGTTTGCGATATTGTTACTCAGGATTTCAGCTCTTTTACTACGATAAATTAACTTTCTTTCTGCGGAGCCAAGCGCTTTCTCAAAATTAATACTCACACTCAATCACCCTCAGTAGTGTTGCTATTTTCCATAAGCATCGAATACTTAAATGTTGACGCGGTGCATCCAGGCTCACATATGCAGTTCCAGTGCAAAAACTAAATAAACGTCTGCACCTTGAAAGCTATCGGATGCTTACAAAGTTACGCACCTCAAACTGATACTCAGTAAATAGCGGTGTGACGCTGAAAGATCTAGACCTTACGGATTAAATAGCGTGTTCCTCAAGAAAAATATCGCAACCTGACACAACTGTAATATTCACCTAAGGTTCCTGACAGGGGATGAGTCTTATAGTCCTATTGAGCCTTAAGCTCTCCCCTAAGAATCATCACTTGATGTGGATTCGAGGGGTTATCAATACTCATCCGAGGAAATACAAATGAATCCCATCAAAACTTTGCTCATCATCGCAGCCCTGACCGCCTCTTCTTTGGCAATGGCTGAAGGCGGTGGTGACCGGGCGTTCGCACGTATGGAAGTGGCTAGGAATGATTCAATGGAATCGTATCAAGTAGCCCAAAAGCAAAGCACCCAACCTCCCATCGCAGAAAGCCAAGCCAAAGCGATGGACCACAAGAATTGCTGAATAGCTTGCTGCGTTCCCAAGCTGACAGAAATGTAATCACTGTGGTGGTTCAAATGTGGCAATTTCTGAGCTCGCTTGCCGTAAGAACTCGTTTTTAGTGACGGCGAGCGAGCTCATTCGGGCTCATTACAAACCCCCGAGGAGAGCGCCTTCACCTGTTTGAGCAACTCATTGGTTGTTTCGCACGGCTTCCCTTTTGACTGATCGGACATAAACGGCATGCATTCCAAAACCTCTAGGCGGACATTCGTTAAAGGCCTGGCCGCTGGTGGCATTCTCGGCGGCCTTGGCCTGTGGCGCACTCCTGTATGGGCAGTGACCAGTCCTGGTCTGCCGAGCGTTCTCACCGGTAACGAATTTGATCTGTTTATTGGTGAAACCCCTGTAAACATAACTGGCTCGCCGCGCACAGCCATGACCATCAATGGTTCGTTGCCCGGACCTTTGCTGCGCTGGCGCGAAGGCGAGACGGTCACACTGCGTGTGAAAAATCGCCTAGACCATGACACCTCAATTCATTGGCACGGGATCATTCTGCCCGCCAATATGGACGGTGTACCGGGTTTGAGTTTCCATGGCATCGCGCCCGATGGCATGTACGAGTACAAATTCAAGGTGCATCAGAACGGTACGTACTGGTACCACAGCCACTCTGGTTTGCAGGAGCAGGCAGGCGTTTACGGTCCAATCGTCATCGACTCGAAAGAGCCTGAACCTTTTCAATACAACCGCGACTATGTGGTGATGTTGACTGACTGGACCGATGAAGATCCTAGTCGCGTCATGGCCAAGCTCAAGAAGCAATCGGACTACTACAACCACCACAAACGTACCGTGGGCGACTTTATCGACGACGTCAGCAAGCAAGGTTGGTCTGCTGCCGTGGCCGACCGGAAGATGTGGGCTGAAATGAAAATGAACCCCACTGATCTCGCAGACGTCAGTGGGGATACTTACACCTATCTCATGAATGGCCAGGCGCCTAACGGTAACTGGACCGGTATTTTCAAGCCGGGCGAAAAGCTGCGCCTGCGCTTTATCAACGGCTCAGCTATGAGCTATTTCGACGTCCGCATCCCTGGTTTGAAAATGACCGTTGTGGCGGCTGACGGCCAATATGTCAAACCAGTCAGCGTCGATGAATTCCGCATCGCCGTGGCAGAAACGTATGACGTGATCGTAGAACCTGCCAGCGAAGAGGCTTACACAATCTTCGCCCAGTCCATGGATAGAACCGGTTATGCACGTGGAACCTTGGCAGTTCGCGAAGGATTAAAGGCACAGGTACCTGCGATCGATCCTCGGCCGCTTTTGACCATGGATGACATGGGTATGGGCGGTATGGCGGGCATGGACCATGGCAGCATGGCTGGTATGGGCGGCGGCGATATGAAACAAGGTGACATGTCAGGCATGGCTGGCATGGACCACAGCAAAATGGCGGGAATGGACCAAAGTGACATGACCGGGATGACCGGCATGGACAGCGGTGACATGACTAACATGGCCGGTATGGACCACAGCAAGATGGCGGGAATGGACAAAGGCGACATGTCCAACATGGCTGGCATGGACCACAGCAAGATGGCAGGGATGGGCAGTATGGGTGGCGAAATGCAGACTCACCCAGCGTCCGAAACCAACAACCCGTTGGTTGACATGCAAGCCATGAACCCAACGCCCAAGCTAAACGATCCAGGCATCGGGTTACGAAACAATGGTCGTCGAGTGCTCACCTACTCAGACCTGAAAAGCACTTTCCAAGACCCTGACGGTCGCGAGCCCAATCGCACCATTGAGCTTCATCTGACCGGTCACATGGAGAGGTTTTCGTGGTCCTTCAACGGCATCAAATTCTCTGACGCCGAGCCGCTTCGTCTGAAGTATGGGGAGCGTCTGCGTATCACCCTGGTGAACGACACCATGATGACCCACCCCATCCACCTTCACGGCATGTGGAGCGACCTTGAAGATGAGAACGGTAAGTTCATGGTGCGCAAGCACACGATCGACATGCCACCAGGTACCAAGCGCAGCTATCGAGTCACCGCCGATGCCTTAGGTCGCTGGGCCTATCACTGCCACCTGCTTTTCCATATGGAAATGGGCATGTTCCGTGAAGTACGGGTTGATGAGTAAAGGAGACGATCTGTGAGCACATACCTAAATCGTAAATCGCTGGTCGGCTGCCTCTTTGCCGTCGGCTTGGTGGGTGGACTCTCGTCCGTGGCGCTGGCAGTCGAAGATAGTAGTGTTCATTCAGCTGCTACTCCTGCGAAAGCAACGAGCAAGCCTGCAACTACGACAAACGAGTCAAAGCCCGATCACGGGTCAATGGATCACAGCAAGATGAACCATGAGTCGATGGATCATGACCAAAAAACCAAAAAGGCAGATTGAGATCATGACCAGTAAGTTTTTACGCCCAACGTTGATGGCACTGGCAGTCTCTACCAGTCCTGCTTTCTTTGTCGTGGCTCATGCCGCTGAAGAGATGGATCACTCCAAGATGGACCACGGCTCAATGGGAGCTGTGGACCATAGCAAGATGGGGGCTATGGATCACAGCAAGATGAGTATGGATGACGGGCAAATGAACGGAATGAAAAGTATGGATGGAGGGGCGGCTACCACCAGTCGAACCCCAGTCCCCGTACTTACCGACGCTGACCGTGCAGCCGCCTTTCCAGATGTTGCTGGTCATGGTGTCCACGACAAAAAACTCAACTCCTTCATGCTGCTGGATAAGTTTGAGTACCAGGATGCTGACGACGGTAGTGCATTGGCCTGGGATGCAAAAGGATGGATCGGCGGTGACGTTGACCGACTGTGGTTGCGCTCGGAAGGCGAACGTACCAATGGCGTAACGGAAAACGCTGAACTATCAGCACTTTGGGGGCACTCCATCGGTCCATGGTGGGATGTCGTCACCGGCGTACGACAAGACTTCAAGCCCGGGTCACCACAAACTTGGGGAGCGCTCGGTATTCAGGGCATAGCCCTCTATAACTTTGAAGCCGAAGCGACTGCCTACATCGGTGAGAACGGTCAAACCGCTGCTCGATTGGAAGGCGACTACGACATTCTGCTGACCAATCGCCTGATCTTGCAGCCGACGGCCGAAGCCAATTTTTACGGAAAAAATGATCCTCAGCGCGGCATTGGGTCTGGATTGGCAAACACCGAAGTAGGGCTCCGATTGCGTTATGAGATTGTTCGCCAATTTGCCCCTTACATTGGGGTTAGCTGGAGCCGCTCCTACGGCAATACGGCAGACCTGGCCAGCGATGAAGGAGAGGATGCGAACGAGGCGCGATTTGTCGCCGGTATTCGGATGTGGTTTTGAGGGCCTGACATGAAAAGAACATTGAAAACATTGACTGCTGCCGGGGTGGTCGCCGCAATAATAGGTGCCGGCGTGGTGTATTTTGGTGTGATCAATGTAGGGGCGGATGATCCGCATTTCGGCCCCGTTCACTCACTTCTTTCCACTGCTCGGGATCGCTCGATTGCTGTGCGCTCACGCGATATTAAAGTCCCCGACCTGAGCGAAGAAGCTCTCATCCGCGCAGGTGCTGGCAACTACAACGCTATGTGCATCGGTTGCCATCTGGCTCCGGGTATTGCAGGAACCGAGTTAAGTAATAGCCTTTACCCTGCACCTCCGAATCTTTCAAAACTGGGCGTTGATGGAAACCCTGCCGCAGCTTTCTGGATCATCAAGCATGGAATCAAATCCACAGGCATGCCCGCTTGGGGTAAAAGCATGGCCGATCCCTACATCTGGGGAATGGTCGCTTTTCTCCAGCAGTTGCCTTCATTGGATGCAGAGCAATACAACGCTCTAGCAACCAGCAGCGATGGTCATCAACACGGTGGCGGCGAGAGCAAAATGCATAACCATGAAGGCCAGCATGAGGGCCAAAAAGGGGCTGCCGCTGGGCATCATGATGCGGGTGCAGCCGAAGAGATAGCCGAAGCAGGCGACCATCATGGCGAGAGAAACAGCGCCCATGCCCATGAGGCGGCCTCAGCGCCTTCTCAGGATGAAAGTACCGAACACGCCCATCCTCAGGTTGTGGAGGCTTCACATGACGCTCCTGCAACTTCGGCCGTTCAGCCAAAAACTCATACCCACGCTGATGGGAAGGAGCATACCCATGCGAAATAACTTACTTCGTCCCGGTCGGGCACTTCGCCTCGCTGCATTCGCGGCTTTGTTTATCAGTTCAGCTGGTCATGCAGCAGAGTCGCTGACGATCGACGTCCATCGTGACGCTAACTGTGGATGCTGCAAGAAGTGGATCCAGCACCTTGAAGCTAACGGCTTCACCGTCGTTGATCATGTAGAAACCAACATGAGCGCTGTCAAGCAGGATCTCGGTGTTGCTCCACGACTCTCGTCCTGCCACACAGCAATGATCAATGGAAAGTTTGTTGAAGGTCACGTGCCCGCCGAGCAAATCATTGCGATGAGCAAACGTGACGACCTTCTCGGGATCGCCGTTCCTGGCATGCCGGCTGGATCTCCAGGCATGGAAGTCAACGGAAAACATGATGCTTATCAGGTAATCGGGCTGACAAAAGCCGGCGCGGATCAGGTCCTTGCTGAATACCCCGGCAATTAATCTGGCCCTGTCCATCTAACGCTGCATGGCTACCGTCCACCATGGCCATGCAGCGAGAAATGCTTTGTCCATTACGTGTTCAAGCAGTAGAAGAAGTCGTAAGGGGGCCGAGGACAGCAACAAGGGAGGACGCAGTACAACTGTGGCCTAAACTGCGGCGTTCAATTGTGCTTTTTTTGCAGGCTTTTCAGGCGCAGGGTCGCGCGTTGTACAGCGGCCATCTTTTCTGGACGCTTCATCCGCTTCCATTTTCTGATGTCTTCCTTGGTGCGACCGCAACTCAAACATAGTTCGCTGTTCAGCTGGCAAACGGAAATACATGGTGTTGGCGCTGATTTAAAACTGACCCACCCTGCCGATTGAAAA
>NZ_ANNV01000116.1 GCF_000346755.1 Pseudomonas sp. CBZ-4 | reverse complement strand
GACTGCTGCGCAGTCCAGCGGGAGCAAGCCCCCTCGCCACAGGTTATTTTTTGGTGTTAGGCCTTTACGTTCTGCCGGATATTCCAGCCAAACTTCACCGGCCCACCGTCCTTGGCGCCATCGGCCTTCTGCGGCTGGTAGCTGACATCCACGGTTGCGAAGTTCAGGGCTATGCGGTCGTAAAGCAGATCATCCTTGCTCTCTGCACTGGTGCTGTAGGACACCACCATGACTTCCTTCAAGGTGATCACCAGATACTCCACCGGGCTGGAGCCACCCGCCTTGCGCACCACCAACCGCGCCTCGGGGTAATGCTTGCCGCTGGCGCAGGCCATCATCAGGTTGGGGCTGGATTTATCCAGCGGCTTGCTCAGGTTCAGGTTGCCGATATCGACCTTGCCCGCACCACCGCCCGTACCGGAATGCATCGACCCCGTCTGCGACAGCCCCCACGCCCATTCGGTGATGTCGATCTCATCGCGGTGCGCCTGGTCCCGTGACTCACCTTTGATATCGCCCAGTTTCAAAAACATATCGACGGCCATGTTGGCTCCCTGTCCTTAGTCAGCGCCGGAAATGGCGCGAGGCGAACTTTTCCTGATCCGACACGCGGGCCACAAGCCGCCACAACAGGATCGGGAAGCGCCTGTCGGCAAACACCGAAACTTCCGACATTCATTTGCGCCGCCGCGTCTTTAACCTCTCCACTCCCGAAAAACCCAGGAGTTAAGGAATGACGACCGCCCTGTTCAAAGATGGATTTCCCTCGGCCCACCGCACCACACGTCAACGGATTGAAGGCAGCATTGACCTGCGGCGACTGTTCTCCGCCATCGATGCCGACCCCGCGCTGATTGGCGCGGGGGTGGTGTATATCGATGAAGATTTCAATGTGCTGACACTGCGCGAGTTTCAGGCGGTGTGCAGTGTGCAGGTGAAGAAGGTGGTGTTGCGTGAGGCGCCGAGGGCGGTGGGGCCGGTGGAGTTCAAGCGGATGTTGGAGCATGAGCCGCGGGAGTCGAGATGGGTGGCGGAGGCGACTAAGACGGCGGTTACCTGCGCGGGGGCGTTGTTGAGTTGGCATGTCATTTACAGTGGGATCGCGCTGATGCCTTTTACCGCGGGTGCCAGTGTTGTCGTCTCATTCGTAGGCACGGCCGCCGTTGTCGCAGGCTTGTTTCAGTGCGCCGTCGGAGCCAATCGAACCGTGAACGAAGTGTGGGACCCACGCAGAAATGACTACCTGGACAGTAACGCTTGGTACGAAGCGATAATGCTAGCGCTGGACGGTATCTCCTTGTTGGCCGTGGGTACTTCTGCAGTGACCACAATGAAGGTCATCAACTTGTCCAAGAAGGCGACCGGCAAGCCACTGCGGGAAGTACTCCGGGGATTAAGTCGGCAAGAGCGCGCCAACCTGACGGATGAGCTGCTCAGAATCCAGGACCCGCGATTGACGCCAAAACTACTCAAGCTCAAACAGGCTGCGGGCGATCTATCCAAGCGATTTCCAGCGACACAGATAAAACCCATCACTCACATGCACTTCAAAGATATTGCTGCGGCAGGGTTGAGCCTTACTAGCAGCACAACATCCGGGAATACGCGGATATTGGCTATCGGTGTCTATGAGGAGTTCGCCGAATGAAAAACCGACGTTCGCCCTCTTCCTTCGTAGATCCCCGCTCTACTTGGACTCGCCACCGGCTGGCGCTATTTGGCGGAATTTTAGCCCTGTGCTTTTCAGTCGGCACGGCCAGCACTCTGATGAACCTCACCTACTTCGCCGACTCATCTGACGAGTTTGCAACGGGCGCGTTTTTCATTGGCAGTGCAACAACCTGCGCACTATTTGGTATCGCACAGAGCGCAGTGCTCCATGGTTATGCGCAGTGGGTTTGGCTACAGGCTGGCGTTTTCATGATCTATTTCCTGGCTGTTTTGCCAACAGCCATTTATAGCCCCGACCGCATCCTATTTACCCTGGCCGTTCTGAGCCCATTAATCGGGCTGTTATTTATAAACGGCAAGCGCCAAAGAGAAATGCGCGGAATGATGCTCGAACTCCGCCACAAGCGCGAACACATCGTTTCCACACTGAAAAAACAGGGCAAATGGCATGGGTGGTGAGCCAATACTGTTACGGCTGCACCGTAAGCCACACAGCTGGATCGGGAAGTGCCTGTCGGCAAACACCGAAACTTCCGACATTCATTTGCGCCACCGCGTCTTTAACCTCTCCACTCCCGAAAAACCCAGGAGTTAAGGAATGACGACCGCCCTGTTCAAAGATGGATTCCCCTCGGCCCACCGCAATACGCGCCAACGCATTGAAAGCAGCATTGACCTGCGGCGCCTGTTCTCCGCCATCGACGCCGACCCCGCGCTGATTGGCGCGGGGGTGGTGTATATCGATGAAGATTTCAATGTGCTGACACTGCGCGAGTTTCAGGCGGTGTGCAGTGTGCAGGTGAAGAAGGTGGTGTTGCGTGAGGCGCCGAGGGCGGTGGGGCCGGTGGAGTTCAAGCGGATGTTGGAGCATGAGCCCCGGGAGTCGGAATGGGTGGCCGAGGCACTGAATACGGCAATAACGTGTGCCGGAGCGGTACTGAGTTGGGTAGTGGTTACAAGTGGAGTGGCGTTGATGCCGTTTACAGCGGGAACGAGTGCGGTGCTTACCTTCGTCGGCAAAGCTGCCGCTGTTGCGGGTACCGTTCAATGCATCGCCGGCGTTATACGGACGGGATCAGAGGCAGCCTTTCCTGAAGCAAATGACTATCTGGATGACGAAGCCTGGTATCAGGCCGCAACAGTCGTGCTGGACGGTATTGCTCTACTTGGGGTTGCCACATCGGCGTTGGTCACAACGAAGGTCATCACTACAACCGCTAGAGTAACGGGGAAAAACACCCGCCAAATACTCAAAGGTTTGACTCGCCAAGAACGTACAAAACTGAACAACGAATTGCTGAGAATCCGAGACCCAAGGTTAACGCCCAAACTGATCAAGCTGGAAAAAGCAGCCGGCAGAGTTGCCAAGCGTATTAGTTCGACACGAATGCAACAGGCAACGGCCGTCCACATATTGGATACCGTAGCTGCTTCGCTAAGCTTCACCAGCAGTGCAATCTCTGGAAACATCAGGACATTGGCCTTGGGCATCTACGAGGAAGTCAGCGAATGAGCAACCAAAGCAAGATAAATGCTCGATATTACTCAGCGACCTTTATTGAAAATCCTTGGCAATTTCTCAAACGGTACATGCCCGTAATCGCAGCAGACCTGCTCGTCGGGTGCTGTTCGATTGCATTGACCGCGATCTTGTCGATGCTCACCTACCTCTCTTATTACACCGTAGCCGTTACCACCAAGACTGCTTTTTTGAGCAGCATTGGATTGGGTTCCGTATTTGCCCTGGCCAAATACGAAGTGCTCTACGGCCGCATTCACTGGGTCTGGCTAAACGTCGCAATCTATCTCATTTGCCTGCTGCTCGCACTGCCCACAATCGTCTACCACCCCAACGTTTACCTCTACTCAATGACCCTCCTCGGCCCACTAATCGGCCTGCTGATTCTTAACAGCAACCGCTGCCGCGAACTGCGACAAAAGTCGCTCGAACTCCGCCACAAGCGCGAACACATCATCACCACCCTGAAAAAACAGGGCAAATGGAAATGGTGGTAAACACCGCGCTCAGGCCGCTGAGACTACCTACGCACCAACCGCTTGCAACGGCTTCGCCACCCGCGCCGCCGTATGACGATTGACCGGCACCGGCAACCCCAAATGCCCGCGCAACGTGCTGTGGCTGTACTCACTGCGAAACAACCCACGCTCGCGCAGCAGCGGCAGCACTTGATCGGTAAAGCGCGCAAAGTCATCCGGCGCACCTACGTGGATATTGAACCCATCCACCGCCCCTTCGACAAACCAACGCTCGATCTCATCGGCCACGGTCTGCGGCGAACCGACAAAGCTGGAGAACGGTTTGGCAAAACGCAACGCCGCCTGGCGCAAGGTCAGGCCCTGGTCGCGGGCGACTTGTTTGATATTTTCCGCGTGGCCGCGATAGCCGTTGCTGCCCAGGTCGCCGAGTTCCGGGAACGGTTCGTCCAGCGGGTATTGGCTGAAGTCGTGGTAGTTGAATGGCCGCCCCAGCTGCACCAGCGCCTTGTCCAGGTCCAGCTCGCCATTGCGTTCGCGGTCGATAGCCTGGGCCTGTTCGTCGGTGTCGGCAATGATCGGTGAGATGCCCGGCAGGATAGTCACGTGGTCGGGGTTGCGCCCGGCGGCGGCCGTGCGTTGCTTGATGTCGCGGTAGTAGGCCTGGGCGTCCTCGAAGTTGCCGACGCCGGCAAAAATCCCCTCGGCATAATTCGCTGCCAGGCTGCGCCCGGACTCGGAAATCCCGGCCTGGAAAATCACCGGTTGGCCCTGCGCAGAACGGGCGATATTCAGCGGGCCGGTCACGGCGAAAAACTCGCCCTGGTGATCGAGTCGGTGCTGGCGTTGCGGGTCGAGGAACACCTTGCTCGCCTTGTCGCGCACAAAGGCGTCGTCTTCATAGGAATCCCACAAGCCCTGCACCACGTCCAGGTGCTCGGCGGCGCGGCGATAGCGCTCGGTGTGGTCGATATGCTGCTCGCGGCCAAAGTTGCCAGCGGCACCTTCCAGACCGGTGGTGACCACGTTCCAACCGGCGCGGCCGCCGCTGATATGGTCCAGGGAGGCGAACTGGCGGGCGACGTTGAAGGGTTCGGTATAGGAGGTGGTGAGAGTCGCCACCAGGCCGATTTTCGAGGTGGCGCCGGCGATGGCGGACAGCAGGGTCAAGGGTTCCAGGCGGTTGAGAAAATGCGGCGCCGAATCCGGGGTGATGTAGGGGCTGTCGACAATGAACACCAGGTCGAACTTGGCCGCTTCGGCCTGCCGGGCCTGGGCGCGATACCAGTCGATATCCACACTGGCATCACCGGGGATCTGCGGGTGCAACCATTCGTTTTGCGCGGTGCCGACGCCGGTGAGGATGGCGCCGAACTTGAGTTGCCGGGGTGTCGTGGACATGGGGGTTATTCCTCCGTGGATGGCCGTTGAGGCTGACATTAATAGCCCCACAGGGGCCTTGTGAAAGGCTTTGTAGGTCTATGCTAATCATTAAAAACACTGATCACTTAAAGCTAAAAACATTCTTTTATTGCATAGATAAGGCAACCTGCGCCTTGGCTTGTGCTGCCTGCACCACACGCAGCAAATTTTCGCCCCAGATATTGGCCAGATCCTTTTCGCTGTACCCCGCATCCAGCAAACGCTGGGTGATCTTCGGCAACTGGCTGACGTCCTCCAGCCCGACCACCCCGCCGCCGCCGTCCCAATCGGCACCAATGCCCACATGCTCTGGGCCGACCACCTCGAGGATGTGCAACAAGTGCTTCATAAACACATCAAGGTCAGGCTTGGCTTGCGGAAAGCGCTGGTTGACCGCTGCGATATCCGCATGCAACGCCTTGACCTGCTCCGGGCTCAGCCCCGCCAGGTTGCGGTACTGCGCGTACAACGGCGCCAGGGCTTTTTGCCGTTCGGGATTGGGCTTGAGCGGCACCAGGTAATCGCCGTAGCTGTTGACCTGCACCACGCCCCCCTTGGCCGCCAGTTGCCGCAGCCGCGCATCATCGAGATTGCGCGGGTGGTTGTTGACCGCCTTGCTGCTGCTGTGGGACGCAATGATCGGCGCAGTGGACGCCGCCAGTACCTGATCGAATACCGCGTCGGAAGCGTGGGACACATCCAGCAGAATCCCCAGCCGGTTGGCCTCCGTCACCAGTTCACGGCCCTTGGGGCTGAGGCCGTGCCACTTGGGCAATGCGGTCGCCGAATCAGCGATTTCATTGGTGCTGAAATGCACCAGCCCGAGCATGCGCAAGCCCTGGCGATAGTAGGTCAACAGGCGTTGCGGGTCGGCACTGAGGGGGTCGGCGTTTTCCATGCTGATAAACACCACGCGCTTGCCCGCTCCCGCGATCCTTCGTGCATCGGCCGCGGTCAGTGCCAGTTCGAAAGTCTGCGGCGAACGCTCTGCCAGGTCACGAATGCGCGCCAACATCGCCAGCCCGTAGTTGCTGGCACTGGCGCGGCCTTCATCGGTGTCAGGCACCGGCGCGGTGTAGATCACCCAGAAGCCGCCATCGAGACCGCCGTCTTGCATGCGCGGCACATCCACCTGGCTGCCATCCTCGGCATAGGTGTGGCGGGCGAGGATGTCCCAGCCGGGGCGGGACAATTGCATCGGTGTGTCCAGATGACTGTCGAGCACCAGCAAACGCTGATGCAACGCCAGCGTGTTGGGGCTGACTTCGTCGGCGGCATGGACAGTCATGGCGGCCATGCCCAGCGCCAGCAGGTATCGGCTGTTCATCGATCAAAACTCCGCGCTGAGGGTGGTCTGGAAGGTGCGCGGCGAACCGGGCCGGTAGTAGGCCGGCCCGCTGGCGCTGGTGAGGATGTAGCCGAGGTAGTCCTTGTCGAAGAGGTTGTCGATGTTGAAGCGCAGCTTGACGCTCTTGAGCGGCCCGTAATGCAGGTGCTCGCCGCCAAGGTCGAGGTAGGCGTTGTAGAGCGTGTAGCCCGGCACCGATTCGGTGTTGGTGAAGTTGCTGTAGCGCGAGCCGATATGCCGCCCGGAAACATTCAGCACCGCCCACGGCGCCAGCTCGTAGGTGATGCCCGCCTGCGCCAGCCAGCGCGGGCTGTCGGGGATGTTGTTGTCCTTGAGGGACAGCCCGGCGGCATCGTCCTTGAACTGCGCGATGTTGTAGGTGAGGTTGCCGTTGAGCACCAGTTTGTCCGCCAGCACCGGCGGCTTCCATTGCCCGCTCAACTCGGTGCCGTAGGCCAGCGCGCGACCGACGTTCTGATAATAGGTTTCAGCGGTGCTGCTGCCGGCCACCGGCGAGGCGAAGGCTTGCAGGCGGTTGTCGAACTCGGTGCGGTACAGCGCCCAGGCCGCGTTGAACGTCGCACGATTGAGGCGGTAGCCCACCTCGTAGTTCTTCGAAGTCTCCGCCGCCGGGGCCGGCGCATTGGGGCTGGCCGCGCGGAACACATCGTCGGCGCCCCGAGGCAGCGCCATGTTCTCCGAGTAGGAGGCAAACAGCTGAGAGTTGGCCGTCAGGTCATACACCAGCCCGGCCTGGGGCAGGAAGTTGTCGGTCCATGAGGTGCTCAGGCGCGGCTGGCGGTTGGCAATGTAGTCGCCAGCATTGCGATAGCCTTCGATGCGGTAGTCCAGGTCCAGGCGCTTGAAGCCGTATTGCAGGCGCAGGCGGTCGTCGAGCAGGGTCCAGGTGTCTTTGATGTTCAGTTGCAGGGAGTCGCGGGTCGAGGTGAAGTCGCCCTGCTTGTGCACCGGTTCATTGAACAGCGGGCTGCCATCGGGGCTGCCGTCGCTCAGGTTGTAGCGCGCTTGCAAGCGGTTGAACACATCCTTTTCGGCCCACACCCCCGCTTCGATGGCATGCTGGCCGACGTGCCAGGTCAGGCTGCTGCGCCCGCCGTAACGGTGGCCGCTGAGGGATGACAGCCCGTATTGCACACCCCGCGGATCGACCAGGCCGGGCACGTTGGCCTCGGCGTTATGCAGCGCCAGCGAGGTGCTGTAGGCCTCGGGGGACACGCCGAAACCCTTCTTGGCTTCGTAGTAGACGCTGGTGCTGCTTTCCAACGCATCGTTGAGCAGAAAGTTGCCGGTGAGGCTGTACAAGGTGTCGCGCCGCTGGTTGATCGCCTGCTTGTACGACTGGTTGTAATTGGGATTGCTGTAGGGCACGCCAGCCACGGTTTCGGCTTGCGGCGGCACTTCCTTGAGGTACGCGAAATCACGCCCGGAGCGACCGAACGGATCATTGGCGGTGCCGTGGTATTGGGCCTGGGTCACATAGGGCGAGTCGTAGTCATAAAAGTCGTTGTGCACCGCGCGAAACAGCAGCTCATGGCCCTCGCCGAACTGATAGCGCACTTTGCCCTCCAGGTGCTCACGGTCGATGGTGCCGGGGCCGCGCCACAGGTCGCCGTCGATCTTCGAGCGGCTGAAATACGCCGACAGCCCCGCATGCTCGCCGGTTTGCAGCTTGACGAAACTGCGTCGCAGGCTGTCGCTGCCCAGGGTGTATGACGTGCTGACCCCGGCGTCCTTGGCCGGATGGGTGGAGATGTAATCCACGTACGGCCCCAGCGAGGTATACCCCGGCTGCGACACGTCCCCGGCGCCGGTGGACGCGGTGACGCGTTCGGTGTTTTCGTTATCGACGTAGCGGTAGATCGGGCTGCCACCAAACTGGTCGCTGCGTCCCAGGGGCACGCCGTCGATGGAGAAGCCGATCTGTTGCAGGTTGAACGCGCGCACGAACACCGAGTTGCCGAATTCGTAGAGGCCCAGCGCATCGTTGGACTGCACGTTGAAGCCGGGCAAGGCTTCGAGCATCTTCAAACCCGAGGTACCGGCAGGCGCCGACTGCAAGGCTTGATGGGAAATGGTCAGGGTGTTGCTGATCTGGTCAGTGCCAATCGCCAGGTTGGCCTCGGTGACACGCGCGCCGACCACTTCGACCTTGTCCAGCTGCGCTTCTTGCGCCAGTACGCCCTCAACCGTCAGGCCCATCAACAGGAGCCCGCTCAACCATCTCTTGTTCGCCAGTGACTCACGCTGATTGCTCATTGCTGCTCCTTGTCGGTTTCTGTCGGGTGCACGAACCCGCTCCAGGGCGTTCGGCGCGTGGGCGCCGAAGCCTGGAATCCTGTCTATGGGGGGAAGGTGTCAGTGCAACGCTGGGGGGTTACGCCGTTCTGGCGGCAATGGCCTCGACTTCCACCAGCGCACCCGGCAGCGGCAGCGCCACCACTTGCAACGCAGTACGCGCAGGTTTGTTCGGCTGCTCTGGCGTGCCGAAGAACTGCGTGTAGCCGGCCTGCAAGCCGGCGAAATCGAGCTTGCCGCCAGTCTCTTCGGCGCCCACCAGGAACACCCGCAGTTGCACGATATCGCCGAGGTCGAGGTCGTGTTGCTGGAGGATCTGGCGGATCTTGTTGAACACCGACACCGTCTGCACTTCGGTGTTGCCATAGGCCGCCGGCGTGCCCGCCGGGGCGTTGGCGTCGTGCAGGTCGGGCAAGGTGCCGCTGACAAAGATCAGGCTGGCGGAGGCCGGCACGGTGACGGTTTGCGAGATCGGGAAGTTGCCGACGCTGGTGCGTTGAATGCTGTCGCTCATGATGATGCTCCTTAGGACGCGGCCACTGCCGCAATCTGACGTTGTTGAGTGACCCGTTCGGCCAGTTGCGCGACCACATGGCGCGCCGAGTTGGCCGCCGATTCCTGCCAGATGCCCACGCCGCTCTGCACCAGGCCGTCACCGGCGAAGTACACGCGGCCAAAACCGGCTTCGAGCAAGGCGCTGGCATCGGCCGGGAAGTGTTCGCGTTGCAGCCACGGGCCTTCGCTGTAGGGGATCTGTTCCCAGGACACCGCCAGCGGGTGGCGCAGGTGTTTGGCATAACCGGGATGCAGCAGCTCCACGGCTTCTTTCGAGGTGGCGTACTGCTGGTCCAGCGGTTGCGCGCCAAAGCGATCGGCGCCCTCGCCCGTCACGTAACCGGCCACCAGCAAACCGTCGCGGGTGTTGAGGCCGTTGCTCGGGTACCACAACAGGCGCGCCGGGTGTTCGATCCACGACAGGCCGCCGTAGGTGCGGTAGTCGGTCTCCCAGAAGCGCGGCGACTGCCACGCCACTTTCGTTGCCTGGTCGCTGCGGGTGCTGCGCAAGGCGGCCTTGATCGGGTCGCTGAAGTCAGTATCGAGCTTGGCCAGCAGTGGCAGCGGCAGGGTCGAGACCAGGTAGTCGGCGCGCACCACCTGTTCGCGGCCGCTGTATTTGTCGTGATACGTCACCGCGACGCCGTCTTCCAACTGGCGGACCTGCCGCACCTGAGCACCTAGTTGCACCTGGTCGCGGACCCGGGCGTAGAAGGCATCGGTGATGCGGTCCATGCCGCCCACCGGCTGGAACATGGTCGCCGAGAATTCCGGGAACTCGGTGTGCAGCAACGCGCCCCACAGCTCCGGGTGCAGCAGTTGATCCAGCGCCAGCGGGCTGCGCGCAGCCGGCAAAGCGCCGGGATGGGCGGGCGATTCCAGGTGCCCCGAACGGATCGTGCCCTCGAACGCCAGCTCTTGCGAGAGGTCGCCATACACCTGCAAAAACGCCAGCAAGCGCGTGCGTTCTTCGCGGCTCAATACATCATCGAGGGCATCGCGCTGCACGGCCTTGGCCAGCAGGCCGGACACGTGTCCGCGCGCGTCGTTGATCGCCTGGCCGACGCTGAACGCCGGCTTCTCGATATCCGGGCGCACCTGGGCGCCGTGGCTGCTGTTGACCAGCACCTCCAGCGGCACCCCGAGTTCGCTGCAATAGTCGAGGATCGTGCGGTGCTGGCTGGGGATGCGCGCCGGACCTGCGTTGAAGTAATGCCCCTGATCAAAAGCGGCGGTTTGCGTGCGGCCATCCTTGTAGTCCACGCGGTCGCCATGGCGGATCGTCCAGGTGCGCCCGCCCACCCGCTCGCGGGCCTCCAGCACTTGCACCTCGAAGCCGGCGCGGGTCAACTCCAAGGCCGTGACCAACCCGGCAATCCCGGCGCCCAGCACCAGCACGCGGGTGCCCTGCCCCAGGCCGTCCTTGAGTTTCAGCGGTTGCGGGCGGCGGTGCGACGAAGGCCCCAGGCCCAATACCGCCAGGGCATCCTTGACCGCCTTCTCGCCGCCTACCGCGGCGATGCTCGACAGCGCTTCACGTCGTGTCAGTCCCATGTTCCCTACTCCTTAATCCGGCAGGCCCGGTGGGTTGATCAACGACTTGTCGACGCGCTCCACATCCAGGCCCCAGCGTTGCAGGACCTGCTCGTACTGGCCGCCGGCAATCGCGCCCTCCAATGCGGTGTGGATCGGCTTGACCAGGCCGTTGTCCTTGCGCGTGGTCACGGCAATGTCGGCCTGCAACGGCCAGCCGCCATTGACCGTGCCGACGCGCTTGATACCGCCGGTGATCGCCGCGGAATAGGCGTACACCGAGTTCGGCCCGAACAACGCATCGCTGCGCCCGGACTGCACCGCCAGTTGTGCGGCGGCCTGATCGTCGAAGTACTGCAACAGCGCAGGCTTGATCCCGGCCTTTTCATTCGCCTCGTTCCACGCCAGCAGGACCTTTTCCTGGTTGGTGCCGGAACCGACGATGATCTTCAGCCCGGCGATATCCGGGGCCTGTTTGATCTCGTTGATCTTGCTGGTGCTCTTCACATAAAAGCCGAGCACGTCCTGGCGATACGTCGCGAAATCAAAGCGTTTCTTGCGCGCTTCGGTCACGGTGACGTTGCTGATCACCGCGTCGTATTTGCCCGAGCTGACGCCCAGCGGCCAGTCTTCCCAGCTGGTCTGCACCACGTTGAGTTGCAGGCCCAGGCTGTCAGCGACCAGTTGCGCGGTGTCGGCTTCGCTGCCGATGGTGGTCTTGTCGTCATTGGCCAGCAGCGCCAGGGGTGGCCCGGCCACACCGGACACGGCCACGGTGAACTTGCCCGGCTGGGCGAACTTGAAGCCCGGCGGGATCTGCGCGATGGCGGCTTCGTTGCGCGGCACATGGATGCGCACGCGGTCGGGGCTGAGGTCCACCTGTTGCACGGCGAACGCACTTTGCGCAGCACTGACGGCCAGCGCCAGCAGGGCCACACGGGCAGTAGAGATAAACATGGGCAGTCACTCCTTGAACTAAAGCACCTTGCCGAGAAAGGCCACGGTGCGGGGATGTCGGGGTTGGCGGAAAATCTGTTCAGGCGGGCCTTCTTCGATGAGCTGGCCGTCGCAGAGGAACACCACGTGGTCGGCGACTTCGCGGGCAAAACCGATTTCGTGGGTGACGATCACCAGGGTCACGCCCAGTTGGGTCAGGCCCTTGATCACATCGAGCACTTCGCCCACCAGCTCCGGGTCGAGGGCCGAGGTGGGTTCATCGAACAGCAGCACTTTCGGGTCCAGGGCCAGGGCGCGGGCGATGGCCACGCGTTGTTGCTGGCCACCGGACAGTTGGCGTGGATAGGCGTCGGCCTTGTCTGCAAGGCCCACCTTGGCCAGCAATTCGGACGCCTTGGCCTGCGCTTCGGCCTTGCTCCAGCGCTTGTGGGCCAGGGGCGCCTCGGCGATGTTTTCCCAGGCGGTGAGGTGCGGAAACAGGTTGAAGTTCTGGAACACGAAGCCGACGTCGATCCGGCGCTTGAGGATTTCCCGTTCTTTCAGTTCATAGAGCAGGTCGCCCTTGCGTCGATAGCCGACGTATTCACCGTCGATGGTGATGTGGCCGCTGTCGATCTTTTCCAGGTGGTTGATGGTGCGCAGCAAGGTGGATTTGCCCGAGCCCGACGGCCCGAGAATCACCGTGACCTTGCCCGGGTCAATGGTCAGGTGGATGTCTTGCAGCACCTGCTGATTGCCAAAGCGCTTGCCCACGCCCTGGATTTGAATGCGACCGGCGCGGGCTTCACTCATGGGATTTCTCCTTGAGCCAGCGACTGATGCGCTGCAACGGCGTCGGCGGCAGCACCCGTGCCGTGCCACGGGCAAAGTAGCGCTCGACGTAATACTGCGCGCTGGTCAGCACGGTGGTGATGATCAGGTACCACACGGTCGCCACGATCAGCAGCGGGATCACCGCCTGGGTGCGGTTGTAGATGACCTGCACGGTGTAGAACAGCTCGGGCAAGGCCAGCACGTAGACAATGGAAGTGCCTTTGACCAGGCCGATGATTTCGTTGAACCCCGACGGCAGGATCGAGCGCAGCGCCTGGGGCAGGATGATCCGAAACACCCGACGCGAAGCCGGCAAACCCAGCGCCGCCGCTGCTTCGTGCTGGCCGGCATCCACGCCGATCAGGCCGCCGCGAATGATCTCCGCCGCGTACGCCGCCTGCATCAGGCTCAAGCCCAGCACGGCCACGGTGAACTGGCTGAGCACGTCCACGGTGGACCACTCGGCGAACACCACGCTGGTGAACGGCACGCCGAGCACGATGTGGTCATACAGGTAAGCGAAGTTGTACAGAATGATCAGCACCAGCAGCGCCGGCATCGAGCGGAAAAACCAGATGTAGCCCCAGGCCAACGCCGCCAGCAGCGGCGAGCCCGACAGCCGTGCCAACGCCAGCGCCGTGCCGAGGATCATGCTGAACACGGTGCTCAGCAGGGTCAGCAACAGCGTCTGGCCGAGGCCGCGCAGCACCGACGGCGAGAAGAACCACTGGCCGAACACGCCCCACTCCCAGCGCGGGTTGGTGGCCAGGGAGTGCACGATGCCCAGTAGCACCAGGGCGGCAAAGATCGACCCGGCCCAGCGCCAGGGGTGCCGCGCAGGGACGACTTGCAAGGTCTTGATCGGAGTGGCGACACGCGCCGGGCGAACCGGGCGCGCCTGTTCAATCAGGTCATAGGGTTTGGCGACGATGGGCATGTTCTCTTCCTCGCGGGTGGTAGCCTTAAAAGGCGTAAGTCAGCCGGGTGTAGTAGTAACCGCCGGTAAAACCGAAGGGCGAATAGGTGCCGTAGCTGCTGACCATGGTGCTGCTGGGTACGCCTTGTTTTTTCGGGTAGACGTCGAACAGATTCTTGGCGCCGATGGCGACGTTGAGGTCTTTGGTGAGGTTGTAGCCAAGGTCCAGGTCGGTGATCCATTTGGCTGCGTAGACCCGGTCGAGGCTGCGGTCGGCGGAGACGTTGACCTCCTTGTAGGAGCCGTAGCGGGTCAGGGCCAGGTTGAGGTTGAAGCGGTCGATGCTCCAGTCACCGCCGAGGATCAGCTTGGTGCTTGGCTGCACGCCGGTAATCAGGTTGCGCGCCTGGCGGTCCATCAGGTCGTAGGACGTGCCGAGGATCGTCGTGGATTCCTTGTAGTTGAGGATCTTCGTCTGGTTCCAGTTGAACGCGGCGGTCCACTTCAGCGCTCCGTATTCGCCGAGGTCCTGGCTGTAGTTGCTGACCAGGTCGAGGCCCTTGGTGCGGGTGTCGGCGCCGTTGATAAAGTACTGGCCGCCGGACGTCGACGTGATGCCATTGCCTTGCAGCACCTGGGTGATCTCCGGGCCGAGCAAGGTGCCGGTGAGGGTGATGCGGTCGCGCAGGTTGATCACGTAGGCGTCGGCGGTGAAGCTCAGGCGGTCGGTGGGCGTGAGGGTGAAACCGAGGCTGAAGTTGGTGGAGCGCTCGGGTTTCAATTCCTGGGCACCGAGGGCCTGAGCGGCGCCCGAACCCACCGGCAACACGCCGTAGTTGATCGACTGGTACACGCCGTCCACCACGCCGTAGGTGGTGGAACGCGCACTGAACAGGCTGTTGGCCAGGGACGGCGCGCGGAAGCCGTTGCTCACCGTGGCACGCACGGCGAATTGCGGGGTGAAGTCATAACGGGTGGTCAGCTTGCCGCTGCGCGTGGCGCCGACGCCTTGGTTGTAGTGTTCGTAACGGAAAGCGGTGCCGATGTACCAGTCCGGCACCGGGTTGAAGCCCACATCCACGTAACTGGCCAGGCTGTTGCGCGAGGCAGTGGCTTCTTCATCCGGCGAAATGCCGTTGGTAACCTGCGCCCCGCTTGAGGCGCAATTGCCCGGCGCCTTGCAGTAGCCGCCGTTGGCGTAGGACTCATAATCACCGGCCTGCACCTCATAGGTGTCGCGCCGGTGTTCGAAGCCGTAGCTCAGGTCCAGCGGTTTTTGCAGGCCGATATCAAAGCCGCGCTTGAAGTCGAGGTTGGTGGTCAGCTCGGTGGAAATCCACGTGCCCGAGGTGAAGTGGTTCGGCGTGGCTTCGCCCAGGGACGGGTTCTGGTTGTGGGTGGTGCCCTGCTCCGCGTCGTTGCGCCCGTAGGTGGTGGACAAGTCCCAGTCCCACTCGCCAACGGTGCCTTTGCCACCAAAGGCGGCCTGGAAGTCGTCTTCGTCGATAAACCAGGTCGGCGTGTAACCGCCGGGGTAGCCGTTGGGGCCGGTGGTGATGGTGTTGGTGATGGTCGGCAGGCGGAAGTTCTGGCCCTGCTCGGCCTTGCGCCGCGAATAGGTGGTGAAGGAATACAGGCTGAAAGTGTCGTCCACCGGCAGCTCGGCGTTGTAGCCCAGGGTCAGCAGGTTGGTCTTCGGTGTGCCGTAGCCGCCGTAGGTGGAACGCCCGGCCTGCTCGTAGGCCTGGGCGTAGGTGTAGCCGTTGGCGCTGGCCTTGTTGTCATCGTTCTGGCTGCGCGCGTCGAGCGCCAGTTGCACGATGCCGCCGTTGCCGATTTCGAAGCCCTTGTTGAGGCTTTGTTGCACGGTCTGTTTCTTGCCGTCGTAGCCAAGGCCGGCGTTGGTCACCGAGGTGCCGCTGGTGTCGGCCTTGAGGATCACGTTGATCACCCCGGCGATGGCGTCGGAACCGTATTGGGCGGCGGCACCGTCGCGCAGGACTTCCACGTGGTCGATGGCGCTGATGGGGATCAGGTCCAGGTCGGCCGGAGCGGCGCCGGTGTTGATCCCGTTGATATTCAGGGTGGCGCTGGTGTGGCGGCGCTTGCCGTTGACCAGCACCAGCACTTCGGCGGCGCTCAGGCCCCGCAGGTTGGGGGCACGGGCGATGCCGCTGGCGTCCCAACCGGTCTTTTCCGGCAGGGTCAGCGACGGGATCACCGCGCTCAGGGCTTCCATCAAACCGGGCTTGCCGGTGCTCTGCAATTGCTTGGCGCTGACCACGTCGATAGGCACCGGGCTGCTGGTGACGGTGCGCTGCTCGGCGCCTCGGTTGCCGGTGACGACGACGGTCGAGAGGGTGCTGTCGTCCTGGGCCTGGGCGCTGTTGGCCAATATGGCCAGGGCCAGAACGGCGGTGGGTGTTAACGCTTGCTTCATAGCCATGCCTGCTTATTCAAATCGCGAAGTCGGGCAATCACGCGGTCGTGCGCGGTGCTCGTTTTTGGGGGATGTGGCGGCGATTTGCGGCTAAGGCGCGTGCGGGGGTTGAATCGGCAACATACGTTGAGTTCCCTTCCAACGATTCTGCTGCGGGCATGATTACCCGGTTATGGGAGCAGAATCTGAATCACGATGGGTACCATCCATGGTCAGGGGTAGGCTGTTGCGATCAAACATAACGGAATGGGTTTTGAAAATATAATGCTGTTTTGGTCTAAGCTAATATTCTTGGATTTCATTATTTTCTTATGATTTTATTCATATAAATAATGTCTTTTTGAGTACCCTCAAACTCAAGAGCCAGAACAGGCGACTGTCTGGCTGATGTATGGAGATCCAAATGTGGGAGCGGGCTTGCCCGCGATTGCGGTCTGCCTGTGACGAATACCTCGCCTGACACTCCGTAATCGCGGGCAAGCCCGCTCCCACATTTTGCACGCGTTGATCCCTCAGGCACTTTCCCGCGCAATCAGGCGGCACTCCAGCAAATTCAAGCGCTGTACCTCCTCTTCCACCGGCAACACCCCCAGACTTTCCAATACCCGCGTGGCCGCCAACACACCGATTTGCAACGCCGGTGGCTTGATGGTGCTGAGGCTCGGCAGCAGCATGTGCGCGAAGGGATAATCGCCGAAACCAAGCACCGCGCAGTCTTGCGGAATGTTCAAACCGGCGCGTTGCCCCGCCAGCAAGCCGCCGGCGGCGAGGTTGTCATTGGCGAAGAAGATCGCGTCAGGTGGCGTGGGGTGGCTCATCAGTGCGTCCATCGCCTGCTTGCCGGCTTCGAACGGTGCACAACCTGCATCCGGCGCGAAGGTCCAGGGTTGTACGCCCAGCTCGCTCAAGGTCGCCGCGAACCCATCACCGCGCTCCATTGCACTGAAATCCCCCGCCGCACTGTTCTGCACAAAGGCGATGCGCCGATAACCCTGGCCATGCAGGTAACGCGCGGCCGTGACGCCCACTTCGTAGTGGGAAAAGCCGATCTGCAAAGGCTCGCGTTCGGGCACGTAGTCCCAGGTTTCCACCACGGGGATATCGGCGTCGGCGATCATCTTTTCCGTGGCCGCGCTGTGGAAGCGGCTGGTCAGCACCAACGCCGCCGGCGACCAGCCGAGAAAGGCGCGCACCGCACTTTCTTCCTGTTCGGCACTGAAGTAACTCGATGCCAACAACAGTTGGTACCCGTGCTGGCTGAGGGTGTCGCTGAAGCCCTGGATGGTGTCGGCGAAGATCGGCCCGGAGATGTTCGGGATCACCATTGCCACGATCCGCCCGCGCGCCGAGGCCAAGCCGCCGGCCACCAGGTTGGGCACGTAGCCCAGCTCGGCGACGACCTGGGCAATGCGCTCGCGACGCTCAGGCGAGACCTGCTCCGGCTGGTTGAAGTAACGCGACACGGTAATCGCCGACACCCCGGCCTGGCGCGCCACGGTGTTGAGGGTGACGCGCCCGGCGCCACGGCGTTTGCGCGGTTTGTCTTCGCTCACGGAAAAATCCTGTTAGAAACAAAAAGGCATATAGGACTAATTTTTCAGTATTTGACGTTCTAAACCAGGCCCACCAATAATGCCGATGTTAGCGCTAACAAAGCACGTTGTCTGCTACTCGCTCAAGCGAATGCCAAAGACACATTCACAGGCGTTGCCGTCGCAGAACAGCAACGGTTCAGGGCATTTTTTCGAGCGGGCACAGCATGCATAACTTCCAACGCAGTACGTTATTGATCCTGGCCGGGTTGACTGCCCTGCCCGCCTTTGCGGCGGATGAGCAGGAGCCGACGCTCAAATCCGTGACCGTCACCGCCACCCGCCGTGAAGAGTCCCTGCAAAAAGTCCCGGTGGCGGTCTCGGTGCTCGACGGCGAGCAGCTGGAACGCGACAACCGCAACGGCGTGGCGAGCATCGCGCAACAGGTGCCGTCGCTGAACTTCCGCACCGGCGCCTCCAACAAGGACACCTCGCTGTTCGTGCGCGGCGTCGGCACCATCTCCACCTCCCCCGGCGTGGAGCCGACGGTGGCCACGGTGATCGACGGCGTGGTCTACGCCCGCCCCGGCCAGGCCACCCTCGACCTGCTCGACCTGGAACGCATCGAAGTACTGCGCGGCCCACAAGGCACGCTGTTCGGCAAGAACGCTTCGGCCGGCGTGCTCAATATCACCAGCAAGGCGCCGACCGCCGAGACCCACGGCTATATCGACCAGTCCTACTACAGCGGCAACGAAAGCCGCACCCGCTTCGGCATCGGCGGCAGCCTTATCCCCGACGTGCTCAAGGGCTCGGTCAGCACCTTGTTCGGCAGCTACGACGGCAACGTCGACAACCAGCACAACGGCCAGGAGGTCAACGGCTACAACCACAAGGGCATTCGCGGCAAGTTGGCGTTCACCCCCAATGACGACGTGACGCTGACCCTGATCGCCGACTACATGCAGTCCCACGACGACGCGCCCAACGGCGTAGTGAGCAAGTCCCTGACCCCGGCGTTCACCAACGCCCTGAGCCCGGTGCGTGCCTCCAGCGACAACCGCGACATCAACACCGACACCCGCAGCCATGTGGAAGACACCAACAAAGGCCTGTCGGCCCAGCTGGACTGGAACCTCGGCGACTACACCCTGACCTCGATCACCGCCTGGCGCGGCTGGAACAACACCCAGTACCAGGATGGCGACCGCCTGGGCAACGTAACCGCCGCATTCCCCGGCACCGCCGACAAGGGCCAGTTGGAGTTCAACCAGTACTCCCAGGAACTGCGCCTGGCCTCGCCCAAAGGTGAGTTCCTGGAGTACGTCGGCGGCCTGTTCTACATGCACGGCAAGGACGAAGAAACCTACCAGCGCACCCTCACGACCACCACGCGCACCGACCGTGGCATCGCCGACTACAGCACCACCAACGACAGCTACGCGGTGTTCGGCGAGAGCACGCTGAACTTCACTTCGCGCTTTCGCGGCATCGCCGGCTTGCGCTACACCCACGATGACCTGAAATACGATCACCGCCGCGTCTCCACCTCGGCCACCACGGTCAGCGGGATCCAACCGGCCACGTCCAGTTCCGGCTCGGTGGACGAAGACGGCTGGTCCGGCCGCCTCGGTGTGCAGTACGACATCAGCGACAACGTCACCAGCTACCTGACCTACTCGCGCGGCTACAAAGGCCCGGCCTACAACGTGTTCTTCAACATGCAGCCGCGCGACACCGATGCGCTCAAGCCGGAAACCTCCAACACCTGGGAAGCCGGGATCAAGGCCACCGCCTGGAACAACCGCCTGACCACCAACCTCGCGGTGTTCCATAGCGATTACGACAACTACCAGGCCAACTTTTTCGACACCGTCGCAGGGCAAGTGGTGACCCGCTTGATCAACGCCGGCAGCGTCAGCAGCGAAGGCGTCGAGCTGGATTACGCCTTGCAGGCCACCCAGCAACTCAAGCTGTCCGGTGCCCTGGCCTACACCCGCGCACGCATCGACGCATTCGCCTGCCCCGCCGGCGCAGCAGCCACGTGCAACGTAAATGGCAAGCCGCTGCCGTACAGCCCGGACTGGAAAAGCTACGTACGCGCCGACTACAGCATCCCCCTGGACAACGGCCTGGACATCGAACTGGGCACCGACTACAGCTGGCAGAGCGAAGTGCAGTACGACATCAGCCAGAACCTCGACACCAAGCAAGGCGCCTACGGCATCTGGAACGCCAGCGTGGCCCTGGCCGACTACAACAACGGCTGGCGCGTAGCGCTGCTGGCGAAGAACCTCGCCGACAAGTCCTATTCGCCGATGCTGGCCAGCGGCGGCAACTACATCTACCGCGCCGTGCCCCGTGACGATGAACGTTACTTCGGCGTGCAACTGCGCAAGGATTTCTGATATGAGCCGTCAACTGAAACTCGGCGCCTTCCTCATGGCCACCGGGCACCACGTCGCCGCCTGGCGCCATCCCGATGTACCGGCGAATGCCGGGCTGGATTTCGCCCAGTACAAGCACCTGGCGCGGGTCGCCGAAGCGGCCAGGTTCGATGCGCTGTTCGTGGCGGACAGCGTGGCGGCGGCCACCGGCGAGATCGCCAGCCATATGGCGCGGTCGGATCACTTCGAGCCGCTGACCTTGCTCGCGGCGTTGAGTGCGGTGACGGAACACATCGGCTTGATCGCCACGGCGACCACCACCTACAACGAGCCCTACCATGTGGCGCGCAAGTTCGCCTCGCTGGATCACCTGTCCGGCGGGCGCGCAGGCTGGAACCTGGTGACCTCGGACGCCGCCGCCGAGGCGCAGAATTTCGGCCGTGATGAGCACCTCGGCCACGGCGAGCGCTACAGCCGCGCCCGCGAGTTTCATCAGGTGGTGACCGGCTTGTGGGACAGCTGGGAAGACGACGCCTTTGTGCGCGACAAGGCCAGCGGCAATTACTACGACCCGGCGAAGGTGCATGTGCTCGACCATGTGGGCGAACACTTTCGCGTCAAGGGCCCGCTGAACGTCGCACGCTCGCCCCAGGGTCAGCCGGTGATCGTGCAGGCGGGCTCGTCCGAAGCCGGTCGCGATCTGGCGGCGCAAACTGCCGAAGTGGTGTTTACCGCACAGACGTCGCTGGAGAATGCCCAGGGATTTTATGCCGACCTCAAGGGCCGTCTTGTGCAGTACGGACGCGAGGCAGACTCGCTGAAAATCATGCCCGGCGTGTTTGTGGTGGTCGGCCAGACCGAGGCCGAGGCGCAGGCGAAGTTCGAGGCGTTCCAGGATCTGGTCGAGCCCGAGGTCGGCGTCGCGCTGCTGGGGCGCATGCTCGGTAACTTCGACCTGTCCGGCTACCCGCTGGACGGGCCGTTGCCAGAGTTGCCACTGACTGACAGCGGCCAGCGCAGCCGCCAGCAATTGCTCAGCGATTTGGCGTTGCGCGAGAACCTGACGCTGGCCCAGTTGGGGCGAAAAATTGCCGGTGGTCGCGGGCATTACAGCCTGATCGGCACACCGGAGCAGATCGCCGACGAGCTGCAACGCTGGTTCGAAAACGGCGCCGCCGATGGCTTCAACATCCTGGTCCCGCACCTGCCCGGTGGGCTGGAGGATTTCGCCCAGTGGGTGGTGCCCGAGCTGCAACGGCGCGGCCTGTTCCGCAGCGAATACAGCGGCGCCACCTTGCGTGACAACCTCGGTTTGGCGCGCCCCGAAAACCGCTTTAAAAAGGACCGCCCATGAAGATTCGCGCACTGGTATTGGCCCTGCTGGCCGTGACCCAAACCGCCCTCGCCGCCGACCCCGCCACCCTGCGCATCGGCTACCAGAAAGGCTCCATTGCCTTGGTATTGGCCAAGGAACATGGCCTGCTGGAAAAGCGCTTCCCGCAGACTGACGTGAAGTGGATCGAATTCCCCGCCGGCCCGCAGATGCTTGAAGCGTTGAACGTCGGTGCGCTGGATGTGGGCTCCACCGGCGATATCCCGCCCCTCTTTGCCCAGGCCGCAGGTGCGGACCTGGTCTACATCGGCGCCGAACCGCCCAAGCCCAGCGCCGAAACCATCCTCGTGCGCAACGACAGCCCGCTGCACTCAGTGGCGGACCTCAAGGGCAAGAAAGTCGCGTTCCAGAAAGGCTCCAGCTCCCACAACGTGATCCTGCGCGCGCTGAACAAGGCCGGGCTGAGCTACAAGGACATCCAGCCGGTGTACCTGCCACCGGCCGATGCGCGCGCGGCGTTTGAGCGCGGCAGCGTGGATGCCTGGGCGATCTGGGAACCCTATTCGTCGTTGGCCTTGAGCCAGAGCGCGAGTCATGTGCTGGCCAACGGTGAAGGGTTGGGCTTGTCGGGGCCGGTGTACACGGCGCGGCGTGAATACGCCAAGGCTAACGGTGCCTTTGTCCACGACCTGCTCGGTGAACTCAGCAGCGCCGAAGCGCTGACCCGCTGCCAACGGGAAGACAGCTTGAAGGTGCTGACCCGCTTCATGGGCCTGCCTGCGGATGTGATCGCGCGGTACATGGACAATCGTCCGCCTTCGCCGATCCTGCCGATTGACGAGAAGATCATCCAGGCGCAGCAGGCAACGGCGGATCTGTTCTACCAGAACCACCTGCTGCCCAAAGCCATCGACGTGAAACAAGCCCTAGAGACCAACTGAAATCAAACTGTGGGAGCTGGCTTGCCTGCGATAGCGGTGGGTCAGCTGG
>NZ_ANNV01000115.1 GCF_000346755.1 Pseudomonas sp. CBZ-4 | reverse complement strand
TACTTTTGCGCTCTTCAAAAGTGAGCCGCCGTAAGGGCGGAACCCTAAGCCGCCGTTACCGCAGCAACGGATATGTACTCCTATGAGCCTACTCCCTTACGCCTGGGCCAAATCCCAACGCATCCTCCTGCGCACCAACGCCGAAGGCATGCTGCTAACGGTGTGCCCCTCAACCCCCGGCTGGTCCATCAGCGAAGTCCACCGCCAATTCGGCCAGTCCCCCATCGAACACGTCCGCGACGACGAACTCGACGGCCTCCTCACCAGCGCCTACGCCGACACCGGCAGCGCCGCCGCCGTCGTCGGCGCGGCCGAAAACGAGGTCGACCTCGACCGCCTCATGCAAGACATGCCCGAAGTCACCGACCTGCTCGACACCCAGGACGGCGCCCCGGTGATCCGCATGATCAACGCCTTGCTCACCCAAGCCGCCCGCGACGAAGCCAGCGACATTCACATCGAACCCTACGAAACCCACTCCGTGGTGCGCTACCGCGTCGACGGCACCCTGCGCGACGTCGTGTCCCCGCGCAAAGCGCTACACGGCGCGCTGGTATCGCGGATCAAGATCATGGCCCAACTCGACATCGCCGAAAAACGCCTGCCCCAGGACGGTCGCATCGCCCTGCGCGTGGCCGGGCGGCCCATCGACATCCGGGTGTCCACGGTGCCCACCGGCCACGGCGAACGCGTGGTCATGCGCCTGCTGGATAAACAAGCCGGGCGCTTGCAACTGGAAACCCTGGGCATGGAGCCCCAACTGTTGGCGCGCCTCGACACCCTGATCCGCCAGCCCCACGGCATCGTGTTGGTCACCGGACCCACCGGCAGCGGCAAGACCACCAGCCTCTACGCCGCCCTGGCGCGGCTGGACGCGAGCACCAGCAATATCCTCACCGTCGAAGACCCGGTGGAATACGACCTGCCGGGCATCAGCCAGATCCAGGTCAACGCCAAGATCGACATGACCTTCGGCCTCGCCCTGCGCGCGATCCTGCGCCAGGACCCGGACATCATCATGATCGGCGAGATCCGCGACCTGGAGACCGCGCAAATCGCCGTGCAGGCCTCGCTCACCGGTCACCTGGTGCTGGCGACCCTGCACACCAACGATGCGGTGTCGGCGGTCAACCGCTTGATCGACATGGGCGTCGAGCCCTTCCTGCTCGCCTCGTCGTTGCTGGGCGTGTTGGCCCAGCGCCTGGTGCGTCGCCTGTGCCCGCACTGCAAGCAGGAAGACCCGGCCGCGCCCGGCACCTGGCGCCCGGTGGGTTGTGCGCACTGCAACCAGATCGGCTACAGCGGCCGTACGGGTATTCATGAATTGTTCAGCGTCGATGACGACGTGCGCAGCCTGATCCACCAGGGCGCCGGTGAGCAGGACCTGCGCCTGGCCGCCCGCCGCGCCGGCATGTTCAGCATGCGTGAAGACGGCGAGCGCTGGGTGCGCAGCGGCGCCACCGCCCCCGAAGAAATCCTGCGTGTGACACGGGACGCCTGATGAATCGCTATCGTTTTGAAGCCGCCGATGCCAGCGGCAAGGTCGAGTCCGGGCATGTGGAGGCCGACAGCCAGAGCGCGGCGTTTGCCAGCCTGCGCGGTCGCGGTTTGACCGCGTTGCTGGTGCAGCTCGAAGGCAACCAGCAAGCGGCGGGCGGCAGCAGTGTGTTCACCCCCAAACTATCGGACAATGATTTGGCCTGGGCCACGCGCCAACTGGCCAGCCTGCTGGGCGCGAGCCTGCCGTTGGAAGCGGCGCTGAGCGCGACGGTGGAGCAGGCCGAGAAAAAACACATCGCCCAGACCCTGGCCGCCGTGCGCGCCGATGTGCGCGGCGGCATGCGCCTGGCGGAGGCGTTGGCCGCACGGCCACGGGACTTTCCGTCGATCTACCGCGCGCTGATCGCGGCGGGGGAGGAGTCCGGCGACCTGGCCCAGGTGATGGAGCGCCTCGCCGACTACATCGAGGAGCGCAACAACCTGCGCGGCAAGATCCTCACCGCGTTTATCTACCCCGGCGTGGTGGGGCTCGTGTCCATCGGCATTGTGATTTTCCTGTTGAGCTACGTGGTGCCGCAGGTGGTCAGCGCGTTCTCCCAGGCGCGCCAGGATTTGCCCGGGCTGACCCTGGCGATGCTCAACGCCAGCGACTTCATCCGCGCCTGGGGCTGGCTGTGTTTTGCCGGGATCGTCGGCGGTTTCTGGAGTTGGCGCCTGTATCTGCGCAACCCCGTGGCGCGCCTGAATTGGCATAGCCGGGTGTTGCGCCTGCCGCTGATCGGGCGCTTTGTGCTGGGCCTCAACACCGCACGCTTCGCCTCGACCCTGGCGATCCTCGGCGGCGCCGGTGTGCCGCTGTTGCGCGCGCTGGAAGCGGCGCGGCAAACCCTGTCCAACGACCGCCTTGATCAGTGCGTCAGTGATGCCACCGCCAAAGTGCGCGAAGGCGTCAACCTCGCCCCGGCGCTGGCGGTGGAGAAGGTGTTCCCACCGGTGCTGATCCACCTGATCGCCAGCGGCGAAAAAACCGGTTCGCTGCCGCCGATGCTGGAGCGCGCGGCGCAGACGTTGTCCCGCGATATTGAGCGAAGGGCCATGGGCATGACCGCGTTGCTGGAGCCGCTGATGATCGTGGTGATGGGCGCTGTCGTGCTCGTCATCGTCATGGCCGTATTGCTGCCCATCATCGAAATCAACCAACTCGTCACCTGATCTTGCTGTGTGAACACAAATCAACTGTGGGAGCTGTGTGTGTTCAGTGAATTTGGGTACTCCCGTTCAACCTCGGGTTCCTCATTCCGTCACATCCCAAGCGCTATACGGCCTCCAGCCCCACCCACTGAAACCTCGCTGTCACCTACCCCCAAACCGCTCGGAACCATGACCAAAACACCCGAGAATCTTTTTAAAAATCAAGCGTTTCCTCCCGAGGTTTTTTCCCATAACCGTCATCGGAAACTGCGACTTTCTCTCCCATGGTTTTCACCCCTGGCCACCCCCGCAAGACGGCTTGGGACCGAAGCCATGGCGTCATGCAAGAGCCATCTACCCCAAACGTACAAACACGACGAAAGGAGCTTCTTCATGTTTAAGCGCAACGTTCTCGCGGTATCCATGACCCTCGCTGCCCTGTGCTCGGCACAGGCTGCATTCGCAGACGTAAACGGCGGCGGCGCCACTCTGCCACAGCCGCTGTACCAGACTGCCGGCGTACTGACTGCCGGCTTCGCCCCTTACATCGGCGTTGGCAGCGGCAACGGCAAGGCGGCTTTTCTGAACAACGACTACACCAAGCTTGTGGCCGGTGTGACCAACAAGAACGTGCACTGGGCGGGTAGCGATTCCAAGCTGTCGGCTGCCGAGCTGCTGGCTTACAAAACCAACAAACAGCCGACCTGGGGCAAATTGATCCAGGTGCCTTCGGTGGCCACTTCGGTTGCCATTCCGTTCAACAAGACCGGCATCAACGCGGTTGACCTGACTGTTCCGCAACTGTGCGGCGTGTTCTCCGGTCGCCTGACCACCTGGAACCAAATCACCGGCTCCGGCCGTACTGGCCCGATCGTCGTGGTTTACCGTGACGAGTCGAGCGGCACCACCGAGCTGTTCACCCGCTTCCTCAACGCCAAGTGCACCGAAGCCAAGAAGTTCGCCATCACCACGACCTTCAAAGACAGCTACGGCTTCGTCGCTGGCGTCAGCGCCGGTACCTTGCCAGCCGGCGCAGTGCCTGCTACCACCAGCCAAGGCGTGATGACTGCGCTGAACGCTGCCCAAGGCCGAATCACCTACATGAGCCCGGACTACGCGGCGACTACTTTGGCCGGTCTGGATGACGCCACCAAAGTTGCCAAGATTGGCGGTGTTTCGCCTGCTCCAGGCAACGTATCGGCCGCTATCGGTCAGATCCTCGCGCCAACCCAAGCCCGTCCGAATGGTTCGTTCATCGACGCCACTGACCAAGACAACTGGGTTCCAGTATTCGCCGCTACTGCAAGCGGTTCGTCCACTTTCGCTTACCCATCCACCGGCTACCCGATCCTGGGCTTCACTAACCTGATCTTCAGCCAGTGCTACGCCAACGCTGCCCAGACTACCCAAGTGCAAGACTTCTTCCTGCGTCACTACGATGCAGCCATCAACAACGACACCGCCATCAACGACAACCGCTTCGTACCGCTGCCAGCTAACTGGAAACAAGCGGTAACCGACACCTTCGCGACCGTTTCCAACGCCCAAGGCATCGGCAACACCAGCGTCTGCAACGGCATCGGTCGTCCGCTGTAACCCCTGCTTTCAACGACCCGCAACACCGATCAGCAACGGCCTGTGCCGTTGCTGATTTTTTTTGGCCCGCATCTCGATGTCACCTCACGGATGAAACTACGCAAAGGAGATTTGTAATGTTCAACACCAAAGTTTTCGCGGTATCCATGGCCCTTGCTGCATTGGGCACAGCCCCGGCCGCCATGGCCGACCTCAACGGAGGCGGTGCCACGCTTCCAGAAACGGTCTATCAGACTGCTGACGTATTGACTGCCGGTTTCGCTCCCTACCTTGGTGTCGGTAGTGGTCGGGGCAAGGTTGCCTTCTTGACGAATGACTACAGCAAACTAAGGCCAGGTATTACCAATAAGAACGTGCATTGGGCTGCTAGTGATTCGAAGCTGACGGCTGCCGAACTGCTGGCTTACAAAACGAACAAACAACCGACCTGGGGCAAGTTGATCCAGGTGCCTTCGTTCGCCACTTCAGTTGCTATTCCATTCAACAAGGCAGGTACTAATGCGGTTGACCTGAGTGTTCACCAGTTGTGTGGCGTGTTCTCTGGCCGACTGACAAATTGGAAGCAGATTAGCGGTTCTGGTCGTACTGGTGCGATCATCGTGGTTTATCAGTCGGAGTCCAGCGGCACTACCGAGTTGTTTACTCGCTTCCTTAATGCCAAGTGCAACGAAGCCAAGAAATTCGCCGTTACCACTACCTTCCAAGACAGCTATGGTTTCGTCGCTGGCGTCAGCGCCGCTACTCTGCCAGCCGGTGCTGTACCCGCTGACACCAGCAAAGCGGCTATGAATGCGCTGAGCGCTCGCGAAGGTCGTATTACCTACATGAGCCCGGCGTACGCGGCGTCTACATTGGCAGGCTTAGAGGACGCCACCAAAGTCGCCAAGGTTTCTGGTTATTCGCCCGCACCGGCCAACATTTCGGCTGCTATCGGTCAGATCCTCGCTCCAACCCAAACCCGTCCGGATGGTTCGCGCATCGACGATACTGACCAGTTCAACTGGGTTCCGGTGTTCGGTGCTTCCAATTACGGCTCGGCCACCTTCGCTTACCCATCCAACGGCTACCCGATCTTGGGCTTCACCAACCTGATCTTCAGCCAGTGCTACGCCAACGCTGCCCAGACTGCCCAAGTGCAAGACTTCTTCCTGCTTCACTACGATGCGGCTCTCAACAACGACGCTGTCATTAGCGACAACCGTTTCGTACCGCTGCCAGCTAACTGGAAACAAGCGGTAACCGACACCTTCGCGACCGTTTCCAACGCCCAAGGCATCGGCAACACCAGCGTCTGCAACGGCATCGGTCGTCCGCTGTAACCCCTGCTTTCAACGACCCGCAACACCGATCAGCAACGGCCTGTGCCGTTGCTGATTTTTTTGCGTTAGCAGCCGTATATGAACTTTGCATGACAGAAGTTCAGTCCCGCCCCTCGCCAACCGCCTAACCCTCATACGTGCGCCTGTCTTGCCCCGGGGCGCTAACAAAGAAGGAAGATTCCCGATGGTCCGCTGCAAACCCACGCTCAAGCTGAATGCCCAGGGCCCGCGTGCCCAGACCGTGTTGCGCCTCAAGCCGCTGGCCCAGGCCATTGCCTTGTTGATGGTGGCGGGCAATGCCCATGCCGCCCAGGCGTTCAGTGCTGCGTGGTTTGCCGAAAAAGGCGCGACGCGCGCCACCACCGCTGCGCGTTTGAGCGCGGGGCAGGTGCCGGGCATGCCGACGCTGAGCCAGCAGGCGCAGGTCAACCAGCGCCTGGCGCGGTCCATCAGCACGCTGAACACCAGCGTCGCGGCGATTGCGGCCCAGCAGGCGGCGCAGGCGGCGGGGCGGCAGGCGGCGTTGGGGCAGGTTTCGACTATTCCCGATGGCCTGGGCAAGGGCGGTTTGCAGGTGGACAACAGCCTGACCCAGGGCTGGATCAACGCCAAGGCGCCGACCCAGTCCCAGGCGGGCGGCAAGACCACGGTGAGCATCGAGCAGACCGCCGACAAGGCGATCCTCAACTGGGAGACCTTCAACGTCGGGCGCAACACCACCGTGGACTTCCAGCAGCAGTCCAACTGGGCCGCGCTGAACCGCGTCAACGATCCGAATGCGCGGCCGAGCGAGATCCAGGGCCAGATCAAGGGCGCGGGCACGGTGATGATCATGAACGCCAACGGCGTGGTCTTCGGCGGCACCAGCCAGGTCAATGTGCGCAACCTGGTGGCGGCGGCGGCGAACATCACCGATGAGCAGTTCACCCAACGCGGCCTCTACGTCGATACCACCGGCACCCAGCCGACCTTCACCGACGCGGCCGGCAAGGTTGAGGTGCAACGCGGTGCGCTGATCCAGACCCACAACGCCGCCACCTCCACCGATGCCGGCGGTTATGCCTTGCTGCTCGGCACCGAGGTGGAAAACGCCGGCACGATCATCACCGCCAAGGGCCAGACCACCCTGGCGGCCGGTGACAGCTTCTATATCCGCAAAGGCGTCGGCACGGCAGGCAACGAGCGTTCCACCACCCGTGGCAATGAAGTCGCCACCGCCCTCAACTTCGAGAGCGCGGCGGGCAAGGTCAGCAACAGCGGCCTGATCATGGCGTCCACCGGCGACATCACCCTGACCGGTCACCAGGTCCAGCAAAACGGCGTGGCGCTGGCCAGCACCTCGGTGGACACACGCGGCACGATTCACTTGCTCAACTCGGCCAGCGACAGCACCGGCAGCGTCACCCTCGGCGCCGGCAGCACCACCGCAATCCTCTTGGATGCCAGCGGCAGCACTGCGCTGAATACCCAGAAGAACAACGGCCTGACCCTGCTCGACGGCAAGCCCGCCAACCTGATCGACGGCCAGTTCGACCACCTCAGCGCGGTGGCCGACCGCACCGACCAGTCGCGCATCGAGATCGTCAGCGGCGGCACTGTGGACTTCCAGAAAGGCTCGATCACCCTGGCCACCGGCGGCCAGGTCGCAGTCAGCGCCGGCCAGCGCAGCCTGGTGCGCGATGGCGCGATCATCGACGTGTCGGGGGCGGTCGGCGTCAAGGTGGCGATGGAAGCCAACAACATCAAGATCAACGTGCAGGGCAACGAACAGCGCGATGCCGCGGTCAACCGCGACAACGGGCAACTGATCAACAACGACGTGTGGGTGGACTTGCGCGAGCTGGTGTTTGTCGCGGCGGGCACCAACGGTTATGCCACGGACCGCTGGTACACGGCGGGCGGCTTGCTGGAAGTCGGCGGCTACCTCGGCACCCAGGGTCACTCGGTGGGCGAGTGGATGGCCCAGGGCGGCACCGTGACCTTTACCGGCAAGGATGTGGTGACCCAGCAGGGCGCGCAGATCAACCTGTCGGGCGGCACCGTGGATGTGCAGGACGGCTACATCCGGCAGACCTGGCTCAAGGGCCCGGATCGCCGCCTGTATGAGCTGTCGCGGGCGCCGGGGGACATTCTCTATTCCGGGATCTACAAGGGTTATGAAGACACCAGCGTGCGCTGGGGCCAGACCGAGTATTACTACAACCCGCTGATTGCGCCGCAGGGGCGCAACGAAGCCGGTTATACCGTGGGCCGCGATGCCGGCAAGCTGGTGGTCGGCACCACCAGTGCGGTGCTCGAAGGGCAGGTGGTCAGTGATGTGTTCCAGGGCGAGCGGCAGATGCAGGCGCCGGCGATCAACCTCGACGGCTACCAGCAGTCGCAGAACGCGATGGCCCAGCGCGCGCAGTTGATCATTGGCCAGTACGTGCCGATCTATAACAAGACCACGGGCACCTTGCGTTATGCGTTGGGCGCGACCGCCGAGCAGGTGTTGATCGACAGCAACACGCAAAAAATCGCCGACGGCCTCGACCTCACCACGGAACTGCCGAGCGAGCGTCAGGGCCAGATTGTGCTCGACAGCGAGCAACTCAACGGCTTCCAGTTGGGCGCGGTCAAGGTTGCGGCCAACCAGCAGGTCAGCGTCAACGGTGCGCTCAACGTCGCCGATGGCGGCACCATCACCCTGTTCGCGCCGGGGGTGGCGGTCAACGCCAACCTCACGGCCCACGGCGGCAGCATTCATGCCGGGAACATTCTCAGCCAGGTCGACCCGCTCAAGGACGGCGCGGTGGCCGACACGATCCTGCCGGGCGACGGCAGCCTGACGGTGGCGGAAGGGGTCAAGCTGGACGTCAGTGGGCGCTGGAACAACCTGCTGCTGGACGCGGCCAACAACACCGGCGTGGCCTATGTGAACGGCGGCAAGGTCTCGCTGCGTGGCACCGGCAACATCAGCCTGGCGGCCGGTAGCGTGGTGGACGCGTCTTCCGGCGCCACGCTCGGTGTGGACGGCAAACTGGCGGGCGGCAAGGGCGGCAACGTGACCTTGAGCGCCCTCGGTGCCTTGGGCCTGGACGGCGAGCTGCGCGGCTACGGCGTCAACGGCGGCGGCACCCTGGCGTTGCAGACACGCAAGGTGCAGATCGGCGACAGCGCCGTGGCTGCGGATGCCGACACCCTGAAACTGGCGGGTGACTTCTTCAACAAGGGCTTTTCGGCCTACGACATCACGGGCAACGAAGGTTTGCTGGTCACCGACGGCACGCAGGTCGATGTCACTGCTCCGGTGCTGCGCGCCGGTGAGCAGGCGTTGTCTGCCGCCACCGGCAGCGATCCGGCCATCGCCCTGGAGCGCTGGACCCCCGCGCTCTACCAAGAAGACGCGATCAAGGGCGTACTGACCCAGCGCCGTGGCGCAACCCTGAGCCTGAATGCCGGCGAGAACAACTCCACCGCCGAGCAAATGGCAAGCACCGTGCTGACCGTGGGCCCAGGCGCGGTGATCAATGTTGACCCGGGCCAGGCCATCAACCTGCGCAGCGTCGGTCAACTGAACATGGACGGCACGCTGAATGCCTGGGGCGGCAGCATCACCCTGGGAGGGCTGCGCGCCGCCGCGTCCGATGCGGTGAACTCCCTCGGCCATGGTCGCTCGATCTGGGTCGGCGAACACGCGCTGATCGATGCCGCAGCGCGGGCGGCGACCGCGCTGGACAACCGTGGCCGCGCATATGGCGTGGTCCGCGACGGCGGCACCATCAATATCGGCGGCACCCTCGACCTGACGACGGGCATTGCCACCGCCAGTGATTTGTTTGTGGTGGTGCGCGAAGGTGCGCGCCTCGACGCTTCCGGCACCCAGGCGCCATTGAACATTGCCGGGCAGGGCCTGGTACAGCAGGCCAGCAATGGCGGCAGCATCAGCCTGGCGTCGAATAACGGCCTGTACCTGGACGGCAGTTTTGTCGCCCGGGCGGGCGGTGCTGGCGCGGCGGGCGGTAGCCTGGCGGTGGCGCTGGAAAGTCCGAACTACGAGCGGTTTACCGCCGTCGATCAGGTGCTCAAGGGCCGTGAACTGCTGCTCAGCCAGACCCATCAGCGTCACGACCTGGCCGGCACGCCAGAGGAGGCCGCCGCAGGGCTGGAATATGGCCATGGGCGCCTGGGGGTGGATCAAGTCAGCGCGGGTGGCTTTGATAACCTGGCGCTGATGAGCAACGGCATCATGGGCTTTGACGGCGACGTTGCACTGGCGCTGGGGCAGAGCCTGCGACTGTTCGGTTCGGCGTTTGCCCTCAGTGAAAATGCTGCGGGTGATTCGCGGGTCAACCTGTCGGCGCCGTATCTATTGCTCAACGGCATCAACACGCCCGGCAAGGATCAGTACATTCGCCCGATTATCGAGCTGCCCAAGCCGTCGTTTCTGGAGACAGCCGCGCAGTTCAATGCCAGTGGCAACCTGATCGATGTGCGCGGCAGTGTGTTGTTTGGCCTCAAGGGCAGCCTGAATCAGGCGGATTGGAGTTTGTTGGACATCGAGCGTCGCGGTTTTGATCAGGTGAACCTGACCAGCCAGGGCGACCTGCGCTTCCTCGCCGGGCCGAATGAGAACGCCATTGCGCCGGGTATCAGCACGCAATTGCTGACCCATGGCGACATGACCCTGCGCGCGGCCCAGTTGTATCCGGGCACCCAGGCCAGTGCGCGGGTGATCGCCGGATATCTGGGGGAAGTGACTGCCAACTCGATCCAATTCGACCCGCTGCGTACGCTGACCATCGGCCGTACCGGCAGCGCCGACGCCGCCATGCCGTATTCGGCCTTCGGCCGCCTGCAACTGGGCGCGGCGACGGTTCGCCAGGGCGGTGTGGTGCGTGCGCCATTGGGCCTGATCGACATCGGCAGTATGGGCAGTAGTCTGGTGCAATTGTTGCCGGGCAGTCTCACCTCGGTGAGTGGCAAGGGCCTGGTGCTGCCGTATGGCGGCACGCTGGACGGCCAGGAGTACCGCTATAACGGGCAAAAGGTCACGTTTATCGGCCAGGGTGGCGTGGCCACGGCGATGAGCGATCTGAGCGTCGGGGTGATCCTCGGCGGTACCACGGTGGCCGTGCAGCCGCAGGCCACGCTGGATCTGTCCGGCGGTGGCGAATTGCTCGGGGCTGGTTTTATTTCCGGCCGTGGCGGCTCCACTGACGCGCGCTTCAACCCGCTGGTGCAGTTCGGCGCCAACGGCGGGTTTGTGCTGCCGGGCCTGGCCACCAACCCGGTCTATGCAATTGTGCCGGGGATCCAGCCGGGTGCCGCGCCCGTGGCGCCGGAGGGCGGCGCTTCAGCGCCAATGGTCGGCCAGCAGGTCACGATCGGCGCCGGCGTGCCGGGGTTGCCGGCGGGCACCTACACCCTGATGCCCTCCACCTACGCGCTGCTGCCGGGGGCCTTTCGCGTGGAGGTCAATGGCCTCGCCGGGCTTGGCAGCGACGCGGCGACCACCTTGATGCGCAATGGCTCGTGGGCCACTTCCGGGCACCTGTCGATTGCCAATACCGGGATCAGCAACAGCATCGCCAGCCAGTTGATCCTGACTTCCGCCGATACCCTGCGCCGTTACTCCCAATACAACGAAACAGGCTATGCCCAGTTCGCCAAAGCCGATGCCGCGCGGCTAGGCGTGCCGCGACCGATGCTGGAAGCCGACGCCAAGACCTTGAAGCTGGCGCTGCGCCCCGGTGCGGGTGCCGATGGCTTTTCGTTCGAGGGCGTAGGGCGGTTTGAGGCTGCTTCAGGTGGGTACGGCGGTACGGTGGCCGTGACGGACCCAAGCACACTGGGCATTGAAGTGGTAGGCGCTGGCAAATCAGCCACCGCTGACTTCGCCGGCATCACCCTCAAGGCCGACTCCCTCAATGCCTTGGGCGCCTCACGGCTGATGGTCGGCGGCATGACCGTTGTGGAATACGGCCAGTCCGGCAACTTTATCAGCCTGGCGTCCGGCCTCAATGCGGCCTACAGCACGGTCACGTTGCGTGAGGGTGCAACCCTCGCTGCACCCGAAGTGTTCCTGGTCAGCGACGTTGGCGCCATCGTGGTCGAGCAGGGCGCCTCGATCAACACCCTGGGGCGTGGCAAGGCCAGTTACGACGCGCGTGACGGGTTTATCTACAAAGTGGACAACATGTTGGCGGTGTCCAACGGGCTGCTCAATGTGGTCAGTGGCACTGCGCAAAACGGGATCAGCCAGGGGATCAACGTGGGTGCCTGCGACAGCGGCGCCTGCAGTGGCGGGACCGGTCTGTATTCCGATGGCAGCATCGTCGCCTTGACCAACGGCACCTTCCAGTTGGGCGATGAAGTGCGCTACGGCACCCGTCACCTCAACCTCGGTGTCAGCGCGATCAACCTGGGCAGCGCCGAAGCCTTGGCCGCTGCGGGCAACCGCGTACCTGCCGGGCTGACCCTGACCCAAGCGCTGCTCGACCGCCTGTTGCGCGGTGACACGCAATTCGGCGCACCCGCCCTGGAAACCCTGCAACTGTCCGCCCGCGACAGCTTCAACTTCTACGGCACCACCAGCCTCGACACCTACGACCCGCTCACCGGCAAGTCGCTGCTGAGCAACCTGATGCTGTCCACCCCGGCGATGTATGGCGCCGGTGGCGCCAATGATGTGGCGACGATCCACACCGCCAACCTGATCTGGCTGGGCGCCACCAACGCCCCTGGCACCGTGGTGACAGGCGGCGCGGGCACCGGCAGCGGGCGCCTCGACATCAACGCCGAGCGCATCGAGTTCGGCTATGGCGACTTTGGCCAGCCGAGCAATGTAAAAAGCTTCGACCGCCTGGCCCTCGGGTTTGCCAACGTCAATCTCAACGCCAGCGAGCGCGTCACCGCCAACCACAAGGGCAGCCTGAAGGTGTACCAGAGCCAGGGCGCCTATGACCCGGTCACCGGCTTCCAGTACAGCGGTGGCAACCTGACCATTCGCACACCGCTGATGACCGGTGCTGCCGGCTCGGTGAACCGCATTACCGCCGGTGGCGCGATTGATATCGGCGCCTCCGCCGGTCCCCGTGGCACCGCCAGCGGCCAGGGTGCCGAGCTGGCCTTGCAAGGCGACAGCATTCGCGTGGCCGGGGCGGTGGTGCTGCCCAGCGGCAAGGTCAGCCTCAGTGCCCGTGGCGATGTGGTGTTGACCGATGACGCACTGATCGACGTGGCCGGGCGCCCCATCGCCTTCAACGATGTGACCCAATACGGCTGGGGCGGCGACGTGTTGCTCGACAGCCGCAACGGCAATATCCGCCAGGCCGCCGGTTCGACCATCGACCTGTCGGCCCAGCACAACCAGGCCGGTAAATTGCGCGCGGTGGCAACCGACGCGGCGGCCGGGATCGTCGATCTGCAAGGCAAGATCCTGGGTAGCAGCAGCGGTTATTACGCCGCCGGTGGCACGTCGATGCCCTACGAGGCCGCGACCGTGGAACTCCAGGCCCAGCACCTGGGCGGCAGCGGTTCCCTCGACCAGCAATTTGCCGACCTCAACGGGCGCCTCAACCAGGGCGCGGTCTATGGTGGCCGCAGCTTCCAGCTCAAGCAGGGCGACTTGACCATCGGCAACGGCCTCAAGGCCGGCAACATCAGCGTGTCCCTCGACAACGGCCGCCTGCGGGTCAACGGCCTGGTGGACGCCAGCGGTGAGCGCGTCGGCAGCATTACCCTGGCCGGCAAGCACGGCCTGACCCTTGACGGCACGGCGGTACTCGACGCCCACGGCAGCAAACTACGGGTGGACAGCTACGGCAAGATCATCGACTCGCCCAACCGCGCCATGGTGGTGCTGGGCTCCGGCGACGGCCAACTGACCCTCGCCAGCGGCGCCCGCATCGACCTGCGCCACGGCACCGACGGCGCGGCCGGTAACGACGGACGCAATCGCGGCACCCTGGAACTCAACGCGCCACGCCTCGGCAGCAACGACATCGCCATCGACGCCAGCGGCCGCGTGACGATCCAGGGCGCGCGTTCCATCAGCCTCAATGGCATGGCCACCTACGACGATGCCCCGGAAAAAACCGACGCCACCGCCAGCGGCAAGCCCTATCAGGAGATCACCCAGGGCTACCTGGATGGCAAGCACGCGCTGAGCAATGACTTCATCAACGCCGCGTTGCAGAACACCCACTTGCTGCAAAACAAACTCGCCGGGCTGAACAACGCCACCTACGCCGATGCTTTCCATGTGCGCCCCGGCGTGGAAATCGTCAGCAAGACGGCGGACGGTGACCTGGTGGTGCAGGGCGACCTGGACCTGTCCCGTTACCGCTACGCCAGCCTCAACCCCCATAGCCAGCAGGACAACGCGGTCTACGGTTCCGGTGAATCCGGCAGTCTGACCCTGCGTGCCGGTGGCGACCTGAATATCTACGGCAGCATCAACGACGGCTTCGCGCCGCCACCGCCGTCGGCGGACGACAAGGGCTGGGTGTTGCTGCCAGGCATCGACTACCGGGGCGGTACGGTGGTGGTGCCGGGCAACGGCGTGACCCTGGCCGATGGCACGGCGTTCCCGGCGGGCACCACGTTGAACTATGACCTGCCGATCAAGGGCCTGACGGTCGCGGCCAATACCCGGCTGCCGGTAACGGCGACATTGGGCCAGGAGCTGGTATTGGCGGCCGGCAGCGTTGTCGCGGCCGACGTGCGCGATGCGGGCGGCAATCTGTTGTTCGCCGCTGGCACCTTGCTCAGCGAGGCGCAGACATTGGCCGAAGGCACGCAACTGGGCGCCGGTACGCTGTTGACCGAGGGTACCGTGTTGCAGGGCATGCTCTGGCCGAAAGGCGTGCCGTTGCCAGGCGTGCATCAGGCCAATCCGAGCAACAACCTTGTGTTGCTCGATGGCACCAAGGACTTGCCCAAAGGCGCGCTGATTCCTGCCGGTACCAATGTGAAATTGCCCGATGGCGTGAGGTCGGTGCAACTGCGCGCTGGCGGGTCCGGGCAGCTGTGGGCAATCGCGCCGATGCTGGCCGAGGGCACGCAATCCTGGTCGTTGCGCCTGGTGGCAGGCGCCGATACCGAGGCTGCCGACAGTCGCATCCTGCAAGCGCATCCGCGCAGCGGCGACCTGCATCTGGCGGATACGCATTACGGCATGTTCGCCAAGCAATTGCCGCCGCGTGGTGTGGAAGTCTGGACGGCGGCTGCGGTCGCGTATCTGGGGGGCAAAGGGGTGACCGTCAAGGCGGGTGATCCTGTCGATCAGCAGGTACTCGATGGCCTCAACCAGGGTTCCATCAATGATTTTTGTGGTGCGTCCCCGCAGTTCTGCAAGACCACGGGGGCTTATGTCTTCACCCAGTACTCCGTCGATCGCTTCGCGAGGGCGGGGGTCGTGGTAACGCTGGGTGCCGAGATGACCGACGAACTGGTGTATCGCTTCAACCGGTTTACCGTCGACCAGCTGTGCGCCGCCAGCATGATGTTTTGCCAGCTCAAAAACCCGCTGGAGTATGCGGCCGCACCGGCGAGCACACGTTTCAGCGTGATCCGCACCGGCACCGGCGACCTGGACTTGTTGAGTGCAGGCAACCTGAGCATGGACTCGTTGTATGGGGTGTACACCGCCGGTACGTCCTCGTCGGGCACGTTCGAGGGCGACCCGTATAACCAGGCCAAGGCGAAGCAGGGGGTGGCGAAAACTGTGCTGAGCGCGGGCAGCCTGTTCGAGCAATTCGTCAACGGCTCGCCCACCAGCCTGTACCGGGCGTGGTATCCAGAGGCAGGGGGTAATCTGACGATCACTGCCGGGGGCGATTTGACCGGTGATATCACCAGCACCACTCTGAACACTGTCGGGCGCCCCGATCCCAAGGATATCGGGACCGACTCGGCCAACGTCGGCAACTGGCTGTGGCGCCAGGGCAGCAATGCGGTGGCGACCGGAGGGCAGGCGCAACCGAGCGCCTGGTGGATCAACTTCGGTAGTTACGCTGCGACGCCTTCGGGGGCCGATACCATGCTTGGCTTCACCGGATTTGGCACCCTCGGCGGCGGCGATCTGACGGTCAACGTCGATGGCAACGCCGGGGTTTTGAATACGCTAGGTTATGGCCTCAGCAACACGGCGTTGAACCCCCATAGCCAAGGCCTGGTGCTGGCAGTCGGCAGTACGGGCAGGGTCGCCAGCGATGGCGGCTTGCAGTTGACCGGCGGCGGCGACCTGCGGGTGCGCATCGGTGGCAGCTTGAACCCCGCCAGTCTTGCAAGCTCCGATGACCACCGTGATGGCGTGCTGGTCAACCTTCGCGGCGATGTGCAGTTGCGCAGCGCCAGCGTGGGCAGCGTCGATCTGTTGTACGGCAATACATCTACCGAACAGAGCCCCGGCGAGACCCGTGCATTCGACCCGCTGGTCTCGACCCGTGGCGTGGCGCGTGGTGGGCTGACCCTGGTGCCGGGCGACGCGACGTTCAATGTGCAGGCCCTGGCGGATCTGGTGGTACAGAACGTTGAAGACCCGGGCCGGGTGTCGATCAGCCATGCCTCGCCGTTTGCACAAGGCACCACCCTGGGTACCGGCGCCAGTTGGTTCACGTTGTGGACCAAGGACACGGCTATCGATCTGTTCTCCTTGGGTGGGAACCTGACGCCGTTTACTCGATCCGATACGCCGGCCGACCTGGCGGTGGTCTATCCGTCAATTGTGCGGGCAACGGCGGCTGGCGGGAGTCTGTATTACGGTAAAGCGGCCGAACTGCAAGCCAACAACGACGGAAACTACAGCTACCCCTTGCTGCTGGCACCGGGGCAGAACGGCCAGTTGCAATTCCTTGCTCAGGGCTCGATCTACGGCGGTGGTATGGCGGTCAGCCAGTCCGGGGCGGCGCAAAGTTCGCTGGCAACCCCTTGGAATCCTGCCTATCAAGCTCGTATTGGCACTGCGGTGGTGGCCAGTAACCTGCCAGCCAGTGGCAGCTTGGGCTCCTTGTCGTTGTTTGCGTTTGGGCCAGCTACGGCAGCTGCGTCCGCCGTTGGCAGTGCTGAACCGGCGCGTTTTTATGCGATGGACGGCGATCTGGTCGGAGTAAGCAGTGGTCGGATTATCACGTTTAGCGCAACCCCAGGGTCACTGCATGAAGGTGAGACTTGGTATGAAGGTAACGGTGCGATAAGGATGATGGCCGGGCGGGATATCGTCAGCAGTGGTCGTAGCTTTGGCCTGGACAGGACTGACGCGGGTTCGAGCAATAACCTTTTCTTGCACAAAAACCCCAACGACATCTCCATCGTCTCCGCCGGCCGCGACATCCTCTTCAGCAACTTCCAAGTCGCCGGCCCCGGCCTGCTGGAAGTTTCCGCCGGGCGCAACATCCTGCTGACCGGCGCCGGCGGCGAGCACAGCGTGACCAGCCTTGGCGCGATCCTGCCGGGCGATACCCGCCCCGGTGCGAGCATCGTCATGCAGGCCGGTGTCGGCGCCAACGGGCCGGATTACCAGCGCTTCGTCGCGACCTACCTGAACCCGCTCAACCAGGCGCAACCCGGTGAGTCGTTGCAGGGCGTCAAGGTCGCCAAGACCTACGAAAACGAACTGGTCACCTGGCTGGCCGAGCGCTTCGGTTTTGTCGGCGACAGCGAGCAGGCGCGTGCCTACTACGCAGCGTTGCCTGCCGAGCAGCAACGGGTGTTTGCCCGCGACGTGTACTTCGCCGAACTCAAGGCCGCCGGCCGCGAGTACAACGAGGACGGCGGCGTGCGCCAGGGCAGCTACCTGCGTGGCCGCACCGCGATTGCCGCGCTGTTCCCGGACAAGGATGTGGCCGGCAACCCGATCACCTATCAGGGCGATATCACCTTGTTCAACGGCTCGGGCGTACACACCAATGCCGGCGGCTCGATCCAGATGTTCACCCCGGGCGGCGGCCAGACCTTCGGCATCGAAGGCGCGGCACCACCGTCCACCGCCGGGGTGATTACCCAGGGCGCCGGGGACATTCAGCTGTACTCCATGGGCAGCATCCTGCTCGGGCAAAGCCGGATCATGACCACCTTTGGCGGCTCGATCATGGGCTGGACCGCCGAGGGCGACATCAACGCCGGGCGCGGCTCCAAGACCACCGTGGTGTACACGCCGCCCAAGCGGGTCTATGACAACTGGGGCAACGTGAGCCTGTCGCCGTCGGTGCCGAGTACCGGCGCGGGGATCGCCACGCTCAACCCGATCCCGGAAGTGCCGGCGGGGGACATCGACCTGATCGCGCCGCTGGGCACCATCGATGCGGGCGAGGCGGGCATTCGCGTGTCGGGCAACATCAACATTGCGGCCCTGCGGGTGGTGAACGCGGCGAATATCCAGACCCAGGGCAAGTCGTCCGGGGTGCCGGTCTCGGCCACGGTCAACACCGGCGCCATGAGCTCGGCCAGCGCGGCGGGGGCCGCGGCGTCCCAGGCCGCAGAAGACGCGGCGCGCAATCAGCAGGCGGCGGCGAAGCAGGGGCGGCCGTCGATTGTCACCGTGGAAGTGCTGGGCTTTGGCACGGAGCCGGTGCCGCGTGAGCTGGAGCAGAAGAGCTCCAGCTACAACCCCAACAGCCCGGTGCAGGTGCTGGGCGCCGGGCCGCTGAGCGAACAGGCGCGGGCGCGGTTGACGGATGAGGAGCGCAAGCAGATCAGTTTGTAGTGATCGTTCCCACGCTCCGCGTGGGAATGCCGCACGGGACGCTCCGCGTCCCACTAAAGAACCTCTCGATGTAGCTTTGGGGCGATCACTGATCGCCCTTTTTTTTGATGCTTGAAAATATACGCCGATCCAAATGTGGGAGCGGGCTTGCCCGCGATAGCGG
>NZ_ANNV01000114.1 GCF_000346755.1 Pseudomonas sp. CBZ-4 | reverse complement strand
TCGAATTCCGGCCAGCGTGTTTAACGGGGCGCCCAAGATCAAAAGCAAAAGCAAAGCGAGGCGGCCTGACAGCCGACCTGATCAATGAAGCGTGCGCGGTCCCCTGTGGGAGCTGGCTTGCCTGCGATGGCATCAACTGGGTTTTTCTGATGTACCGAGTTGCCTGCATCACAGGCAAGCCAGCTCCCACACAAGCCAGCTCCCACATTTGCCATCAGGGCAGCACGATGTAGTCGTTGTGCTGCACGATCGGTCGATGCTGGCCTTGCTCCAGATGAATGTAACGCCCATCCACCAGGTCAATCGGCAGGCAGTCATCAATATCCATCACGGCATCGGTATGGGCCTGGGCCCACTGGCGCAGCATCTGCTGCTTGCCCAGGGCTTTTGCTTCCCGGGCATCGCGCGCCACCACCAGTACGTAGTGGTGAGCTTCGCCAAACACGCTGGCTTCATAACCGCCCAGGTTAATGAAAAACAGGCGCTGGGCGCCGGCAGCAGGCGCCAGGTGGCTGAGCTGGATCTTCCAGCCGTCCACGCCATCCACCGCCATCCACGAATCAATGTGTACACCCTTGGGGCTGCCAAACCAGGCATCGCGCAATTGCGGGTAGGTGGCTTGCAGCGTATCCGCCACGGCGAATACCACATCGTGCACTTCGATCCTGGCCCGTGGGTGCTTGCCCCCGAGCATGACGACAAACAGCATTGCAGGTTCTTCCTGGCGACTTGGCAGGCGCCAACCATACTGCGATTGAACCCTTTTGTCCGGCCAATGCCACACTGTTTATCCGCGAACTCATCAGGAGGTTGTCATGCGTACCATTGATCTGGCCGGTGTTCCGGTCCCTGTTGTCGGCCAGGGCACCTGGCGCATGGGCGAGGACCCGAGTCAGCGCCGTGCCGAAGTCGCGGCCTTGCAACTGGGGATCGACGAGGGCATGACCCTGATCGATACCGCCGAGATGTACGGCGAAGGCGGCGCCGAGGAGGTGGTCGGCGAAGCCATTCGCGGCAGGCGCGACCAGGTGTTCCTGGTGAGCAAGGTGTATCCGCACAATGCCAGCCGCAAAGGCGTGCCACGTGCCTGCGACGCCAGCCTGCAACGCCTGGGCACGGACTACATCGATCTGTATCTGCTGCACTGGCGTGGCCAGTATCCCCTGGAAGAAACCGTCGAAGCCTTCGAGCGCTTGCGCGAAGCCGGCAAGATCGGCCGCTGGGGCGTGTCCAACTTTGATGTGGCAGACCTGCAGGAGCTCGCCGCCCCGGCGTGTGCCACCAACCAGGTGCTCTACAACATTGAAGAGCGCGGCATCGAGTTCGACTTGCTGCCCTGGTGGCAGCAGCACCATCTACCGCTGATGGCGTACTGCCCGATTGCCCAGGGCGGCGCGTTGCTGGCCAGCCCCACCCTCAAGCAGATCGCCCGCCGTCATGACGTGACCCCGGCACAGGTGTCCCTGGCCTGGGTGTTGCGCCAGGACGGCGTGATCGCCATCCCCAAGGCCGTGACCCCCGAGCATGTGCGGCTGAACGCCCGCGCGGCACAGCTGGTGCTGGATGAACATGACCTTGAGGCCATCGACCGGGTGTTTGGTGCGCCGAAGCGCAAGCACCCATTGGCGATGGTCTAGCCGGCTACGGGCGTGCGCCAGTCGTCCGAGCCGGACGTACCGGCCACTTCGTGGGTCCAGACGATCTTGCGATAGGTGAAGTGCACGTCCTCCAGATGGGTGAAGTGCGCATTCGCCGGGTCCTGGCAATTGGGCATGCGTGACTGGATATCGACGATGGTCGCGCCTTCCAGCTCGATGGTGAAGTAATGCTCCTGGGTGCCGGCCGAGGAGGTACGGAACCACTCCAGGCGGCATTTGACCTCTTCCCCCGCCGTGAGCGCGCTGAAAAGCAGGGGTGAGGACTTGTCGAAGATCTTGCTGATCATCAGCGGCTTGTGCACACGCTGCCCGGTGGGTTGGCCGGATTGCGGGTCACGGGGAATGATTACCTGATGGCTGAACGCCTGCACCAGAATCTGATCTTCATGGCCTTCCTGGTAGATGTTGCCGACCGAGTCCTGGGTAAACGTGCCTGCGGTAATCAAACCTTGTTTGACACCGGTAATGGAGAGATACGCGGGTGTTGGCATGTCGCTTTCCTTGCCTGGTTATTGAGAGGGGCCCACGCGGCGCAGGGTGCCGGATGGGCAAGGTCCTATAACAAGAAGCGTGCCTGAAAGTGCCGGGGGTAATGAAATAAGGGGTGGCTGGTTAGTTGGGCGTAAGTTGGCCATTAGTTATACGGTATTTGCTCGCATTAACTGCGCAGCAGTGTGCATTTAATTGCTCATCTTGTTGCGCCGCGGATTTAAAAGGTTTGCGTGATTCTTGACGGGTTTCGTGCTGATCAAGCTGCGCAAATAATTGCGCATCGCCTTGTTTTATAAGGGTTGTAGGATATTCCTTAACCCCGGTTGTGTTGCTTGCCCAATGCTGTTGGCGTGGCTAAGGTTTGCGAGCTTCGCGGTGATTTGGCGAAGTTGATGCGGCACGCTGATCGCGCGTTTTAAACGATGATTAGTTTGCCCGCTCTGCCTTTAATCTTCGTCCATGGTTGCGCATGATCTACTCAGACAAACTGCTGGATTATTACCTTGAATTGGCGCGCTCACCTTGCGCGCCGGCGAGTTTTGCCGGCAGTGACATGCGCTTTTCAAGTGAATATGAAGTGTTGGAGTTCGAGCTGGCCAAGGCGCAATCAGTACATGGCGGCGGCCAGCCGGACTGGCAGAAGGTCAGGGGCGTCGCTGAGGGTCTGTTGCGCCATCACTCAAAGGATTTGCGCGTCGCAGTGTGGTTGACCTGGGCACTGCATCAGTGTGAATCCTTCCCGGGGTTGCTCGCAGGCCTTGGGCTGCTGCGTTATCTCTGCGAGAGGCATTGGCTCGAGGTTTACCCCGCCAAGCAGCGTACCCGTGCGGCGGCCTTTGGCTGGCTGGTGCTGCGCCTTGAGCCGCTGTGCCCGCAAAACCTGGCGTTGCACCCGCAACGTCCGTTATTCCAAGCCATCCTTGAACACCTCACGCAGCTCGATGAACTCTGGTCTGCGCACCTGGGGGATGACGCACCGCTGTTGCTGCCGATTCGTCGGCAATTGGCGCAGCATCTGGAGCGGGCGGCACACGCGGCGCCTGAGCCCGGCGCAGTGGGTGCGGTGATTGCCCAGCTCAAGCACGCCACTACCCAATTGCTCGCGCCTGAAATCGCAATCGACAGCGAAAAAGCGGCGCATAAACGGCTGCGTAACTTGCAGGATCAAGCCCGACCGCTCTGCGCCTGGTGGTTGCGCCAGGGTGCCACCGACTTGCGTGCCCTGCGCCTGAGCCGCGCCATGGCCTGGCTGACGCTGGCGGGCTATCCGGATGCCGACGGTGAACGCATCACCACCCTGCGCGGCCCCACGGCAGACAAGCTCCAGCGCTACCAGGAGCGCTTCGACAGCGGTCAATACGCCGACTTGTTGCTTGAGCTTGAAGCCAGCCTCGCGACCGCGATGTTCTGGTTCGACGGCCTGCGCCGGGCCTGGGAATGCCTGGCCGCGTTGCAGGCCGAGGCTGCAATGGTCGAACTTGAGGTCGACTTCGCCCTGTTGCTCAAGCGCCTGCCGAACCTGCCCGAGCTGCGCTTTCACGACGGCGTGCCCTTTGCCGATGCGGCCACCCGTGACTGGATCACGCTCCACGTCGAACGCCATGTGCGCAAACCCGAGCCGCCCAAGGTGGCCACCGATACGACGGCGCAGCCGTGGGAGGCCGCCTTGCAGCAGGTCATGCCCGTGCTGCGCAAGGACGGACTCAAGGCCGCCGTCAACCAACTCGGTCAGGGCGTGCGTGCCGCCGTCAGCGAGCGTGAGCGTTTCCAGTGGCGCCTGGCCGTGGCGCGGCTGTGTGTGCTGGCGGGCAAACACGAGCTGGCGAAGGTCCAGCTCGAACAACTCGACCAGGAACTGCAACACGCCGGGCTCGAACGCTGGGAGCCGGCGCTGGCCTTGCAGGTCGCGCAATTGCTGTATCGCTGCTGCGACCTCTTGCCGCAAAGCCAGGCTGTGCGTGAACGCAAGGAAGACACCCACCGCAGGTTGTGCCGTTTCGATCTGGAAGCGGTACTTGAATAGGCTTTCGAGCCACAGGAAAAAGGAGAAACACCATGGCCAAAGAAGGTTCGGTTGCGCCCAAGGAACGTATCAACATCACGTTCAAACCGGCGCTTGGCGGTGCTCAGGAAGAGGTCGAGCTGCCGTTGAAATTGCTGGTGCTGGGGGATTTCACCGGGCGCGAGGACCTGCGCAAGCTGGAAGAGCGCAAACCCATCGGCATCGACAAGAACACCCTGGACGAGGTGCTCGCCAAACAGGCATTGAAGCTCACCCTCAGCGTGCCCAATCGCCTGCAGGACGAGACCGACACCGAAGAACTGGCCATCGGGCTACACATCCACTCAATGAAGGACTTCAACCCCGCGAACCTGGTCGAGCAGGTGCCAGAGCTGCAAAAACTGATGGCCCTGCGTGACGCGCTGATGGCGCTCAAGGGCCCGCTGGGCAATACCCCGAGTTTTCGCCATGCCATTGAACAGGCGCTGGCCGACGACGATTCCCGCACGCGGGTGTTGGCCGAGCTTGGGCTGAGCAGCCCTGACGCATGATTTTTTCAGTAAAAGGACACTGATGCATGAGCACCCAAACACAGCCGCAGCACCTGCAACCCACCGGTGAACGCAGCATCCTCGACGGCATCATCGCCCAGACCCTGTTGAACGCCGATGATGAGGCCTATGGCATTGCCAAGCGCGGGGTCGCCGCGTTTATCGCCGAGTTGCTCAAGCCGCATAACAGCGGTGAGCCGGTAAAAAAACGCCTGGTGGATCGGATGATCAGCGAGATCGACAGCAAGCTCAGCCGGCAAATGGACGAAATTCTCCACCACCCTGAGTTCCAGGCGCTGGAGGCGGCATGGAAAGGCTTGCAGCTGCTGGTCGAACGCACCGACTTCCGTGAAAACATCAAGATCGAGCTGTTGAATGTCGCTCGCCAGGACTTGCTCGACGACTTCGAAGACTCGGCAGAGATCATCCAGTCCGGGCTGTACAAACACATCTACAGCGCCGAATACGGCCAGTTTGGCGGTCAGCCCGTGGGCGCGATCATTGCCAATTACTACCTGTCGCCGAGCGCCCCTGACGTCAAGCTCATGCAGTACGCCTCCAGCGTAGCCTGCATGGCCCACGCGCCGTTTATCGCGTCTGCAGGGCCGGCGTTCTTTGGCCTCGAAAGCTTCACCGGTTTGCCGGACCTCAAGGACCTCAAGGACCATTTCGAAGGCCCGCAGTTTGCCAAATGGCAGAGCTTTCGCCAGAGCGAGGACGCGCGCTACATCGGCCTGACCGTGCCGCGTTTCTTGTTGCGCACGCCCTACGACCCACTTGAATGCCCAGTGAAGACCTTCGTGTATCAGGAGAACGTGGTCAACAGCCACGAACACTACCTGTGGGGCAATACCGCCTATGCCTTCGCCACGCGCCTGACCGACAGTTTTGCCCGGTTCCGTTGGTGCCCGAACATCATCGGCCCGCAAAGCGGCGGTGCGGTGGAGGACTTGCCGCTGCACCACTTCCACAGCATGGGCGAAATCGAAACGAAGATTCCCACCGAAGTCCTGGTCTCCGACCGGCGTGAATACGAGTTGGCCGAGGAAGGCTTCATCGCCCTGACCATGCGCAAGGGCAGTGACAACGCCGCGTTCTTTTCCGCCAGTTCGGTGCAGAAACCCAAGCACTTCGGCATCAGCGCCGAAGCCAAGGACGCGGAGTTGAACTACCGCCTGGGCACGCAATTGCCCTACATGATGGTGGTCAACCGCCTGGCGCATTACCTCAAGGTCTTGCAGCGCGAGCAGCTGGGCTCGTGGAAGGAACGGACCGACCTGGAGCTGGAGCTCAACAAGTGGATCCGCCAGTACGTCGCCGACCAGGAAAACCCCAGCGCCGAAGTGCGTGGGCGGCGCCCGTTGCGGGCCGCGCGAGTTGTCGTCAGTGACGTGGAAGGCGAACCCGGCTGGTATCGCGTCAACCTGAGCGTGCGGCCGCACTTCAAGTACATGGGGGCGGATTTCACCCTGTCCCTGGTCGGCAAGCTCGACAAAGCATGAGTGTCGATCACCGCAGCCTGTTCGAACGCCTCGAACAGGCGCCGCCCACTGATGCGTCCCAGGTGGCCTGCATCGCCGTCCACCTGGGGAAAATGCTCAGCACCCGCGCGGGCAGCGTGCAGACCCGACCGGACTACGGGTTGCCCGACTTCAACGACATGCGGTGCAGCCTGCATGAGTCGCTGAACCAGTCACGACGGCAGATCGAGGGTTTTATCCAGGCCTGTGAACCCCGGTTGGCGAGTGTCCAGGTCAGGCTGCTGCCCCGTGATCGCGACCCCTTGGTCCTGGCGTTCGTGATTGACGCGCTGTTGACCTTCAACGGTACCACCCAGCCTGTCGCGTTCCGCGCACAGCTGGGTGAGGCCGGGCGGGTCGAGGTGTTGCCCGATGGCCTTTAACCGCTATTACCAAAGTGAACTCAGTGCCCTGCGCCAGCTGGGGCGGCGCTTCTCTGAGCGCAACCCGGCCCTGGCGCCGTTCCTCGCCGACGCCGGGCAAGACCCGGATGTGGAACGGTTGCTGGAAGGCTTTGCGTTCCTCACCGGGCGCCTGCGCCAGAAGCTGGATGATGAACTGCCCGAACTGAGCCACTCGCTGATGCAGTTGTTGTGGCCCAACTATATGCGGCCGCTGCCGGCGTTCAGCATCCTGCAGTTCGACCCGCTCAAGCACGCCGGGCCTGGCGTCGAGGTGGCGCGAGATACGGCCGTGGAAAGCGTGGTGGTGAAGGGCGCCCGCTGCCGTTTCCGTACCTGCTACTCCACCCGGGTCCTGCCGCTGCAGATCGGCGCGCTGGACTATATGGCCAGAGGCGAGCGCGGGTTGTTGAGCCTGCGCCTGGACATGAGCGCCGAGGGTGATTTCAGCATGCTGGTGGTCGACGCCTTGCGCCTGCATCTGGCGGGCGATCGCTATATCAGCCAAGGCTTGTACCTCAGCCTGTTGCGGCACCTGGAAGGCATCGAACTGCTGCCGTTGGACGCGGACGGGGTGCCGCTCAACGGCGGGGACGGGCAGCCGACGGTGCTGCGATTGCGCCCGGAGCAGGTGCAGCCCGTCGGGTTTGCCGAGGATCAGGCCCTGATCCCTTATCCGCAAAACACCTTTCGCGGCTATCGCCATTTGCAGGAGTACTTCGTCTTTCCCGAGAAGTATCTGTTTGTCGATATCGACGGGCTTGAAGGGGTCCACGCATTACCCACCCACGTGCTCAAGGCCACGCGCAGCCTGTTGCTACGTTTTGACCTGGATATTCGCGGGCATGCGCCGCAGCCGCCGACCCTGGACAACGTGAAGCTGTATTGCACCCCCATCGTCAACCTGTTCCAGCACGACGCGGTGCCGATCCGGCTGGACGCCAGGCAGGACGAATACCTGCTGCTGCCGGGGGAATATGCCCCCGGCCATGCCAGCGTGTTTTCCGTGGACACGGTGACCGGCTGGCGGCCGGGAGGCTTGGGTTACCAGGCTTACGTGCCGTTCGAATCCTTTGAACATGAGGGTAATGCTGCGAGCTATACCGTTCGCCAGCGTGCCTCGGCGCAGCATGACGGGTTGGACACCTGGCTGGTCGTGGGCCACGGCCATGAGCAGGAAACACTGTCGGTCGAGCTGACCTGCACCCACCACAACCTGCCTCGGCAACTGCAGGTGGGCGATATTCGCCAGGCCTGCGAGCAGACGCCGGAATTTGTCACCTTCCGCAACATCAGCGTGCCGACCCCCAGCTTCGCGCCGCCCCTGGACCAGGATTTCCTGTGGAAGCTGATCAGCCACATGTCGCTCAACTACCTGTCGCTGACCGATATCAATGCGCTGAAAGTGGTCCTCGAAACCTACGACTTGCCGCGTTATCACGACCGGCAGGCGCAGAAAGTCAGCCGGCGCCGCCTGGATGCGTTGCGTTCGATTCGCCACGAAGCGGTCGATCGCCTGCATCACGGCCTGCCATTGCGCGGGTTGCGCGTTGACCTGTGCATCGAGCCCCAGGGCTTTCTCGGCCATGGCGAAGTGTTTGTGTTCGCCTCGGTCCTCAATGAGTTTTTCGCACTGTATGCCAGCCTCAACTCGTACCACGAACTGCGCGTGATCAGCACACAAGGAGATGTGTACCTATGGCCACCCCGGATGGGCCAACAACCCCTGCTTTAAACACACTGACCCGCACCATTCGCGAGTACTCGCTGTACCAGGCGGTGCTGCAAGTGATCGGTCACCTGCGCGTCGCCAATCCCTTGCTGGATGAGGACGCGCTGTACGACCAACTGGAGTTCGTCGCCAACCCTGGCCTCGGGTTTCCCGGGCAGGACATTGACCGCGTGGAGTTCTTCAGCGAACACGGGCAACTGCGTGCGCGCCTGCGCCTCAATGTCCTCGGGCTGTTTGGTGCGGGTTCGCCGCTGCCGGCGTTCTACGGCGAACAGGCCTGCGCCGAGCAGGCCGGCGGCAACGCGACGCGGGATTTTCTCAACCTGTTTCAACATCGCCTGCATCGGTTGCTGCTGCCGATCTGGCGCAAATACCGCTATTACGCGCGATTTCGCAGCGGCGCTGGCGATGCCTTCTCCGAGCAGATGTTTGCGTTGGTGGGCCTGGGCGGGCAGGCGATACGCGAGGTGACGCAACTCGATTGCAAGCGCTTGCTGCCGTACCTCGGGTTGTTGAGTTTGCGCGCGCATTCGGCGGCCCTGGTCGAGACGGTGCTGCGTTACTACTTCAAGCACGACCGATTGTTCATCGAGCAATGGGTGGCGCGCAGCGTGTCGATTGATCCGGCGCAGCGCAACCGATTGGGCCTTGCCAACCATGGGCTGGGCCGGGACCTGGTGCTGGGCGAGCGCGTCGCCGACCGGGGCGGCAAATTCCGGGTGCATATCGTTGGGCTTGATTGGCAGCGCTTTCACGAATTCCTGCCGTTCGGCACGGGTTACCCGGCGTTGTGCGCCTTGGTGCGGCTGACCGTGCGCGATCCGCTGGCCTATGACCTGCGCCTGGTGCTGGCCGCAGGGGAGATCCGCGCGTTGCATCTCGGCGAACGCAATGTGTGTGGTCTGGGCTGGACCACTTGGCTGGCGCACGAACGCGCCGACGGCGCCGTCACGCTGGCCGGCAATGTTCCATAGGGATCAAGGGTGATGATGAATATCGATTTGCAACAACTGATCCAGACCTTGACCGCCCGCACGCGCGGCGACCTGGAGCGCGCCGCCGAGCGTTGTGTCAACCGCGGTGGCCGGGAAGTGTTGGTGGAGGATCTGCTGCTGGAGCTGTTGGAGTGCCCCGGCGGTTTGCTGGACAAGGCCCTGATGGACGTCGGGGTGCCGGCGAGTGAACTGCATGCCGTGCTGCAACCCAAGCGCGAGGGGCATGCGACGCGCAATCCCGTGTTCGCCCAACCGCTGGTGCGCTGGTTGCAGCAAGCGTCGATGGTCGCCCATGTCGAACTGGGGCATCCCGAGGTCGATCACGGCGCGCTGCTGCTGGCGCTGTTGGGCCATCCGCTGGAGCATGCGGGCAACGCCTATCAGCGCTGCCTGGCCCGCCTGGATGTGACGCGCGTGCGCGACTTTATCCTGAGCCAGGCGCCTGCCAGCGGGCACGCGGTGGCGGGGTCGATGCTGCAACGGTTTACCCATGACCTGACACAACAGGCCCGTGATGGGCGGATCGACCCGGTGCTGTGCCGCGATGGGGAAATCCGTCAGTTGATCGATATCCTGATGCGTCGGCGCAAAAACAACCCGATCCTGGTCGGCGAGGCCGGCGTGGGCAAGACTGCCGTTGTCGAAGGGCTGGCCTTGCGGGTGGTCGCCGCGCAGGTGCCGGCCCCGCTCAAGGCGGTGCGCCTGTTGAGCCTGGACATGGGCTTGCTGCAAGCCGGTGCGAGCCTGCAGGGTGAATTTGAACGGCGCCTCAAGGGTGTGATTGACGAGGTCCACGCGTCGCCACAGGCGGTGATCCTGTTTGTCGATGAAGCGCATACCCTGGTGGGCGCGGCAGGTCCTGCAGGTGGCAGCGATGCGGCCAATCTGCTCAAGCCGGCATTGGCACGGGGTGAGCTGCGGACCATCGCGGCCACTACCTGGTCGGAATACAAACGCCACATCGAGAAAGACCCCGCCTTGTCCCGGCGTTTTCAGCCGGTACTGGTCAATGAACCGAGCATCAGCGAGGCCGTGTCGATCCTGCGCGGGCTGGTGCCAGCGTATGAGGCCAGCCATGGTGTGTACGTGCGTGACGACGCGGTGGTCGCCGCTGCGCACATGAGCGCGCGTTATCTGGCGGGCCGCCTGTTGCCGGACAAGGCCGTGGATGTGCTGGATACCGCCTGCGCCAGGCTGCGGACACAGCGGGCGATGCCAGCCGAGGCAGTGCAGCAGTTGCACGCCGAGCGCGCAGACGCCTTGCGTGAACAGCTGGCGTTGAACCGGGACGCCGATGCCGGGCATCCTGTCGACGAGACGGCCTTGCACGGCGTCAACCAGCGCGTGGAGGCTATCGAACAGGCGTGTGCGGCGTTGCCGCCGGACCAGCAGCCGGCGATCAACGCCGAAGTCTGTCCGCGCCTGATCGCTGAAGTTGTCAGCGCCTGGACCGGCATCCCGGTGGAACAGATCACCCTGGCACACAGTGCAACAGTCATGGCTTTCGCCGGCGCCTTGCGCGCACGCATCCTCGGCCAGGAACACGCCGTGCAGGCCCTCGACCGCAGCCTGCGGGCGGTCGCGGCGGGGCTGAACAACGCCGACGCGCCGGTGGGCGTGTTCCTGTTGGTCGGTCCCAGCGGCGTGGGCAAGACCGAAACCGCATTGGCCCTGGCGGACCTGTTGTATGGCGGCGAGCGTTTTGTGACCACCCTCAACATGTCCGAGTATCAGGAGAAGCACTCGCTGTCGCGCTTGATCGGTGCGCCGCCTGGCTATGTGGGCTACGGCGAAGGCGGCGTGCTGACGGAGGCGGTGCGCCAGCGCCCGTATTCGGTGATCCTGCTCGATGAGGTCGAGAAGGCCGACCCGGAGGTGTTGAACCTGTTTTACCAGGTCTTCGACAAGGGTCGCGCCAATGACGGCGAGGGCCGGGCGATCGACTTTCGCAATACGCTGATCCTGATGACGTCCAACCTGGCCAGCGAGCACATCGGCGCACTGTGCGCCGACGGCCGACGGCCCGCCATCGAGGCACTGCAAGCGGCGATCCAGCCGGTGCTGCGGGCGCACTTCAAGCCAGCGTTGCTCGCGCGCATGCGGGTAGTGCCGTACTACCCGATTGTCGGTGACGCGCTGCGTGACGTCGCTCGCCTCAAACTTGGGCGCCTGGGCCAGCGTTTGCAGCAACGCAAACTGGCGTTCACCTACACCGACGAACTGGTTGCGCACATGGCTGAGCGCTGCCTGCATACCGACAGCGGCGCCCGCTACATCGACCAATGGATCGAGAGCCACTTGCTGGCGCAAATGGCGGACCAGTTGCTGGCCGCGATGTCGGCTGGCGAATGCCTGGCTAACGTCCACGCACGGCTGGACGCAAACGGCGCGCCGGTCTGTGAGTTCAGCCAATGACGCAGACGTTATTCAGCCAACTGCCGCAACCCCTGGCCTACGCCGAAACCCTGCTGGGCTGGATCAGCCGCCTGGGGCTTGAACACGACGAAAGCCGTTTGCCGAACCTGTGCGTGGCCGCGGCCGCACAGCTGAGCGAGTGTGAACTCAGCCAATTGTATTGGCGGGATGAAGCGAACGGCCGGCTGGCGCTGGTTGCCCAGCACTCACGTGACGCACTGCCGGTGGGCGACAGGGACTTCCAGCACGAGCAACTGCTGCAGTGTGTGGTGAACCAGCGCATCGTCCTGTGCCTCGACGATGTGCACAGCAGTGTCTATGACCGCGCATTCCTGCCCGTTGCGTCGGCGCCGTGGCGCGCCTTGGCCTGCGTGCCGCTGCGGAACTCGCGCCAGGCAATCATCGGTGTGTTGCTGTGCGCCAGCCAACACACCGCAGCGCTGGCTGGCTATACGACATCGCTGGCGCAGCTGGGCAGCTTTACCTTGAATCAACGGGCGCTGTTGCGGCGTATGCAGCCGGTGCAGGCAGGCGTGCTGCATGAGGTGAGTGCGCCAACGCTCGGCACCTATGGCCTGATCGGTCACAGCGCAGCCATGGCAGACACCTGCCGCTTGATCGGCAAGGTCCTGCATACCCCTTACACCGTCTTGCTGCGCGGTGAAACCGGCACCGGCAAGGAAGTGGTGGCGCGCGCCATTCACGCCAGCGGCCCGCGCAGGGCCCAGGCATTCGTCGTGCAAAACTGCGCCGCGTGCCCGGAAGGGCTGCTGGAAAGCGAGTTGTTTGGCTATCGCAAAGGTGCGTTCACCGGCGCCGACCGCAACCACGCCGGGCTGTTTGACGCGGCGCACGGCGGTACGTTGCTGCTCGATGAGATCGGCGACATGCCGCTGTCCCTGCAAGCCAAGCTGCTGCGGGTGTTGCAGGAGGGCGAGGTGCGCCCGCTGGGGGCCAGCAGTGCGCACAAGGTCGATGTGCGCATCATCGCTGCCACCCATCGTGACCTTGCGGCCATGGTGGCCTTGGGCAGTTTTCGCGAAGACCTGTACTACCGCCTGGCGCAGTTCCCCATCGAACTGCCCGCCTTGCGAGCACGGGACGGCGACGTGCTGTTGCTGGCCCGGCACTTCGCCGACAACGCCTGCTCGATGCTGGGCAAGGCGCCGGTGGCCTGGTCAGGCGCCGCGATTGATCAACTGTCGAGCCACGGCTTTCCAGGCAACGTGCGCGAGCTCAAGTGCCTGGTAGAGCGTGCGGTGTTGCTGAGTGACGACGGCGTGATCCTGCCGGCGCACCTTTCCCTGGAGCCCGACTCGCCGGTGGCGGTTGTCGACGCCACGCTGCGTCAGCGCCTGGAGCGGGTGGAGCGGGTATTCCTGATCGATTGCCTGCACAAGAACCGTGGCAACCGCACGCGCACTGCGCGTGAGCTGGGCGTCGCCCGGCGCACGCTGCTGTATCGCCTTGCCCGCCTGAATATTCCTCTTGGCGATGCCCAATGAAACCTTTAAGGGAGAGACCCAATGCCTGATCGTCGGTGGCGAGCCATGGTGCTTGTCGTTTTTTTACTGGGCGGCTGTAGCGCCAATTACGTCTTTGATGACGGTGATTACCGCCCATTGGGCGATCCACAGGCGAGCCGTCGTGGTCAGTGACAAGGAGCGTTCATCCATGCAGTTGAAGTTAGAGGTGTGCAGCAGCGGCCAAGCCGACCCCTTGGCCCACAAGCTGTTTGACGGCGTCGGGGGGGTGATCGGGCGGGGCAGTGGTTGCGATTGGGTGCTTCCCGACACCAGTCGCGTGCTGTCCAGCCACCATGGCCTGGTCAGCTACCGGGACGGTGGCTATTTCCTCACCGATATCAGCAGTAACGGTATCGGTGTGGCGGGCAGTGCCGAGCGCTTGCGCCGGGGGCAGCCGTGGCCGATCCACGACGGCAACGTCTTCGAATTGGGGCCACTGGCGATACGCGCGCGGTTGCTGGCGCCGATGCAGCGCCTGGCCGAGCGCGTGCCGATTCCCGACGATAGGTTTCTGGCGCCGGCCCCGCTGCCGTTGAGCGAGGAGGAGTGGAGGGCTGACGACATGCCGCAACCCTGCACGGAGCGCGGTACGCCGCAATGGGACCACCTGTTGACGCCGACCCTCACCGCGCCGGCGGACGAAGCCGCTGCGCCGCTGCCAGTTGCAACGGCGGCGCAGAGCAACGATGCGTTCTGGGCGCACTTCGCCGAGACGCTGGGTATTCCTGTGCAGACGCTCGACACCCCGCGTCGCGAGGCATTGGCGATCAAGGTCGCGAGCCTGCTCAAGCACACCCTCGATGAGCTGCAACAGTGCCTGCGCACCCAAGACGCACTGAAAGGCGAGTTGAACCTGGCGCCGCTCGACAACCCTGTCCAAGGGCACAGTGCCCTGCAGGACCTGCACGCGTTATTGGGCGCGGGCGCCGTGGGCGAGCTGCCCGCGCAGCACGCCGTGACCCGGGCGTTCCGCGACCTGCAAGCCCATCAAGTGGCGATGCTGGCAGGGTGCCGGGCTACCGTGCGCAGCGCACGGCAGGCGTTTGCGCCGGATCAGCTGCAACGCAGTTTTGTGCGCCAGGGCAAGCGTCCAGGGCTCTGGCGGGATGGCGCGCATTGGCGCGCGTATCGCCGTTATTACCAGCAGTTGATTGACGACGAGTCGTCGGCAGAGCCGGCGCTTGGTCGTGATTTTCTCGCCGCGTACAGCGATCAGGTACGCCTGATCGCGACGTTGCACGCGGGCTACCCAGGATGACGTCCATGTATCGAACTTCCATGGCGAGCCTGCTGGCAATGCTGCTGGCCGGTTGCAGCGCCTTGTCGCCGTTTTCATCGCTGACCAAGCTGGACCTGACACTGGCCGCCGGCGAGCGGCTCAACCCGGACCTGCATGGCCGTCCCTCGCCGGTGGTGGTGCACCTGATCGAACTGCGGCATCCGGTGGCCTTTGAAAACAGCGACTTTTTCAGCCTTTACGAGCGCGCAGAACAGGTGCTGGCCAAGGATTGGGTGAGCGCTGAAGAGCTGGAACTGCGCCCGGGAGAACGGCGGCTGCTCAAGCTCAGCGTCGAGCCACACAGCCGCTATGTGGGGGTGCTGGCTGCCTATCGAGACCTGCCGCACGTGCAATGGCGCTGGGTGGTGCCCGTCACCCCGCAGCGGCGTAGGCAGGCCGAGCTGGTGCTGGACGAGACGGGTGTGCGCCAAGTCGGCGTGGGGGAGGGTTGAGATGCTGGTTCATAAAGTCGTCTGGCAGGAAGGCATGCTCTTGCGGCCTCAGCACCTGCAACACAACGATCGCCACTACCAGCAGCAGCTCAGTCGGACCCGCTTGCTGGTCCCGGATGCCTGGGGCTTCCTGAGCCTGGCGATGGATTTGCAGTACCTGCACCTGGGCAAGATCGTGGTCAGCCAGGCCAGTGGCGTGCTGCCGGATGGCAGCCTGTTCGAGCTGGGCGCCGGGACGCCACCGCTGGTCGTGCATGTCGCGGCCAACACCGACAAGCAAGGAATCTACCTGGCATTGCCATTGGCCAGTGGCACACAGGTCGAAACCCGGCGGCCGGAGCAGGTCGATGTGCTGGCGCGCTATGTCAGCTGTGAAATGCTGGCACCGGATTCCAACGCCGGCAGTGAGTCCCACTGTCGGCTCGATTGCGCCCGTCCGGACCTGCGCCTGGTCGCCGGGGATCAACTCAGTGACCAGACGCTGGTCACACTCCAGGTCGCCCAGGTGATGGCGTGCACCAGCGAAGGGGGCGTGACCCTGGATTCGGACTTCAGCCCGACCTTCATCTACCTCCAGCAACACGGTTACCTGGCATCGTGCCTGACCGAAGTGATCAGCCTGCTGGCCAGCCGTGGCGAGGCGCTGGCCACGCGAATCCGTGGCAACGGCGGCGCCCCGGGGACGCAGATCGGTGATTTCCTCATGCTGCAGTTGATCAACCGCACCGAACCTGTCCTGCGCCATTACGCCCGCCAGTCCCAGCTACGCCCGGAGACCTTGTACCGCGAGCTGTTGGCCATCCTCGGCGAGCTATCGACCTTCGCCGATGACAGCAAGCGTTGCCATCTGCACCTGCACTACCAGCACAGCGATCAGCGTGCGAGCTTTCATGGGTTGATGGAGGCTATTCGCGGCCTGCTGTCGATGGTGCTCGAGCAGCAGGCCATCGAGTTGCCCTTGCAGGCGCGACAGTACGGCGTGTTGGTGTGCCCGGTCGGCCAGCTGAAATTGCTCGGCGTTGCCACGTTCATCCTCGCCGCGAGTGCCCAGTGCGACAGCGAAACCTTGCGTACCCGCCTGCCGGCCCACCTCAAGGTCGGTGCGGTGGAGCGGATCCGCGAGCTGGTCAACCTGCATCTGCCGGGTATCCGGCTCAAGCCGCTGCCGGTGGCACCACGGCAGATCCCCTTCCATGCCGATAAAACCTATTTCTTGCTCGAACTCAATGCCCGTGACGTCGCGCAACTGGAGCAATCGGGCGGCTTTGCCTTCCATGTCAGCGGCGCGTTTGCCGAGCTGCAGCTGAACTTCTGGGCCATCAGGAATTGAATACCATGACCATGGATACCGAATACCCGCCCGATGAAAAAACCGTCTTGCTTGACCGTGAGGGTTATGGGCCGGCTCAGCGGGCAATGACGGATCACCCATCGCCACCGCGTTTCGAACAGTTGGCAGACCGGATGATCTACGCCGCGTGCTTGCCGGGCGCGCATCGCTTCAACGTGGGGCTCAATACGTTGGTGGCGGCGGCGTGGCCATTGCTGGCCGAGGCCGCTCGGCTCAAGGGCCGTGTCGGTCGCGAAAGCCTGGGCGCCCTGAACGAGCGCCTGGTGTCGGCGATCACGCAGTTCGAGCACTGCGCCTTGCATGACGGCGTGGAAAACGCCGAGGTCAACACGGCACGCTACGTGCTGTGTGCGGCGCTGGATGAGGCGGTGGTCACGGCGCAGTGGGACAGTCACGGTGACTGGTCGAAGATCAGCCTGTTGAGCCGCTTTCACCATGAAACCTTGGGCGGCGAAAAGTTTTTCACCTTGCTGGAGCGACTGTCCCGCGATCCGATCAAGCATGTGGCAATGCTGGAGCTGATGTACCTGTGCCTGGCGATCGGCTTCGAAGGCAAATACCGCGTGGTGGAGCGCGGTGTCGTGCAGCTTGAAGCCGTGCGCGACGGCCTGTATCGACAGATCCGGCATGTGCGCGGCGACCCGCCGCCATCGCTGCCAGCACCTGCGCTGCGCAGGCGCAACCGGCGAATGCGCCTGCTTTCCACACCGTGGCTGGCGGTGTGTGTGCTGGCCTGCCTGCTGGCCATGTACACGGGCTTTGCCTGGGTCCTGGGCAACGAGCGCGTGAAGGCGCTGGAACCCTATCATCCTTTGGCGTCGGCCCTGGCTCGGACGCCCTTGTAACGCTGGGAGCAATGAATGAACGCATTCTTCAAGGGCGCGGGTACGGTGCTGCGTCGGGTTTGGGTATGGAGCCTGCTGCTGGTGCTGTTGAGTGCCGGCCTGGTGTGGTTTTTCGGGCCCTTGCTGGCGGTGGATGACTATCGCTTTTGGCAGGGCGCGACGGCACGCTTATCGACGATCAGCAGCGTGTTCCTGCTCTGGGGGCTGGCAATGGTCTGGCTGGGTGGGCGTCGTGCAGTCGCGTCGAGCACGCCGGAAAGCCAGGCCCGGAACGCACAGAAAGGCCGACTCGAAGACGAGCGGCGGCACTTGCGCGCCCGCTTCAAGGACGCCGAGCAGGCCCTGGCGACTACACCGCGCTACGGCAACCGTCGCAAGCGCTGGCGCCATGAGCTGCCGTGGTATGTGCTGATAGGCGAGGAGGGCAGCGGAAAAACCAGCCTGTTAATGGCGAATGGGTTGCAAGCGCCCCTTGATTGCAGTGGTGCAACGCCAGCCGGGCGCAGCGCGTTCTGCGACTGGTATTTTGCCGACACGGCGGTGTTGATCGACACGCCCGGCCGTTACCTGTCCCAACCGGACGGTGCATCCGACGCGGCGGGATGGGCGACGTTGCTGGGCTTGCTCAGGGCGCGGCGCAAGGCCAGCCCGCTGGCCGGCGTGGTGGTGACGTTGTCGGTGCAGACCTTGCTCGCCAGCCACGAACACGACCTGGACCTGCATGCCCGCCAGGTGCATGGCCGTTTGCAGGAGATCCGGCAGGCGTTGCATGTGGATGTGCCCATCTATCTGGTGCTGACCCACGCGGACCGTTTGCCGGGGTTTGCCGAGTATGTCGATTCATCCCAGGCGCAAGCGGCTCAAGGCGTATGGGGTGAGTCGTTGGCTCTTGGCACGACGGGGGACGATAGAGACGTGGTACGCCAGGCCTTTGAGGCCCTGCTGCAACGCTTGAGCGGTGGGCTGATCACACGTTTGCATCAGGAGCGCAACGTGGAGCGCCGTGCGCGCATGCTGGAGTTGCCGTCACACCTGGCGCGGATGGGCGAGCGTTTGTGCGTGTTTATCGAGACGGCGTTCCGCGCCCATCGTGCCCCGCGTATCAACGGTGTGCGCGGCTTTTACCTGACGGGGGCGGGCGACGTACGGGCGCACTGTGTGCCGGCGCTGTTCCGCCAGGTCATCCTTGCCGAAGCCGACCTCGCCGGCCTGCATGGCAGGGAACGCCAGCGCCTGCATTGGCGCCAGGCCGGGTTGAGCCTGGCGGCGTTGTTGCTGCTGGGGGCGGGCGCGGCCTTGTGGATGCACAGTTACACGGCCAATCACCAGCGTCTTGGGCAACTGGTTGAATTGGCACACGAGACCGCAGCCGTTGCGACAGCGCCCGACAGCACCCTGATGGTCCTGGCGCAGCTGGACCGACGCTTTGCCGCCACCCAGGTGTTCCCGGCCAAGGGCGATGCCCGGCTGGTGGAGCGCGCGGGCCTGTACCAGGGCGACCTGAGTGCGCCGCTGTTGGCGAGTGCCTACGAGCAGGCCTTGCTCCAGCAGTTGCTGCCGGCCGTCGTCGCGCTGCTGGAGGAACAGGTGCAGGGCAGCCTGGCAAACCGCGAGCGGTTGCTGGACGCCCTGCGTGCGTACCTGATGCTGACGCTGCACGAACGGCGAGAGAACAACTGGCTGGCCGAACGTGTGGCGCAAGCCTGGTCCGCACGTTATGCCGGTGCGGCCGCGGTGCAGGAGCGTCTGAATGCCCACCTGGCGCGGCTGCTGGCGTTGCCGTTCGCGGCGCCGCTCAATGATGCACGGGTGGCCCAGGCACGCCAGGTGTTGCGCGGTGAACCGTTGGCCGACGTGGTCTACCGGGTACTGCGTGAACAGGCGCGTGACCTGGAACCCCTGCACCTGGCGGAGGGGCCGGCGTTCGTCGCCATCGATCCGCCCATTCCCGGCTTTTACACCAAGCGCTTCGTGCAGGATTTCGATGTACAGGGGCCTCGGTTGGTGAATGCCATTGCGCAGGACAACTGGGTGCTGGGCGAGAGCGCCGACCTCGGCGCGTTGGAGTTGCGCCGATTGATGCTGGCGTTGGAGCAGCGCTATTTCAGCGAGTACGCTGATGTCTGGAGCCGCGCCCTGGGCCGGCTTCGACGGGCGGCGAGCGACGACCTGAAGCAGGACGCCACACGGCTGGCGAGCATGACGTCGGCCCGTTCGCCCCTGGTGCTGCTGTTGCAGCAGGTGCGGGAAAACACCCTGCTCGCCGCCCCGTTACCGATGGCTGAAGACTCCCCCCGGCGCACGTTGCAGCGGCGTTTTGAGGCGCTTCACCAGTTGTTGGATGAGCAGCAGAACCCCGGCACGGAGCTGACCCGGGCATTGGGCGTGCTTGATGAACTGCACCTGCAACTGGTTGCCTTGAACCGCGACGGAGCGGCCGGGCAGGCTGCGTTCCTGCGCGTCAAACGGCGTATGGAAGGGCAGCCGGACGTGTTGGGCACACTGCGCGACGCCGCCGCACGTTTGCCGCTGCCACTGTCGGGCCTGTTAGACGGCATGGCCGATGACAGCTGGCAGCATTTGCTGGAGGAGGCCTACGTGTACGTCAATCAGCGTTATCAAAGCGAGGTCTATGGGCTTTACGCCCAGGCGATCCGTCAGCGTTACCCGTTCAATGCCCACGCTGCCAGCGACGTCGCCCTCAGTGATTTCCAGGCGTTCTTCAAGCCGCACGGCGTGATGGCGCGCTTTCACGACAGTTATCTGCGGCCGTTCGTCAGCGGCGAGGGCGGGCGTTACCGTTTGCGCAGCCTGGACGGACGCAGCCTGCCGATGACACGCGGGGTGCTCGATCACTTGAGCAAGGCCCAGCTTATCCGCCGCAGTTTTTTCACCGATGGCGGGGGCGACCTGCGGGTGCGGTTTACCTTGGCGCCCTACAGCCTGGATCAGGCCGTCAACCGGGCTGTGTTGCGCATGGGTGAGCGCCAGTTGGAATACCGCCACGGTCCCATCGTGCCGATAGCGTTCCAATGGCCTGATGAGGCCGAAAACGGTCGCAGCAGCCTGGTGCTGGAACGGGGCACGGAGCGGCCAGTGGGGCTGGAAAAAAACACTGGTGCCTGGTCGTGGTTTCGCCTGGTTGATCTGTTGCAGAGCGAGCCGGCCAGTGGTCGCGACGGGCACTTGCTCAAGGCCGACCTGGCCGGTTTGCGTGCCAACTTCCTGCTGACCAGCCAACGCACGCCCAGCCCGTTCCCGTTGGGGAATTGGCGCACGTTCCGTTTGCCGGAGCAGTTATGAGCCCCACGCCCGCGCCTTGGCACAGTGCCGGGCGCACCCAGCGCGGCAAGGTCCGCGCGCGCAATGAGGATGCCTTTCTGGACCGCCCGCAGAGCGGTTGCTGGGTGGTGGCGGACGGGATGGGTGGGCATCGCGCGGGCGATGTCGCCAGCCAAGCGGTGATTGCCAACCTGGCTGCGTTGCACGACCAAGGCCCGCTGGACCAACGGGTCGAGGCGTTGCGCCGCTGCCTGCATCGGCTGGATCGGCGCCTGGCCCTTGAAGGCCTGCACGCTACGATCGGCAGCACGGTGGTGGCATTGCTGCTGGAGGGGCATCGCGCCGCCTGTGTGTGGGCGGGAGACAGTCGTTGTTACCTGTGGCGCGCGCACCGCCTGTATCAGCTGTCGCGAGACCATTCAGTGCTTGAGCGACTGATGGCCGAGCAGCAGTTGAGCCGTGAGCAGGCACAGGCCCATCCGGATGCCCGGGCGTTGACCCGTGCGGTCGGTGGGCGTGAGCCGTTGAGCCTGGAGGTGCTCGAACTCGACACGCGCCCCGGCGATGTATTCCTGTTGTGCAGCGATGGCCTGTATCAGGCGCTCAGCCATCGGGAATTGGGCAGTGCCTTGAGCCAGGGCACGGCGCAGCAGATGGTGGAGCACTTGTTTGCCCTGGTGTTGCGCGGCCCCGCACGGGATGACCTGACGGCCGTGGTCGTGCAGCCATGACTGAGGCGAGGATCGTCCCTGGCCTGCTTGCCGGGCGTTATCACCTTGAGCAGGTGCTCGGCACGGCGGCATGGGCGTGGTGTATCGCGCCCGCGACTTGCTGCACGAGCAATTTGGCGAGCCCTGCTCGCGCGTGGCGTTGAAAGTGGTGGGCGAAGGCCTTGCCCGGTCCAGTGACGCCCATGTGCTGTTGTTCAGCGAATTTGCCGTGACCCGCAGCCTGCGTCATGAGGGAATCGTGCGGGCGTTCACCTTTGAGGTCGATAGCGCTTGCCAGATGGCCTTTTTCACCATGGAACTGCTGACGGGCCTGACCTTGGACCGGTTGCTGCTGGAATGCCCTGGCGGCTTGCCCTGGTCGCAGTTGCAGCCGATGGCGCTGCAGGTGCTCGACGCGCTGGCGTACGCCCATGGGCAGGGCGTGCTGCACGGCGACTTGAAACCGGGCAATGTGCTGCTGGGCGAGGCGGGCATCCGCTTGTTCGACTTTGGTTTGGGCCAGGGTGAGGGGTTGCCGCAGTTGAGCCGTGGCCGTTTCAACGCGTGGACACCCGCATATGCCGCCCCGGAAATGCTCGGCGGTGGTGCGCTGACACCGGCGGCAGATCTCTATGGCGTAGCCTGCATGCTGTACGAACTGGCTGAGGGCGGGCGCCCCGACGAGCGGCAGTCCCTTAAGCCGCGCAAACTTCCCAGGCAATACTGGCCTGCGCTCAAGACCGCATTGGCCGTGGACCCGGAGCGCCGGGCCATCAGCGTCGCCGAATTGCGTGAAACGCTGGCCCGCGACTCAAGACGCTGGTACCTGTAGCGGCGTAGTCACTGCGTCAGATCATGCAATTGGCAATACTCCGGCCAGCTCAACCCTGCCATCTGCGCCACCTCTTTATGCACCTCCAGGCGCTGGGTCTCGAAGGCTTCGGCCGATTCCGCCGTCAGCTTGAGGGTCAATTCCCAGGCAAACAGGCCCAGCCGCTCAGCTTCGGCTTCGAAGGCTTCGTGCAGGCGTTCGGCGCGGTACTGCGCCAGGGTTTCGCCCTTGGCCTGGGCGGCGAGGGGGTTGAGGGTGTCGAGTTGCGTGACGACGTCAGGGTGTTCGTTCAGGAAACGGTCCAGCGCGCGCTGGTGGTTATCGCCAGGTTGGGACAATGGGTCACTCCAGATAGAAAAGGCTTCAAGCGCGGCTGCGATATCGGCGCCGGGCGTTTTTGCGCAGGCGGCGCTGGATGGCGTTGCGTATCGGCTCAAGCAAAAACAGCAGCAGGTAAGCCATCAGCACGGTGACCAGGTCCATCGAGCTGTCGCCCAGCGGCCCGGTCAATTGCGCCACGGCGTCCTTGATCATCAACAACACAGAAACACCACCTACCCACAGCAACACATTGAGCAACAGCGGGCGTACGCCCGTTGAGGGTTTGTCTTGCATGTTGAACCTCATCTCCTTGACGGCGGTTGCCCACGCGGATACTACGGGTTGAAGGCGGTGTGGGAGTTGTGCCGGGTCATAAAATCCAATTAATCGTACTGCCCAGGTTTACCGGGTTGTCCTCAAGTACTGCGCCAAGGCTGCATACGCGGGCAACGTCACCCCATCATTGGCGGCATTGCCCGCGATGGGGTGGGAGGCGAAACGCACAATCACCATTTCAGCCTTGGGGTCGATGTAGAGGCTCTGGCCGTGCACACCACGGGCCATGAAGGCGCCATCCGGGTTATGGGTGACCCACCACATGGAGCGATAACTCCAACCCTGCAACTGACTATAGCCGGCCTTGGCAAATGCGCGCTTGTCGCCGCCCTGGCGGATATCGCTGACCACGGCCTCGGGGACGACTTGCTGGCCGTTGAACCGGCCGTTGTTGCGCAGCATTTCGCCAAACCGGCCGAGGTCGCGCAGCCCGGCGTTAAAACCGCCACCGGCGAACGGCGTGCCGATGGAATCCACGCTGAAATACGCATCCTGCTCGCTGCCCAACCGGCTCCAGATGCGTTCGCTGAGCAGTTGCGCGACATTGCGCCCGGTGGCACGGGCAATCACCCAGCCGAGCACGTCGGTGTTGACGGTCTTGTAGCCAAAGGCCTGGCCATGTTCACCGCGTTGGCGCACGGTCTGCAGGAACTCGAAATAGCTGCGCGGGCCGCTGTAATCCTTGGGCTTGGGCAGTGGGTTGCCGGCCTGGGCGTGGGCCCAGACTTCGGCGTTGGGGTCGGCGTAGTCTTCGCTGTAGTCCAGCGCGGTGGTCATGTCCAGCACTTGGCGCAGGGTCGCGCTGCCAAAGGCGGAGTGGGCCAGTTCCGGTACGTAGTCGACGATCTTCTTGCTGGCATCGAGGGTGCCGTCAGCCACCAGCATGGCGCCGAGTGTGCCGACCACCGATTTGGTGACGGACATCGCCGCATGCTGGCCGTCGTCCTTGAGCACGCCGAAATAGCGCTCGTACACCACCGTGCCACGGTGCAGCACAAGGATGCCGTCGGTGTAGGTGGCGTCCAGGGTCTGGCGCCAGTTCAGGGTTTGGCTGGCGCCGGTCGGCAGTACGGCAAGGCTGTCGATCCGGGCATCCAGTTGGCGCGCCAGGGGCGACGGTGCGCCGAGCCCGCGCGAGACGTTGACGGTGGGCATCAGTTGGCGAAAGTTCGACACGCTCCAGCGCATCGCCGGGAAGCGAAAGTAGCTGCCATCTTCAAAACGCAGGGTGCGGTCGGCCGGTGGCGGTGCGCCGACCATCCACTTGAGCAGGGCCGGGTCACTGGCCTGGGCGTCGGGGAAGGCGGTGTCGGCGGCCTGGGTCAGCAGGCTGGCAGCGCTGAGGAACACGCCGGTCATAACGGGAAGGAATCGCAGCATCAGCAGGCGCCTTGATGTCGGGGAGACGACGGGAGCAAGGCTCGGGGCTCGACTCCATTCGAGGGAAACATTGCCGGTGGTGGCAACAGCTAACCGGCAGGATGGGCCAAACGGGGGTGTTCGACAACCGCCATGACTTCAAATGAGTACTGAATAATTTGCGCCGTCGCGGCAAAAGCCTTTCATTCCCTGTATCAGGACGTGTAGCGTTAGCCGGTATTTTCGCCCCGCGATGGACAGAGGGATGGGTCATGGCGCAAACGCTGTTCAAGCTGTTTTTTACCCAGCGTCTGGCTGCCTTGGCCAGTACCGAGTCGTTGCGCGCGATTCGCGAAGGGCTGTTGTGGATCCTGCCGTGCCTGCTGGTGTCGGCGGGGTTTCTGATCTTGTCCGAAGGCGCGCGGGTATTGGGTTTCGACCCGCAGTTGGTGAGCTTCCTGGCCGGCCTGCACAACCAGATCAGCTCGGTCATCCCGCTGTTGGTGGCGGCGTCCATTGGTTACATGCTGGCGATCCAGTACCGCTTGCCCCAGCTGCCCGTGGCGTTCCTGTGCCTGGCCCATGTGGTGGTGGCCACGTTTATCCTGCGTGAGTACCCACGCGCGTCGGCCACGTTTGTGCTGTTTATCGCGATTGCCTCGCCCTTGCTCAATGTGCCGGCCATTGCCTGGTTGCACCGTTACCGCTGGACGCGCCTGGTCAACGAGGACCTGGTGGGGCACAACTTGCGCGGCACGATCAATATGGTGCTGCCCGGTGCCGTGACGGCGCTGGCCCTGGTGGTGGTGTTGTCGCTGCTGTTGCAGATTCCCTATGTGGCGCAGTTGCAGGGCCCGCAAGTGCTCGAAGCGCTGGATTCGCCCTACGGCAGCGGCCTGTTCGTGACCTTGATGAATTCGCTGCTGTGGTTTTTTGGCATCCATGGCGTGTACGCCATGCAGCCGTTGTTCGACGTGCTCGACCAGGCCGTGGTGCTCAACGCCGCGGCATTGGCTGCCGGTGAGCCGATCAGGTACACGCTCAACAGCGGCCTGTTGGGCAGTTTTGCGTTTATCGGCGGTTCCGGCGGCGCCCTGTGTCTGCTGGTGGCGATCCTGCTGTTCTCCAAGAGCCAATCCATGCGTTTGCTGGCGATTGCCAGTGTGCCGCTGTCGTTGTTCAACGTCAGCGAAGTGCTGTTGTTCGGCTTGCCCATCATCCTGAACCCGCGCCTGTTCATTCCGTTTCTGCTGGTGCCGGCGTTTAACACGATGGCCGCGTTGACGGTGGTGCAATGGGGTTGGGTGTCGCCGGCGGTGGCCAGCGTGCCATTCACTTCGCCGGTGCTGCTCAACGCCTACCTCAGCACCCACGGCGATATGGCGGCGGTGGTGCTGCAACTGGTCTTGTTGGGCGTCGGCACGCTGATCTACGCGCCCTATGTACGGGCGATCCATCGCCAACCGGCCGAAGGCGGCACGGTGTACCTGCGCTCGCTGGACATGACCTTTCGCGGCCTCGAAGAAAAAGGCCGCCTGCTGGAGGCCGACCCGGTGCTGGCGTCCCACAAGGCGATTGCGCGCCAGGCCAGTGAACTGAGCCGTATCCAGCAGATCAGCGACTATGAGTTCTACCTCGAATACCAACCCCAAGTGTCCACCCTGACCGGCCTGTGTACCGGCTGCGAAGCCCTGATGCGCGCGCGTGACAGCCAGGGCACGGTGCATTCGCCCTGGGAATTCTTGCAGTGGCTGGCGCAGGCGCGGCTGATGCCGGATGTGGATGTGTGGGTGGCGTCCGAGGCCGTGCGTCAGTACCAGCATTGGCAGGCGTTGGGGTTTGCGCTGCCGATGACGATCAATATCTCCAGCGCCACCTTGACCGACCCGGCCTACGGCAATCGCCTGGTGAAGATCCTGGCCCAGGCCCATGGCCAGGTGTCGGTGGAAATCACCGAAGACGCGCTGGTGAGCGATATCCAGGCCACGCGCCAGACCATCGAGAAACTGCAGGCCATCGGCGCCAAGGTGTATATCGATGACTTCGGCACCGGGTTTTCCGCGCTGAGTTACCTGCACCAGTTTCCGGTGGATTTCATCAAGATCGACCGCAGTTTCGTGCTCGCCCAATGCGACCCCAAAGGCGCCCAGGTGCTGACGGGCATGCTGCGCTTCTGCGAGGCGCTGAACCTCGGCGTGGTGGTCGAAGGGGTGGAGACCGCCGAGCAGTTGGCCTTCCTGAATACCGGCAGCGAGCTGTTTATCCAGGGCTGGTATTTCAGCAAGGCGCTGCCGGGCGATCAGTTGCAGGGGTTTGTGCGCGAACGTGCGGCGCTGGCCGAGGCTTAGGTCGAGGGGTAGCTGCGTTCGACGTCTGCGACCAAGCCGTCGATGCGTTCCAGGCGCGCGCGGTTGTCGTGGTCCCAGGGGTGAAAACCGGGCCGGAAGTAATCCAGCCAGGGCCGAAACATCCGTGGGAACACACCCCGTGGCCCATACAGAAACTTCAGCATGCGCCAGAAGCCCTTCAAGTGCCCGCCGGCCTTGCGGTCGGCAATCAGCAGGCGCAGGTGGAAATCGAACACCACCAGCCAGAAGAACACCGTGGTGGTGAGCATGGTCCCCGTACGCAGCAAGTAGCGCTTGGGCCCGGGCTTTATCACGCGGTTCCACACGTCGAAGGCCACGGCCTTGTGTTCGGTTTCTTCAAGGGCGTGCCAGTACCACATCTGCTGATAACCCTTGAGTGAGTCGCCAAAGCGCGACGGGTCGCTGAGCAGGATCTCCGCGAGCATCGCGGTGTAGTGCTCAAGGGCAATGGTGATGGCCAGGTTGAATGACGGCGGGAAGTGTTTTTTCTGCCAGTCGAGGATGAACTTCAGGCGCCGGTCCAGGGTGTGCGCCGGCAGGCCCGCGGCTTGCAGCAAGTCGTTGTAGGCCACGTGTTCACGGCTGTGCATGGCTTCCTGGCCGATAAATCCCTGGACCTGTTTTTTCAGCTCGGGGTCAATGATGCGCGCGCGGTAGTGGCGCACGCTGTCCATGAAAAACAGCTCGCCCTGGGGAAACAGCAGCGACAGCGCATTGAAAAAATGCGTGATGAACGGCCCTTGTTCATGCCAGTCCTTGATACGTTCGGCGGGCAATGTGAAGTGGAGGTCGCGACGGATCGGCAACATGGCAGGTGCTCCTGTTCAGAGACGGGACTCGTCATGGGTTTCCAAGACCTGGCTGCGCGGTTTTGGCGCCATGCGCTTGCTGGCCAGCACCACCAGCGCTTGATAGGCCGCCGGCAGGCAGCGGGCGAGCAGGTCGAGAAAGTAGGCGTCACGGCCGATCAGCACGCGGCGCTTGTTGTGGCGCACGCCTTGCAGGATCACGTTGGCGGCTTTGTCGGCGTCGGTGATAAACAGCTTTTCGAAGTCGGCGCGGGCTTGTTGTTCGCTGTGGATCAGAAAGCCGGTCATGTTCGCGTCGATACGGCTGCTGCGGCAGATATCGGTACGAATCCCGCCCGGGTGCACGCAGGTTGCGGACACGCCGCAGCGTTGCAGGTCGAGTTCCTGGCGCAGCGACTCGGTAAAGCCGCGCACCGCAAACTTGGTGGCGTTGTAGCCGCTCATGCCGGGTTGGGCAAACAGGCCGAACACGCTGGAGGTGTTGACCACATGGCCGTCGCCGCTGGCTTTCAAGTACGGCAGGAATGCCTTGGTGCCGTGGACCACGCCCCAGAAATTGATACCGACGATCCACTCAAGATCGGCATAGTCCACGCCTTCCACGGTGCTCGACAGCGCCACGCCAGCATTGTTGAAGATCAGGTTGACCTGGCCGTGCTGCACGAAGGTGTCGGTGGCCCAGGCCTGCACGGCCTCGCGGTCGGACACGTCCACCGTGTGGGTGGTGATCATCACCGGCGACAGCGTGGAGGCCTTGATGATTGCCACGGTCTGCAACAACCCCGGGCCGTTCTTGTCGGCCAGTGCCAGGTGGCAACCTTCCCGCGCCAGGGCCAGGGCGAGTGCGCGGCCCATGCCGGAAGCGGCGCCCGTGATGGCCGCGACGCGACCGTTGAATGACTTCATGACAAGCTCCTTTCGGCGGCGCTGTGGGGCGCGGCGACCGGGCGGGGTGGCTGGATCGGCAGCAGCTTGGCCACGTAATCCTTGAGGGCAAAATGCCGGGTGACCTGTTTGAAGCGCCAGGTCGAACCGGGCCACAGGGTGGTGTTCTTGCCGGTGCGCGGGTCGAGGTACCAGCTCTGGCAGCCGCCGGTGTTCCAGATCGTGCGCTGCAGCCTGGCCTGCACGCGCAGGTTGTAGGCCTGTTCCACGGCGGGCTTGACCTCCACCGTGGCGATGCGATGGCGCTGCATCTGCTGGATGGCGTCGAGGATGTAAGTGACCTGGGCCTCGATCATCAGGATCATCGAGTTGTGCCCCAGGCCGGTGTTGGGCCCGACGATCAGGAACAGGTTCGGATAACCCGGCACCGTGGTGCCCTTGTAGGCGTGGGCGCCGTCGTGCCAGGTGTCCATCAGGTCGATGCCATCGCGGCCGATGATGCAATCGCGGGGCAGTGGGTCGGCGGCCTGGAACCCGGTGCCGAAGATCAGGCAATCGGCGGGGTGCTTGATGCCGTTGGCGGTGACCACACCGTCGGCTTCGATGCGCAGCACGGTGTCGGTGACCACCTCGACGTTGCTGCGGGACAGTGCCGGGTAGTAATCGTTGGAGATCAACACGCGCTTGCAGCCGATGGTGTAGTCCGGTGTCAGGGTTTTGCGCAGGGAAGGGCGCGCAACCTGTTTGTGCAGGTGGCGCTGGGCGATCTTCTGCACCATTTTCATCAGCCGTGGGTGCAGGGCAAAGCCCACGACGCGGCCTTCCAGGGCCCAGTAGAACGCGCTGCGTACCAGGCGTTGGGTGAACGGCAGGTGCTTGAACAGCCAGCGTTCAGCGGATGAAATCGCTCGGTCGGGCTTGGGCATGATCCACGGCGGGGTGCGCTGGAACAGGTCCAGGTGGGCCACCTGCGGTGCAATCTGCGGCACGAATTGAATGGCGCTGGCACCGGTGCCGATCACGGCCACGCGTTTGCCTTTCAATGAATAGTCGTGGTCCCACTGCTGGGAGTGGAAGCGCTTGCCCTTGAAGCTGTCGATCCCCGGGATCAGGGGCAACGCCGGGCGCGACAGGCCGCCCATGCCCGACACCAGCACCCGCGCACTGACCTGGCGGCCGCCGCTGAAGCGCAGCTGCCAGCGTTGTTGCTGCTCGTCGAACACCGCACGCTCGAGGCCCATGCCAAAACGCATATAGGGCGCCAGTTCATAACGCCGGGCGCATTGCTCCAGGTAGGCGCGGATCTCCGCTTGCGGCGCGAACTGCCGCGTCCACTCCGGGTTGGGCGCAAAGGAAAACGAATACACGTGGGATTGCACGTCGCAGGCGCAACCGGGGTAGTGGTTGTCGCGCCAGGTGCCGCCGAGGGTGTCGGCCTGCTCGGCAATCAGGAAGTCGGTGAGCCCGGCTTCCTTGAGCTTGATGGCCATGCACAGGCCGGCAAAGCCGGAACCGATGATGGCGATGTCGATGGCATCGTCGTGGGCATTCATAGGCTGTCCTCTATGGGCATCTCATGTGCTCCTGTTTTTGTTGTGTGTTTTAGATAGAACACCATTGCAAAGAAAAAATGAATTAATTATTTTAAAAAAGATTTTAAATAATCTACCTGAAAATATCGCCTACGCTAGGACCTTGTTCTACAGGTGCGACTTGTCCGACGGACGAGCACGGTATGCACGAAGTCCAAGTCCAGGGTGTGGGCGATGGCTGAGGCCTTGATCAATTCCGGTCGGGTCGCCAGCCGCAGGGAAGCAGAGGACCGAGCTATGGCTGTCGAATGGGTTATTGCTGCGGCTGTGTTAGTGGGTGCGAGTGCATTGCTGTGGGCTTTCAGTGCGCGGATGACCCGGCGCATCGAAGCGGCGGTACCGAGCAACGGGCGCTTTGTCGAGGTGGAGGGCGAGCGCTTTCATTATGTAGAAGAGGGCAAGGGCCCACCGCTGGTGATGATTCATGGGCTGATGGGCAGCAGTCGCAACCTGACGTATGCCTTGTCCGGCCAGTTGGCTGCGCAGTTTCGGGTGATTACCCTGGATCGCCCGGGGTCGGGTTATTCCACGCGCCACACGGGCACCCCGGCTGATCTGCCAGGCCAGGCCCGGCAGATTGCCGCCTTTATCAAGACCCTTGATCTGGATAAACCGCTGGTGCTGGGGCATTCCCTTGGCGGGGCGATTTCCCTGGCATTGGCCCTCGACCATCCCGAGGCGGTAGGCGGGTTGGTGCTGGTGGCGCCGCTGACCCATCCGCAGCGCCTGTTGCCGCTGGTGTTCCTGTCGCTGGCGGTACGTCCGGCGTGGTTGCGGCGCTGGATGGCGCACACGTTGACCATGCCCATCGGGCTGCTGACCAAAGGCTCGGTGGTCAAGGGCGTGTTTGCCCCCGACCCCGCGCCGGCAGACTTCGCCACCCGCGGCGGCGGCTTGCTCGGCATGCGGCCCG
>NZ_ANNV01000113.1 GCF_000346755.1 Pseudomonas sp. CBZ-4 | reverse complement strand
AGCGGTCTATCAGTTACAGATGTGGGAGCTGCCCCCCCGCTATCGCAGGCAAGCCAGCTCCCACATGGACCGCGTTTATTCAGCAGGTGGCGGGGTCAACCGCGCTTCCAGTTCGGCGACTTTCGCTTCCAGGCTCTCAAGCCGCGCACGGGTGCGGGCCAGCACGACCATCTGGCTGTCAAACTCTTCCCGGCTCACCAGGTCGAGCTTGCTGAAGCCGCTTTGCAGCAGCGCCTTGAACTGGCTTTCGATTTCAGTGCGGGGCAGCGGGGTGTCGCCGCTGAACAGGCGAGAGGCGTGGCCGCTCAGGGCGTCGAGGAGGTCTTTGGGCGCGAGCATGGGAAATATTCCGAGAAACTGTTGGCCGGCAGTGTATCACGCGGCGTCTATAGTCTTTTTTACCGCCGCCAGCGCACGCTTTTCGCGCAACGTGCCGTACGGCGGCGCACTGTTTTTGTGCGCATTGCCGTCGCCAAAACACCCCATAGCTGGGCAAACGTGGGCAAAGGACTGATTTCAGTGATTTTTACGGAGCTGGCAAGGTTTCTGCTTAGACGATCATGACCCATGCACTGATGCAGTCGCTGTGACGAATGCAGTGCGCCGACGGATCAGGGGTACAGGTTTCGTCACCAGTGGATCGCTGGCGTCACAAAGGCAATTGCCTTCGCGACGACGCGTTACAAAGCCAGGCACTGCGCTTAGACTTGAGACGGGTTTGTTTTCCTGGGGCAAGTCCACCAATTCGGGAGAGAGTTTTCATGAAGCTAGTCACTGCCATCATCAAGCCGTTCAAGTTGGACGATGTACGCGAGTCGTTGTCCGAGATCGGCGTGCAGGGCATTACCGTCACTGAGGTCAAAGGCTTCGGTCGGCAGAAGGGTCACACCGAGCTGTATCGCGGCGCGGAATACGTGGTCGATTTCCTGCCGAAGGTGAAGATTGATGTCGCCATTGACGACAAGGATCTTGACCGGGTTATCGAGGCGATAACCAAGGCGGCCAACACCGGCAAGATCGGTGACGGCAAGATCTTCGTGGTCAATCTGGAACAGGCTATTCGCATCCGTACCGGCGAAACCGATACCGACGCAATCTAAGCCGCCAAACCCCAACGCCCCAGGAGAAAACAATATGACTCTGCGTAAATTCGCAGGGCTCGGAGCCCTGTTGTCCATCGTAATGCCAAGCCTGGCCATGGCGGCAGACGAAGTGGCTGCTCCAGTCCTCAACTCCGGCGACACCGCCTGGATGCTGACCGCCACCGCACTGGTGCTGTTCATGACCATCCCTGGCCTGGCGCTGTTCTACGGCGGCATGGTCCGCTCCAAGAATATTCTGTCGGTGATGATGCAGTGCTTCGCCATCACTGGCCTGATCAGCATCCTGTGGGTTGTCTACGGCTACAGCATCGCGTTCGATACCACCGGTATGGAACAGGGTGTGGTCAACTTCAACTCCTTCTTCGGCGGCATGGGCAAGGCGTTCCTGGCGGGCGTGACCCCGGCCAGCATCACCGGGCCTGCGGCATTGTTCCCTGAGGCGGTGTTCATCACCTTCCAGATGACGTTCGCCATCATCACTCCGGCGCTGATCGTCGGTGCGTTTGCCGAGCGCATGAAGTTCTCCGCGATGCTGATCTTCATGGCTATCTGGTTCACTCTGGTTTATGCGCCGATTGCGCACATGGTCTGGAGCGGCAACGGCGGCCTGATGTGGGACTGGGGTGTGCTGGACTTCGCCGGCGGCACCGTGGTGCACATCAACGCCGGTGTGGCTGGCCTGGTGGCGTGCATCGTGCTCGGCAAGCGCAAAGGCTTCCCGACCACCCCAATGGCACCGCACAACCTCGGTTACACCCTGATCGGTGCGGCCATGCTGTGGATCGGCTGGTTCGGCTTCAACGCCGGTTCCGCCGCTGCGGCCAACGGCACCGCCGGCATGGCGATGCTGGTCACCCAGATCGCTACCGCTGCGGCGGCGCTGGGCTGGATGTTCGCCGAGTGGATCACCCACGGTAAGCCAAGCGCACTGGGCATTGCCTCGGGCGTGGTAGCCGGCCTGGTTGCAATCACGCCAGCTGCGGGCACCGTGGGCCCGATGGGCGCCCTGGTGATCGGCCTGGTGGCCGGTGTGATCTGCTTCTTCTGCGCCACCAGCCTCAAGCGCAAGCTGGGCTACGACGACTCCCTGGACGCATTCGGCGTGCACGGTATCGGCGGTATCGTCGGTGCGATCCTGACCGGTGTGTTCGCCGCTCCGGCCCTGGGTGGCTTCGGCACCGTGACTGACGTGGCTGCACAGGTCTGGATCCAGTGCAAAGGCGTCGGCTTCACCGTGATCTACACGGCAATCGTGACCTACATCATCCTCAAGGTGCTGGACATGGTCATGGGCCTGCGGGTCACCGAAGAGGAAGAGGCGGTCGGCCTCGACCTGGCGCAACACAACGAACGCGGCTACAACTTGTAAGTATGCGAAAAAAAATGCCCGGCTTGCCGGGCATTTTTTTGTCTGGTGTTTGTGAGAGGGAGCACACGGCGCGGCCCCGCATGCGAATGTCTTACAGGCATGTAGGCGTATTCGGCACTTTGTTTTTTCCCAGAGCGCGCTAGAATGCGCGCCGATGGGCGCAAAACTGTATTTATCTGGGCGAGCAGCGTGATCATGGCGCTGCTTGTGAAGTCCTCGCCACCGCTCACGGTGATGGGGCATAAGCCACTGGTTATCCAGTGGATGTTGATTTTTTTCCGGCGGCCTCGACAGAGGATGAAGCTGGGCTATAACTAATCTGCTTTTCGCAAGTCATGAGGTAGAACATGAGCGACGATGATCTGGAAAACGACGACCTCGAAGTAGGTGACGACGACGAGACCGATGAAGGTCTTGACGCAGCAGCCGTTGACGACGGTGCCGACGAAGCCGAGGACAGTGGCGACGGCGACGCAGCACCCAAAGCCAAAGGCAAAGCCAAGGCCGCTGTTTCGGTAGACGAATTGCCGAGCGTTGAAGCCAAGAACAAAGAGCGCGATGCGTTGGCCCGTGCGATGGAAGAATTCCTCGCTAAAGGCGGCAAAGTGCAGGAAGTCGAGGCCAACGTGGTGGCTGATCCACCGAAGAAGCCGGATAACAAGTACGGCAGCCGACCTATCTGAGGTCAGCCACCTGCTTGTAGGAAAAAGCCCGCCGTCGCTGCGGGCTTTTTCATGTCTGGAACAAACTCATCAGGGCACAGCAATACCCTGTGGGAGCTGGCTTGCCTGCGATGGCGGTCTGTCAGTTAGCCCTGTGGTGCCTGGCCCACCGCTATCGCAGGCAAGCCAGCTCCCACATTGGGCCCGGTGTTAATTCCAGCTTTTGAGGAGCGCTGGAAGTTCAGCCAAGTTGCGAATCTGTGCATCAGGGTTTTTTTCCCCATCCCACACCTTACCCGTCGGGTTAAACCACACCGCCCGCAGCCCCGCCTGTTGCGCCCCGGCAATATCATCCCCCGGATGATCGCCAATATGCACCGCCGCACTGGCCTCCACGCCACCGCGCTTCATCGCCTCCTGGAACAATCGCGCATCCGGCTTGGCAATGCCGATATCTTCGGCGCGCAGGGCAAAATGGAAGTAATCGGCCAGCCCGACGCGCTGCACATCGGCATTGCCATTGGTGATCACCCCCAACAGGAAGTGCTGGCGCAGCGCTTGCAACATCGGCACGGCTTCAGGGAACGGGGTGAGCTGATGGCGTGCATGGATGAACGCTTCAAAGCACACATCGGCCATTTGCGTGGCCTCGGGTTGTGGATAACCGGCTTCTTCAAAGGCGTGGGTCAACACCCGCTGACGCAGGATGCTGATGCGGTGTTTCAGCTCGGGATCGCGCTCCAGCACCTGCTGGCGCAGGTTGGCGAAATGCTCCAGCGGCAACTCGCCGACCTCTGGCGCATGGGTGGCCAGCCATTCGCGCATCGACGCTTCGGCGCTGATGATGACGGGTACGTTGTCCCAGAGCGTGTCGTCCAGGTCGAAGGTGATCAGCTTGATACTCATGAGTCGCCGCCCTTGATGCGTTTGGCCCGTGGATGGGCGCTGTCGTACACCGTTGCCAGGTGTTGGAAATCCAGATGGGTGTAGATCTGCGTGGTCTTGATGTCGGCATGGCCGAGCAGTTCCTGCACGGCGCGCAGGTCCTGGGACGACTCCAGCATATGGCTGGCAAACGAGTGCCGCAGCATGTGCGGGTGCAGGTTCTGCCCCAGCTCGCGCTCGCCGGCGGCCTTGACGCGTAACTGGATGGCGCGTGGCCCCAGGCGCCGGCCCTGCTGGCTGACAAACACCGCATCGTCAGCCGGGTTGGTCAGCAGCCGCAACGGCAGCCACAGCTGCAAGGCTTCCCGGGCTTTGCGGCCCACCGGCAGCACGCGGGTCTTGCTGCCCTTGCCGAGCACCTGCACCAGGCCGTCCGCCAGGTCCAGTTGATCCAGGTTCAGGCCGGTCAGCTCCGACAGGCGCAGGCCCGAGGAATAGAACAGCTCCAGGATCGCCTGGTCGCGATGGGCGAGGAAGTCGTCTTCGACCGCACCATCCAGCAGTTGCAGGGCGCGGTCGGTGTCGAGGGTCTTGGGCAGGCGCCGTTCGCCCTTGGGCGGTGACAGGCCGTTGGCCGGGTCGTGGTCGCACAGCCCTTCGCGATTGAGATAGTGATAGAGGCCGCGTACCGCCGACAGCAGGCGCGACAGGCTGGGCGAGGATTGACCGGCCTGGTGCAGGCGTGCGACCAGGCTGCGCAGGCTCTGGATATCCAGGGCTTTCCAGCTGTTGATCTGTTGTTTTTCGCAGAACGCCAGGACCTTGTTCAAGTCCCGTCGGTAGGCTTCCAGCGTATGGGGCGACACCTGGCGCTCGTTGCGCAGGTGAGCGCAATAAGCGTCCAGTTGCCGTTCCATGGCTAGCGCACCGCGCGCAGGGCGGTGGTGAAGCGCGGCAGGACGCGGCCCAGCACTTCGGCGATGTAGGTCAGGAACAACGTGCCCACCGAGCTTTTGTAGTGCGCCGGATCACGGCTGGCGATGGCCAGCACGCCATGCAGGCCTTGATGGCTGAGGGCGACCACGGCGGTGGAGCCGATCTGCTGGCGCTGTTCGGCGCCAAAGAGGAAGTCCAGCTCGTGCTCGCGCAAGGTGCCGCTGATGGTCTTGCCTTCGGACAGCAGGCCACCAATGGCGGTTTGTGCGTCGCTGCCGCTGACCCAACGGCCCACCGGCATCGGGTTGTCGCTGAACAGGATCAGGCTGACAAAGGGCACCTGGAAATCCTGGCGCAGGCTGTCTTCCACGGCGATCACCGTTTCTTCCAGGCTGGTGGCATCCATCAGCGCGAGGATCAGGCGCCGGGTCTTCTCGAACAGGCGGTCGTTGTCGCGGGCCACGTCCATCAGGTGCGAGAGCTTGTGGCGCATTTCGATATTGCGCTCGCGCAGGATCTTCATCTGTCGCTCCACCAGCGACACGGTGTCGCCACGCTGGTGGGGGATGCGCAGGGCCGGCAGCAGTTCTTCGTGCTGGACGAAGAAGTCCGGATTAGCCTCAAGGTACGCCGCGACGGCAGCGGCCTCCAGACTGTCGCTCGGGGATGCTTGTGCGGGTACTTGAGGCTTATCGGTCATTGGCTGGGCTCACTCATAGACGGACCTGTCCTTCGTATACACGCGAGGCCGGCCCGGTCATCAGCACCGGGTGGCCTGGGCCTGCCCATTCGATGGACAGGCGTCCACCGGGCAGGTCGATCAACAGCGGCGAATCCATCCACCCCTGGCTGATCGCGGCCACGGCCGCGGCGCAAGCACCGGTGCCGCAAGCCTGGGTTTCGCCGGCGCCGCGTTCCCAGACGCGCAATTGCGCGCGGGAACGGTCGATCACCTGTAGGAAGCCTACGTTGACCCGCGCGGGAAAGCGCGGGTGGTGTTCGATCTTCGGCCCCAATTCATGCACGGGCGCGTTATTGATGTCGTTGACCCGCAGCACCGCATGGGGGTTGCCCATGGACACGGCGGCCAGGTCGACGATCTGGCCGTCGACATCCACCGCGTAGCTGGTTGCTTGCTCGGTGGCCTGGAACGGAATGTCCGCCGGCACCAGGCGTGGCGCGCCCATATTGACGCTGATCTGGCCGTCGCTGCGGATATCCAGCTCGATCACGCCGCTCTTGGTCTCGACGCGGATCTGCCGCTTGGCGGTCAGGCGCTTGTCCAGCACAAAGCGGGCGAAGCAGCGCGCACCGTTGCCGCACTGTTCCACTTCGGAACCGTCGGAGTTGAAGATCCGATAACGGAAATCCACCTCCGGGTTGCTCGGCGCCTCGACGATCAGCAACTGGTCGAAACCAATGCCGGTGTGCCGGTCACCCCATTGCTTGGCGTGCTTGGGCAGGATATGCGCGTGCTGGCTGACCAGGTCGAGGACCATGAAGTCATTGCCCAGCCCGTGCATCTTGGTAAAACGCAGCAGCATGGCTTACTCCGGCAGCAGGCTTTCGCCAGCATACAACTCGGCTACCGTCTCGCGGCGACGCACTTCAAACGCTTGATCACCGTCCACCAGCACCTCGGCGGTACGACCGCGGGTGTTGTAGTTGGAGCTCATGACAAACCCGTAGGCACCGGCCGAATGCACGGCCAGCAGATCGCCTTCTTCCAGGGCCAACTGACGATCCTTGGCCAGGAAGTCGCCGGTCTCGCAGATCGGGCCGACGATGTCGTAGGCGCGGGCTGCGCTGTCGCGCGGCGCCACGGCGGTGACATTCATCCAGGCCTGGTACAGCGCCGGGCGGATCAGGTCGTTCATCGCCGCATCGACGATGGCGAAATCCTTGTGCTCGGTGTGCTTGAGGTACTCGACCTGGGTCAGCAGCACGCCGGCATTGGCGACGATGTAGCGGCCCGGCTCGAACATCAGCGTCAGGCCACGGCCTTCGATGCGCTCGCGCACGGCCTGGATGTAGTCGGCGATCAGCGGCGGCTCTTCGTCGCGATAACGCACACCCACGCCACCACCGAGGTCGATGTGGTGCAGGTAGATGCCGCATTCGCCGAGACGATCGACCAGCGCCAGCAGGCGGTCGAGGGCATCGATGAACGGTGGCAGGGTGGTCAGTTGCGAGCCGATGTGGCAATCGACGCCCAGTACTTCCAGGTTTGGCAGTTGGGCGGCGCGGATGTACACGTCCTCGGCGTCGGCAATGGCGATGCCGAACTTGTTCTCTTTGAGACCGGTGGAAATGTACGGGTGGGTGCCGGCATCGACGTCCGGGTTGACGCGCAGGGAGATCGGCGCGCGAACGCCCATCTCGGCGGCTACCACTTGCAGGCGCTCGAGTTCGTCGGTGGATTCGACGTTGAAGCAATGCACGCCGACTTCGAGGGCGCGGCGCATGTCTTCGCGGCTCTTGCCGACGCCGGAGAACACGATCTTGTCAGCCTGGCCGCCGGCGGCCAGCACACGTTCCAGCTCGCCACGGGAGACGATGTCGAAACCAGCGCCCAGACGCGCCAGGACATTCAGTACACCCAGGTTGGAGTTGGCCTTGACCGCGTAGCACACCAGGCTCGGCGTGCCTTCCAGCGCGTCGGCAAAGCTGCGGTATTGAGCTTCGATGTGCGCACGGGAGTACACATAGGTCGGGGTGCCAAAGCGCTGGGCAATCGCGGACAACGCCACGCCTTCCGCGAACAGCTCGCCGTCCCGGTAGTTAAAAGCGTCCATGGAGCTCCCTTATTCGTAGGTGTCGTGCTTATGCGCTTTGGATGGCTTTTGCGAGGATTGCGCCTGTTCATTCGGGTCTTTGCTGTCATCGGGCAGGTACAGCGGGCCTTTTTGACCACAGGCACTAACGAGGCAAGCGACCGCGACGAGCGCAGCAAGGGAAGAGATCAGGCGCTTCATGGCGAAATCCTTGAATATGCATTAATTGCGCCCGAGTATACCGACCACCTGCCAGCTTGCCTATGCGCTGAAATACCCGTCCGACGGGGGTTTGCCGAGACGGCTGTGAAGCGGACTACGCTGGCTGGGGATATTTCATACCGCCAATCGCGATGGGATCGGTATCCTTTGCAATCGGCCGGGCTCGCCCGTATCGTGCGGCGCTTGAGCAAAACCAGACACTTTTGAGGTTGCCACAATGAGTTTGACCGAAGCCCGTTTTCACGACTTGGTGGATGCTACCCAGCAGGCGCTGGAAGATATTTTCGACGACAGCGGCCTGGACGTGGACCTGGAAAACTCGGCGGGCGTGCTGACCGTCAAATTCGAGACCGGCCAACAGCTGATCTTCAGCCGCCAGGAGCCTTTGCGCCAACTGTGGCTGGCGGCGCGTTCCGGTGGCGTGCACTTCGACTACGACGAAGAAAGTGGCAAATGGCAGTGCGACAAGAGCGAAGAGCTGTTGGGCGAAATGCTCGCGCGCCTGGTCCAGGAATACACCAGCGCCGAGCTGGATTTCGACGAGATCTGATCGTGACGCAGCCCACACCCGTACGCCCGCCCAAGCCGCTGTTCAGCAATGTCAGCCCGGCGGTGCCGTCACCTTGTATCAGTTTGTGTCGCCTGGACGAGGAGAAAGTCTGCCGCGGCTGCTTCCGCCACGTCGAAGACATCCGTGAATGGCGCTCTGCCGACGATGCGCGACGCCGGGTGATCTGCGCCCAGGCCGAGCAACGCAGGGGCAGCGCCTGAGGTCGTCTTGTTTATTTGTGACGCTGTGGTAGTGTCCGGCTACGCCTCAACTCATCGAGGCCCGTGAGAACCCCGCCTTTTCCTGGCGGGGTTTTGCTTTTTTGTGCAGAAAAAAGGAGTCTGCCTGAATCATGACCACCGCACCGTCCATCATCCTCACCCGTCTTGACGTGCAGCGTCTGGAGCAACTGATCGACCGCCTGGGCGACGAGTCTCCTGGCGTCGAAGCGTTGCAAGCCGAACTCGACCGCGCCGAAGACGTGGTTGGCCACGATGAAGTGCCTGCGGGTGTCGTGACCATGAACTCCAGCGTGCATTGCCGTGAACAAGGCAGCGGCAAGGACTACCACCTGACCCTGGTCTACCCGAAACACGCGAATGCCGATGAAGGCAAGATCTCGATCCTGGCGCCGGTGGGCAGCGCGTTGCTCGGCCTGCAAGTGGGCCAGCACATCGATTGGCCCGCGCCGGGTGGCAAGACCCTCAAGCTGGAATTGCTCAGTGTTGAAGGCCAGCCTAAAGATGGCGGCCCTTTCCCGCTCTAAACCTGGTTCAGCGCCGCGTTGAGCGACAGCTCCAACTCGGCCTTGTAGCGCAGGTACAGGTTGCTCGGGCTTTGCCCATCGCCGAGCAGGCCTGACAGGTCCAGATCCGTGATGTAGCAGCGGTAGCGCTCGGTTTCCCGGCGCTGCCCGATGATCTCCTGGGCGACCACGGCAAATAGCTGGTCGCCAAATTCCAGCTCGCAGAACTCCCGCTGATTGCAGTACAGGGTCACGCCCACCTGGCCAGGCGCGGCCTTGCCAATAATCGCCTGCACGTCATAAAACGGTTTGTTCGCCGAGTTCTGCGGAGCCGGTCGAGGCTCGACGGTGCGCGCGCGGTTGCTGCCCGACGGTAACAGTTGGTAGTACAAGACCTGCACTTCACCCAAGGGTTGTTGTGTGTCCAGCGGTGCCAGTGCTTCGCGGCGGAAGAGGATCGATTGCAGGAAACGCTGCAACGGTGCCAGCAGGCTCTGCTCATCATGGAACGGCAAGCGCTGCTGCCAGAGCGCATTGAACTCATCCAGCACATACAACTCGGCCACGCCTTCGTTGATCCGGTAGAACACCTGCACGCAATCGGCCATGCCCATGGGCAGCAGCAAGGCCAGGTCGTGGTCTTCCAGGGCCATGGCGTCCAGGTGCAGCGGGCTGTAGCTCGCCAGCTCTTCGCTGAGGTAGGTGATCAACGCGTCCTGGGTCGGCAGCGGTACGTGAGTGGCCTGGCCGGGAACCAGTTCCATCACGTGGTAGTGCTGCTGCACCTGCAACAGGTAGCGGTGGTTGCCCTGGCCGAGCAGCAGGTTCTGCGCGGTGTCGAAGATTTCTTCGACGCGCTGGGCAATGAACTGCGCACGGTTGTGGCAGAAACAACGCACCCGCAGGCGCGGCAGGTGGTCCGAGGGCAGTTGGTTGAGGTAGTCGCGCAGGCAATCGAGCAGGGCGTGGGGGCCGTCGTAGCGGCTGACCAGCACTTCGTTCCAGCTATTGAGCGTGACCTGGTCCAGGGTCAGCACCAGGTTGTCGCGCACCCCGGCGTAGCTCAAGGAGTCGGTGCGCTCGGTGGTCATCAGGATGTTCAAGTCACGGTGATGCTTGAGCGGGTCGACGCCGACGTTGATCAGCAGCAACACTTCTTCCGGCACCGCCGAGCGCAGCAGGCGTTCTTCATCGACGCTGGCCAGGGGCAGGGCGATGCTCTGTTGCAGGCTGCCCAGCAGGTTGAACAGCTCGAATTCGGTCATGTCGCTGATGCCTGGGTGCAAGGCCAGGCGGGTGCTGCTGTCGATCACGCCGTTGCGATGGCACCAGGTGAGCATTTCCAGCAGGTCGCGGCTGCGCTTGATCGGCGCGAAGTGTTCGGACTCCTGGGCCGTCAGGTTGCCGTTGTACAGGCCCCAGAAATGCTGGCCGGGTTCCTTGCGGTTGGGCGACTGCACCAGGGTCAGGGTGTCTTCGGCCAGGTCCGGGGCGATGCCGGGGTTGATGAACTCGACTTTGCCGGCCTTGCGTTCAAAGGCCGCATACAGGCGGCGGCCCAGCACATTGAGGTCGCGCTTGTTGACCAGGCTGGCGGTTTGTTCGGTGCGGGCGAACTGGGTGAGGAAGCGGTAGCTGTAGTTCAGCTCGCTGACCAGGGCGCGGCGTTCGGAGGCGACCTGGCGCACTTTCCATTGGCTGCGGCTGTCCAGCAGGGCCAGTTGGCGCTGGTCCCAGCCCCATTCCTGGGCCAGGCGCTCCAGCAGCAGACGTTGCCAGCTGGTGGTGCGCTGGCCAGCGCTGAGCTTGCGGTTGACCTTGAGGTACAGGGCGCGCCGGACCAGTTCCAGGCGCTCGGGTTCGTTGCGCGCCTTGAGGTATTCCTCGATGCGGCGGTAGACCACGATGTACGGGTCGAGCTCATCCAGGTCCATCTGGTTGGCGAACACCGCCCGCTTGAAGCGCAGGCTCAGGCAGTGCACGCGGGGGTGTTCGCTGGCGTAGACCTCAGTCAGCAGCAGCTTGAGCACGGACTTGTAGGGCGATTCGATGCCCTTGAACAGTTGCCACAGCCCGGCGCCGATGAATTCCCCGGGAGGAATGCGCGCCAGGTGGCCGAGGTCGAGGGTTTCATCGGCACGGATAAACCGCTTGGAGATCAACGTATGGGTGAACTCGGCGTAGCGGGCTTCTTCGTACACCGGCACCAGCCACCAGATCGGCGTGCGCCCGGCGAGCCAGATGGCAGTGCGGTAGAACTCGTCCAGCAGCAGGTAATGCTGGGTGGTGCCGCAGTCGTCGGAACTGAGCTGGGCGTCACGCTCCCCGAGCACAAAGCGGGTCGGCTCGATCAGGAAAAAATGCGCCTCGGCCCCCATGCTCAGGGCCCAGGTTTCCAGGAGCTGGCATTTCTTGCGCAGCTCGGCCAGTTCGTGTTCGCCGAGGTCCGGCGCGTGGCACACCCACACGTCCATATCGCTCTGGTCGGCCTGGGCCAGGGTGCCGAGGCTGCCCATCAGAAACAGGCCGTGGATGGGTTGCGGTGGGTTGCCATGACGCGGCTTGTAGGAAAACGAACGGGTCAGGCGCTGGGCTTCGGTCAGGGCCTGGGCGTCGGGTTCGAAATTCGACAGCCCGGCGGGCGTGCTGCCGGAGACGTAGCCGGGCAACAGCGGATGATTGACGTGAAAGAACAGCGGCAGCAGGGTCAACACGCTTTGTTGGCGTGGGGTCAGCCCTTCGACGGCCCGGGCCATGCGGCCTGCGTTGAGGGCCATGAACCGCGCGCGCAGTTGGGCCAGGACCTTACGGTCGATGCCTTCGTCCAGGTCTGGGCGGATTTCGTGGGTGCGGGTCATGTCGGACTCGGTGGCGCGCAGGGCCCGACGTGGGCGGCCGTGTTGGAGTTTACAGCCAGTAGCGTAGGAGGTTTAGAAGGTAATCGGTTTTTGGCGCCAGAACTTTAACCCGTTCACAGCAACGCCCCCGGAATCCGCATTGGGCGGACTCCATGGGCGGGATCAGGTATCAGGCGGCTTCTTTGGTGCTGGCAGTGGTCAGGATGGTCAGCAGGGTTTGGGCCTGCTCTGCAGCGTCACGACCCAGGCTGGTCAGGTAGCCGCCGTCCGGTTGGTCGATCAGACCTTTCGCGTGGAGGCGCTTGGCAGCGGCGATAGCAGTGGGGGCGGCGGTCTGGTGGACTTTCAGACCTTCCTTGGTGCTGTCTAATGGGAAGAGTACAAGGATTTCCAGTTCGGCAACCAACTCAGGGGTATACGACATACGGACTCCAGACTTTCTAAGAATTTATTAGAGGCTAGCAGGCCATAAGGTGAACGCACTTTGCCGAACTGTCCAGTGTGTTGCCGCGTGTTGGATTTATTGCTTTTCGGGCGGCAGTTCCGGCAGGGCGCGCAGCGCAGTTTCATACCATTCGGTATTGAACGCGCGGTCCTCTTCCAGCAGTGCGTCGATCTCGACGGCAAGCACGTGGGCCATCAGTTGCAGGATCTCTTCACGCTCGTAGCCGACCAGGGTCAGCTTGTTGAAGGTGGCCTTGGCGGCAGGCGGGTTTTCGCTCTCGATCTGGTTTTCGATGGCTTCGATCAGGGTGGTTTCGGCGAATTCTTCTTCGTCGTTGTCGATATCGGTCGGCTCGCTCATGGCAGGCTCCTCAAGGAAAGGACGCCAGTCTACCCCCATTCAGGCAGGTGATGCTGCTGGTCAGGCGGGGCCTTCGGATCTATAACTCATGCAGCCAACCCCATACTCGGCCTGGAGGCAGTCGCAATGCTCAAGCTCTACGGATTTTCGGTCAGCAACTACTACAACATGGTCAAGCTGGCGCTGCTGGAGAAGGGCCTGCCGTTTGAAGAGGTGCCTTTCTACGCGGGCCAGACGCCTGAAGCCCTGGCCGTGAGCCCCCGAGGCAAGGTGCCCGTGCTGGGGGTCAAACAGGGTTTTATCAACGAGACCAGCGTGATCCTCGAATACATCGAGCAAACCCAGGAAGGTCCGGCGCTGCTGCCGGCGGACCCGTTCCAGCTTGCCCAGGTGCTGGCGCTGTGCCGGGAAATCGAGCTGTACATCGAATTGCCCGCCCGCGCGTGTTTCGCCGAGGCGTTTTTTGGCATGCCGGTACCGGAGGCGATCAAGGACAAATCCAAGGCCGAGCTGTTGCTGGGGATGGGGTCTCTCGGTCGGCACGGCAAGTTCGCGCCTTATGTGGCGGGGGAGAGCTTCACGATTGCGGATCTGTATTTCATGTACAGCGTGAACCTCGCCTGCGGGGTGGGCGAGAAGCTGTTTGGCGTGGATTTGCTGGCGCAGATGCCGGCGGCCAAGGCGTTGCTGGACAAGTTGCATGCACTGCCCAATGCGCAGAGGGTTGCGGCGGACAGGGAAGCGGCGATGCCGGCGTTTATGGCGATGATTGCTGCCAAGAAGTAGATGTTGGGTGCCTGGGAGGTCGTCATCGCGGGCAAGCCCGCTCCCACAGTTGACCGAGTTGTCTTGACGACCCGGGTCTCCTGTGGGAGCTGGCTTGCCTGCGATGCTTTTAGCGGCTAGCGAGTAGGGCCAGGCCACGCACAACGGCAGCCTTCACCTGCGCCGGCGCAGTCCCGCCGATATGGTCACGCGCATTCACCGAACCTTCCAGCGTCAGCACGGCAAACACGTCCTGCTCGATCTGGTCGCTGAACTGGCGCAGTTCTTCCAGGCTCATTTCCGCCAGGTCCTTGCCGGTGTCCACGCCGTACTTCACGGCGTGACCGACGATTTCGTGGCAGTCACGGAACGGCAGGCCACGGCGCACCAGGTAGTCCGCCAGGTCGGTGGCGGTGGAGAACCCGCGCAGCGCCGCTTCACGCATGATCGCGTGCTTGGGCTTGATCGCCGGGATCATGTCGGCAAACGCGCGCAGCGAGTCGCGCAGGGTGTCGGCGGCGTCGAACAGCGGCTCCTTGTCTTCCTGGTTGTCCTTGTTATAGGCCAGGGGTTGGCCTTTCATCAGGGTCAGCAGGCCCATCAGCGCGCCGAACACGCGACCGCTCTTGCCACGTACCAGCTCAGGTACGTCGGGGTTTTTCTTTTGCGGCATGATCGAGCTGCCGGTGCAGAAGCGGTCCGGCAGGTCGATGAACTGGAATTGCGCGCTGGTCCACAGCACCAGCTCTTCGGAGAAGCGCGACAGGTGCATCATCGCGATGCTGGCGGCGGCGCAGAATTCGATGGCGAAGTCACGGTCGGACACGCCGTCCAGGGAGTTGCCGCCGACGGCGTCGAAGCCCAGCAGTTGCGCGGTGTATTCACGGTCGATCGGGTACGTGGTGCCGGCCAGTGCGGCGCTGCCGAGCGGCATGCGGTTGGCGCGCTTGCGGCAATCCACCAGGCGCTCGTAGTCGCGGCTGAGCATTTCGAACCAGGCCAGCAGGTGGTGGCCGAAGGTCACGGGCTGTGCGGTTTGCAGGTGGGTGAAGCCGGGCATGATGGTGCCGGATTCACGCTCGGCCTGTTCCAGCAGGCCTTGTTGCAGGCGGGTGATCTCGGCCAGGATCAGGTCGATCTCATCACGAATCCACAGGCGGATATCGGTCGCGACCTGGTCGTTACGGCTACGCCCGGTGTGCAGTTTCTTGCCGGTCACACCGATACGGTCGGTGAGGCGGGCCTCGATATTCATGTGCACGTCTTCCAGGTCGACGCGCCAGTCGAACGTGCCGGCTTCGATCTCACCGCGGATGGTGGTCAGGCCATCGATGATGCTGTCGCGCTCGGCGTCGGTCAGCACGCCGACCTTGGCCAGCATCGTGGCGTGGGCGATCGAGCCCATGATGTCGTGGCGGTACAGGCGCTGGTCGAAGGTGACGGAGGCGGTGAAGCGGGCGACGAAGGCGTCGACGGGTTCACTGAAGCGGCCGCCCCAGGACTGGTTGGTCTTGTCGGTGCTCATGGATTCGCTCGTGATCTGCTTTAAAGAGGCTTGGAGGTGTGCCGGCGATAATAACAGGGTTGCCCGTGGAGGCGGTGCTACGGGTGGTCGGCATTTTTATTTGCACGAAGGATGGCAAAGTGCCTTGCCGCCGGACGCGTCCGGGAAGAGACTGGACTCGGGTGTTTATTGAAACGATATTTGACGATAGAGCAATGTCGTCGCAGTGAGCGTCTACAGTTGCACTGATAGAGCGTGAATGCACCAAAGCCGGGTGATGCGGTCAGAGCCCAGGCTATTCATTCAGAAGGGGGGTATTCGGATTGTGTATCAGCAAACCCTACGACGATGCCCGAAGTCAGAAGGTCTTGGGCGCAATTGAACAGGTCCGGGTAAATATGGGTGCCACTCTCGGGGCACTTTTTGCCGCTCGCGCTAGTCTTAGCGTGGATCGCTGTGACGCAAGTCACCGCACCTGTCTACGCTATCCTTGTGCGAGACTCACGCAGGAATCCAGCGCAATATGAATGTCCTGATCGTTGAAGACGAACCCCAAGCCCGCGAGCAACTGAGCCGTTTGGTCAGTGAACTCGAGGGTTATACAGTCCTTGAACCGAGCGCCACCACGGGCGAAGAAGCGTTGACGCTGATCGACAGCCTCAAGCCGGATGTGGTGCTGCTCGATATCCGCCTGCCGGGCCTTGATGGCCTGCAAGTCGCCGCCCGCCTGAGCGAACGCGAGTCGCCGCCGGCGCTGGTGTTGTACGCAGGGCCAGAGGATTTCCCCGCGCAGACCCTGGAAGCCAGTGGTGTCAGCTTCCTGGCCAAGCCGGTCGAAGCCGGCGCCCTGCTCAAGGCCCTGAAAAAGGCCGAGCGCCCCAACCGCAGCCAACTCACCGCCTTGACTCAGCCGGCTGCCCAGAGCGGCAACGGGCCGCGCAGCCATATCAGTGCACGTACCCGCAAAGGCATCGAGCTGATTCCCCTGGATCAGGTGGTGTACTTCATTGCCGACCACAAGTACGTGACCCTGCGTCACGAGGCCGGTGAAGTGCTGCTCGATGAGCCGCTCAAGGCCCTGGAAGATGAGTTCGGCGACCGCTTTGTGCGTATTCACCGCAATGCGCTGGTGGCCCGTGACCGTATCGAACGGTTGCAACGCACGCCACTCGGGCACTTTCAGTTGTTCCTGAAGGGGCTCAATGGCGATGCCCTGATCGTCAGCCGACGCCATGTGGCCGGTGTGCGCAAGATGATGCAGCAGCTTTAGCCCAAGGGCTTTGGCGTTGCCTGCAGTCCTTATCCCGGTGCGACGCGGCCAGGGAGGCCCCGCACTTGCTGATTCAAATCAAAGCGTATTTGCCTGAGCTGTTATTATCTGCCGTATCTATTCAGTACGGATTGATCCATGTCCTCTCGCGAAATCCGCATCGCCACCCGTAAAAGTGCCCTGGCCTTGTGGCAGGCCGAATACGTCAAAGCACGCCTGGAGCAGGCTCACCCAGGCCTCGTGGTGTCCCTGGTGCCCATGGTCAGTCGCGGCGACAAGCTGCTCGACTCGCCGCTGTCGAAGATCGGCGGCAAGGGCCTGTTCGTCAAGGAACTGGAAACCGCGCTGCTGGAAAACGAAGCCGACATCGCCGTGCATTCGATGAAAGATGTGCCCATGGACTTCCCCGAAGGCCTGGGCCTTTTTTGTATCTGCGAGCGCGAAGACCCGCGTGATGCCTTCGTTTCCAATACCTATGCCTCCCTGGATGAATTGCCCCTGGGCAGCATCGTCGGCACCTCCAGCCTGCGTCGCCAGGCGCAGTTGCTGACCCGTCGCCCGGACCTGCAGATCCGCTTCCTGCGCGGCAACGTCAATACGCGCCTGGCCAAGCTGGATGCCGGTGAGTATGACGCGATCATCCTGGCCGCCGCCGGGTTGATCCGCCTGGGCTTCGAAGACCGCATCACCTCGGCCATCAGCGTCGAAGACAGCCTGCCAGCCGGTGGCCAGGGCGCCGTGGGCATCGAATGCCGCACCGCCGACAGTGAGATTCACGCACTGCTCAAGCCCCTTGATCACCACGATACCGAAGTGCGCGTCACCGCCGAACGGGCCCTGAACAAGCACCTCAATGGCGGCTGCCAGGTGCCCATCGCCTGCTACGCCGTGCTCGAAGGGGAAAACCTGTGGCTGCGCGGCCTGGTGGGCGACCCGGACGGCGGCACCTTGCTGACTGCCGAGGTGCGTGGCCCGCAACGTGACGCGGCGGCCCTGGGTATTCAGGTCGCCGAAGCGTTGCTGGACAAAGGCGCCGGCGCCATCCTCGAAAAAGTCTACGGCGAAGCCGGCCCGCAGTGACCGACTGGCGTGTGCTGCTGACGCGGCCTGCCGAGGAGTCGTTGTCCTTGGCGGCGTCGTTGTCGGCAGCCGGGATTTTCAGCAGCAGCCTGCCGTTGCTGGACATCGAGCCGTTACCCGTCACACCCGAACAGCAGGCCATCTTTCGTGACCTGGGCCGCTTTTGCGCGGTGATCGTGGTCAGCAAGCCCGCCGCACGCCTGGCGCTGCAACAGCTGGATCAAGCCTGGCCGCAGTTGCCGTGGTTCAGCGTCGGCGCGGCCACGGGCCAGGTCCTGGCCGATCACGGGCTCCACGTTCACTATCCCGAAACCGGTGACGACAGTGAGGCCTTGCTTGCACTGCCGGCCTTGCGCGAGGCTATTGCGCGGCCCGATGCGCGCGTGCTGATCCTGCGCGGCGAAGGCGGTCGGGAGTTGCTCGCTGAGCGTTTGCGCGAGCAAGGTGCTAGTGTCGTCTACTTGGAGTTGTACCGTCGGTTCCTGCCGAGCTATGCCGCCGGGACGCTGATGCAACGCATCCAGTTGGAACGCTTGAACGGCCTGGTGGTCAGCAGTGGGCAGGGTTTTTTGCACCTGCAAGCCTTGGCCGGTGCCGATTGGCCACAGGTGGCACAGTTGCCGTTGTTCGTGCCGAGCCCGCGAGTCTATGAGATGGCGCGGGCTGCCGGCGCAGAAAAAGTTGTGGATTGTCGCGGTGCGAGCGCCGCGGCTTTGTTAGTGGCACTGCGCAGCCATCGCGCGACCACTCTCTGATACGCAAAGGACGGATACGTGAGCGAAACAGCCTTGCCCAAAGAAGAAACCCAACCCGCACTCGATGCGCCGGTTGAGTCAGCGGTCACTGCGCCACGCCGTGGCAATGGCCTGGCGATCGTGGCCTTGTTGCTCGGCGCCGCCGGGGTTGCAGCTGGTGGCTGGGGGCTCTGGCAGGTCCGCGCCCTGCAAGCCAGCAGCCAGCAACAGCTGGGCCAGGTGCGCACGCTGGATGACCAGGCCCAATCCCTCAAGCAGAGCCAGCAACAGTTGGCCGCACGCCTGGCGCAGTTGCCCGGCGCGGAGGAGCTTGAAGAGCGGCGCCGCCTGGTGGCCCAGTTGCAGGGCGATCAGCAGCGCCTCAGCCAGCGTCTGGAAACCGTCCTGGGCGCCAGCCGCCAGGATTGGCGCCTGGCGGAAGCCGAGCACCTGATCCGTCTGGCCAGCTTGCGCTTGTCGGCCTTGCAGGATATCAACAGTGCTCAGTCGCTGGTCCAGGGCGCCGACGAGATCTTGCGTGAACAGAGTGATCCGGGTTCCTACGCCGCGCGTGAACAGCTGGCCAAGAGCCTTGCCGCACTGCGCAGCACCGAGCAGCCGGATCGCACCGGGCTGTACCTGCAACTGGCGGCACTGCGCGACCAAGTGGTGCAATTGGCCGCGATTGCCCCCGAATACCAGCTCACCGAGCCGGCCTCCCAAGGGCGTCCGACCACGGATACCGATAGCCGCTGGAGCCAGTGGTGGGAGCAGATCTCGCGCTACTTCCGCATCGACTTCAACCCGGACGACAACATCCGCCCATTGCTGGCCGGCCAAGGCTTGAACCAGGTGCGCCTGGCCCTGAGCCTGGCGCTGGAGCAGGCGCAATGGGCTGCGCTCAACGGCGAGACGGCGGTGTACAGCCGTTCGTTGGGTGAGGCGCGCAGCGTGCTGCAAGACAACTTCAACCAGGACAACCCGCAAAGCAAGGCGATGCTGGCGCGTATCGCCGAGCTTGAGCCCAAGGCCGTGTCGGTGGTGACGCCAGACCTGGCGGCGAGCCTGGCAGCGGTGCAGGCGTACCTTGAGCGTCGCCACTTGTCTGCTGACGAAGCCAAGGCGTCGGCTGGCAAGCCGGCCACCCAGGAGTAAAGCCGATGAAGCGTTTCTATGTGGGCCTGGTGCTGGCGATTGCAATCGCCCTGGCACTGGCGGTGGGCATCTCGAAACACACCGGCTACGTGTTGATTACCTATCCCCACGTGCTGCATTACGAATCGAGCCTGTGGGCGACCTTGGTGGCGGTGTTTGCCATCGGCCTGGCGATCTACCTGGTGCGCCTGCTGTTGAGCCTTGTGACCACCTCCGGTGGCGTGGTCAACCCATGGTCGCGCCGCAACCGCAGCCGCCGTGTGCAGATCGCCATCGAGCAGGGGCAGATGGACCTCGCCGAAGGCCGCTGGGCCAGTGCCGAGCGCCACTTGCACCGCGCTGCCGAAGCGGAACGCCAACCTTTGCTCTATTACCTCGGCGCCGCGCGTGCGGCGAACGAGCAGGGCCGCTATGCAGAGTCTGACGGTTTGCTGGAGCGCGCCCTGGAGCGTCAGCCCCAGGCCGAACTGGCAATCGCCTTGAGCCATGCGCAACTGCAGCTGGACCGCGGTGACACCGAGGGCGCCCTCGTTACCTTGCAGGCCATGCACGAACGTCATCCCCATAACGCCCAGGTCCTGCGTCAGCTGCAGCGCCTGCATCAGCAGCGTGGCGATTGGTCGTCGGTGATCCGCCTGCTACCCGAGTTGCGCAAGGACAAGGTGCTGCCCGCCGCCGAGCTGGCCGAGCTGGAACGTCGCGCCTGGGGTGAGAACCTCAGCCTGGCGGCCCAGCGTGAAGAGCAGGGCGAAGCCGGCTTGCAATCCCTTGAGCGGGCCTGGCAGCAGTTGACCTCCGCCCAGCGCCAGGAACCGCAGTTGGTTTTGGCGTATGCCGAGCAATTGCGCCAGTTGGGCGCTGACGCCAAGGCTGAAGAAGTGTTGCGTGGCGCGATCAAGCGCGGCTATGACAGCCACCTGATCCGGCTCTATGGCTTGCTGCGTGGCAGCGATCCGGCGCGGCAACTGAAGTTTGCCGAAGGCTGGCTCAAGGACCATCCGGGCGATGCCAGCCTGCTGCTGACCCTGGGTCGCCTGTGCCTGCAAAACAGCTTGTGGGGCAAGGCACGCGACTATTTGGAAAGCAGCCTGCAGGTGCAGCGCAATCCCGAAGCCTGTGCCGAGCTCGCACGCCTGTTGGCCCAGCTGGGGGACACCGAGCGCAGCAACCAGCTGTTCCAGGAAGGCCTGGGCCTTTTGGATAACCGTCTACTCGCCTCTCCGTTGCCGGTACCTGCGCGAGTCTGAAGTAGGAAAGATGAGAGGGTTGGCGCAGATGCTTCTGACAGCCAACCCTTCAAGCCAGCGAAATTCCTCGGTGCAGCGGGATTCGTAACAAACTCCTACGTAGCGCTTCGTTATGTCCTCCGCGCTCTGGCGGGATGTCCTCACGCTTTCGCGGAATCGTCTGCTCTAGCGCGTATTGAAAGGGGTCAGGCCTTTCCTCTACCGTAACGGCCTATCTTCTGCGGTACGGATAAGCAATGTCTTTGGCCCCCTCACGCACCTTGTTTTTCCTGGCGTTCATCGCTGGCGCGCTGACGTTGGGTGTGTCGTTCTACCTGGAATATGGTGCGCTGCTGCGCCCCTGCTTCCTGTGCCAGGTACAGCGGGTGTTTCTTGCCACGTTCATGCTGATCAACCTGATCGCGGCGATCCATAACCCCAAGCGCTCCGGGGCTGGCCTTTACGGGTTGGCAGGCATGGGCTGCGCCTTGTTGGGTGCCTTCACCGCTGCGCGTCAGGTATTGCTGCAAAGTATTTCGTCGGGCGCGCCTCCAGAGTGCTGGCCAAGCCTGCAGGACATGCTGGAAAGGCTGTCCATGTGGCAAGCAGTCCAGGCTATTTTCAATGGCACTGTCGATTGCGTGGAAATCAACTGGACGCTGTTCGATTTGAGCCTCCCGGAGTGGAGCCTGTTGTTCTTCGTCGTGATGCTTGTCCTGGGTCTCATTCCGTTTTCACGGCTGTTGGCCGGCCTGCATTTGCGGCAGGTCTAGCACCTGAATCAGTTCAATGGTTGTAGGACGGGATTAAACACTTGTATGAACTTTCTCTCCTGCGTACCTTGAAGCCATAGTCATGCGGGCATAATCTGGCCCGCACGCGTTATCGAAACCGTTTGTCCGATGCGGCCTTGTCCGGCTGCGGCTTTATCCTTGAAGTGTTGCGCGGGCACCAGGCGGCAGCGCCCCTATAGGGAAGAGAGATCATCATGCTGGAAAGTTGTCAGAATGCTCAGGAACGCTGGGGTGGTGTGCACAAGCTGATCGACAGCTGGTTGAAGGCACGTCATGAACTGGTTCGGGCCTTTGATGCGCTTGGCGCCAAGCCCGAGGCGCTGGCTGAGAACCGCGAGCCGTTGCAGGACTTCTGTGGTGTGTTGGTGGACTACGTGTCAGCCGGCCATTTCGGTGTCTACGAGCAGCTGACCAAGGAGGCGGAAGCCTTCGACGATCAGCGTGGTCTGGACCTCGCTGAAACGATCTACCCACGCATCGATGTGATCACCGAGAAGCTGTTGGTGTTCACCGACCTGTGTGATGCCGGCAACTGTGTGGCCGAGAAATTCAAAGAGTTGGGTGGCCTGCTTCACGAGCGTTTCGAGCTGGAAGACTGCCTGATAGAGGTGCTGCACAACGCCCATAAGGAAGAGCCGGCTACCCAGGCTTGATCCCGGATGGCGAGACAAAAAACGGTGCGCATGGCGCACCGTTTTTTTTGCGCTCAATGGCGGGTGGCGAGCAGTTCGATCTCAAAGACCAGTGGTGTGTAAGGTGCGATCAACTCGCCGGCACCGTCGGCGCCATAGGCCTGGGCAGATGGGATGACCAAACGCCATTTTGCGCCGGTAGGCATTTGTTGCAGTGCGCTGGTCCAGCCACTGATCACGCTGTCCAGGCGAAACCATTGGGGCTGCGCACTCTGATCGAAGACCGTCCCATCGGGCAGCCGCCCCACATACTTCACTTGCACCTCATCCGTTGCCAGCGGCTTGGCGCCACTGCCGGGTGCCAGCTCTGTAAGCAGGATGCCATTGGCCAATTCGCGCACGCCGCTGGCGGTTTTTTCCTTGGCTAGAAACTGCTGTTCTGCGGCGAGGGCTTTTTCACTTTGCGGTGCCTGTGCATCGGCTTCGTTTTGCGTTTCGTGCTGGGCGAGAAGCTGTTCGATGCGCGCGTTGTCGAGCGCCAGCGGCTTGCCTTGATAGGCTTGCTTGAGCCCGTCGAGCAAGGCCTGGATCTGCAGGTCGGGGACTTCCTGGCGCAAGCGTTCACCGAGGCTGGCGCCCAGGCTGTAGGCAAGGTCGTGCTGGTTCTGCTCAGTGGTTTTGGGCGGTGATTGTTCGCTCGCATTGGCCACCGAAATCGCCAGGCCAAGCACAAGAAAAAGGTAACGCGACATGGGCATCCTCCCGCCGAAAGTGCGACGGATTATGCCAGTGTGAGTGGGTAAAAAGTGCCGGGTATTTTCGTTATAACGATAAGAATTTTCGCGCGGTGCAACGCCGGGCAAACGATACTGTCAACATGCCCTAGCGGCGGTAAGAGCAGAGGGCTAGTATGAGCCGCACCCACGTCAGCCAGGAGGTAAACCATGTCGGCCAAACAGAAGCCTGTAAATACCCCGTTGCATTTACTCCAACAACTTTCGGGCAGCTTGCTCGAACATCTGGAAAGCGCTTGTTCCCAAGCCCTGGCCGATGCAGAAAAACTGCTCGCCAAGCTGGAAAAACAACGCGGTAAAGCGCAAGAAAAGCTGCACAAATCCCGCACCAAACTGCAAGACGCCGCCACTGCCGGCAAGGCCAAGGCACAAGCCAAAGCCAAAGACGCTGTCAAAGAACTTGAGGACCTGCTGGACGCCCTCAAGGATCGCCAAGCTGAAACCCGCGGCTACATTTCCCAACTCAAAAAAGACGCTCAAGAAAGCCTGAAACTGGCCCAGGGCGTTGGTCGTGTGAAGGAAGCCGTGGCTAAAGTGTTGGGTGCTCGTGTACCTGCAAAAGCCGTTGTCGCGAAGGCGCCAGCTAAAGCTGCTGCCAAGCCAGCTGCGAAAACCGCTGCTGCGAAACCAGCCGCGAAGCCGGCTGCTAAAACCGCTGCTGCAAAACCAGCCGCCAAGCCAGTTGCTAAAACCGCTGCTGCAAAACCAGCCGCCAAGCCAGCTGCCAAAGCCGCTGCTGCAAAACCAGCTGCCAAGCCAGTTGCTAAAACCGCTGCTGCAAAACCAGCCGCCAAGCCAGCTGCGAAAACCGCTGCTGCAAAACCAGCCGCTAAGCCAGCTGCGAAAACCGCTGCTGCAAAACCAGCCGCTAAGCCAGTTGCTAAAACCGCTGCTGCAAAACCAGCCGCTAAGCCAGCTGCCAAAACCGCTGCTGCAAAACCAGCTGCCAAGCCAGTCGCTAAAGCCGCTGCTGCAAAGCCAGCTGCAAAACCTGCTGCTGCAAAACCAGCCGCCAGACCAGCTGTTGCCAAGCCCGCCGCTGCCAAACCAGCACCGGCCAAGCCAGCTGCACCTGCTGCTACCGCGTCCACCGCTCCAACCGCATCGGCCAGCAGCACGCCTGCACCGGTAGCGCCAAGCACCACCCCAACCAGCGCTTCCTAAGTGCCGGTGGCCATGACGCGCAGCTGCTGCAGCGCGTCATGGTCAAGGTTGGCGGCATCCTCAGCCGCCAGTCCTTCCAGCCACTGTTGTTGACCTTCCCCTGCCGGCCATGCCAGCGCCAACGCTTCCAGGCGTGTCAGCAATTCCCGCTCTGCCTCCAACTCCACTGCCTTGATCCGTTCGCGCAGCGCCGCCAATGGCTGATCCTGCTGTGCCATGACGCGCCATTGCACACGCACCTGTCGTAACGGTTCGATCACCTGCGTGCGCCATGGGCGAGCCAGTTGTTGCAAGGCCAGCACGCGATCAGGCGCAGCCGCTACGCCGCGCTGCTCCAGCCAGGCACCACAGAGCAACAGGCACACATCCGCACCTTGTTCCTGCAAGCGCAGGCAAGCGGCTTCGACGCCCGGCCGGGCGTAGGTCGAGAGGGCAAAGCTCCACAGGTCAGCGCACATATTCACACCCAAGCCAGCGGCCAACGAAGCTGGTAGACTCCGCCGCCATTATGATCCGACTTCAAAGCCTAACATTACAGCGTGGCCCGCAACGTCTTCTCGAAGACGCCGAGCTGACCCTGCACGCCGGTCACAAAGCCGGCCTGATCGGTGCCAACGGCGCCGGCAAATCCACGTTGTTTGCCCTGTTGCTGGGTGAGCTGACCCCGGATTCCGGGGACTGCCTGCTGCCCGCCGACTGGCGCATCGCCCATATGCGCCAGGAGATCGACACCCTGGACCGCATCGCGATCGACTACGTGCTCGATGGCGACCTGCGCCTGCGCCAGGTGCAACACGAGCTCGCCGAGGCCGAGAAAGCCCAGGACGGCGGCGCCCAGGCGCGCCTGCACGCGGAACTCGACAGTGCCGACGGCTACACCGCCGACGCCCGTGCGCGCAAGATGCTCGCCGGCCTGGGCTTCACCAACGAACAGATGGATCGCCCGGTCGCCGACTTCTCCGGCGGCTGGCGCATGCGCCTGAACCTGGCCCAGGCGCTGATGTGCCCGTCCGACCTGCTGCTGCTCGACGAACCGACCAACCACTTGGACCTCGATGCGATCCTGTGGCTGGAGGATTTCCTCAAGAGCTACCAGGGCACCTTGCTGCTGATTTCCCACGACCGGGATTTCCTCGACGCCGTGGTCGACAACATTGCCCACGTCGAACAGAAGAAAATCACCCTCTACCGTGGCGGCTACACCGCGTTCGAGCGCGCCCGTGCCGAACGTCTGGCCCAACAGCAGCAGGCGTTCGAGAAGCAGCAGGCGCAACGTGCGCACATGGAAAGCTATATCGCCCGGTTCAAGGCCCAGGCCACCAAGGCCCGCCAGGCCCAGAGCCGGATCAAGGCCCTGGAGCGCATGGAAGAACTGTCGGCGGCCCACGTCGATTCACCGTTCGACTTTGTGTTCCGCGAGTCGGTGAAAATCTCCAGCCCGTTGCTGGACCTCTCGGATGCACGCCTGGGTTATGGCGAAAAAACCATCCTGGAAAAAGTGAAGCTGCAACTCACGCCGGGCGCGCGCATCGGTCTGCTGGGCCCCAACGGCGCGGGCAAGTCGACGCTGATCAAGAACCTCTCCGGCGAGCTGCAACCCCTGGCCGGTCGCCTGACCCGCGGCGAGAACCTGGTGGTGGGCTACTTCGCCCAGCATCAGCTGGACTCCCTCGACGCCAAGGCCAGCCCGCTGTTGCACCTGCAACGCCTGGCGCCGACCGAGCGCGAACAGGTGCTGCGCGACTTCCTCGGCGGCTTCGACTTCCGTGGCGCGCGTATCGATGAGCCGGTGCTGAATTTCTCCGGCGGCGAAAAAGCCCGCCTGGCCCTGGCGTTGATCGCCTGGGACCGGCCGAACCTGCTGCTGCTCGACGAACCGACCAACCACCTGGACCTGGAAATGCGCCTGGCGCTGACCATGGCCTTGCAGGAATTCAGCGGTGCGGTACTGGTGGTGTCTCACGATCGCCACTTGCTCAAGAGCACCACCGACAACTTCCTGCTGGTGGCCGACGGCAAAGTCGAAGAATTCGACGGCGACCTCGACGACTACGCGCGCTGGCTGACGGATTACCGCCTGCGCAACGCGCCGGTCAGCAACTCGCCGGTCAACCCGGACAAGACCGACAAGAAAGCCCAGCGCCAGGCCGCCGCTGCCTTGCGCCAACAACTGGCGCCGCACAAGCGTGAAGCCGACAAGCTGGAAGCCGAACTGGGCAAGGTGCATGAGCGCCTGGCCAAGATCGAAGCCAGCCTGGGCGACAGCGCCGTGTACGAAGCCGCACGCAAGGATGAACTGCGCGACCTGCTGGCCGAACAGGCCAAGCTCAAGGTGCGTGAAGGGCAATTGGAGGAAACCTGGATGGAAGCCCTCGAATTGCTCGAAACCCTGCAAGCGCAGCTGGAGGCGCTGTCCTGATGGAAGCCTTGCAGTTGCCGCTGCCGCCGCAGTGGGTCGAGCCGATCTGGATCGGCGTGCAGATCCTGCTGATCCTGCTGGCCGGCTACCTGGCGCAGCGTTTTGTCGCCAAGGGCCTGACGCGCCTGGGCGAGCGCTACCCGTTCCCGCCGCAACTGCTGATGCCGCTGCGCGGTGGCTTGCGCTGGTTGATCATGGGCAGCGCGCTGATCTTTGTGCTGGAACGCGTGGGCGTGTCCGCCACGGTGCTGTGGACGGCGCTGTCGGGGTTTGTCGCCGTGGCGGCCGTGGCGTTTTTTGCCATGTGGTCGGTGCTGTCCAACCTGCTGTGCGCGATCCTGATCTTTACCGTCGGGCCGTTCCGCATCGGCGACATCGTGGAGCTGGTGGACACCGTGGACAAACCGGGCGTGAAGGGCCGCGTCGTGGCGATCAACCTGCTGTACACCACGCTGATCGAAGTGGCCGAAGCCGGTACCGACAGCGCGATGGTGCAGGTGCCTAACAGCCTGTTCTTCCAGCGTTCGGTGCGCCGCTGGACCAGCCCCGCGTAAAAATTCTATAGCCAGGCCTCGGTGCTCGGAGTTAGCTTAACGCTTACGACGAATTTGAAACGAGGTGTGTAATGGCGCTCGATACATGGCTGGCCTTTTTCGTGGCCAGTTGGATCATCTCCCTTTCCCCCGGTGCCGGTGCCATCGCCTCGATGTCCAGCGGCCTGCAATACGGTTTTGCGCGCGGTTACTGGAATGCCATTGGCCTGCAAATCGGCCTGGCGATGCAGATTGCCGTGGTCGCCGGCGGCCTGGGTGCGATTCTGGCGACGTCGTCTACCGCGTTCTATGCGATCAAATGGTTTGGCGTGGCGTACCTGGTGTACCTGGCCATCAAGCAATGGCGCGCCTTGCCCATGGACATGAGCGATGACGCGGCCGTGCGCCCGATCGGCAAGCCGATGGCGATGATGTTCCGTGGCTTCCTGGTCAATGCGAGCAACCCCAAGGCCTTGGTGTTCATGCTGGCGGTGTTGCCGCAGTTCGTGAACCCGCAGGCGCCGCTGGTGATCCAGTACGTGATCCTGGGCGCGACGATGATCTGCGTGGATATGATCGTGATGGCGGGGTATACGGGGTTGGCGGCGAAGGTGTTGCGCTTGTTGCGTACGCCGAAGCAGCAGAAGCGGATGAATCGTACGTTTGCCGGGTTGTTTGTCGGCGCCGCCGGCTTCCTCGCCAGCCTGCACCGCGCCACGGCATAACTGACGAAACCGGATCAAAACTGTGGGAGCTGGCTTGCCTGCGATAGCGGTGTATCTGATACACCGCTATCGCAGGCAAGCCAGCTCCCACATTGATTTGTGTTAGCCGCGTTATCGAGGATCAGCGCAGGATCTTCGGCGCTTCATCCCTCGGCAGGTTATTGCGCAACACGGGTTGGCCGGGTTCTTGATACCCGCCACCCAACTGCTCCGCCAGCTGCCGCGCCACATCCTCACCCAACGTTTTCGACACGTCCTTCACCACCCGTGGCCGGTTCAGGTTCACGCGCACGTCGCGGCTGTTCACCAGCTTGGTGTCTTGCCCTTCACCCATGGCGGTAAACGCCGAGGTGATTTCGAAGGTGCGCGTGTTGATCAGGCTGAAATCCGCCACCAGCGTCAGGCTCAGCACCGCCGAGTAGCTGTTGGTGCGGTCGATGGCGTTGAGGTCCTGGGTGAAGTCGATGTCGGACAGGGTGCCGAACAGCACGTAGTCCGCGCCCTTGAAGTTGCCGGCCTTGATCCGCTTGATCACGTCATACACGTCACCCTTGGCGTCGGCGGTGTAGGGCGTGCCTTGCACCAACTGGAACTGGCGCGACTTGAGGATCTCGCCCTTGATGTCGCCGCTGAATTTGCGCAGCTCAAGCTGCTCGATGTAGCTGGAGCGGCTCTCGAACTCGGCGTAGCTCGACGCGCCGCTGGCGTGGTAGCCGCTGGCCTGGAAGTTGTTGCTGGCCGACACCGCGTGGATGTATTCCTCGACCCGCGCCTGATAGGCCAGGTCGGTCACCGCGATTTTCGGTGCGGCCGAGGCGCCAAAGGCGCACAGCAGGCCGATCATGCCGATCCATGTACGCATGGCTTAGCGCTCCGTGGTCTTGCGGATTTCTTTTTCGTCCATCCACTCGGCCAGGCCGCTTTCCACGTCCACCAGTTGCAGGCTGAACTTGTAGAACACGTCCTTGTAATCCGAGCTGCGCTTGACGATGGAGCTGATGGAGCCTTCCAGGCGGTACTTGGCGGCGACCATGTTACCGGTCTTGCTCACCGTGGACTTCTTGTACAGGCCGCTCTGGTTCTGCAGCTTGAGCTGGTCGACCTGGCTTTGCATGTCGGTGTTGTCGCTGGCGAAGCGTGCGGTGCCGGTCTTCATCAGTTGGGTCTTGATCGACGTGGTGATCTCGCGGGTGTCGATGTACTCGCTGGTCTTGTTCTTCACGTCATACACCTGCACCACCGGGCGGCCTTGCAGGATGCCGGACTGGGCGAGCGAGCGGGTCATGCTTTCGGCGATCATCTGCAGGTCGGTGGAGCCGAACTCGTTGGTCACGGTTTCCACGGCCTTGGTGTCGCCGTAGCTGATGTTCTTGCTGCCCAGCACCGGCGAGGTGTTGGAGCAACCGCTGGCCAGGACGGCAACCACGGCAAGGATCGAGAAGCGTGCAAACATGGGGGAATCTCTCCAGAGCTGAATAGGGGCGGGCGTCAAGGCGTCTTCACTTCAAGGCGGAAGTCCGCGGCTTGAGGCAAGTTGGCAATGGCCGGCAGGAAGGTCGCCTGGTTGGCGTACAGGTTCAGCACTTTCCAGGTGTCTTCGTCGCCCACCGGGAAGCCGTCGGCCCCCAGCCAGGCGAAGCGGTAATACATCGTCTGGTTGCTGCTGGTGATATTGCTCAACTGCACCTTGGCGGTGAGGAAGCCGTTCTCGCGCGCCACGCGGATGGCGCCGACGGCGATGCCCTTGAACTTGCCCATCACTACGATTTTGCTCGCCGCACTGCCGGGTTCCGGTGGCGGCGGGGTGGCGCAGCCGGCCAGCAGGACCAGCGCCAGGGCGCCGAGGATGAAATGACGCATAACGTGCTCCTTAAGGTTGTTTGAGGGCGATGGCCTGGGTGGTCGGGCTCGGCACCACGTGGGCCGCCAGGCCGCCGGCGAACACCTGGTTGCCGACCACGCGCAGGGTGATCACTTGGTAGCGCTGGTCGGCCTTGACGGTCACCCGTGTGCCGCCCAGGGCGTTGGGCAGGCTGACCTGGTGCTCGCCGCGCTTGAGGCGCAGGCGCGTGACCTGGGTCAGGTCCGGCAGGGTGCGCCAGGTGCGTGTGTCGGCGCCTTCGGTGACGGCCGAGGCGATGCCCAGCACCAGCCCGGCCATGGGGTTGGTCTTGTTCAGGTTGTTTTGCGTCACGCCACGGGTCACGGCGCGCACGGTGGTGCGCAGGATGATCCCCGGCATGTCATCGCGCAGGGCGCGGCGCGACATGGCGGTGGTGCTGTTGAGTGCGGTGAGGTTCTGTTGCTGGCCATCGACGCCGATCTGCGCGAAGTGCGCGGTGGAGGTGTCGGCCTTGATCACCGGGAATGACAGCGGGGTAATCACCAGATGGCCGTCGATCGGGATCGGCAGCGGCAGGCGGATCGAATCACGCGCCGGCGCCAGGCCGCTCTGCACCACGATCAGCACGTCGGTTTCATCGGCGCCGAGGCTGCTTTTGTCGAGGTCGAGCAGGGCTTGTTCCAGCAACGGCGTGTTCGGGTGCAACTCGGCGGCCTTGCGGTAGCCGGGGGCGGCCAGGTCTTTTTCGCCGAGGGCTTCGTAGACGAAACCGGCGAGGTAATGGCTGAATGCGCTTTGGTAGCTGTTCTTCAGGCCGACCACTTCCGGCGCGTCGAGGGTTTCCACGGGGTAGCCACGCAGGTCCTTGAACTGCGTCGTCACGCCCTGGCGTTCGGCTTCGTTCTCGCGCTTGAGGTATTCCTTGTCGCGCAGGTCGGCGATCACCGCTTCGCGTTCGTGGGTCTTCTTGATCTCGGTGCGGGCGCCGTCGAAGTCGTTCAGGGCCAGCAGGTTCAGGGCCATTTGCGTGGTCAGCATGACTTTTTCGTAGTCATAGCCTTCATAGCGACGCACCTTGTCGTTGGCGAGGAAACTGCCGAACTGGGCGAGGTAGCGCTCGCTGTCGAACTTGACCGACTCTTCCCACTTGTAGACTTGCAGGTCGGCGCTGCGCCAGGCGATCTGGCTGCCGCTGAGGTCGCCCTTGGCCCGCAGCAATTCACCCTTTTCGAAGAAATACAGCAGGTCCTTGTCTTCGCCGCTGTTGTTTTTCTCCAGCAGGGTCAGCGCGGCCTCGACATTGCCGCTGACCAACTGCTGGTTGGTGGCTTGCAGCTCGCTGTCGTAGCTGCGAAACATCGAGCAACCCGACAGCAAGGTGACCGCCGCGAGTGCGAGCGGGGTAACGGCGCGAAATGCCATGCAGACTTCTTCCCTGAACGTAACCAGCTGATGTGCCAATTCCTCATTAAAACGAGGAAATAAAGACCCTTTCGCGATAACAGGGCGCGGCATTATAGGCGCCATAGCTGGCAAAACAATGGCTTTTTGCCTGGGGGATAGGTGGGGGCGCCATCACTGTTTCGACGCTATTCCCTGCGTCAAATCACTAACGCCTTGAGTCAAAGCGCTTAACGTTAAACAATATGTTACTTCGTATTTCCCTTTGAGATTCATTCATGACTGCCCCCTTCCGTTTTCTCGCCTGGCTGATGCTGCCGGCGTTGATGTCGTGCAGCTCTCATCTGCTGGCCGCGACGACCGAGGGCGCTCCACAAGCCCTGCATTTGTTGGACTACATTGGCGCCGACTACCCGCCGACGGTGGAGGCGGGCAAGGTTGTCGATGATTCCGAGTACCGTGAGCAGCTTGAGTTTCTTGGGGTGTTGCAGGGTTTGGTGGCGGATCTGCCGGCCAAGCCCGAGCGCGCCGAGTTGATCAGCGGCGTTGATGAGTTGCTGGCAGCAGTCACTGCCCATGCGGAGGGCGCGACCGTCGCCCGCCAGGCCCGGCAGTTGGGCGCCAAGCTGGCGGTGGCCTATGAAGTCAGCCAGGCCCCGGCGATCACTCCCGACCCTGTGCGCGGCGCGCCGCTCTACGCCCAGCAGTGCTCGGTGTGCCACGGCGCTGCCGGCGCCGGTGATGGCCCAGCGGGCACCGGCATGACGCCGCCGCCCGCCAACCTGACGGACGCCACGCGCCTGGATCGCCTGAGCCTGTATGCGATCTACAACACCCTCGGCCTGGGCGTCGAAGGCACCGACATGCCGTCCTTTGCCGACCAGCTGGACGACCGTCAGCGCTGGGACCTGGCCACCTACATCGCCGGCTTCACCGCCGACCCGGCTGCGGCCAAGAGCGAGCAACCGTTCAACCTCGCCGACCTGGCCCGCCAGACCCCGAACGAAGTGCTGGCAGCCAGCGGCCCAGCCGCCGCCGCGACCTTCCGCGCCCAGCGCGCACAACCGCCGCAGGTCAAGCGTGGCCCGGCGCAGTTGCTCGACTACACCGCGAGCACCCTGGACAAGAGCCTCGCCGCGTTCCGCAGCGGTGATCATGAGCAGGCCTACGACTTGTCCGTCGCCGCCTACCTGGAAGGCTTCGAGCTGGTGGAAAGCTCCCTGGATAACGTCGACGCCAACCTGCGCAAGGACACTGAGAAAGCCCTGATGGCCTATCGGCAATCGTTGCAGGACGGGCTGCCGATCGAACAAGTGCAGCAGCGCCTGGATGTGGCCAAGGGCAAGCTGACTGAATCCGCCGGCCTGCTGGGCAGCGATGGCCTGAGCTGGTCGCTGAGCTACATCTCCGGTTTGCTGATCCTGCTGCGCGAAGGCCTGGAAGCGATCCTGGTATTGGCGGCGATCCTCGCGTTCCTGCGTAACACCGGCCAGCAGTCGGCGGTGCGCAGTGTCAACGTTGGCTGGGGCCTGGCGCTGCTGGCGGGCTTGGCCACCTGGGCGCTGGCGGCGTATGTGATTGACGTCAGCGGTGCCCAGCGTGAACTGCTGGAAGGCTGCACGGCGCTGTTTGCCAGCGTGATGGTGCTGTGGCTCGGCGTGTGGATGCACGACCGCCGCCATGCTGCTGCGTGGCAGGACTACATCAAGAGCAGCCTGGTGGGCGGCGGCGGGCGCTTCGGTTTTGCGATGCTGGCGTTCTTCTCGGTGTATCGCGAGCTGTTCGAAGTGATCCTGTTTTATGAAACCCTGTGGCTGCAAGCCGGCCCGGCTGGGCACAACGCCGTGTTGGCGGGTGGCGCCACGGCGCTGGTGCTGTTGGTGGGCCTGGCGTGGGTGATCCTGCGCGGCTCGGCGAAGCTGCCGTTGGCGCTGTTCTTCGGCATCAATGCGGCGCTGTTGTGCGCGTTGTCGGTGGTGTTTGCCGGGCATGGCGTGAAGGCATTGCAGGAGGCCGGGATCTTCGGCACACGGCCGGTGGCGTTCTTTGACTTTGATTGGCTGGGGATTCATGCCGATGCGTACTCGTTGAGTGCGCAGGCAGTGGCGATCCTGGCGATTGTGGTGTTGTATGGCCGCAGTCGGTTGGCCGAGAAGCGTCGCGCCACTATTTAATCGGGCACAGTCAGTGTGGGAGCGGGCTTGCCCGCGATTGCGGTGTGTCAGTCGATGTAGGTGTTGGCTGATCCGACGCTATCGCGGGCAAGCCCGCTCCCACATTGGATAGATGTTGTTTCTGGAAGGTGTGTTTATGCGCGTATGGATCGATGCCGACGCCTGCCCTCGGGCAGCCAAGGACCAGGTGGTGAAGTTCGCCCTCAAGCGCCAGTTCGACGTGGTACTGGTGGCCGGGCAGAGCCAGATCAAGCCGAGCTTTTCATGCGTAAAGCTGATCGTGGTCCCCAGCGGCCCGGATGCGGCGGATGACTACCTGGTGGAACACGCGGTGCCCGGTGAGTTGGTGATCTGCAGCGATGTACCGCTGGCTGATCGCCTGGTGAAGAAGGGCGTCACCGCCCTAGACCCACGGGGCAAGGAGTTCAGCCCGGCGAACATGAGTGAACGCCTGGCGGTGCGCAACCTGTTCACCGATCTGCGCGAGCAGGGCCAGATGGGCGGCGGGCCACCGCCTCATGGCGAGAAGGACAAGCAGGCGTTTGCCAATGCCCTGGACCGCATCCTCACGCGCCTGATGCGCCAACCCTGACCTGGGCGAGGGAGCTTGCTCCCGCTGGGCTGCGTAGCGGCCCCAAAATCTTGGGAGCGCTGCGCACTCCAGCGGGAGCAAGCTCCCTCGCCACAATAAGCTCCCTTACAACACAAATTCCCTTGCAAGCATCGGTGTTCAGTCGTTCTCGTGGGTCAACTCCAGCACCCGATCCACCAGCTTGTTGATGCCTGAAGCCACCTCGCTGATGCTCTTGCCCACCATATAGGCCGGCGTGCTCACCAGCTTGCGCGCCTTGTCTTCGACGATATCGTCCACTGCACATTCCTGGTGGGTGGCGCCCATCTTGTCCAGCGCCGCCGCCGTGTCGGGGCAGTTGCCGATGGTGCAGGTCACGCCGGGGCCGTAGATTTTTGCCGCCAGGGCCGGGGAGATGCAGATCAGCCCCACCGGCTTGCCCGCTTCGGCGAAGGCTTCGGCCAACGCCAAGACCTGCGGGTTGACGCTGCAACCGGCGCCTGCCACGGCAAAGTTGGACAGGTTCTTCGCCGCCCCAAACCCGCCCGGCACGATCAGCGCGTCGAAGTCGTCGGCGTTGGCTTCACCGATGTCCTTCACCTCGCCGCGGGCGATACGCGCCGACTCCACCAGCACGTTGCGGGTCTCGGGCATCTCCTCGCCGGTGAGGTGGTTGATCACGTGCAGTTGCGCAATGTCGGGGGCAAAGCATTGGACCTGAGCGCCGCGCTGGTCCAGGCGCAGCAGGGTGATCACGCTTTCGTGGACCTCGGCGCCGTCGTACACGCCACAGCCGGAAAGGATCACTGCAATCTTTTTGCTCATGGGCATTTCTCCTGGGTTCATGGCGTTAAATGTCTACTAATTTGTCACCTGTTGCCAATGGGCTCTTGCGCCGCTACACCTACTCTAGATGTAACAAAAATAGACCGGACTAGCCCATGGACTTCGTGCCTTACGCGGTACCGTTTTTCATCGCCTTGATCGTGGTGGAGCTGCTCGCCGACCGCTGGCGTGGCGAGCGCAACTATCGGGTGGCGGACGCCATCAACAGCCTCAGCACCGGTGTGCTGTCCACCACCACGGGGTTGTTGACCAAGGGCGTGGGCCTGTTGACCTACGCTTTCGCCCTCAAGCACCTGGCGCTGTTTGACTTGCCGGCCCAGAACCCCTGGACCTGGGTGTTCGCCTTTGTCTTCTACGACTTCTGCTACTACTGGCTGCACCGCATGGGCCATGAGCGCAATATCCTCTGGGCCGCGCACTCGGTGCATCACCAGAGCGAGGACTACAACCTCAGCACCGCCTTGCGCCAGACCAGCACCGGCTTCCTGCTGAGCTGGATCTTCTACCTGCCGCTGGCCGTGGTCGGCGTGCCGCTGGTGGTGTTTATCAGCGTGGCCTCCCTCAACCTGCTGTATCAATTCTGGGTGCACACGCGCCATGTGCCGAAGCTTGGCTGGTACGAGTGGTTCTTCGTCACGCCGTCCAATCATCGGGCGCACCATGCACAGAACGCTCTCTACATGGATCGCAACTACGGCGGGGTGTTCATTATTTGGGACCGCCTGTTCGGCACCTTCCAGGAAGAAGACGACAACGAACCGGTGATTTTCGGCGTGACCACGCCCCTGGCCAGTTGGAACCCGCTGTGGGCCAACCTGCAGTTTTATGCACAGCTGTGGAGTGATGCGCGGCGCACCGAGCGTTGGTGGGACAAGCTGCGCATCTGGTTCATGCGTACCGGCTGGCGCCCGGCGGATGTGAAGGCCAAGTACCCGTTGGCCAAGCACGACTTGAGTCAGTTCCGTAAGTTCGAGGTGGCGCTGGACGTGCGCCAACAGGTGTACATCGCCCTGCAGTTTGCCGCGTATGTGGGCTTTGGCAGCTACCTGATGAATTTCGGCGAGGGGTTGCCCACGGCCGCGCTGATCCTGGGTTGGAGTGCGATGGCGCTGGGCTTGTTTACCTTGGGCGTGGCCCTGGAGAACCGCCCGTGGGCATTGAAGGCCGAACTGGCGCGGCTGGCGCTGAACGTGCCGCTGGTGTGGCTGGCACCGCAGGTGGGGCTGTGGCCGGCCAGCAACCTGGGCTGGCTGGGCCTGCTGAGCTACAGCCTGCTCAGCGTGATCGGCCTCTACTGCTGTAGAAGCCGACTTACTCGACTGGCGTCTTAGTTGTTTCGACCGGGGCCGGCTCGGCGGCGAGCCGGGCCTTGGCGTCGGCACAGGCCTCGCGGGCGATACGCGCGTTCTTGAAGCGGCGACGCAGCCACAGGCCGAAGCCCAGGACCAGCAAGGCGCCCAGCACCCACAGCTCGTACTTCTTGACGCTGCCCAGCATGCCTTCCAGCACCGCGCCGAAGTGGTACGCCGCGGCGCCCAGTGCGGCCGCCCAGATCGCCGCGCCAATCCCGTTGAGGATCAGGTAGCGCAACGGTGGGTAGCCGGACAGGCCAATCGCTACCGGCATGACCGTGCGCAATCCGTAAACAAAGCGGAAGCTCAATACCCAGAGATCCGGGTGCTTGCGGATATGCCCCAGGGCCTTGTCGCCCATCAATTGCCAGCGGGGCTTGCGGGCCAACAATTTGCGCCCGTGCTTGCGGCCCATGTAATACCAAAGCTGGTCGCCGGCGTAGCTGCCAAAAAAGGCAACGACCACCACCAGGTTGATATCCATGTACCCACGGAACGCCAGGAAGCCTGCGAGAACCAGGATGGTCTCGCCTTCAAAGAAGGTGCCCAGGAAGAGCGCAAAGTAGCCGAAGTCATGCAGAAATTGTTGAAGCATGGTCTGGGGGTGCTGGCGAAATGAACGCGCAGCCTACGCCTTCGTGAACATTCGTGAAAGTATCGAGATGTGTCACGAAGTGAACAATTCCTACATAAACCGCGAATGCGGCTACAGGTCGCACCGATAAGCACAACTGTCATTCATTCGTCATAATGCCCGCTTATAACTGCAACGCTCGCCCGTAAACGCGGGCTCAGGAGTCTGTCGTGAGCTTTACCCCTGCCAATCGCCTGTTCCCCGCTACCCGTCTGCGTCGCAATCGCCGTGATGATTTTTCTCGCCGCCTGGTCCGTGAAAACGTGCTGACGACGAATGATCTGATCCTGCCGGTGTTTGTGCTCGACGGTGAAAATCGCCGGGAAGCGGTGGCCTCGATGCCGGGTGTAGAGCGCTTGACCATCGATCAACTGCTGATCGAAGCGGCAGGCTGGGTCGAGTTGGGCATTCCGGCGCTGGCGCTGTTCCCGGTCACGCCGCCTGAACTCAAGTCCCTTGACGCTGCCGAAGCCTGGAACCCGGAAGGCATCGCCCAGCGCGCCACCCGCGCCCTGCGCGAGCGTTTCCCGGAGCTGGGCGTCATCACCGACGTCGCCCTTGATCCGTTCACCACCCACGGCCAGGATGGCATTCTGGACGAAGACGGCTATGTTCAGAACGACATCACCGTCGATGCGCTGGTCAAGCAAGCCTTGTCCCACGCGGCGGCGGGTGCCCAGGTGGTTGCGCCGTCGGACATGATGGACGGCCGCATCCAGGCGATCCGCGAAGCCCTGGAGCTGGCCGGCCACGTCAACGTGCGGATCATGGCCTACTCGGCCAAGTACGCCAGCGCCTATTACGGCCCGTTCCGCGATGCGGTGGGCTCGGCGCTGAACCTGGGCAAGGCCAACAAGGCTTCGTACCAGATGGACCCGGCCAACAGCCAGGAAGCCCTGCACGAAGTGGCGGCCGACCTCGCCGAAGGCGCCGACATGGTGATGGTCAAGCCCGGGATGCCGTACCTGGACATCCTTTACCGGGTCAAAGAGGAATTCAAGGTGCCGACCTTTGTCTATCAGGTCAGCGGTGAATACGCCATGCACATGGCCGCGATCCAGAACGGTTGGTTGAGTGAAGGGGTGATCCTTGAATCCCTGACTGCCTTTAAACGTGCCGGCGCTGATGGCATTCTGACTTACTTCGCCGCCCGCGCTGCCCAATTGCTTAGAGAGCAACAATAGCCCTCACAGGAACACTCGATGAATACCGAAGGACTCACAGAAGTTGCCGTAAAAGACGCTCACCCGGTGGTTGAACCCGTCACCGAGACCCCGCCAGAGCTGGAGCCAGCACCGCCTGCCGTGGTGGTCGAAGCCCCGGCGCCAGCGCCGGTGGTCGCGGTGACCAACCTGGATGACAGCAGCCTGTACATCCACCGCGAGCTGTCGCAACTGCAATTCAATATCCGCGTGCTGGAGCAGGCGCTGGATGAGTCCTACCCGTTGCTGGAACGGCTGAAGTTCCTGCTGATCTTCTCCAGCAACCTGGACGAGTTCTTCGAGATCCGCGTCGCCGGCCTCAAGAAGCAGATCACCTTCGCCCGTGAACAAGCCGGCGCCGACGGCCTGCAACCCCATCAGGCCCTGGCGCGCATCAGCGAGCTGGTACACGGCCATGTGGACCGCCAGTACGCGATCCTCAACGACATCCTGCTGCCGGAACTGGAAAAACATCAGGTCCGCTTTATCCGTCGCCGTCACTGGACCACCAAGATCAAGACCTGGGTGCGTCGTTACTTCCGTGACGAGATTTCGCCGATCATCACCCCGATCGGCCTCGACCCGACGCACCCGTTCCCGTTGCTGGTGAACAAGAGCCTGAACTTTATCGTCGAGCTGGAAGGCATCGACGCCTTCGGCCGCGATTCCGGCCTGGCGATCATTCCGGCGCCGCGTCTGTTGCCACGGATCATCAAGGTACCGGAAGAGGTGGGGGGCGCTGGCGACAACTATGTATTCCTCTCGTCGATGATCCATGCGCATGCGGACGATCTGTTCCAGGGCATGAAGGTAAAAGGCTGCTACCAGTTCCGCCTGACCCGTAACGCCGACCTGGCGCTGGACTCCGAAGACGTCGAAGACTTGGCTCGCGCCCTGCGCGGCGAGCTGTTCTCGCGGCGCTACGGTGATGCGGTGCGTCTGGAAGTGGCGGATACCTGCCCGAAACACCTGTCGGACTACCTGCTCAAGCAGTTCAACCTCGCAGAGTCCGAGCTGTATCAAGTCAACGGCCCGGTGAACCTGACGCGCCTGTTCAGCATCACCGGCCTGGACAGCCACCCGGAACTGCAATACACGCCGTTCACCCCGCAGATCCCGAAGCTGCTGCAAAACAGCGAGAACATCTTCAGCGTGGTGAGCAAGCAGGACATCCTGCTGCTGCACCCGTTCGAGTCCTTCACCCCGGTGGTCGACCTGCTGCGCCAGGCCGCCAAGGACCCGCATGTATTGGCCGTACGCCAAACGCTTTACCGTTCCGGCGCCAACTCGGAAATCGTCGATGCGCTGGTGGATGCCGCGCGTAACGGCAAGGAAGTCACCGCGGTGATCGAACTGCGCGCGCGCTTCGATGAAGAATCCAACCTGCAACTGGCCAGCCGCCTGCAAGCGGCGGGCGCGGTGGTGATCTACGGCGTGGTCGGCTTCAAGACCCACGCCAAGATGATGCTGATCCTGCGCCGCGAAGCCGGTGAGATCGTGCGCTACGCCCACTTGGGCACCGGCAACTACCACGCCGGCAACGCCAAGCTCTACACCGACTACAGCCTGCTGACGTCCGACGACGCCTTGTGCGAAGACGTCGGCAAGTTGTTCAGCCAGCTGATCGGCATGGGCAAGACCCTGCGCATGAAGAAGCTGCTGCACGCGCCGTTCACCCTCAAGAAGGGCATGCTCGACATGATTGCCCGCGAGACCCAGTTCGCCCTCGACGGCAAACCGGCGCACATCATTGCCAAGTTCAACTCGCTGACCGATCCGAAGATCATCCGCGCGCTGTACAAGGCCAGCCAGTCCGGCGTGCGCATCGACCTGGTGGTGCGTGGCATGTGCTGCCTGCGCCCGGGCATTGTCGGCGTGTCGCACAACATCCACGTGCGGTCGATCATCGGTCGCTTCCTGGAGCACACGCGGGTGTTCTACTTCCTCAATGGCGGCGAAGAGCAGATGTTCCTCTCCAGCGCCGACTGGATGGAGCGCAACCTCGACAAGCGTGTGGAGACGTGCTTCCCGGTGGAAGGCAAGAAGCTGATCATGCGCGTCAAGAAGGAGCTGGAAAGCTACCTGACCGACAACACCCACAGCTGGAGCCTGCAATCGGACGGCCGCTACGTGCGCAACACGCCAACCGGCAACCAGAACCCGCGCAGTGCGCAGGCGACGTTGCTGGAGCGGTTGGGTAGCCCGATCCTCACGGTGAACTAACCCCCGGCGATAACCCAATGTGGGAGCGGGCTTGCCCGCGATAGCGGTAGGTCAGTCAAAGATGCATTGACTGATACTCCGTCATCGCGGGCAAGCCCGCTCCCACATTTGTTTTTGCAGTGTTCTTTAGAGCGCTTTAGCGCACGTTCAGCGTGAACCCCACCCGCGTCAGCCATTCCGCTTCCTGGGCAAAATCCGCCTGGGTCAGTTGGTTCTCATCCAGCCAGCCTTTGGGGAACACCACGTCCAGGCTGTCGCCGTTGGCGCGCAGGGTGACCTGGGGCATTTCCTGGGTGCCACGGATGTGGTGGAACAGGATCGCGAAGCGCAGCAGTACGCACAGGCGGATCAGCTTGCTGCCTTCGTCGCCGAACTCGGCAAACTTGTCCTTGGGGATATTGCGACGATGGCCGCGCACCAGCAGGGCGAGCATTTGCTGGTCTTCGCGGGAGAAACCGGCGAGGTCGGAGTGCTCGATCAGGTAGGCGCCGTGCTTGTGGTAATGGTAGTGGGCGATGTCCAGGCCCACTTCATGCACCTTGGCCGCCCAGCCGAGCAGTTCGCGCCAGACGCCGTCTTCCAGGTCCCAGTCCTCGGCCACTTGGTCGAAGGCGTGCAGGGCTTTGCGCTCCACCCGGGCCGCTTGCTCCAGGTCGACGTGGTAACGCTCCATCAGCGAGCTGAGGGTGCGCTCACGCACGTCTTCGTGATGATGGCGGCCGAGCAGGTCGTAAAGCACGCCTTCACGCAGGGCGCCGTCACAGTGGTCCATGCGTTGCAGTTCGAGGGCGTCGAAGATCGCTTCGAGAATCGCCAGGCCCGCGGGGAAAATGGTGCGACGATCAGGCTTGATGCCGTCGAAGTCGATCTTTTCCGCATCGCCCAGCTTGAACAGCTTGCGCTTGAGCCACGCGAGGCCTTCGGCGTTGACTTCACCGGTGCCATGGCCGCCAGCCTTGAGGGCCAGGCCGATGGCGCGGATGGTGCCGGAGGAGCCGATGGCCTCATCCCACGTCAGGCGGTGCAGGGCGTGTTCGATGCTCATGATCTCCAGCCGCGCCGCCGTATAGGCCTGGGCGTAGCGTGCCGGGGTGATCTTGCCGTCCTTGAAGTAGCGCTGGGTGTAGCTGACGCAGCCCATCTGCAGGCTTTCGCGCAACAGCGGTTCGAAACGCTGGCCAATGATGAATTCGGTACTGCCGCCGCCAATGTCGGCGACCAGGCGCTTGCCCGGGGTGTCGGCCAGGGTGTGGGACACGCCGAGGTAGATCAGGCGCGCTTCTTCACGGCCGGAGATGACTTCTACCGGGTGCCCGAGGATTTCCTCGGCGCGGCGGATGAATTCGCCGCGGTTGCGTGCTTCGCGCAGGGCGTTGGTGCCGACGATGCGTACGGCGCCCAGGGGCATGCCGTTGATCAGTTGGGCAAACCGCTTGAGGCAGTCGAGGCCGCGCTGCATGGATTCTTCGTTGAGCTGGCGCTCGTCGTCGATCCCGGCAGCCAGTTGTACTTTTTCGCCGAGCCGCTCAAGGATGCGGATCTCACCGTTCTGGGCCTTGGCCACGACCATGTGAAAGCTGTTGGAGCCCAGGTCGATGGCGGCGATCAGGGACAGATTCTTGGCTTGGGATTGCGGCATGGTTTGGGGGTCTCGGTCGATAACCTTGCCATCGTGCCACGATCGACCGCTGGAGCCAACGCGTTGTGCTCGGGTAATTTCCCGGGTGTTGTCTGCGGGGAAATACTGTGGGATATGTAGGATGTTGTTTCGCGTGCCGGTTGAGTTTAACTAGTTTGTTGTAAGGAGACTGGTCTAAATCTTCCCTTGTGCAATGAGTAACTTTCCCTACAGGTTAAGGTTTAGTGTTCTATGTGTTATCTGGTGTTGGACTACCTTTGAACTCTACTTGGTTGTCGGTCTATGTTTATCGGTCCCACAATGATTGAGGTGCTGGCTTATTTTTTAGTTGGGCGGCTTGGCGGCAGACTGTCACTCGGCGATTTTGCCGTGGTGTTATTTATTTATGATTTTTATCGATCAACACAAAATAAATGCACCTGAAAACTTTCAGTGATAGGTCGAATATGAAGAAAATTATTGGCTTGACCCTCGGTATCGCATGCTTGGCCGCAGCTCTCGGCGCTCATGCAACCACTGCTGCCGAGCTGAGCGTCAGGGGGACGATCAAACCTGCCGCCTGCAACCTCACCCTGACCGGGGCGGGCGTTGTGAATTACGGCGACATTCCCTCGGGCACGCTGCTGCCGGGAGCGTTCACCCCACTTCAAGAAAGGACCGTTCCCCTGAGTATTACCTGCGCCAGCGGCGCGACCAAGTTCGGGCTGACCTTCAAGGACCTTCAGTCCGCCAGCAAGGTGCCGGGCATTCTGAACGCTCTTGGTACCGGCTATACCGAGGCGCACAACTACGGTTTGGGGATGGTGTCGGCCCGGAAAACCGGCGGTTTTGCGATCACCCTCAGGGACCTCAAGTCGTCGGGTACAACGTTGTTCCCCATCATGCGTGCGAGCGCCAGCACGACCAGTTGGCAAACCAGCGATGGCAAGGCCGCTCAGTCCCCTACCCAGCACTCCTGGCGCAGTGGCACGCCATTTATACCGGCCACCATCTCTCAGTTGAGCGGCACTATCGCCGTGAGGGCGGTTATCAATAGGCCCCAGGACCTGGACCTGAGTCGTGACGTTACGCTTGATGGCCGCGCGTCGCTTGAGTTGAATTACATCTAAGTGATTTAAATACAGCCGATCGAAAACCCAGCGTTTTTTGTCGGCTGTTTTTACGTGGGCGCATGGATGTCAATAGTTCACTCAATGGTCGTGGGGAATACTGAGTGCGTAGTCTTTCAGTTTTAAATAGTGTGCTGCTGTTGAGTGTAAGTGGGTACTTATGTTTTGCCGGTGTAGCGGTCGCGGAGGGCATGTTGCCGGAAACTTCGGTGGTTATACTTCATGAGGAGCAGGGCGAGGCCACGATAAACATCAAAAATACCGATGAGGCCCCCGCGCTGCTTCATTCGGTTGTTGAGAATGTGCCCGAGGACGTTGAGCCGCTATTGATTGTCACGCCGCCCATTACACGGGTGGAGGCGGGTGAAACCCAGCTGGTGCGTTTCATCGCCACGCTGAAGACGCCGCTGAAGACCCAGCGTCTGAAGCGCGTGACGTTCGAGGGCATTCCCCAGGCGCGTGCTGCCGGGGGGGCGACCATTGGTATCACCATTCGACAGAATTTGCCGCTGATCCTGCATCCAAAGGGCCTGCCTCGGCACGACGCGCCCTGGGAATTGCTGACCTGGAGTCGGTCGGGTGAGCGCCTCGCGGTGCATAACGACAGTGCCTATGTGGTGCGTCTGGCGGCAGATGTGCATTTGCTGCCCCAGGGGCGCATGGCAACGTTGCCGCGCACCTACATCCTGCCGGGGGAGACCTTGGCAGCAAGGGTGGAGGGGGCCCTGGGCGACTTGACCGAAGTCGAGATCCAGCCCGCGACGGTCTATGGGTTTTCGGTGGATAGCTACCGGACCTCGGTCAATGCCGATGGAAGGTGATCGAATCATGACCTATCTGTCGAGCAACAGGCTTCCGGTTCCCACGCTGCTCATGGGGTTCGCCACGCTATGGGGCGCCCCGGGCTTTGCCTCCGCGCTGGAGTTGGGGGAGGGTTTTGACCTGGCGGCACTGACCACCTACGGCATTGACCCCAAGGTCTCGGACTACTTCCGCAGTGCAGCGCGTTTTCGCGAGGGTAGCCATGTGGTGGGGCTACGGGTCAATGGCAACCCGCTCGGGCTGGTGGATGCGCAGTTCGATGCGCAGGGGCAATTGTGTTTCACCCCAGGACTGTTGGAAAAAGCCGGGTTGGTGTTGCCCCGGGAGATCGTTCGTAAAGGGGCCACTGCGGACCAGGCCTGCCACGACTTCCTTGGTGCCTTCCCGACAACGATGGTGCGGTTGCGCCCGGGTATCGATGAAGTGGCGCTGGTGGTGCCAACCCAGTCATTTCGAGAGCCGCAATGGGAGGCGGGGCATTTTTCCCAGGGCGGCATGGCGGCCCTGTTCAACTACGACGTGCTGGGCTTCGACAGCCGTTCACGCGGCGGGACCAGTCGGTTTTTGTCGGCCTACAGCGAGGCGGGCTTCAACCTGGGTGATTGGATTGTGCGCAGTCGCCAGTTCTATGTGTCTGACAATGGCGACACCCGTACGGAACACCTGTATGCCTATGCCCAGCGGGATATCGCCACGCTGCATTCGACCTTCCAGGTGGGCCAGATTGCCAGCAACAACCCGTTGTTTGGTGGCGTCCAGCTGTCGGGCGTACAGTTTTCCCCCGATGGCCAGTCACGCGCGCCAGCAGGCAGTAACAATGCCGTGGTGGAGGGGCTGGCCCAAAGTCAGTCACGGATTGAGGTGCGCCAGTCCGGCGTGTTGATCCACAGTACGCTGGTGCCTGAAGGGCCTTTCCGGTTGACGGGGCTGGCGTTGCTCAATGGCACCAGCGACCTGGACGTCAGCGTGATCGATGTACAGGGTGCCAAGCGCAGTTTCGTGGTGCCCGCAGCGTCGTTCGCGGGGGCTGCGCCGACAGCGCCGGGTTACTACTTCTCCCTCGGCAAGATGCGGGAAAACACGGGGGAAGAGGGGCCCTCGCCGGTGGTTGCCATGGGCAGTGGCACGTGGGGCCTGGGGCGCGACTCGTCTGCGGGCTTTGGTTTGTTGAGCACGGATGAATATGCGTCGGCCGGTGGCGCTCTGAGCAGTGTGTTTTTCCAGCGGGTTTCCGTGGGCGCCCGCCACAACCTGTCCCGGGACGGTCGCAACGCCGTATCCGGGGCACGCAGCAGCGTGACCGTGAGCAGCCCGGTGGTTGCCAATATCGACGTCAGCCTCAGCGCAACCCTGCAGAGCCAGGGCTATCGTGAGGTATTCGAGGCGGGCCGTTCGGCCCGGGCCGATGAGCTGGGTTCGCGCTTCAAGCACCAATACACGGCGGGCTTGAGCTGGCTGGACCCTACGCTGGGCGGCTTCTCTGTGGGCTATACCCGCAGCGCCCAATTCGATGCGCAAATGACCGAGCATGTATTTGCCTCATGGAACAAGACGTTCCGCTACGCCGATGTCGCACTGATCGCCGATTCGCAGGTGGGCGGGAGCCATGTTCGCCGTGACACCCCGCCAGCCAGCCGTGGGCGCGACGCCGCGATGGACGACGACCTGTCGGTGCGCCTGCAAGTCAGCGTGCCCCTGGGCGCGGATCGCCGTGTGAAAAGCTATATCAGTCGTCGTGGCGACCAGTCCCGCGCCGGTACGGCCCTCAGTGAGCGGGTCAATGACTATGTGAATTACGAGGTGGGCGTCGAGCGTGATCTCAGCGCCCAGGAGCAATCGACGCGTGGCCAGATCGACCTGATGCCTCGTTATGCCCGGGTTGGCCTTGGCGTCAGTCGTGCCCCATCAAGCACCAGTTACACGGGGCAGCTGCAAGGTGGTGTCGTGGCTCACGAAGGTGGGTTGACATTCTCGCCCTACCCCGTAGGGGACACGTTCGGCATCGTGTCGGTGGGGGATATCGGCGCCGCAAAGGTCGATACCCCGCAAGGGCCGGTGTGGACGGATTTTACCGGGCAGGCGGTGATTGCCAGCTTGCCCGCCTATGCCAACAGCCGCGTCGAAGTGCAGACCCAGTCCTTGCCCAAGCGCGTTGACTTGAAAAACGGCACCCAGGTGCTCGCCGCTGGCCGAGGGTCTTTCAGTACCGTGGCGTTCGATGTGGTGAAGGTGCGCCGGGTCTTGCTCAATGCCAGTGATCAACAAGGTCGGCAACTGCCCCAGGGCGCCTCGGTGTTCGGCAAGGATGATCGTTTCCTGACCAGCGTGGTGGGCGAGGGCATGATTTTCCTGAACGACGCGAGTGAAGCGCAAACGCTGCGGGTTTCATTACCGGACTCTTCCACCTGCCTGATCAGCCTTGATTCCGGTACCCGGCCTGACAATGACATGTTCTATGAGACTCAATCGGCGGTGTGTCATGGTCGGTAACCTGAAGCGTATGGGCTTTGTGCTGTTCTTTGCGATGGTGACAGCGCCGGGGGTGCACGCCGAGAATTGCCGGTTGACCGTGAGCCAGCCGCGCATCGACTATGGTGTTATCCATCGGGAAGCGCTGGTCGAGAAGCCCAACCTGGCGCTTGGCACTCGCACGGTGCAGTTGAACGTAACCTGCGCAGCGCCTGCGGCAATGGCGTTGCGGTTCATCGGGGCGGCAGACGGCAGAGGTTTTTTGTTCGGTCGCCACGGGCGTTTCCATCTGAGGCTCAAGCACGCTCAGGTGGATGGGCGCACCGTTGAGTGGCAGGTGGCCCATCTGCCCGGTGAGACGGCCAGCGGTGAACTGTTGCCAGGCCAGATCCTGGTGGCCCGGGCCGCTGGAGCCCCGGTGACGGGGCAGCGATTGAGCGCTCAGGTCGAGGTCGAAACCACCCTGCCGTCCGCTGCCCTACAGGTACGCAATGAAGAGCGGCTGGAAGGGCAGGGTACGTTCGAGCTGGTCAGCCCGGCGGCTCCGTAGAGCCGATGAAGTTGGCCAACTCGGCGGTTTGCGGGTTGGCGAACAACACCTTGGGGTCCCCCACTTCATGCACCTTGCCTTGGTGCATGAACACCAGCTTGTCGCCGACTTCCCGGGCGAAGCGCATTTCGTGGGTGACCATGATCAGGGTCATGCCGTCCTGGGCCAACTGGCGCACCACACTGAGCACCTCATTGACCAGTTCCGGGTCCAGGGCCGAGGTGATTTCGTCGCACAGCAGCACCTTGGGCGACATGGCCAGGGCGCGGGCGATGGCAACACGTTGCTGCTGGCCACCGGACAGGCGATCAGGGAAAGCGTCGAACTTCTCGCCCAGCCCTACGCGCTCCAGCATTTGCTTGGCCAACTGGGCGGCCTTGGCCTTGGGCACTTTCTGTACGACTTGCGGCGCGAGCATGACGTTTTCGCCGACGGTCAGGTGCGGGAACAGGTTGAACTGCTGGAACACCATGCCGACTTTCTGCCGCAGGCTGCGCAGGTCGGCGCGGGCGGCGTCGAGGTATTCGCCGTCGACTTCGATCACGCCGTCGTTGATCGATTCCAGGCCATTGAGGGTGCGCAGCAAGGTGGACTTGCCCGAGCCACTGCGGCCGATGATCGCCACCACCTGGCCTTCTTCAACGGTCAGGTCGATACCTTTGAGCACATGGTGATCGCCGTAATACTTATGCAGGGCGGAAATTCTAAGCAGAGGCATGCAGTCTCCTTTCCAGGTAGCGCGCACTGAGGGACAAGGGGTAGCAGAGCAAAAAGTAACCAAGGGCCACCAGGCCGTAGACCATGAAGGGCTCGAAGGTGGCGTTGGCGAGCATGCCGCCGGTCTTGGTCAGTTCGGTGAAGCCGATGATCGAGGTCACGGCGGTGCCTTTGACCACCTGCACCGAGAAACCCACAGTGGGTGCCACGGCAATGCGCAGGGCCTGGGGCAGGATCACGTAGCGCAGCTGTTCCAGCGGGTTCAGCGCCAGGCTGGCCGAGGCTTCCCATTGCCCGTGGGCGATGGAATCGACGCAGCCGCGCCAGATTTCGGCGAGGTAGGCGCTGGTAAACAGGGTCAGGGCAATCGCGGCGGCGAGCCACGGCGAGATATCCACACCGAGCAGGGCGATGCCGAAAAACACCAGGAACAGCTGCATCAGCAGCGGCGTGCCCTGGAACAGTTCGATATAGGTGCGTGCGAGGTTGCGCGCAAAGGACTTGCGGCTGATGCGCATGGTCATCACCAGCAAGCCGATCACGCCGCCGCCGATAAACGCCACGAGCGACAGCAACAGCGTCCATTGCAGGCCGGTGAGCAGGTTGCGCACGATGTCCCAGAACGAAAAATCACTCATCGGCTATTCCTCATCACGAAGCGGCGGCCGATCCAGTTGAGCAGTTGGCGAATCATCAGCGCCATGCACAGGTACACCAAGGTGGTCAGGGCGTAGGTTTCAAAGGCGCGGAAGTTGCGCGACTGGATAAAGTTGGCGGCAAAGCTCAGCTCTTCGGTGGCGATCTGTGAGCACACCGCCGAGCCGAGCATCACGATGATGATCTGGCTGCTCAGGGCCGGCCACACCTTGCCCAGCGCTGGCAGCAGCACCACATGGCGGAAGGCTTCGAAGCGTGTCATCGCCAGCGCCGCCGCGGCTTCCAGCTGCCCGCGCGGGATGGCCTGGATGCCGGCGCGGATGATCTCGGTGGAGTAGGCGCCGAGGTTGATCACCATCGCCAGCACGGCGGCTTGCCACTCGGTAATCTTCAGCCCCAGGGACGGCAGGCCGAAGAAGATGAAAAACAGCTGCACCAGGAACGGCGTGTTGCGGATCAACTCGACGTACACCCCGAAGAACCAGGCGAACGGCTGGATCTTCCACGCCCGTACCACGGCGCCGACAGTGCCCAGGGCCACGCCGAGGATGGCGCCGATGGCTGTCAGCTCAAGAGTGAACAGTGCGCCGCGCAACAGCAGGTCGGTATTGGCCAGCACGGGCACAAAGTCGAATTGATAGGCCATGGGTCAGCTCCGCCTCAGAGGTCAGCCGGCAGTGGCTCTTTGAGCCATTGCAGCGCGTTCTTTTCCAGGCTGCCGTCGGCCTTGGCTGCAACGAGGATTTGATTGACCTTCTCCAGCAGCGCCGGCTCGTTCTTGTTCACGCCCACGTACACCGGCGAGTCCTTGAGTTTCACTTTCAGTGCCGGCACGCGTTTCGGGCTGCGTTCGCTGATCGCCACCATCACCACGTTGCCGCTGGCGATCAGGTCGACCTGGCCGGCGAGGTAGGCGGCGATGGTGGAGTTGTTGTCTTCGAAGCGCTTGATCGTGGCTTCCTTGGGGGCGACGGCGGTCAGCTCGATGTCTTCGATGGCGCCACGGGTCACGCTGATGGTCTTGCCCTTGAGGTCGTCGAGGCCGGTGACAGGCGCATCAGGCGGGCCGAACACCGCCAGGTAGAACGGCGCGTAGGCCTTGGAGAAGTCGATGACCTTTTCCCGCTCGGCGTTCTTGCCCAGGCTGGAGATCACCAGGTCGACCTTGCCGGTGGTCAGGAACGGAATGCGGTTGGTGCTGTTCACCGGCGTCAGTTCCAGCTTGACCTTGAGCTGTTCGGCCAACAGCTTGGCGGTGTCGATGTCCAGGCCGCGCGGTTTCATGTCCGGGCCGACCGAGCCGAACGGCGGGAAATCCTGGGGCACGGCGACCTTGAGGGTGCCACGGGCGACGATATCGTCCAGACCATTGGCCTGGGCGGGTGCCTGGCCCAGCATCAGGCTGGCAAACAGGGCAGTGAGCAGGGCGCTGTAGCGCTTGGTCATGGCAACTCTCCGAGGGGCGAAGGAATGTTCTGGATTTGACTCATGGGGTGATTGCACAGCCCATGCCATGACGTGTGGGATTAGCTGGAACCCAGGGGTTTGTTGCGTTGCGGTGGTCTTACTGGTCTGAACAGTGGCTGCATTTTTCGCACTCTTTTCGAGCGCCGCCAAAACCCTGCGAGCCCCTTTGGGGCGTGGCTTGCCGCCCGCTGCGAATAGCTTTACAACTAGCCACTCAGTTGACCGGAACCTTGAGTTTTTTATGAATACCATCGCCCAAGCCGTACCGGAAGCGGCCCTGCAGGCCATCCGCAAACTGATCAAGGAACAAGGCTTCGGCCCGGGCGATGCGTTGCCCTCCCAGCGCGATCTGGCGGTGCAACTGGGCGTGAGCCGGGCGTCGTTGCGCGAGGCGCTGTCGTCATTGAGCGCCTTGGGCGTGGTCAGCGTGCAGCCGGGCAAAGGCGTGTTTGTACAGGCAGCGGAGGAGGCGCCGGGGTTTGCCTGGCCCTTCGCCGCGCAGGCCACGCCGCTGGATATCTTCCAGCTGCGCTATGCCCTTGAAGGTTTTGCGGCGGGGCTGGCGGCGGTGACGCTGAGCACGGCTGAGCTGGACAGCCTTGAGGACAATGTCGAGGCGATGCGCAAGGTGCTCAAGGCCGGCGATTTTGACGCGGCGGCACGGCTGGACTTCGAATTCCACCAGCGCATCCTGCTGGCCAGCGGCAACCAGGCGATGGTGAGCATCCTCAGCGCCAGTGCGGAGGTGTTCCTGGAGAGCCAGAAACTACCGTTCATCCGGCCGGAACGGGCCATGGAAACCTGGCAGGAACATCGCAAGATCCTGCGCGCCCTGGCCCGGCGTGCCAGTGCCGCGGCGCAGAAAACCATGCAGGAGCACGTGCGCAATGCCGCGCTGCGCACCGGGATTGCCTTCGTCACGCCCGTAGCGCCTTGAGTTGGGCTATACCGGTCATAGCAAGACTCAATCAGAGGCGGCTTCCTGAACGGTGGAAGGGCGGCTATGATGGGCCACGTTTTTTTTGCTTACAAACCGGAGACATCCATGAGCAACGATCTTATCAAGCACGTCACCGACGCGACCTTTGAGGCCGAAGTACTCAAGGCTGCTGGCCCGGTGCTGGTTGACTACTGGGCTGAATGGTGCGGCCCTTGCAAAATGATCGCGCCTGTTCTGGACGACATTGCTACTGCTTACGAAGGCAAACTGACCATTGCCAAGCTGAACATCGACGACAACCAGGAAACCCCGGCCAAGCACGGCGTGCGTGGTATCCCGACGCTGATGCTGTTCAAGGATGGTGACGTTGCAGCCACTAAAGTAGGCGCACTGTCGAAGTCCCAGCTGCAAGCTTTCCTCGACGCGAACATCTAAACGTCGTCAAAAAAGCCCCGCAAATTGCGGGGCTTTTTCGTGAAACAGGGCTAGACGCTCCGAAACTCAGGTGATACATTCGGCCCCGCACTGGTTTCTCCACTGCCCCCTGCATGCCGTCGCCGACGCACTCCTTTTCGATTAGTACGCGATCCTGTCGCCTTCTCTGCGGCGCGGCCTCATTAAGCCAAAAGCTTAATTTCCCCCCTCCATAAATGATTACGTCATTCCTATATGAATCTGACTGAACTCAAGCAAAAGCCGATTACCGACCTGCTCCAGCTGGCCGAAGAAATGGGCATAGAAAATATGGCCCGTTCGCGCAAGCAGGACGTGATTTTCTCCCTGCTGAAAAAGCACGCGAAAAGCGGCGAGGAAATCTCCGGTGATGGCGTGCTGGAGATTCTCCAGGACGGCTTCGGCTTCCTCCGCTCTGCTGACGCCTCCTATCTCGCCGGCCCAGACGACATTTACGTCTCGCCGAGCCAGATCCGTCGCTTCAACTTGCGCACCGGTGACACCATCGTTGGCAAGATCCGCCCTCCAAAGGAAGGCGAGCGTTATTTCGCCCTGCTCAAGGTCGACACGATCAACTTCGATCGTCCCGAGAACGCGAAGAACAAGATTCTCTTCGAGAACCTGACGCCGCTGTTCCCGACCGTGCGCATGAAGATGGAAGCCGGCAACGGTTCCACCGAAGACTTGACCGGCCGTGTGATCGACCTGTGCGCGCCGATCGGCAAGGGCCAGCGTGGCCTGATCGTCGCACCGCCGAAAGCCGGTAAGACCATCATGCTGCAGAACATTGCAGCGAACATCGCACGTAACAATCCTGAAGTTCACCTGATCGTATTGCTGATCGATGAACGTCCGGAAGAAGTGACCGAAATGCAGCGCACCGTGCGCGGCGAAGTGGTTGCCTCGACGTTCGATGAGCCGCCAACCCGCCACGTGCAGGTTGCCGAAATGGTGATCGAGAAGGCTAAGCGCCTGGTCGAACACAAGAAAGACGTGGTGATCCTGCTCGACTCCATCACCCGTCTGGCCCGTGCCTACAACACCGTGATCCCGAGCTCCGGCAAGGTATTGACCGGTGGTGTCGATGCCCACGCCCTGGAGAAACCGAAGCGTTTCTTCGGCGCCGCGCGAAACATCGAAGAAGGCGGCTCGCTGACCATTATCGCCACCGCACTGGTTGAAACCGGTTCGAAGATGGACGAAGTGATCTACGAAGAGTTCAAGGGTACCGGCAACATGGAACTGCCCCTGGACCGTCGCATCGCGGAAAAACGCGTGTTCCCGGCGATCAACATCAACCGTTCCGGCACCCGCCGCGAAGAGTTGCTGACCGCCGACGACGAACTGCAGCGCATGTGGATCCTGCGCAAGCTGCTGCACCCGATGGACGAAGTCGCCGCCATCGAGTTCCTGGTCGACAAGCTGAAAACCACCAAGACCAACGACGAGTTCTTCCTGTCGATGAAGCGCAAGTAATACCGCGTTTCAGGTCCGAAAGAATGGCGCCCTCAGGGGCGCCATTTTTTTTGCGCCCGCTTTTTCAGCGCCCGGCAGCCAAATGCCCCTCGGAGCAGGTAGGATGTACGCCTATTTTACGGGTGGCATGGTTAATGAAATTCAAGGATCTTCGGGATTTCGTGCAGCAACTTGAGCAGCGCGGAGAGTTGAAACGTATCCAGATGCCGGTGTCCCCGGTCCTGGAAATGACTGAGATTTGCGACCGCACCCTGCGCAACAAGGGCCCGGCGCTGCTGTTCGAAAACCCGACCGGCTATGACATCCCGGTGCTCGGCAACCTGTTCGGCACGCCCGAGCGCGTGGCCTTTGGCATGGGCGCCGAATCGGTCAGCGAACTGCGCGAGATCGGCAAGCTGCTGGCCTTCCTCAAGGAACCCGAGCCGCCCAAGGGTTTGAAGGATGCCTGGTCGAAGCTGCCGATCTTCCGCAAGATCATTGCCATGGCGCCCAAGGTGGTCAAGGACGCGGTGTGCCAGGAAGTGGTCATCGAAGGCGATGACGTCGACCTGGCCATGCTCCCGGTGCAGACCTGCTGGCCCGGCGACGTCGGCCCGCTGATCACCTGGGGCCTGACCGTCACCAAAGGCCCGAACAAGGACCGCCAGAACCTCGGCATCTACCGCCAGCAAGTGATCGGCCGCAACAAGGTGATCATGCGCTGGCTGAGCCACCGTGGCGGCGCGCTGGACTTCCGTGAGTGGTGCGAGAAGCATCCGGGCCAGCCGTTCCCTGTCTCCGTGGCCCTGGGCGCCGATCCAGCCACCATCCTCGGCGCCGTAACCCCGGTGCCCGACAGCCTGTCCGAGTACGCCTTCGCCGGCCTGCTGCGCGGCAACCGCACCGAGCTGGTGAAGTGCCGTGGCAACGACCTGCAAGTGCCGGCCACCGCCGAAATCATCCTTGAAGGCGTGATTCACCCGGGCGAAATGGCCGACGAAGGCCCGTACGGCGACCACACCGGTTACTACAACGAAGTGGACAGCTTCCCGGTGTTCACCGTCGAGCGCATCACCCACCGGATCAAGCCGATCTACCACAGCACCTACACCGGCCGTCCGCCGGATGAACCGGCGATCCTTGGCGTGGCGCTCAACGAAGTGTTCGTGCCGATCCTGCAAAAGCAATTCCCGGAAATCACCGACTTCTACCTGCCGCCCGAAGGCTGCTCGTACCGCATGGCCATCGTGACCATGAAGAAGTCGTACCCGGGCCATGCCAAGCGGGTAATGCTCGGTGTGTGGTCGTTTTTGCGACAGTTCATGTACACCAAGTTCGTTATTGTCACCGACGACGATATCAACGCCCGCGACTGGAACGACGTGATCTGGGCCATCACCACGCGCATGGACCCCAAGCGCGACACGGTGATGATCGACAACACGCCGATCGACTACCTCGACTTCGCCTCGCCGGTGTCGGGCCTGGGCTCGAAGATGGGCCTGGACGCCACGCACAAGTGGCCGGGTGAAACCACCCGCGAGTGGGGCCGGGTGATCGTCAAGGATGAAGCCGTCACGGCCCGTGTCGATGCCATGTGGAAAGAATTGGGAATAGATTGATGCGTGTAACCCTGCAACCTTCCGGCGCCATCCTGGAGCTGGTCCCCGGCGAGCGAATCCTCGAAGGCGCGCGGCGCCTGGGCTACGAATGCCCCCAGGCCTGTCGCAACGGCGTGTGCCATATATGCGCCGCGCTGCTGGTGGAAGGCCGGGTGCAGCAAGCCGGTGAGGTGCGCGACCACGGTGAGTTCTACACTTGCATTGCCGAGCCGCTGGAAGATTGCATCGTGCTGTGGGATGGCGTGCTGGCACCGGGAGAGTTGCCGTTGCGCAAGTTGTCGTGCCAATTGAGCGAGTGCGTGGACGTCGGTGGCGACGTGTGGCGCGTGCGCCTGCGCGCGCCGGCCGGCAAGGCGGTGCGTTACCACGCCGGGCAATACCTGATGATCGAGCGGGACAATGGCGAGAAGTCGGCGTTCTCCCTGGCGTCGGCGCCCCACGGCGGGCGTGAGCTGGAACTGCATGTGCTGGCCCGCGAAGACAGCGCCCGCAGCCTGCTGGCGCAACTGCAGCGCGACCAGATGGCGCGCATCGAACTGCCCTTTGGCGACACCCACCTGGCCGAATTGCCGGACGGGCCACTGGTCTTGATCGCCGCCGGCACCGGCATGGCGCAGATGCACAGCCTGATCGAACACTGCCGCGCTTCCGGCTTCAAGCACCCGGTGCACCTGTACTGGGGCGTGCGGCGCCCGGAAGATTTCTACGAAATCGAACACTGGGACCAGTGGCAGCAACTGCCCAACCTGTTCCTGCACAAAGTCGTCAGCGACCTGTGCGGCTGGGAAGGGCGCTGCGGGTTGTTGCATGAAGCGGTGTGCGAAGACATCAGCGACCTCAAGGCCGTGCACGTCTACGCCAGCGGTTCACCGGCGATGATCTACGGCACCCTGGATGCGTTGGTCGAGGCCGGGATGGATGCGCACCAGATGCGCGCCGACGTGTTTGCCTACGCCCCCCGCCCCTGAAGCATTACGCTGAACCCCTGTGGGAGCTGGCTTGCCTGCGATAGCGGTGTGCCAGCCAGCCCATATTTTCCTG
>NZ_ANNV01000112.1 GCF_000346755.1 Pseudomonas sp. CBZ-4 | reverse complement strand
GGGTCTGCATCGCAGGCAAGCCAGCTCCCACAAAAGCCAGCGCCGACCTGTTGAAGCGAGTTCAATCCATAAGAAATGTAGCCTGAGGAGATCCCCATGAACGCTGCCCTCGACGTTCTGCAATCCACCCGTCAGCACATCAACCGCGACCGTTTGTGGCAGTCCCTGATGGACCTCGCCAAGCTCGGCGCCACACCCAAGGGCGGCGTGTGCCGCCTGGCCCTCACCGACCTCGACCGCCAGGCCCGCGACCTGTTCGTGCAGTGGTGCAAAGACGCCGGTTGCACCGTGACCATCGACGGCATCGGCAACATCTTCGCCCGCCGCCCCGGGCGCAACCCCGACCTGCCACCGGTGATGACCGGCAGCCATATCGACACCCAGCCCACCGGCGGCAAGTTTGACGGTTGTTTCGGCGTGCTCGCCGGTGTGGAAGTGCTGCGCACCCTCAACGACCTCAACGTGGAAACCGAGGCGCCGCTGGAAGTGGTGGTGTGGACCAACGAGGAAGGCTCGCGCTTCCCGCCGTGCATGATGGGCTCGGGCGTGTTTGCCGAAAAATTCAGCCTGGCGGACACCCTGGGCAAGGTCGATGCCGATGGCGTCTCGGTAGGCGCTGCGTTGAACGCCATTGGCTACGCCGGTACACGGCCGGAGAGCGGGCACAAGGTCGGCGCGTATTTCGAAGCGCATATCGAACAGGGGCCGATTCTTGAGGATGAGAAAAAGACCATCGGCGTGGTACTGGGCGCGCTGGGCCAGAAGTGGTTCGACCTGAAACTGCGTGGCGTCGAAGCCCATGCGGGGCCGACGCCGATGCACCTGCGCAAGGATGCCCTGGTAGGCGCAGCCGCCGTGGTCGCCGCCGTGAATACGGCGGCGCTGGGGCACCAGCCCCACGCGTGTGGCACGGTGGGCTGCCTGCAAGCCTATCCGGGTTCGCGCAATGTGATCCCCGGCGAGGTGCGCATGACCCTGGACTTTCGTCACCTGGAGCCGGCGCGCTTGGATTCGATGATTGCCCAGGTGCGCACGGTGATCGATGAGACCTGCGCCAAGCATGGCTTGAGCTTTGAGATGGAGCCGACGGCGGACTTCCCGCCGCTGTATTTCGACAAAGGTTGCGTGGACGCCGTACGCGATGCGGCCAATGGCTTGGGCCTGTCAAACATGGACATCGTCAGCGGGGCAGGGCATGACGCAATCTTCGTGGCCGAGTTGGGGCCGGCAGGCATGATCTTTGTGCCCTGTGAAGGGGGCATCAGCCATAACGAAATCGAGAACGCCGCACCGGATGATCTGGCAGCGGGCTGTGCCGTGTTGCTGCGGGCGATGGTTGCCGCCTCCGCCGCGATAGCGGGGCGCCAGATGGCCGCCTGACGCATTTTTCATCACTCGCGGATGCGCCACCTGGCGCGTCCACCCGCACAAACCGGCGCCTGGCGCCGGTTTTTTTTCGTCTTCTCCCAGAAAAACATGGCGTGCCTGCTCTGGTACAGATGCTGAAAAAAACCACCATACAGATGGCCGGGCATTCAACTGTGCACTAAAGAAGTGGTTTTTCTGGATCTTAATTAAGTACCGAGTAGCGTTAACAATAGCTTATTCGTTAAGTTGCGTTGGGCCCGTCTTAATGCAAGTGCCGGAAAGTCTAATCGTCCAGTTGTATCTGTCCGGAGTTTAAGCATGACTATCTATGCGTGGCTGTCGTTCATTCTGATCACGATGGTGCAGGCCGGTTCGCCAGGGCCGTCAACGGTGTTCCTGGTGAATAACTCAATCAAGTATGGGCCATTGAAAGCGATTGGCGTATTGACCGGTGATGTGTTTGCCATCTTGATCATGGGCTTGATCTCGTCATTGGGGATTGCCACTTTTTTTGCAGAGCATCCGTCGATGTTCAATGCATTGAAACTGGCCGGTGCGGCGTATCTTGTTTACTTGGGGGTTGGCGCATTCAAGAAAAGCCGCGCGATCATGAGTACTGCCAGTGCTGATGCACCTGTTGTCAGGGCGCCCGCGTTGACGCGCCAATGGGCCCAGTCCTTTTTGATCGGCATCAGTAATCCCAAGGCGCTGGTGTACTTTACCGCGCTGCTGCCGCAGTTCGAAAAAAGTGGCACGCCCGATCTTCAGTTCTTTGCGTTTCTTGTGGTTATCAGTGCACTGATAAAGTTTTCGATTCTTTCCTGTTACGCCGTCGTGGCGACCAGGATCGCGTCGAAGTTGACGTCGCCCTCCGCCAGTAGAATCGGTTCCAAAGTAGTCGCTGTATTCTTCGTATTTTTTGGTGCGGCATTAGGGTTCTCTACCATCCATTGAAGGATAACTATCTATGAAGTATGAAGGCTCTGCAGCCCGTTCATTGTCAACTGTGCAAAGCACCTCTGATCTGATTGAGCAGCAACTCAGGCACGGCGGTTATTGGGTGGGTAACTATTTCAACTATTTTGTAACGCTGGCCCATCGTTCCGAGGACTGGCGAGCGTTCCTGCAGACGTGGGACAGCTTGCCACCGGATGAGTTTATGGCGGACGGCGGCAAATACCGTCGGCGCCGGTTTACCGAACTTCGCTACAGTGTGCTCAACGATGAAATCGGTATTCTTCCGCATCGGCCGTTCTTCCAGGACAAGTACACGAACACCTTGAATGGCGGCGTGGACCGCTACTTTGAACCGATTACTCCCTACATTGCGACGCACCCGTTTATAAAACGCATGATTCGCGATTATGTGGCGATCTTTACTCGCTATAAGGATGTGGCGGTGTGGCAGGTCTATTTGCACCAAGTGCGGATTACATCGTCGCGCGGTGTTGCCGGCTTTCCGACACCGGAAGGCATACATAAAGACGGTGTGACGTTTTCCAGTTTGTTTTGCGTTAACCGCACGGACAATTGCACCGGTGCAGAAAACTCCATCTATGACAATGACAAGGCCCTGCTCGAAAGTTTCACCCTCAAGCGTTATGGCGACCTGGTGATCTTTGATGATTCCAAGGTGTATCACAGCGTCAGTCAAATGAACACGGCAGACGATGGCGTCGCCTCGCGGGATATGTTGTTTCTGGAATTCACGGCGCAAGGGGCTGAGCATGTCGCGTCATAGTGCAATGGATATTGAAACCCGTGATTACTCGCGGGAAGTGATTGAGCGCATCAGCCAAAGTTGGTCGTTTGACGCCGAAGTCATGCGCTTTAAAGGTATCACCAGCCTTGCGTTTGATATGCATGCCCCCGACTTTATGGAGTCGATGGTGCCCTTCTCGTCGTTCGACGCGTGGCGCGCCCTGGACCCTCAAGATAAGAACGACCTGCTCTCTGCCGGGTGGATTATCTATCAGAGCAATACCATTTTTATTGAAACCGATTTGGTCACGCCGGCCTGTATCGAAGTCATTCGTTCGCGGCAAGACAACAGTGTCGGCCCCGAGATGGCGCGCTCAATGGCCGAAGCCATGACGGACGAGGGCTACCACACGCTGCTGGCCGTGCTCACCTGTGATGAGGTGCGGGCCAACCGGCAACTCGCCTTGTTTCCTGCGGACTTTCACCTCGTGAATGTCATGAACACCTATATCCATGGGCTGGATAGCGAATGGAAGCGCCGCATAGCGCGTATCGCCACGGCCTGCTGCACAGAGAACCACATCACCGATTACCTGGACCTGCTGGCGAACGCGACGTCGATCCAGCCGATGTTTCTCGCGGCGGTCAACGCCCATGCCAAGGACGAGTGGAGCCATGGCTCGCAGTTTGCGGTGTTGGCGCGGGATATCTATTGGCAGCTCTCCAAAGACGGAAAGCAGGTGTTCAAGGAAACGGTCGAGTTGGTCGCGAAGAATTTCTTCCGCGCCGATCTGAACGCCTGGATCACCGTGATCGATCAACTCGCGCGGCCCTCGCTCGAGGGCGTGCGCGCGGCCGTGGTCGACAACGCAGTAGAGCTGCAACGCGGCGTCGAGTTTACGAACAACAATCGCGGCTTGATGAAGCTCTATGACAGCCTGGAATGGGAATGGACCAACGATGACCGCCAATAATTTTACCCTCGCCTGCGCAGGGCAGCGTGAGCCCATTGCCGGCGATGTGTTTTCGCTGGTCAATGCCTGTGAAAAGCTCGGCCTGGTGCGCACCCGTTGCCGGCAGGGGCGGTGCGGCGCCTGCCAGGTGAGGTTTGTCTCCGGTGAGTACAGTGAGTGGGCCCCGATGCTCGCACTCACGGAAAAGGAAAGAGGGCACAACGCGATTTTGCCCTGTGTGCTGGTTCCGCTCTCGGACATTGAAGTTGAGGCTTGGTACCCATGAGCGAGACGATTTACGTAGAAAACCAACACTTCCTGATTCGCAGCGCAAGGCTCGACGACGCGATCGCCATTCGCAAAATGGTGTTCAAAACCTTTGTGGAGTACGGCATCGCCGCAGACCCCGACGATGATGACCGCGACATCATGTGCTTTGGTGTGCCCAAGGCGAATGTCGTGGAGCTGGTCACGGTGTTTGGCGATGTGCCGGTGGGGTCTGCGATCCTCACGGGCGGCGACGATGGCCGGGTGAAACTCACCAAGTACTACCTGGACAAGGACTATCGCGGTTTTGGTGCCGGTGTGGCGATGCTCCAGACGGCGGTGTCGACGGCACGGCAATTGGGCTTCAAGGAGATTTTCCTGAAAACTCGGGCACGCTACAAAGAGGCGGTTCAGTTGTACGAGTCAACGGGTTGGGTGAGGGGGGCGGACCAACCAGGCCCTGGCCCGGAACGTGTCTACGCCATTCGTTTTGCTGAAGGCTGACAGCGATGTGCTGAGGCAGGCAGGCCGTCACCGGCCTGTTTGTCATTGAGGCATCAGCGCAGCATGTTGGAAACGCTGAGGTCCATGACCCGTTTGCCGATCATCTTGATCGCTTCCTCCACCCGCTCATCGAGCGCGCCGCCGTAGTTGATGCGGATGCAGTTTTCATACTTGCCGGACGAGGAGAATATTTTCCCGGTAGCAATTTGGATGTTGTGCAGCATCAGGTAGTCGCTGAGCTCATAGGCCGACACGCCGTCCGGCAGCTCCATCCACAAGAAATACCCGCCTTGGGGGCGGCTGATCCGAATGCTCGGGTTGAAGTATTTGGAGATCCAACTGGTCATCAACTCGCGGTTGGCCTTGTAGTTGGCACGCATGCGCCGCAGATGGATCTGGTACAAGCCCTTGCCCATGAACTCGGCAATCGCGCGTTGGTTGGCGGTGGCCGTGGCGCCGGAGCTGGTGTATTTGATATGCAGCACTTTGTCGTAGATTTTCCCGGGCACGACCCAGCCCACCCGCAGCCCCGGCGCGAGTGTTTTTGAGAAAGAGCCGCAGAGGATGATCTTGCCCTCGGCGTCGAGGGACTTGATGGTTTTCGGGCGCGGGTACGGGTACGTGAGGTCGCCGTAGGTGTCATCTTCGATAATAAAAAAGCCGAAGGTCCTGGACAGTTCCACCAGGGTTTCCTTGCGCTCATCCGGCATGACATAACCCAGCGGGTTATTGCAGTTCGGGTTGACCAGTACCGCGCGGATCGGCCAGCGCTGCGCGATCAGCTCCAGTGATTCCAGGCAGATGCCCGTCAGCGGATGGGTGGGCACTTCAATGACTTTGATGCCGCAGACCTTGAGGGTCTGGATCGCCCCGTGAAAGCTCGGCGACTCGACGACAACGATATCGCCCTGGCTGCAAATGGCCCGTATGGAGCACATCAGGGCTTCCTGGCAGCCGGTGGTGATGATGATTTCTTCGGGGTCGACCAGGCAGCCGGAATCGATAATCAAGCGACTGACTTGCGTCCTTAATTCCAGGTTGCCTTTGATGTTTTCATAATTGAGCCCGTCCTTTTGCCAGCGTTTGGCTTCGTGGCTCAGGCTTTTCATCAGGGGCTTCAAGGTCGGTGTGCCAACGTGGGGCATGCCTCTGCCCAGTTGCAGCACCCGTTCATCCGGGGTGCTGGTGGTCACCTTGTAGATTTCATCCCATTCCAGGATATCGAGGGGGTTTTTTTCGATGGCGCGCATGGTGGGCAACAGGTGCAGGTTCTGCCTGCGGGTCACGAAGTGGCCGGACTTGGGCGCGGGTGATGCCAGGCCTTCTTCTTCCAGCAGGCGATAGGCCTGTTGCACGGTGCCCAGGCTGACGCCGTGTTCTGCGCTCAACACACGAACAGAGGGAAGTCGTTGCCCCGCCTGGTACATGCCCATTTCAATTCTGCTGCGCAGTAAACGGGCCAACTCTGAATACTTTGCCACTGATCCCTCACCGCTATACCGTCCTGTGCGTAGTGGCATAGTCCTCCACCGCCCCGGTGGGTGGCAAGGGCGGCGGCGGTGAGGGCGCGTCGTCAGCCCGGTTGCCAGCCACCTCCCAGCGCAGCCACTAAGCCCACACTCGCCTGCAACTGCCGTGTCTGCACGGCCTGCAAGGTCCGCTGCGCCTGCAGGGCGGCGGTCTGTGCGGTCACCACATCCAGGTAACTCACGGCGCCCGCCTGGTAGCTGTTCATCGCCAAGGCCTGGGTGTGCTGCGCCGCATCCGCTGCCGCCTGTTCATCCTCGGCTTGCTGCTGCAAGTCGCGCAGTTGGGCAAGGTTGTCTTCCACTTCGCGCAGGGCTTTCAACACGTGGCTGCGGTACTGCGCCGCGGCTTCTTCGAATTCGGCCCTGGCCTGGCGTTCATTGGCGCTCAAGCGCCCGCCATCGAAGATCGGCAGGTTGACCAGCGGCCCCAGCGCCCAATAGCGATTACTTGCCGACAGCAGGTTGCCGACGCCTTGCGTCTGCCCGCCGATCAACCCGGTCAGGCTGAAGTCCGGGTACCACGCCGCCCTGGCCACGCCGATGTTGGCATTGGCCGCAAACACGCGCCGCTCCGCCGCCGCAATGTCCGGGCGACGTTGCAACAGGTGGCTCGGCAGCTGTGCAGGAATGCCCGGGAGTGCGATCAACTGCGGGCTCGGTGACAAGCTGAAGGTGCTGGCCGCCTCACCCACCAGTTCGCCGATCGCGTGCTCGGTCAGGTTGCGCTGGCCCTGCACTTCATCCCGCTGCGCCTTGGCTTCGGCCAGTTGGTTTTGCGCGCGGGTCAGGTCCAGTTCCGAAGCGATCTGCCCTTCATACCGGCTGCGTGTGAGTTGCAGTGCCTGAGCGAAATCCTCAAGTGAACGATCGAGAATCTGCGCCTGTGCATCCAGGCCGTTGAGCTGCACATACAAGCTCGCCAATTGCTGTTGCAGGCTCAGGCGCGCCACCGCCAAGTCGTCGCCGGCCGCTTGCGCCTGGGCATCGCCGGCCGCGACCTGGTTGCGGATCTTGCCCCACAGGTCCAGGTCGTAGCTCAGGGAAAACCCTGCGGTGTTGCTGTTATAGACCGACGGCTGCGTGGTGCCGCGCAGGGGGCGCGAGTCCGATTGGCGCTGGCGCAGCGGCTGCGCACTGGCATTGATTTGCGGGAACAAGCCGGCATGCAGTTGGCTGGCATACGCCTGGGAGGCATCGAAGTGCGCCAGCGCCGCCGCCAGGTCCGGGTTGGCCTTGCGCAGTTGCTGTTGCAGTTCACTCAGGCGCGGGTCGTGGTAGAGCGTCCACCATTCGGGCGCCAATTGATCGGACGGTTGCGCGCTGTGCCACGGGCCGTCGCTGGTCTGTTCGCGATAGCCGGCGGGCAAGTCAACGGTGGGTACCTGGTAGGTGGGCGCCATGGAGCACCCTTGCAACGCCAGCAACATCAGGGCCGCGAGGGGTTTAAACCTTGGGCGCATGGGCACCTCCCGAGGCGTCGGCCAACTGCACCGGGTCACCTTCGCGCAGGGCGTCGGGCGGGTTGTCGATCACACGGTCGGCGGCCTTGAGGCCCTGGTCGATCACCAGGCGTTCGCCGAGGTCGAGGCCGATATGGATGCTTTGCAGGTGCACGTGGTTGTGCCCGTCGAGCACGGCGACTTGCGTGCCCTGGGCGCGGAAGATCAAGGCGCTGGCGGGAATGCTCACGCCGTGAGTGTCTGCTGGAATCGGCAAGGTCGCTTCGGCGTAATCACCGGGCAGCAATGCGCCGTTGGGGTTGTCGGCGACGAACTGTGCGAGCAGGGTGCCGGAGCGCCGGTCGATGGCGGTGGAGTCGCCGATCAGGCGGGCCTTGAAGTGTTCGCCGGGATGCTCGGGCACGGTCAGTTCGGCTTCCAGGCCGGGGTGGATGACCGCCGCGTAGTTTTGCGGCACCGGCACGTACAGGCGCAACTGGTGGGTGTCGGCGAGGTTGAACAGCTCCGGGTCGCTGTCGGTGTCGGCCTTGATCAACTGGCCGATATCGGTGTTGCGTGCGGTGATGGTGCCGGCGAACGGTGCGCGGATGGTCTTGTAGCCTGCCAGCGCCGACAACCGCGCATAGTCGGCCGCGGCGGCTTCGGCGTTGGCCTTCGCGGCGGCGGCGTTGGAGGTTTTTTCATCGGCTTCCTGGCGTGACACCGAGTGGCTGGCCAACAGGTTTTGCCAGCGCGTTGCGGTGGTCGCGGCCAGGCGTGCATTGGCCTGTTCCTGGATCAGCCGGGCGTGGGTTTGCGCCAATTGCTGGTCCAGATCCGGGCTGTCGATGTCGGCGAGGATTTGCCCGGCCTTGACCTGGGTGCCGATGTCGGCTTTCCAGTCTTTCAAGTAACCGCTGACCCGTGCGTGGATCGGCGCCTTGCTCCAGGCTTCCAGGTGCGCGGGCAGGCGCAGGGTATCGCCGGCGGCGTTCTGTTGCGGCTGGAACACCAGCACCTGCGGGATGGCGGCGGTTTCCGTCCAGGCGCTGACGGATTGTTCATGCAAGGTGCGGGCATGCAGGCCGTTGGCGACCAGCAGGGCGGCCAGGGTCAGGCCGCCGACACCCAGGAGCATCAGACGCTTGCGCGAGGGTTTGTGATCAGACGACATGTGGGGTTTCTCCGGCAACTGCGCGAGTAGGGTGACGGCCGTGGACCAGGCTGAAGACCACGGGGACAAACAACAGGGTGGCGATGGTGGCGAAGATCAGGCCACCGATTACCGCCCGACCGAGGGGGGCGTTTTGCTCCTCGGACAGGGCCAGCGGCAACATGCCGATGATCATCGCCAGGGCGGTCATGCACACTGGGCGGAAGCGCGTGTAGCCGGCCTCCATCGCCGCCTTGAGCGCATCGCCATGTTCGGCCAGGCGTTCACGGCAGAAGCTCACCACCAGGATCGAGTTGGCGGTGGCCACGCCCATGCAGAGGATGGCGCCGGTGAGGGCCGGCACCGACAGCGAGGTGCCGCTGAGGAACAGCATCCACACGATGCCCGCGAGCGCGGCCGGCAGGGCGGTGATGATCACGAACGGGTCGGCCCACGACTGGAAGTTGACCACGATCAGCAGGTAGATCAGTACCACGGCGCCGAGCAGGCCGAGGCTCAAACCGCTGAAGGCTTCGTGCAGCGCATCGATCTGCCCATGCAGGCTGATGGTCGCGCCTTTGGGGCGCATGGCGGCAGTGTCATCCAGCACTTTTTGCACGTCGCGGGCCACGCCGCCGAGGTCGCGCCCTTGCACGTTGGCGTACAGGTCCAGGGTTGGCTCGATGTTGTAGTGGGTCACCACCGCTGGGCTTTGCACGCGGGCAATACTCGCCACGCCGCCGAGGATCTGCGACTGGCCGTCGGCGCCGGTCACGGGCAGGGCTTCCAGCGACGGCAGGCTGTCGAGGCGGTATTGCGGCGTCGCCGCGACGATGGAGTACGACACGCCGTTGGCCGGGTTGAGCCAGAAGGTCGGCGCCGTCTGCGAGCTGCCGGCCAGGGACGCGACCATGCTGTTGGTCACGTCGCGTTCGGTGATGCCCAGGCCGTTGGCGCGCAGTCGGTCGACATTGACTTGCAGCGACGGGTAGCCGGTGGACTGCTGGATACGCAGGTCGGCGATACCGGGGACGTGTTGCAGGCGGCGTTCCAGTTCCACGGCATAGGCGCGGTTTTCGGCATCGTTGCGCCCGGAGATTTTCACGTCCAGCGGAGCCGGGGCGCCGAAGTTGAGGATCTGGCTGCTGATGTCGGCGGGCAGGAACGCGAAGTGGCTGCCGGGGAAGCTTTGCGGCAGCGCTTCACGCAGTTGTTTCACGTAGTCGGCGGTGGGCGCATGGTCCTGTTTCAGGGTGACCTGGATGTCGCCATCCTGCGGGCCGATGGTGCCGCTGCTGCTGTAGGCCATGTCGATGCCGCTGAGGGGAATGCCGATGTTGTCGACGATGGTGTCGAGTTCAGTGCTGGGGATTACTTCACGGATGCGCGCTTCAATGCGGTCGAAGGCGGCGGCGCTTTCTTCGATCCGCGTGCCCAAGGGCAAGCGCACGTGGAGGGCCAGGGCGCCGGCGTCGGTGGCGGGGAAGAAGTCCTGGCCCAGGCTTGGCAGCAGCAGGAATGATGCGAGCACGCAGGCGAGGAAACCGACGATAAAGCGCTTGCGGTTGCCCAGCGCCAACAGCAGGAGGCCGTGGTAGGTGTCGCGGATATTCGAGAAGTGGCGCTCGAAACCCTGCTGGAAGTTGAGCACCGCTTGCAGCGCGGCTTGCCGTGGTTTGGCGTGTTGCTCACCCTCGTGGTGGTTGATGAATTCATCTTCCGGGTGATGCCCCGCGCCTTGTTCCGGCGTGTGTGGTTTGAGCAGGAACATCGCCAGTGTCGGCACCAGGGTGCGCGAGAGGATGAACGAACTGGCCATGGCAAATATCACCGCCAGCGCCATGGGGCGGAACAGGTAGCCGGCGATGCCTTGCAGCATGAACATCGGCACGAACACAATGCAGATGCACAGCAGCGAGACGAACGCGGGGCCGACAATTTGCGCGGCGCCGTCGAGGATCGCGGTTTTTACCGACTTGCCCTGTTCCAGGTGCCAGTTGATGTTTTCGATGGTCACGGTGGCGTCGTCCACCAGAATTCCCACCGCCAACGCCAGGCCGCCGAGGGTCATGACGTTGAGGGTCTGCCCGCTGACGGCGAGCAGCGCGATGGCCGACAACACGGCCAGGGGAATCGACGCGGCGATAATCAGCGTCGAACGCCAGCTGCCAAGAAACAGCAGGATCATCGCGCTGGTCAGCAGGGCGGCGATGATGCCTTCCTGGGCCACGCTGCCCACCGATTGCTTGACGAACACCGAGGCGTCGCCCAGCAACGAGGTCTTCAAGGATGGCGGCAGGGTTTCGTCGATGCGCGGCAGCATCTGGCGGATGCCGTCGATGATCGACAGGGTGGAGATGCTGCCGTTTTTCAGCGCCGGCATCAGCACGGCGCGGTGGCCGTCGACGCGCACGATGTTGGTTTGCGGCGGCGAGCCGTCACGCACGTGGGCCACTTGGCCGATGGTGATCAGCGCGCCATCCACGGTCTTGATCGGCAGGTCGTTGAGCTCGTCGATCGCCTTGGGGCTGTTGTTGAGCAGGATCGTGTATTCGTTGGGGCCGAGTTTGGCGGTGCCCACCGGGATGATCTGGTTTTGCAGGGCCAGGGCGTTGCCCACGTCCTGGGCCGACAAGCCTTTGGCGGCGAGCGCCTGTGGGTCGAGGTCGAGGGTGATCTGGCGTTGCTTGCCGCCCATGGGCGTGGGCATGGCGAGGCCGGGCAGGGCGCTTAACGGCAGGCGGATATTGTTCTGCACCAGGTCGCGGATCTTCGCTTCCGACAGGCTCGGGCTGGAGAACGCCAGTTGCAGGATCGGCACCGTGGAGGCGCTGTAGTTGAGGATCAGCGGCGGCGTGATGCCCGGCGGCATTTGCTTGAGCACGGTTTGTGACACGGCCGTCACTTGGGCGTTGGCGGTGCGGATGTCGACGCCGGGCTGGAAGAAGATCTTGACGATGCCCATGCCAGGCAGCGATTGCGATTCGATATGTTCGATGTCGTTGACGGTGGTGCTCAGGGAGCGTTCGTACGTGTAGATCACCCGACCGGCCATGGCATCCGGCGACAAGCCGTTGTACTGCCAGACCACGGCGACCACGGGGATGCCGATATCGGGGAACACATCCGTGGGGGTTCGCAGGGCCGCCATCGGCCCGATGATGCAGATGAATATGGCCAACACGATAAACGTGTACGGCTTGTGCAGTGCGGTCTTTACCAGCCCGAGCATGCGTGAACCTCCATTGGAGCAGGATTGCAAACCCCGGCAGTCTTGCCCGACCCACCTAACACGCACCTTTCAGCCAGGTGAAGGAACATTTAGGGAGGGCCTGAAGATCGTTTCATCTGTATTCATTTGTTCTACAAAGGGTCGCTCTCCAAGCTTGTGCCCCATCGGACGCATCGTCCTTTTTTTGGAGCCCTGCCATGTCACTGAAACCCTTGTTGTTGATTCCCGCCCTCGGCGCCGTGCTGTTGTTGTCGGCGTGCGCCGGCCCGATTCCCAAGGCGGACCCGAGCGAGGCGTGGATTGGTTTGCAGGAAGAGGCGCCGAATGACCTGATGGCCGAGCGCCTGGATGGCAAGCGCGTGGATGACGGACGCTTTTTTGAAGTGCCGCCGGGTGCCCATCGATTGGACGTGACATTGTTCGAGGAAGAGCCAGGCGACGACAACCAGCAGGACTGCCAGGGGCGGGTCGAGTACCAGGATTTCAAGGCGGGTGAGCACTACACCCTGGTGGAGTCGAGCCTGGGCACCACCGTGCGCGCATCCCTGATGGATGCGCACGGCAAGGAAGTCGCGGCGACCCAGGACTTCAATTGCATGCCTGGCTAGGCGTGATGCACGGCGGCCTTGAGGGGCTTGGCAGGTTTGACGACGTGGGGGTGATGGTGGCGGCGCGTGATGCGCAACACCCCCCACAACATGGCGCCGGCTACCGCCAGCCAACCGCAGACCAACAGGAAAATCGTTGTTGCAAGGCTCATACGGGCCTCCTTTCGCCCCGATGGGGCATACACAGTCTTTTCAATGGACAGTCTAGCTACCTGACGGTTGCCTGCTATTGACCAATGGTCGAGTCTGTCCAACTTCTTTGCTCTATTCCGGGCGCTTTACTGACGCTTGAGGCTATACCCGCGTGGCGCAGCGTCCTATGATCAGGACCCTTACCGGCAGTTGATCAAGAGAGTAGAAAATTGCGGTTACGGTCGAACGTGAAAACATCTTTGTTGCTGGCCTGCGCCCTCGGGCTTGCGGCCTGTTCCGGCAGCCCGTCGAAACTGCCGGGCCTGCCGGAGCGGGTCGAACTCAATGGCGTGCCGACCTTTCGCAGCGAGGCCTATCAAAGCGGCCCTGCGGCATTGGCCAGCATGCTGTCGCAACAAGGCATTGTCATGACACCGGGCTTGCTGGATAAGCCACTGCGCTTGCCCGGCGGCGAGGCGGACCTTGAGCGCAACATGCAGGTGCTGGCGCGTGAGTACGGGCTGATGGTGTATCCGCTGGATAGCCGACTGACGGCGGTGCTGGCCCAGGTTGCAGCCGGTTACCCGGTGATGGCGCGGATTGGCGGGAGCCTGTGGTCGGACGCACGGTATGTGGTCGTGGTGGGCTTCAATCAGCAGAAAAGCACGGTGCTGCTGCGTTCCGGGATGGACCGGCGCCTGTTGATGAGCTTCAGCGAGTTTGAGTCGAAGTGGAAGAGCGCCGGGAGTTGGGCGATCCTCACCCAGCGGCCAAGCCAGTTACCGGCGAAGGTCGATGCGCAGCGCTGGCGTGAGGCGGCGAACGCCACGGCCCAGGCCGGGCAGGAGCGGGCGGCGGCGCAGGCGCTCAAGGTGTTGGCGGAAACCAAGTAACAGGCTCCACCTGAGATCTCATAGGGGAGTGGGCTTGTGTGGGAGCGGGCTTGCCCGCGATAGCGGTGTATCAGCCAACTAATTTGGTGCTGAACAACCGCAATCGCGGGCAAGCCCGCTCCCACACAAAGCAGCTACCACATCTATTCAGCGGCGCACTTCTGCCGCGTTCGGCCGATTCTTCAGGTTCTTGTCAGCCTTGTAGCGCAACGCCACATCCGGCACCGAACCGCTCTTGCCGGTCTCGACCCAATTGCGAATCCGCCCGGCATCGGCGAAGTGGGTGAATTTGCCGAAGGCATCGAGGATCACCAGCGACACCGGACGATTGCCCATGCTGGTCACCAGCACCAGGCAGTGGCCGGCCTGGTTGGTGAAGCCGGTCTTGGTCAGCTTGATATCCCAGTTGGCGCGGTTGATCAGGTGATCAGTGTTGGAGAAACCCAGGGTGTAGTTGGGTTTGCGGAACGAAACCGTCTTTTCCTTGGTGGTGCTCAGTTGGCTCAGCAACGGGTAATGACGCGCGGCGGCCAGCAGCTTGCTGAGGTCACGGGCGGTGGACACGTTGTGGATCGACAGGCCGGTGGGCTCTACATAGTGGGTGCTGGTCATGCCCAGCGCCTTGGCCTTGGCGTTCATCGCCGCGATAAACGCCGGGTAACCGCCCGGGTAGTGGTGGGCCAGGCTGGCGGCGGCGCGGTTTTCCGAGGACATCAGGGCGATCAGCAGCATTTCTTTACGCGGCATTTCGCTGCCGATCTTCACGCGGGAGAACACGCCTTTCATTTCCGGCGTGTCCTTGATGTTGATGTCGATGTACTCGTCCATGTTCTGCTTGGCTTCGAGCACGATCAAACCGGTCATCAGTTTGCTCACCGAAGCGATGGGTACTACCACGTCGGGGTTGCTGGAGTAGATGACCTTGTTGGTCTGCAAGTCCACGAGCATGGCGCTGCCGGAGGCAATTTGCAGTTTGGACGTGTCACGCGGGGCCTGGGTGGTTTCGGCGGCGTGGGCGAAGGTGCCTGTAAGTGCAAAAAATAGGCTGGCGATAGAGAGACGAATTTTCACGCGGATGAACTCGCTAAAAGTAAGGAAATACCGTTGGTAAACGGGTTTTTTGACAAATGCCGTTACATTTTATGAGTATGGATCAGAAAGTGATAGAGAGCCTTTAAATAAAGGGCCTAAGCCGATGATTGGTAGGGTTTGTAGCGATTTTGTACCGACTGGGAATGTGCAGTCAGGTTGGCGGTTCTCGACACATGCAATCGCACCTGTTTGAGCTTTAATGAACACACCAGAAAACATCTGCAGTCGGGTGCCTGAAGTCATGGTTGGGCACGGTTTCACTCTGCGGACCCTCTTCACTGATCGCGGAGTTCCAGCAATGAGTAATAAACCGACGATTTTGCTTGTTCACGGGTTTTGGGGTGGCGCGGCGCACTGGGGCAAAGTGATTGTCGAGTTGAATCGCAAGGGTTACGCCATGCGTGCGGTCGAGATGCCGCTGACCTCACTGGCCGACGATGCTGAACGTACGCGCAAAATGATTGCCCAGGAAAAAGGGCCTGTACTGCTGGTGGGTCATTCGTATGGTGGCGCGGTCATTACTGAAGCGGGCGACCAACCCAATGTCATCGGCCTGGTCTACATAGCGGCCTTCGCCCCGGATGCCGGGGAGAGCCCGGGCGAGATCACCCAGCGCAACCCGCCCCAGGCGGTGGCGAACCTTGAACCCGACAGTGACGGGTATCTGTGGGTAAAGCAGGGCAAATACCATGAGAGCTTCTGCCAGGACCTGTCTGCCGACGAGGCGTTGGTGATGGCGGTGACGCAAAAGGCACCGCTTGCCAGCACGTTTGGCGATACGGTCACGGCGCCTGCCTGGAAGAAGAAGCCGTCCTGGTATCAAGTGTCCAGCGACGACCGGATGATTCATCCTGAAAACCAGCGGTTGATGGCGGCAAGGCTCAATCCCCGGGGCACGATCACCTTGGCGACCAGCCATGCTTCGCTGGCAACCAAGCCCGCCGAGGTGGCCGCGTTTATTGATGAGGCTGCGGTCGCTGCTTCGAACGCCTGATCCTGGGGGTGTCGTGGCGGGTTTTCTGCCGGCCATAAAAAAGCCCTGCGTGAATGCAGGGCTTTTTCATGGCTGCGGGTTGTCAGTCGTGCAGCGTTTCTGCCGCGTACAGCGTGTTTTCCAGCAGACAGGCGCGGGTCATCGGGCCTACGCCACCTGGTACAGGTGTGATCCAGCCGGCACGGGGCAGGGCGGTTTCGTACACCACGTCGCCGACCAGCTTGCCGTCTTCCTGGCGGTTGATGCCGACGTCGATGACGATGGCGCCTTCCTTGATCCACTCACCTTTCACCAGGCCCGGCTTGCCGGCGGCAACCACTACCAGGTCGGCGCGGCCGACGTGGCCGGCAAGGTCTTTGGTAAAACGGTGGGTGACGGTGACGGTGCAGCCGGCCAGCAGCAGCTCCATGGCCATCGGGCGCCCGACAATGTTGGACGCGCCGACCACCACGGCGTCAAGGCCGTACAGATCGACGCCGGTGCTTTCCAGCAAGGTCATGATGCCTTTAGGCGTGCAGGGGCGCAGCAGTGGGATGCGCTGGGCGAGGCGGCCGACGTTATAAGGGTGGAAGCCGTCAACGTCCTTGTCCGGGCGGATACGCTCCAGCAACTTGGAGGCATCGAGGTGCTCGGGAAGCGGCAATTGCAACAGGATGCCGTCGATGGCCGGGTCGTCGTTCAGGCTGTCGATCAGGTCGGTCAGGGCCTGTTGGGTGGTGTCGGAAGGCAAGTCGTAGGCCTTGGAGATAAAGCCGACCTCTTCACAGTCTTTACGCTTGTGCGAGACATAAACCTGAGAGGCAGGATCGCTGCCGACCAGGATCACCGCGAGGCCAGGCGTGCGCAGGCCTTGCTGGCTACGCTCGGTGACTCGTTTGGCGATCTGCTGGCGCAGGCTGGCGGCGATTGATTTGCCGTCGATAAGTTGTGCAGTCATTACGCGTGATTAACCATCGAGAGGGGGAAGAAATGTGCGCGCATTCTCGCATGCCACGGCGTGAGGGCAAAGGCGCTTGGTCTGCAAATTGCCCTAACCCCTTAAATAAAATGAATTTTTTTCAAAAAAGATTTGACGGCTTTCCGAGGCGTCTATACTATTCGTCGCACTTGTCGGGCACAGCCTAGCACTGGTTAAGAAGGTCGAGCAGAATAGAGTGTTGTTCTGCAAGGCTGGAAGCACTTAGTTTGTAATCCTCCAAGAGTACAGATTAATAAGGCGCCCGTAGCTCAGCTGGATAGAGCATCCGCCTTCTAAGCGGATGGTCGCAGGTTCGAGTCCTGCCGGGTGCGCCATTAGGCAGCTTTGGCACAAGTAGCGTTAGATGGTGGGCGTAGCTCAGTTGGTAGAGCACGGGATTGTGACTCCCGTTGTCGAGGGTTCGATCCCCTTCGTCCACCCCATATTCTGAAAAGGCGCCAGATTAAACGTCTGGCGCCTTTGCTTTAAGAGCTTCAAGCGCGGATGTGGTGGAATTGGTAGACACACTGGATTTAGGTTCCAGCGCCGCGAGGCGTAAGAGTTCGAGTCTCTTCATCCGCACCAATTTCAAGGCGTCGCCCTGCCGCAAGGTGAGGTGAGGTTCAACAAAGAAGATGTTTGAGTTCTTTGTTAATGCAATATGGTGGGCGTAGCTCAGTTGGTAGAGCACGGGATTGTGACTCCCGTTGTCGAGGGTTCGATCCCCTTCGTCCACCCCATATTCGAAAGGCGCCAGATTTAACAGTCTGGCGCCTTTTTTGGTTTTAGCGGTGCAGATTTTCGGCGGCTGCAGGTTCTGGGTCGCAAGGCTAGGGCGCTTCATCGTATTTATGTGTCTCGATGATGCTGCGCTGCCTGCCAGCCCTCCTTGCGGGGTGGGCCGTCAGGGCGATGAATGACGACCTCTTCTATATATAGAAGGGGCGGCGCAGAGCCCTGGCGTGATGGGATGTATTTGTCAGCGGGGCGAGGTGCATCCGTGCCTTCGTACCGATAAATTGCCGGCTGTTTTCGGGCATATTTCCAGCGGGGTGACTTCTTGAGTTTGACCCTCTAGAATGCATGCCCTTGATTGGGGTCGGAAATGGCCGGCTAACGTCTGTGCAACGAGGAATATCCATGCAAGTTTCTGTTGAAAATACTACTGCTATCGAGCGCCGCCTGAGCATTTCCGTGCCGGCAGAGCGTGTTGAGACTGCGGTCAACAAGCGTCTGCAGCAGACTGCCCAGAAGGCCAAGATCGCTGGTTTCCGTCCAGGCAAAGTGCCGATGAGCGAAATCAAGCGTCGTTTTGGTGCCGATGCGCGCCAGGACGCTGTGGGTGACGTGATCCAGGCTTCCTTCTACGAAGCCGTAGAAGCGCAGAACCTGAAGCCAGCTGGCTCGCCTTCCATCGAGCCAAAGTCCCTGGAAGCTGGCAAGGACCTGGAATACGTTGCCGTATTCGAAGTGTTCCCAGAGTTCGAAGTTGCCGGTTTCGAAGGTATCACCGTAGAGCGCCTGAGCGCTGACGTGGCGGATGCCGACCTGGACAACATGCTGGAAATCCTGCGCAAGCAGAACACCCGTTTTGAAGTGACCGATCGCGCCGCTCAGAACGAAGACCAACTGAACATCGATTTCGTAGGCAAGGTTGACGGCGAAGTATTCGCTGGCGGCTCCGCCAAGGGTACTCAGCTGGTGCTGGGTTCCAACCGCATGATCCCTGGCTTCGAAGACGGCCTGGTTGGCGCCAAAGCCGGCGAAGAGCGCGTTCTGAACCTGACTTTCCCTGCTGACTACCAGAACCTGGACCTGGCTGGCAAAGCCGCCGAGTTCACCGTGACTGTCAACAGCGTTTCCGAGCCTAAGCTGCCAGAGCTGAACGAAGAGTTCTTCGCTCAATTCGGTATCAAGGAAGCGACCCTGGAAGGTTTCCGCACCGAAGTTCGCAAGAACATGGAGCGCGAGCTGCGCCAGGCGATCAAATCCAAGGTGAAGAACCAGGTAATGGACGGCCTGCTGGCTGCCAATCCGATCGAAGTGCCTAAGGCCTTGCTGTCCAACGAAGTGGATCGCCTGCGCGTGCAAGCGGTTCAGCAGTTCGGTGGCAACATCAAGCCTGACCAACTGCCGGCCGAGCTGTTCGAAGAACAAGCCAAGCGCCGCGTTGTACTGGGTCTGGTCGTGGCCAAAGTGGTTGAGCAGTTCGACCTCAAGCCTGACGAAGATCGCGTTCGCGAAATGATCCAGGAAATGGCTTCGGCTTACCAGGAGCCTGAGCAGGTCGTGGCTTGGTACTACAAGAACGACCAGCAGCTGAACGAAGTACGTTCGGTTGTGCTGGAAGAACAAGTTGTGGATACTGTTCTGCAGAAGGCTAAGGTGACCGATAAAGCGGTCTCTTACGAAGAAGCAGTCAAACCGGCGGAAGCAGCACAAGCCGACTGATTGTCCAACTCGTTGGAAATACAACCATAAGCCAGCCTCGCGCTGGCTTATGCGTTTTCAAGACATGACTATTTGGGAGTAACTGCAGAGCATGTTCCGTAATTCCTATATTCAGCAGAACTCTGATATCCAGGCCGCTGGCGGCCTGGTCCCGATGGTTGTCGAGCAGTCTGCTCGTGGCGAGCGCGCCTATGACATCTACTCGCGTCTTCTCAAGGAGCGAGTGATTTTCCTGGTCGGCCCTGTAGAGGACTACATGGCCAACCTGATCTGTGCGCAACTGCTGTTCCTTGAAGCGGAAAACCCGGACAAGGACATCCATCTCTACATCAACTCTCCAGGCGGTTCGGTAACGGCGGGCATGTCGATCTACGACACCATGCAGTTCATCAAGCCCAACGTGTCGACCACCTGTATCGGCCAGGCCTGCAGCATGGGCGCATTCCTGCTGACCGCAGGTGCCGAGGGCAAGCGTTTCTGCCTGCCTAACTCGCGTGTGATGATTCACCAGCCACTGGGCGGTTTCCAGGGCCAGGCATCGGACATCGAGATTCACGCCAAGGAAATCCTCTTTATTCGTGAGCGTCTCAACACGCTGATGGCCAAGCACAGCGGTCGCACCTTGGAAGAAATCGAGCGCGACACCAACCGTGACAACTTCATGAGCGCCGAAGCCGCACGTGATTACGGGTTGATCGACGCTGTGATCGACAAGCGCCCCGCTTAATATAAGCCGCTCAAAATAGGGCTGGTCGGCATGTCCGACCACTTGCGGGCTTGAAAAAGCCCGCATAAGCCTTCATCTTGTGTTGCAAGCCTATCGGATTTGGATCGAACGAATGACTGACACCCGCAACGGCGAGGACAACGGCAAGCTGCTCTATTGCTCCTTCTGCGGCAAAAGCCAGCATGAAGTGCGCAAGTTGATTGCCGGCCCCTCGGTGTTTATCTGCGACGAGTGCGTCGACCTGTGCAATGACATCATCCGCGAGGAGGTGCAGGAAGCCCAGGCCGAGAGCAGTGCGCATAAATTGCCTTCGCCTAAAGAAATCAGCGGCATCCTTGATCAGTATGTGATTGGTCAAGAGCGTGCAAAGAAGGTTCTGGCCGTAGCGGTGTACAACCACTACAAGCGCTTGAACCAGCGTGACAAGAAAGGCGACGAAGTTGAACTCGGCAAGAGCAACATCTTGCTGATCGGTCCTACAGGCTCGGGTAAAACCCTGCTTGCAGAAACCCTCGCTCGCCTGCTGAACGTTCCGTTCACCATCGCCGACGCCACCACCCTCACCGAGGCTGGCTACGTGGGTGAAGACGTCGAGAACATCATTCAGAAACTGCTGCAGAAGTGCGACTACGACGTAGAGAAGGCCCAGATGGGCATTGTCTACATCGACGAAATCGACAAGATCTCGCGCAAGTCCGACAACCCGTCGATCACCCGGGACGTTTCCGGTGAAGGCGTGCAGCAAGCCCTGTTGAAACTGATCGAAGGCACGGTCGCTTCCGTACCGCCACAAGGCGGCCGCAAGCACCCGCAGCAGGAATTCCTGCAGGTCGATACGCGTAACATCCTGTTTATCTGTGGTGGCGCGTTCTCCGGTCTCGAAAAGGTTATCCAGCAGCGTTCTACCCGTGGCGGCATTGGTTTCGGCGCGGAAGTACGCAGCAAGGAAGAAGGCAAGAAGGTGGGCGAGTCCCTGCGTGAAGTCGAGCCTGACGATCTGGTCAAGTTCGGTCTGATCCCGGAATTCGTTGGCCGTCTGCCGGTCCTGGCGACGTTGGACGAGCTGGATGAGGCTGCTCTGATTCAGATCCTCACCGAGCCGAAGAACGCCCTGACCAAGCAATACGCGAAGCTGTTCGAAATGGAAGGCGTGGACCTCGAGTTCCGTACCGACGCGCTCAAATCGGTGGCCAAGCGGGCACTGGAGCGCAAGACCGGTGCACGTGGCCTGCGTTCGATCCTCGAAGGCGTATTGCTCGACACCATGTACGAAATCCCCTCGCAGTCCGAGGTGAGTAAAGTGGTGATCGACGAAAGCGTCATAGAAGGCAAGTCCAAGCCACTGTATATCTACGAAAACAGTGAGCCGGCTGCCAAGGCTGCGCCCGACGCGTAAGCGTTTGGCAGTTGCTTTGCAAACAAGGGGCCTCTAGGGGCCCCTTTGTTTTTTTGGGTGAGTTTTAGCAGTGGGATTTTTCCTGCGTTTAACTGCTGGCATTGAGCTTGTTTTTTTCGCAAGCAGCCCCCATCTTGGCTTCAAGCTTATTTTTCATCTGTCATAGAGGCGAAATCATGAAGACCACCATTGAATTGCCTCTCCTGCCGTTGCGTGATGTCGTCGTCTATCCGCACATGGTTATCCCGCTGTTCGTGGGGCGCGAGAAGTCTATCGAAGCCCTTGAGGCAGCGATGACGGGCGACAAGCAGATCCTGCTGTTGGCCCAGAAGAATCCTGCTGATGATGATCCAGGCGAAGACGCCCTGTATCGTGTCGGCACCATTGCCACTGTCTTGCAATTGCTCAAGCTGCCTGATGGCACCGTCAAGGTGCTGGTGGAAGGCGAGCAGCGCGGCGCGGTCGAGCGCTTCATGGAGGTGGACGGTCACCTGCGTGCGGAAGTGGCGCTGATCGAGGAAGTCGAAGCCCCAGAGCGCGAGTCCGAAGTCTTTGTACGCAGCCTGCTCTCGCAGTTCGAGCAGTATGTGCAGTTGGGCAAGAAAGTCCCGGCTGAAGTCCTGTCCTCCCTCAACAGCATTGATGAGCCAAGTCGCCTGGTCGATACCATGGCCGCGCACATGGCGTTGAAAATCGAGCAGAAGCAGGACATTCTCGAAATCATCGACCTGTCCACCCGTGTTGAACACGTGTTGGCGCTGCTGGATGCCGAAATCGACCTGCTGCAGGTTGAAAAGCGCATCCGTGGTCGTGTGAAGAAGCAAATGGAGCGCAGCCAGCGCGAGTACTACCTGAATGAGCAGATGAAGGCCATTCAGAAAGAACTCGGCGACAGCGAGGACGGCCACAACGAAATCGAAGAGCTGAAAAAGCGCATCGACGCCGCAGGCCTGCCCAAGGACGCCCTGACCAAAGCCACTGCCGAGCTGAACAAGCTCAAGCAGATGTCGCCGATGTCGGCTGAAGCCACCGTGGTGCGCTCCTACATCGACTGGCTGGTGCAAGTGCCGTGGAAGGCGCAGACCAAAGTGCGCCTGGACCTGGCCCGTGCCGAAGATATTCTCGACGCCGACCACTATGGCCTCGAAGAAGTCAAAGAACGCATCCTCGAATACCTCGCCGTGCAAAAGCGCGTGAAGAAGATTCGTGGTCCGGTGTTGTGCCTGGTCGGTCCGCCGGGTGTGGGTAAAACCTCCCTGGCCGAGTCCATCGCCAACGCGACCAACCGCAAATTCGTGCGCATGGCCCTCGGCGGCGTGCGTGATGAAGCGGAAATCCGTGGCCATCGCCGTACTTACATCGGTTCGATGCCAGGAAGATTGATTCAAAAGATGACAAAGGTGGGTGTGCGCAACCCGCTGTTCCTGCTCGATGAAATCGACAAAATGGGCAGCGACATGCGTGGCGACCCGGCGTCGGCCTTGCTGGAAGTGCTCGACCCCGAGCAGAACCACAATTTCAACGACCATTACCTGGAAGTCGACTACGACCTGTCCGACGTAATGTTCCTGTGCACCTCCAACTCCATGAACATCCCACCAGCCTTGCTGGACCGGATGGAAGTGATTCGTCTGCCGGGTTACACCGAAGACGAGAAGATCAACATCGCCGTCAAGTACCTCGCGCCCAAGCAGATTTCGGCCAATGGCCTGAAGAAGGGCGAGATCGAATTTGAAGTCGGCACGATCCGCGACATCGTCCGCTACTACACCCGCGAAGCCGGTGTGCGTGGCTTGGAGCGCCAGATCGCGAAGATCTGCCGCAAGGCGGTCAAGGAACATGCGCTGGAAAAACGCTTCTCGGTGAAGGTCACGGCCGACTCCCTGGAGCACTTCCTCGGCGTGCGCAAATTCAGCTACGGCCTGGCCGAGCAGCAGGATCAAGTCGGTCAGGTCACTGGCCTGGCGTGGACCCAGGTGGGCGGCGAGTTGCTGACCATCGAAGCTGCGGTGATCCCGGGCAAGGGCCAATTGATCAAGACCGGTTCTTTGGGTGATGTGATGGTCGAATCCATCACCGCCGCGCAGACCGTGGTGCGCAGCCGCGCCAAGAGCCTGGGGATTCCCCTGGACTTCCACGAGAAGCACGACACCCACATCCACATGCCGGAAGGGGCGACCCCGAAGGATGGCCCTAGCGCCGGTGTAGGCATGTGCACGGCCCTGGTGTCGGCATTGACGGGTATTCCTGTGCGTGCGGATGTCGCCATGACCGGCGAAATTACCCTGCGCGGCCAGGTATTGGCGATCGGTGGCCTGAAAGAGAAATTGCTCGCGGCTCACCGTGGCGGTATCAAGACCGTGATCATTCCTGAAGAGAATGTTCGCGACTTGAAGGAAATTCCTGACAACATCAAGCAGGATCTGCAGATTAAACCGGTTAAATGGATTGACGAGGTCCTGCAAATTGCGCTGCAATACGCGCCGGAGCCCTTGCCGGATGTGGCTCCCGAGATAGTCGCAAAGGACGAAAAACGCGAGTCTGATTCCAAGGAAAGAATTAGCACGCATTAATGCGAATAAGCCTGGGGGCTTCCTTGACAGCTTTTTAGAGCCCTTGTTATAAAGCGGCTCTTATAAGTGTCTGTAGGCCATTCAGCACTGGTTTTTGCTTTCACCAAAAAACTTAGAATCATACTCAATAGATATATAAGGGGACTTAGAGTGAACAAGTCGGAACTGATTGATGCTATCGCTGCATCCGCTGATATCCCGAAAGCTGCTGCTGGCCGTGCGCTGGATGCAGTAATCGAATCCGTCACTGGCGCTCTGAAGGCCGGCGACTCCGTAGTACTGGTAGGCTTCGGTACTTTCTCTGTGACTGACCGCCCAGCTCGCACTGGCCGTAACCCACAGACTGGCAAAGCACTGCAAATCGCTGCTGCCAAGAAACCAGGTTTCAAAGCCGGTAAAGCACTGAAAGAAGCTGTTAACTAAGCTTCGATCCAGCCTTTACCTACCCGGGTCGAACGCAGGTTCGACCTGGCAGCGGAGCGGCAGCAGACCCACGTATCCATCGGGTCGCCAAGCCGGGGGGAGAACGAAAGCCCCCGTCCGCTCCGCCAGTTGCGAGAAGGCGCATCCTTGGATGCGCCTTTCTTATATCCGTACTCTACCCACGCTCCACGGTTGCCAATTTTTGAAGTTCAACCGTTTCTGGGGGACGCATGCTGCAAAATATCAGGGACAATTCACAAGGCTGGATTGCCAAGACCATTATCGGGATCATCGTCGCGTTGATGGCGTTCACCGGTATCGAAGCCATTTTCCAGGCTTCCGGTAACAACAAGCAGGACGTGGCCAAGGTCAACGGTGAAGAGATTACTCAAACCGAATTGAGCCAGGCCGTCGATATGCAACGCCGTCAGCTGATGCAACAGCTGGGCAAGGATTTCGATGCTTCGCTGCTGGACGAAAAACTGCTGCGCGAAGCGGCCCTCAAGGGTTTGATCGATCGTAAGCTGTTGCTGCAAGGCGCTGCGGATTCCAAGTTCGGCTTCTCCGAAGCGGCATTGGACCAGACGATCCTGCTGACGCCTGAGTTCCAGGTGGACGGCAAGTTCAGTCCTGAGCGCTTTGATCAGGTGATCCGTCAGCTGGGCTACAGCCGTATGCAATTCCGTCAGATGCTGACTCAGGAAATGCTCATCGGCCAGGTGCGCGCTGGTATCGCTGGCAGCGGTTTTGTCACGGATGCCGAAGTGCTGGCATTCGCCCGTCTGGAAAAACAGACCCGCGATTTCGCCACCGTCAATATCAAGGCCAACCCGGCTGCGGTGAAGCTCACCGACGACGAGGTCAAGGCTTACTATGACGAGCACGCCAAAGAGTTCATGACCCCGGACCAGGTGGTCATCGACTACCTGGAATTGAAGAAGTCGTCCTTCTTCGACCAGGTCACCGTCAAGGACGAAGAGCTGCAGGCTGCCTATCAGAAAGAAACCGCCAACCTCGCTGAACAGCGTCGTGCCGCGCACATCCTGATTGAAGTCAACGACAAGGTGACCGAGGCGCAAGCCAAGGCCAAGATCGAAGAGATCCAGGCGCGCCTGGCCAAGGGTGCGAAATTCGAAGCCCTGGCCAAGGAGTTCTCCCAGGATCCAGGTTCTGCCAACAACGGCGGCGACCTCGGCTTTGCCGGCCCTGGCGTCTACGACCCGGACTTCGAAACTGCCCTGTACGCGTTGAACCAGGACCAGGTCTCGGCCCCGGTTCGCTCGTCCTTCGGTTGGCACTTGATCAAGCTGTTGGGCGTTGAAGCACCTCAAGTGCCATCGTTTGCCAGCCTGAAAGACAAGCTGACCCGCGAGCTCAAGACTCAACAGGTTGAGCAGCGCTTTGTCGAAGCGACCAAGCAATTGGAAGATGCGGCATTCGAGGCCTCCGACCTGGCTCAGCCGGCATCCGACCTGAAACTGACCGTGCACACCTCCGCGCCATTTGGCCGCGAAGGTGGCGAAGGTGTTGCGGCCAACCGTGCCGTGCTCACCGCCGCGTTCAGCCCGGAAGTGTTGGATGAGGGTGCCAACAGCACCGCCATCGAACTGGACCCGGAAACCATCATCGTCCTGCGTGCCAAAGAGCATCTGAAGCCAACGCAACTGCCGCTGGAAAGCGTAGCAGCAGCGATTCGTGCGCAGATGAGCAAGGACCGTGCAAGCGCAGCAGCCAAGGCTCACGCTGACGAGCTGATCGCCAGCCTGCGTGATGGCAAGACTCCACTGAACCAACCGGTCGATGGCCAGGCGTGGAAAGTGACTGAAGCGGCTACCCGCAATCAGGAAGGTGTCGACCCTGCCGTGCTGCAAGCCCTGTTCCGCATGCCCAAGCCTGCGGCCAAGGACAAGCCGACCTTCACCACCGTGACCCTGGCTGACGGTAGCCTGGTGATCGTGCGCTTGAACGGCGTCAACGAAGCCGCTGCCCCGACGGACGAAGAAAAGGCGCAAATCCGCCGCTTCCTCGCTTCCCGTGTTGGCCAGCAAGACTTTGCTGCGTACCGCAAGCAGTTGGAAAGCCAGGCTGACATCAAGAAGTTCTGATGCCAGCTTGAACAAAAAGCCCTCGGCCTGAAAAGACCGGGGGCTTTTTCATGGGCGTTTGAAAAGGGCCAGGACCATCAACGCCACCACCGCCCACGGAAATGCGATCACTCCCCAGCCCTGCAGCAGCACGCCACCGACTAACCCACCGCCTGCGATGCCCAGGTTCCACACGGTGACCAGCATCGACTGCGCGGCATCCGCCGAGTCGCCAGCGGCCTTGGCCAGGGCCGTTTGCAACAGGGCCGGCAGGCCACCGAAGGCCAGGCCCCACAAGGCCACGGCGAGGTAGATCACGCTCGGCGAAGTGAGCCAGAACGCCAACGCCAGGGCGATCAACCCAAACAGCACGCAACTGATCAGCACCAGCTTTTGCAACCAGCGATCGATCAACACGCCCGTCAGCCAGATGCTCAACAGCGCGGCGAGACCAAAGACCAGCAGCACGCGGTCAATCTCCCCCGCAAGTCCGGCGGGAACCAACAGTGGAGCGATGTAGGTGTAGAGAATGTTGTGGGCCAGCACGTAGGTAAACGTCACCCACAGCACCGGACGAATCCCGGGCAAGGTCAATACCTGGCGCAGCCCGAGGCGCTTGCCTGTAGCTTGCCCGGCAAAATCCGGCAATTGCCAGCGCGCCCATATCAGCAGTACCAGCGTCAGCCCGGTCATGATCGCAAAGCTCAGGCGCCAGCCTACGACGGTCCCGAGCAAGGTGCCTGCCGGGACGCCGAGGGACAACGCCAGCGGCGCCCCCAGCATCGCCACGGCAATTGCGCGGCCTTGCAGGTGTGGCGCGACCATCCGGCTCGCATAACCCGCCAGCAGCGCCCAGAGCAGGCCGGCGAAGACTCCGGCGAAGAAGCGCGCCACCAGGGTCAGCCCGTAATGGCTGGAGAACGCAGTGACGCTGTTGACCAAGGCAAAGCCGCCGATGGCCACCAGCAGTAACGGGCGTCGGCGCCAGCCACGGGTCCACAACGTCAGCGGGATAGCGGCGAGCAGCGAGCCCAGGGCGTAAAGCGTGACCAATTGGCCGACGAGGGCATGTGACACCCCCAGGCCCTCGCCCATTTGTGGCAAAAGGCCGGCGGGCATGGCTTCGGTAAGGATGGTGATAAACCCGGCGAACGCCAGTGCCAATAAACCACCCAGCGGTAGCGTATCGCCCTGGGTTGTCGTTGCGGATTCGGTAAGTGCTGTCATGACGCTGTATCCCTGAAAAAGGCCAAGGAACCAGAGTAGGGGGCTGTGGGTGGCGGAAAAACAGGCTAAGGTTCCGAACTTATCGGACAGCGGCGTCCGTAATGAAGGGAGCATCATGGACAGTCTGGGCAGTCTTTCGGTCTTCGTGCAGGTGGCGGAGGCTCGCAGCTTTACCGCTGCGGGGCGCGTGCTGGGCATTTCTTCCTCGGCGGTAGGCAAAAGCATTGCCCGCATGGAAGAACGTCTCGGCGTGCGCCTGTTCCACCGCAGCACGCGCAGCATCACCTTGACCGCCGAGGGCGCGCTGTTCCTCGAGCGCTCGCGGCGCATCCTGGCCGAAGTCGAGGCCGCCGAGCGCGAACTCACCGAGGCCAGCGCCACGCCTCGGGGCAAACTGCGCATCAGCGTGCCGCAAGTGCGCGGCCTGTTGATGCCGGTGCTCAGCGACTTTATGCGTGCCTACCCGGAGATCGAGTTGGACGTGGATTTTTCCGACCGCATGGTGGACGTGATCGAGGAAGGTTTCGACGCGGTGATTCGCACCGGCAAGCCGGAAGATTCGCGCTTGATGGCGCGACATCTGGGGCATTACCAGTTGGTGCTGGTCGGCACGCCGGGGTATTTCCAGCAACATGGCACCCCGCAACGGCCCCAGGACTTGAGTGGCCACGCCTGCCTGCGGCACAAATTCTGCGCCACCGGCAAGCTGGAGGCCTGGCCGCTGCGCCTCGCACCCGGCGAGACAGAACCCACCTTGCGTACACCCTTGGTCAGCACCACCATCGAATCCCTCAACCACGTGGTGCTCGAAGGCTTGGGCATCGCCTGCCTGCCGGATTACATGGTCAACCAGGCCGTGGGGGAGGGGCGCTTGCAACGGGTGCTGGACGACTGCCTGGAACACCGTGGCAGTTTCTGGATGCTGTGGCCCTCCAGTCGCCATGCCTCAGCCAAATTGCGCGTGTTTATTGATCATATGTGTGCAGGGCTTTTTCCTGCAGGCCCCGGTGTGTAGGCCTGTGACGTTTTACCGACAGGAATGCGCGCGCCAAGGCCTCGTTCTGTTGCACAATACCGCCCGGACCGTTTCTCTCAGGATTTTCAATGTTGACATCATTTCACTTGCGCAGCCTTGGCCTGGCGCTGGTGCTGGCGGGCGCCGCGGGCTGCTCGTCACCCAAGACCGCTATTTATGAACATGAGAATTTCGACGACTCCGGTACGTTTTCCCGTGATTACCCAGTGACGGATGTGGCCGCATGCGAAGCCGCGCGCCGTGCATTGCTGAGTCAGGGCTACATCATTACCAGCAGCGATCCGAAGCTGGTAGTCGGTAACAAGAGTTTCCAGCAGACCGGCGAGAGCCATCTGCAGATCAGCTTCAACGTGGTGTGTGCCGATGATGGCAAGGGCACCAACCACTCGACGATGTTTGCCAACGCCCTGCAGGACCGCTACGCCCTGAAGAAGGTCAACAACTCGGCAAGCCTGGGGGTGGGCGTGCTGGGTTCGGTGTCGATGCCGATTGGTTCTACCGATGATTCGATGGTGAAAGTCGCCAGCGAAACCGTCTCGGCGCCGAAGTTCTACGAGCGTTACTTTGCGCTGGTGGACGTGTTCCTGCCGCAAGAAGTGAAGAAGGCCGAGCATATTCCCGAGCAGCCGAAAGCGGATTTGGGTGTGCCCGAGCCGAAGGCTGCGCCGGTTGCCGAGAAGGTCGAGGCGCCCGCTGCTGCAGAACCGGTGGCCCCACCGGCTGAAGCCGCGCCGATTGCACCTCAGGCAGAACCTGCACCTGCTCCGGCCACAAGCAACCCGGACCTGCCGGCGCCGACCGAAGCGATTCCGCCACTGCCTACTCCCGCGCAGTAACCAGAACTGCTCCCACATCCTGACTTGTGAACACAGTCAAATGTGGGAGCTGGCTTGCCTGCGATGGCGGTGTATCAGCTTGTAGCTCCTTGGCTGACACACCGCCATCGCAGGCAAGCCAGCTCCCACATGTTTCGCCATGTCTCAGTGCATGCCCTCGCCAAAAATCCCCTGTGCTAAATCCGCACTCTGCTGCTACGTTTAATCCTGAAGTGCAGGAACGTCATGACGCCGACTTTTTTTCGTCACAACGGCACTTTAGGCTGGTGATGCAGGTCATTTACCTGCAACCGCTTTTAATTAAACAAGGAGCCCACCATGGACGACTACCAGGAAGAACTGCTTGAGTTCAGCGCGATCGAGTTGGACCCGCTTGAGCCCGCAGATGATGCAACCGAGCTGTAACCCCGACTTCAGGCGGAATGCCGCTGACTGCGGCGAAATTCCCCTGGGGTCTGGTTGTTCCACCGCCTGAACGCCCGTTGAAACGCCTGGGCCGAGGCAAAACCGAGCAAGTAGGCGATTTCGCCGAACGCCAACTCCGTGTCGCGAATGTAGGTCATGGCCAGGTCGCGACGGGTGTCGTTGAGAATCGCGCGGAACTGAGTGCCTTCTTCGGCCAGTTTGCGGCGCAGCGTCCAGGTCGGCAGCTTCAAGCGTGCCGCCACTTCTTCCAGGTCGGGTTCCCGGCCGCCATTGAGCATCGGCCCGAGCAACCGGGTAATGCGCTCGCGCAGGCTGCGGGTGCGGGTCAACTGCTCCAATTCCCGTTCACACAGTTGCAACAACAAGTGCCAGGTGCTGGGGCAATGCTGTGGATTGCGCAGGGCCAGGGTCTGTTGGTTCAGACGCAGCTGGTTGGATTCGGCGCCAAACTGGATCGGACCCTCGCCCAGCACGCGGTACGCGTCGGCGTAGTCCGGCGCGGCAAACTCGATTTCGATACGTTGCGCCTGCACGGGCTGCTGGGCCAGGCCTGACAATTGGTGCAGCCAGCCGGCGATGATCGAGTCCACCACAAAGCGGTTGTAGGCATTGTAAGGGCTGATGGAGTAGAACCGCAGCCAGGCGCCCTCGGCATCCTCATGAAAGCTCGACTGACCACGGTAGTTGGAGCCGTACAGCGCTTCGAAGCGCGTCAGCGTGCGCGCGGCTTCCCGCACGTTGGGCGCCTGGGCGGCAGTGACCCCGGCGAGCCCGGCCTGGCTCAAGCGGCTGAGCAGGCCCATGCGCAGGCCCAGGCCCGGCTCGCCCGTGAGTTGGATGGCCGCATGGCCCAGGCGCATGTAACGCGGGATGGATAAGCGTGCGCCCGCTTCCGCGAGGCGCGCCGGGTCCAGGCCGTATTGCAGCAGCAGCGGTTGTGGGTCCACGCCATGGCTTTGAATGGCATCGGCCAAGGTGTGCACAAAGCCCACCGACAGATCCCCCAGGCGTACCGGCTTCACAGCCAGAGATTCAACAAACGTGCGCCCCGGGCTTCACCATCGGCGCTGATCTGCCCGTTGTTGCTGAGGAAGCTGTGGCCGGCGGTGCCCAGGTCCCAGAACTGCCCGCGCAGGAACACGCTCATGCCGGCGGTGGCCTGGCTGATGGGCTGCTGGCTGATCAGGGTGAGGCGGCGCCAGGCCTCGCCTTCACTGAGTTCTTCGGGCTTGAGGCTGATCTCCGGCGGGGTGGACACGCTTTTAAAGCCGCGCCACGGTCGGTCCCAGGTATCGCGACCGAGCACAAAGGCGGGTACTGCAATCAGTTGCGCGCCGTGTTCGTTGAGTTTGCGGTAGTTATCTGGATACCAGCTGTCACTGCCCACCAGCACGCCAAGGCGCCCGGCCGGAGTGTCGACCACGCTGACGACGTTCTCATCGCCGGGCGTGATAAAGCCGCGCTCATCGTAGATCGGGTAGAGCTGGCGCTGCGGCTGGCCTACTGGCAAACCCTCGGCGTTGAACACCAGGCTGGCGTTGTACAGCGCGCCATGGCCGACGTGCAACTGGCCCTGGCTGACGCTGGGGTTGGGCAGCGCAATGGAGCCGGCCACCAGGGTGACGCCGAACTCCTTGGCCAAACCGCCGAACAGCACCTGATAGTCACGCGCCATGCCGGTGGCTTTCATACGCAGGTACGCGTCGTCGGTGCGGTTGTCGCCCGTGGCGCTGAGCCATGCACGGGCAAACAGCAGCGGGTTGCTGGCCGACAGCCAGTTCATCGCGTCCTTGGCGTGCAGGGCCTGGTACACCTCGTTTTTTTCGCCGGTGAGCATCAGCCAGGTGCCGATATGTTCCGGCAGCACGACGATGGTTTTCTGGTTGATGAGCCCTTGTTCCCGGGCGTTTTGCAGGTACGCCGCGAGTTTCAGGTGCAGGCGTTCCAGGCTTTGATAGTCGGCGGGGAACAGCTCCGGCTGGATGCCCAGCAAGTTGCCACGCTCGGCAGGCTCGCCTTCGTTGACGGCGAGGGTGATGCGCAGGTCCGACAGGTAATGCGCCACGGGGCGCTCCTGGGTCCAGACCAGATACGCGGCGACGGCGGCAACCAGGGCCAGGGTGACGGTGAACGCTAGAAGTTTACGCATGGGGCAACAGACAACAGACCGTGTGCAGGGTTCGCCGACTAGGTTAGGGCCCAAGGATCGGCTTGCCAAGGGGCGCTGCGCATTTGGATCAATAACTTGTCAGTTTCGGTCATTGAGGCGTAGTCCAGCGAATCATAGTCTGTGGGACATAAACCGATGGCACACCGTTCGAGTGCGCCACGTCCCGTGATGATCCGTTGTGGAGCTGTACCATGACCGCTGCTTCCTACCCGCACCTGCTGGCCCCGTTGGACCTGGGTTTTACCACCTTGCGCAACCGCACCCTGATGGGCTCGATGCACACCGGCCTGGAAGAAAAACCCGGCGGTTTCGAGCGCATGGCGGCCTACTTTGCCGAGCGCGCCCGTGGCGGCGTGGGCCTGATGGTCACCGGTGGCATTGGCCCGAACGATGAAGGCGGCGTGTATGCCGGCGCGGCCAAGCTGACCACCGACGACGAAGCGCAAAAACACAAGATCGTGACCCAGGCCGTGCACGACGCGGGCGGCAAGATCTGCATGCAGATCCTCCATGCCGGCCGTTATGCCTACAGCCCCAAGCAGGTGGCGCCGAGTGCGATCCAGGCACCGATCAACCCGTTCAAGCCCAAGGAACTGGACGAAGAGGGCATCGAGAAGCAGATCCAGGACTTTGTCACCTGCTCGCTGCTGGCCCAGGTCGCCGAGTACGACGGCGTGGAAATCATGGGTTCCGAAGGCTACTTCATTAACCAGTTCCTCGCCGCTCACACCAACCACCGTACCGACCGCTGGGGCGGCAGCTACGAAAACCGCATGCGCCTCGCGGTGGAAATCGTGCGCCGGGTGCGTGAGGCCGTCGGCCCGAATTTCATCATTATTTTCCGTCTGTCGATGCTCGACCTGGTGGAAGGCGGCAGCACCTGGGAAGAAATCGTGCAGTTGGCCAAGGCCATCGAACAGGCCGGTGCGACGATTATCAACACTGGTATCGGCTGGCACGAAGCGCGCATCCCGACCATCGCCACCAAGGTGCCGCGTGGCGCGTTCAGCAAGGTCACGGCCAAGTTGCGCGGTGCGGTGCAGATCCCGCTGATCACCACCAACCGGATCAACACCCCGGAAATCGCCGAGCAGATCCTCGCCGAAGGCGATGCGGATATGGTCTCCATGGCACGGCCGTTCCTCGCCGACCCGGAGTTCGTCAACAAGGCGGCGGCCGGGCGCGCCGATGAGATCAACACCTGCATCGGCTGCAACCAGGCCTGCCTGGACCACACCTTTGGCGGCAAGCTGACCACCTGCCTGGTCAACCCACGGGCGTGCTACGAGACCGAGCTGAACTACCTGCCGGTCAAGCAGATCAAGAAAATCGCCGTGGTCGGTGCCGGCCCCGCCGGTTTGGCCGCGGCGACGGTGGCTGCCGAACGTGGCCACCAAGTGACGTTGTTCGATTCCGCCAGCGAGATCGGCGGCCAGTTCAACATCGCCAAGCGCGTGCCGGGCAAGGAAGAGTTTTTCGAAACCCTGCGCTACTTCAAGCGCAAATTGCAGACCACCCATGTCGAGCTGTGCCTCAACACCCGCGTGGATGTCGAGCAACTCAAGGCGGGCGGTTACGACGAGATCATCCTCGCCACCGGCATTGCGCCGCGCACCCCGGCGATCCCGGGCGTCGAGAACGCCAAGGTGCTGAGCTACCTGGACGTGATCCTGGAGCGCAAACCGGTGGGCAAGCGCGTGGCGGTGATCGGTGCCGGTGGTATCGGTTTTGACGTGTCGGAATTCCTCGTGCACCAAGGCGTGTCTACCAGCCTGGACCGTGAAGCGTTCTGGAAGGAGTGGGGCATCGACACCCAGCTGCAAGCCCGTGGCGGTGTGGCCGGGATCAAGCCGCAGGTGCATGCGCCGGCGCGTGAAGTGTTCCTGCTGCAACGCAAGGCGTCCAAGGTCGGCGACGGCCTGGGCAAGACCACCGGCTGGATTCATCGCACCGGCTTGAAGAACAAGCAGGTGCAGATGCTCAACAGCGTCGAGTACCTGAAAATCGATGACGAAGGCCTGCATATCCGCATCGGCGCCGAGGGTGAGCCCCAGGTGCTGGCGGTGGACAACATCGTCATCTGCGCCGGCCAGGACCCGCTGCGCGAGTTGCAGGACGGCTTGGTCGCCGCCGGCCAGAACGTGCACCTGATTGGCGGCGCCGACGTGGCGGCCGAGCTGGACGCCAAGCGCGCCATCAACCAGGGCTCGCGACTGGCCGCCGAGCTGTAAGGCGACATAGACTACGGGCCCTTTGCGCACAGAGATGCACCCGATGGGCCCGTACGACTGGCTTCCCCACGCCCCCCACGCCCCCCTCGAACCCTTGCACCTGGACTGGCTGCAAGGCGTCGAGTTGGCCGTGCTGCGCCTGGACCGCGTCGATCCGCTGATCAGCGGCAACAAGTGGTTCAAGCTCAGCGGGCACCTGGCGCAAGCGCAGGACGCCAAGGGCATCATCAGCCTCGGCGGTGCCTGGTCCAACCATCTGCATGCGTTGGCGGCGGCGGGGAAACGCTTTGGTTTCACCACCGTCGGCCTGTTGCGTGGGCATCCCCAAGACACACCCACCGTGCTCGACCTGAAAGCGCTCGGCATGCAGCTGCATTGGCTGGGTTATGGCGGTTATCGCGCGCGCCATGAGCCGGGATTCTGGTTGCCGTGGCGCGAACAATATCCCGATCTTCACCCCGTGCCCGAAGGCGGCGGCGGGCTAGCGGGAGCCATGGGGTGTTGCGTGTTGGTAGAGCAGGCGCGGGCGCAACTGCATACGCTGGGCTGGGCCGACTACGACGGCTGGTGGTTGGCGGCGGGCACCGGCACCACATTGGCCGGGCTGGTGCTGGCAGAGGCGGGCGCCCACCCGGTGTACGGCGCCATGGCGGTGCCGGACGACCACGGCGTGGCGCAGAACGTTGGGGCGCTCGTGCAGGGCGGTTATGAGCTGCTGGACGCCAGCCGGGGCGGTTTTGCCAAAGTCGATCCAGAGCTATTGGCGTTTATCGAGCACACCGAAAAAACCTGCGGGCTGCCACTGGAACCGCTCTACACCGGCAAAGCACTGATGGCCCTGAAGCAACAGATCGAGGCCGGGCGTTTCGCCCCCGGCACTCGCCTGATCTTCATCCACACCGGCGGCCTGCAAGGTCGCCGCGGCTTCAAGGGTTAGCGCGCTTGCCCGGCATCATGCGCAACGCGGTGTTGTCCCGCAGGATGTAGTGGTGGCCAATCCCCGCCAACGCATGCAGGCCGATCAACCAATACCCGGCTTTGCCGAACCACACGTGCCAGCCTTCAATCTCCTTGGCCAGCGCCTTGTTCTCGGCAATCAGCGGCGGCAATTCCATGCCATAGAACATCACCGAATGGCCCTCGGCACTGACGATCAGCCAGCCGGCAATCGGCATGCCGATCATCAACGCATACAGCGCGAAGTGCATCAGCGTCGCCAGCAGGCTTTGCCATGGCGGCGGCGCCGGCACGATCTTCGGCGCCACGCCCAGGCTGCGGGCAAACAGGCGTAGCCACACCAGCACAAACACCGTGAGGCCGAGCATGAAGTGCATCTCGACAATCAACGTGCGTGCGCCGCTGCCTTTGGGAAACTGGCCGCGCAATTCAATGCAGGCGTAGACCACCGCCAGCAGCACCACCATCAACCAATGCAGTGCAATCGACATGGTGCTGTAACGCGTATCGGAGTTTTTCCACGGCATTGCTGGGTTCCTCACTCATCAGGGCAAACAGTTACTTCACGGAATAGCAGTGCGTTCTTGAGTGACGCAGTGACTTAACTGTATGCCGGTTTTGAGCGGCGCGCCTGGCACAAATGCCTTTGTCTTGACCTCCATCAGTCGCTTTGTGGCATTTCCCCACGGGCCAACCGCGCGTTGATATCAGCGATCACTCCCGGCAGGTCGTTGATGGTGTCGATCAGGTAGTGCGGGCGCGAGCCTTTGAACAGTGTTTCGATACGCGTGCGCTCGCTGGCCAGGGTGGCGTTATCAAGGGCACGGAATTGCGCGTAGCTCAGGCCCAGTGCGTTGCCGGAGCAGGTCAGCGCCACGGTCCACATGCCGGCACGGCGGCCTTCGAGGATGCCCGGCACGGTGTCGTCGACCTTCACGCACGCCGCCACATCGTCGATGCCTAGGGCAATCACGTTGGCCAGGGCCTGGGCGGGCCAGGGGCGGCCGTTGGGCACTTCGTCGGTGGCGACCACGTGGTCGGCGACGTAGCCGTTGGTCGCAGCCAGGGCGACGACCTTGTCCATCACTGGCTTGGGGTAGCCGGAGCAGGAACCGATCTTCAGGCCCAGGCCCCGCAGGGCGGCGATGGTGTCGAGGGCGCCGGGGATCAGTGCCGAGTGCTCGGCGATTTTTTCGATCTGCAACGGCATGAAGCACAGGTAGATCGCGGTCACGTCGTCGTCCGTCGGCGTACGGCCAAAGACCTGGCGATAGCGTTCGGCGACCTGCGGCTGGTCGCAAAGGGTGCGGATATGGTCCCACTTGCCCATGCCCATCGGGCCACGGGCTTCTTCGATGGACACTTGCACGTCGAACTCGGCAAACGCCTCGACAAAAATCTGCGTGGGCGCGAACGAGCCGAAATCGACCACGGTGCCGGCCCAATCGAGGATCACGGCTTGCAGGGTGTTGGGGTTTTGATAGTTCATGCTGGCGATCCGGTAGATGAAAGAGTAATGCCCATGGCGTGCAATGCTTCGCCGATGGCGGCGACGGCGGCATGCATCTCGGCAGCGTCAACGTGGCCGATGCAGCCGACGCGGAAGGTGTCCACCTGGGTCAATTTGCCCGGGTAGAGGATGAAACCCTTGGCCTTGACCCGCTCGTAGAAGTCCTTGAACTGGTAGCGCGGGTCGTGCGGCGCGTGGAAGGTGACGATGATCGGGGCCTGGATCGCCGCCGGCAGGAAACTGCGCAAACCCAGCTCGGCCATGCCCTCCAGCAGCACCTGGCAGTTGCGCGCGTAGCGTTGCTGGCGCGCGGGCAGGCCTTCCTCCGCGTATTGCAGCAATGCTTCGTGCAGGGCGGCGACCACATGGGTCGGCGGGGTGAAGCGCCATTGGCCGGTCTTGGCCATGTAGGCGTGCTGGTCGAACAGGTCCATTGCCAGTGAATGGCAGTTGCCTTGGGCGGCGGCCAATGCCTGTTTGTCGGCGAAGACAAACCCCATGCCGGGCACCCCTTCCAGGCATTTACCCGATGCAGCGATCAGCGCGTCGAAAGGCACTGCGCGGGCATCGATGGGCAGGGCGCCGAAGGAACTCATGGCGTCGATGATCAGGCGCTTGCCGTGGTGTTTCACCACCTGGGCGATTTCGGCCAAGGGGTTGAGGATGCCGGTGCTGGTTTCGCAATGGATCAAGGCGACATGGCTGATGGCCGGGTCGGCGTGCAGCAGGCGGTCGACATCGGCGGCGGTGGTGGGGTGGTCTTCGGCGGTTTCAAAAGTGCTGAAGTCGCGGCCGAGGACTTCGCAGATCTTCGCCAGGCGCTGGCCGTAGGCGCCGTTGATCAGCACCAGCACCTTGCCATGGCGCGGCACCAGGGTGCCGATGGCGGCTTCGACGGCAAAGGTGCCGCTGCCTTGCAACGGCACGCAATGATGGCTGGCGGCGCCGTCGATGATCGCCAGCAATTGCTCGCAGACGCTGGCGGTCAGTTGGTTGAAGCGTTCATCCCACGAGCCCCAATCCACCATCATCGCCTGGCGGGTGCGGGCGGAGGTGGTCAGGGGGCCTGGGGTGAGCAGGATAGGCGCGGTCATTGCAGGTCCTCGTCAAGCGTTCGGTTCAAGCTACGGCGCCTAAATTGCAGTTTGGCTTGTTATCAATCAAATTGTTTGTTGTTATGCGAGCTATCAGTGAGGCCGATAGCGATGAATCTATTCCAACTGCGTGCATTCGATGCCGTGGCCCGCGAGGGCAGTTTTACCCGGGCGGCGGCGCGGCTGTTTATCAGCCAGCCGGCCGTGACCGGGCATATCAAGGCGCTGGAGGAGCACTACCAGATCCCCTTGCTGCGGCGCACCGCGCGACGGGTCGAGTTGACCGAGGAAGGCGCGCGGCTGGCGGCTATCACCCGGGCGATCTTCGGCCTGGTGGACGAGGCGCAGACGATGCTGGAAGCCAACCGCCAATTGCTCACCGGACGCCTGGAAGTGGCGGCCGACGGCCCGCACCTGGTGATGCCGATGATCGCCCGCCTGCGTGCGCGTTACCCCGGCATCACCGTCAACCTGCGCCTGGGCAATGCCCAGGAAACGTTGGCGGCGTTGCTGTCGGAGCATGCGGATGTGGCAGTGCTGACCGAGGTGGAGCCGCGCAACGGCCTGCATCTGCAAGCGCTGGGCGAGTCACGCATCTGCGCGCTGGTGCCCGTCAACCATGCCTGGGCCACGCAGGCGGCGGGCATTCGCCTGGAGCAACTGCACGAGCAGATCATGGTGCTGCGCGAGCCCAGCTCCATTACCCGGCGCACCTTTGACGACGCCTGCCAGGCGGCGGCGGTGGCGCCCAAGGTGTTGCTGGAACTGGACAGCCGCGAGGCGGTGAGCGAAGCCGTCGCCGCTGAATTGGGGGTGGGGGTGGTGTCATCCATGGAGGTCAGCCCGGACCCGCGCGTCAAGGCGATCGCCCTGCAAGGCGCTGGGCTGGTCAACCGGCACATGCTCGGCTGCATGGAACGGCGGGGCTCATTACGCCTGATCCAGGCCTTTTTCGAGTTGGCGCCCTGACGGTTTTTTGGTGGAACGTTGCGTTTTTGCCCTATAAACTCTGCCTCCAAAGCGCCGGCCAGTAGACGTCTCGGCGCCATGGATATTAGAGAGTGAGTCATGGGCGCACAGTGGAAAGTCAAACATAAAGAAGCGGCATCCAATGCCAAGGGCAAGATCTTCGGCAAGCTGGTGAAAGAAATCACCATCGCCGCCCGCAACGGTGCCGACACCGCCACCAACGCCCACCTGCGACTGGTGGTGGAACAGGCCAAAAAGGCCTCGATGCCCAAGGAAACCCTGGACCGCGCCATCAAGAAAGGCGCAGGCCTCTTGGGTGAAACCGTGCAGTACCACCGCGTGACCTACGAAGGTTTCGCGCCGCACCAGGTGCCGTTGATCGTCGAGTGCGTCACCGACAACATCAACCGCACCGTGGCGGAAATCCGCGTGGCGTTCCGCAAGGGCCAACTGGGTGCTTCCGGTTCCGTGGCCTGGGACTTCAACCACGTCGGCCTGATCGAGGCCTCGCCGGACACCCCGGACGCTGATCCCGAGATGGCCGCCATCGAAGCCGGCGCCCAGGATTTCGAAGACGGCGAAGAAGCAGGCACCACCTTGTTCATCACCGAAACCACCGACCTGGATGCCGTACAGAAAGCGCTGCCGGAGCAGGGTTTCACCGTGCTGTCGGCCAAGCTGGGCTACATCGCGAAGAACCCGGTGAGTGGTTTGACCGATGAGCAGATGGCTGAAGTCGAGGCGTTCCTGGAAGGCCTGGACAACCATGACGACGTGCAGGATATGTTCGTCGGCCTGGCTGGCTGATTTCTAACAGGCTAAATGCCGTTCAAAATGTGGGAGCTGGCTTGCCTGCGATAGCGGTGGGTCAGTTTG
>NZ_ANNV01000111.1 GCF_000346755.1 Pseudomonas sp. CBZ-4 | reverse complement strand
AGGCTCGGCATGCCCGTAATCCGCCATGGATTTGGGGGGCCGCCTAAGATCAAAAACACAGCGAGGCGGCCTAGTAGCCGACCTGATCGATGAAGCGTGCGCGGTCCCCTGTGGGAGCTGGCTTGCCTGCGATGGCATCAACTGGGTGTGCCTGATGTACCGAGGTGTCAGCATCGCAGGCAAGCCAGCTCCCACACTTTGAACTGAGATCGACACAAAAAATCGGTCGGCTTTCAGGCCGCCGCGCTCTGGCTTTTGATCTGGGGTCGCCCGGTCAAACACGCTGGCCGAACGCAGGCTTGAATCCGTGGGTAACCCGGCAGGACGCCGGGTTAGCCGCCCCGCGCCATGGATGGCGCGTGGCGGCGGCCCACGGATTCAAGCCTGCTTCGGGCACACCGAGCCTAGGCGAGGTGCCGAGTGTTGGGGCGAGGACCTTTTGGTTACTTTCGGGTCCCTCCAAAAGTGACCCGCTGTAAGAGCGGAACCCTAAGCCGCCGTTACCGCAGCAACGGATATGTACACCAAAAATAAACCCAAAACACGCTGATACTTTTCCCAATCTCAACTGGCAAACACATCAACCCCACCCCACAGGCCCCCCACCCATGCTCGTGATCCGCAGCGCACTGCTCAGCCTGGCCCTCACCAGCGCCGCCATGGCCGCGCAGTTGGACGCTGTCACCCTGCACGCCTACCACATCACCCCCGGCCCCCTAGGCGCCACGCTGTCGAGCTTCGCCGTGGACGCCGGCATCGCCCTGTCGTTCCTCCCCGCCCTCACCGAAGGCCTCACCAGCCCCGGCCTGTCCGGCACCTACTCGACCGAAGAAGCCGTCACCCGCCTGCTCGCCGGCAGCGGCCTGGAAATGGTCTTGCGCGAAGACGGCAGCTACACCCTGGTACAACGCCGCGTCACCCTGTCACAAACCACCGTCAGCGCCACCGAGCAGCGCGCCGACAGCCTGCCACCGGCGTACTCCGGCGGCCAGGTCGCCGTCGGCGGGCGCCTGGGCATGCTCGGCAACAGCGACGTGATGGACGCCCCGTTCAGCGTCAGCACCTACACCGCCGCGTTGATCAAGGACCAACAGGCCACCACCGTCGGCGACTTGCTGGAGCGTGATTCCTCGGTGCGCTCCACCGGGCAGACCGGCGGCATTGTCGATTCGTTTTTCATCCGTGGTTTCCCCGTCGGCGAAGGCAATCTCGGCGAGTTGGCCTTCGACGGCGTGTACGGCGTAGCGTCCAACTACCGCGTATTCACCGAATACGCCGAGCGCATCGAAGTGGTCAAGGGCCCCGGCGCCTTGCTCTACGGCATGTCGCCCAACAGCGCGGTGGGCGGGGTGATCAACGTGGTGCCCAAGCGTTCCCTCGACGAAGACCTCACCCGCTACACCGCCAGTTATGCCCAGGATTCGCACATCGGCAACCGCATCGACATCAGCCGCCGCTTTGGCGACGAGCGCCGTTTCGGCCTGCGCCTCAATGGCGGCGTGCAGCAAGGCAACACGGTGATCGATGACCAATCCCGTGAAGTCGGGATTGGCGCGCTGTCCCTGGATTATCAGGGCGAGCGCCTGCGCACCAGCCTGGACCTGATCTCCCAGGAAGAAGAGTTCGACGCCGCATCACGCCCGTTCCTGATCGCCCCCGGCGTGGCCATTCCCGCCGCCGCCAACGGCCGCACCAACGTCAGCCAGGATTGGGGCTGGTCGCGCACCCGCGACAAATCCGCGTTGCTCAGCGGCGAATATGACCTCAGCGACAGCCTGACCCTGTTCGCCCACGCCGGCGGCGGCAAATCGGCGGTGGCGCGCATGTCCGACCAGACCCCGAAAATCATCAACGCCGCCGGCGACACCGATTCGACGCCGGGCTATTACCGCTTCGAAGTGCAACGCTACACGGTGGACGCCGGCGCCCGCGTGCGTTTCGACACCGGGCCGGTCAGCCACAGCACGGTGGTGCAAGCCAGCCGCTATCGCGATGAGCTGTCGCGGGGGATTATTTCCGGCGCCTCGGTGCTGTCGAATATCTACCACCCCATCGACCGCCCCAAGCCGTCGATTGCCAAGCCGGATGCGCCGAAAGTCTCCGCCACCGAGCTGTCCGGCGTGGCCATCGCCGACACCCTGTCCGTGCTCGACCAGCGCGTGCAGGTCACCGTGGGCCTGCGCCAACAGCGCATCCAGTCCAACAACTACAACAGCGCCGGCGCGGTGACCACGGCCTACGACGACGGCAAGACCACGCCGCTGTTCGGCGTGGTACTCAAGCCGTGGCAGCACGTGGCGTTCTACTACAACTACCTCGAAGGCCTGAGCAAGGGCGACGTGGCGCCGTCCAACGCGGCAAATGCCGGGGAGATCTTTGCGCCGTATGTGTCCAGGCAGCATGAAGTGGGGGTCAAGCTCGACTACGGCACCTTCATGTCCACCCTGGCCCTGTTCCAGATCGAAAAGCCCAGCGGTGAACTGGCCGCCGGACGCTTCTCGGTGCAGGGCGAACAGCGCAACCGTGGCCTGGAATTGAACCTGTTTGGCGAAGTCGCCCCAGGCACCCGCCTGCTCGCGGGCGTGACCCTGCTGGATGCGCAGCTGACCCAGACCGGCATTGCCGCCAATCGCGGTAATAGACCGGTGGGCGTACCCGAGGTGCAAGCCAACCTGTGGGGCGAATGGGACACGCCGTGGGTCGACGGGCTGACGTTGACCAGTGGCGCGATCTACACCAGCAGCCAATACGTCGACCAGGCCAACACCCAACGCCTCGATCCCTGGACGCGCATCGATGTCGGCGCGCGCTACAGCACGCGCATCGCCGAGCGGCCGACCACGTTCCGCGCCACGGTGCAGAACCTGTTCGACCGCGAATACTGGTCCGGCGTGGCCTCCTACGGTGCGTTCTCCCAGGCGTCGCCACGCACCCTCCTCCTCTCGGCCACGGTCGATTTCTGATACCTGCAAGGGCTCCCATGATGCTTTCGATTGTTCGACGCGGCCACGTCCTGGCGGCGCTGTTGTTCACCGGGTTGTTGGCAAACCTGCCGGCGTTGGCGGCACCCACTACGGTCACCGACCTGCTCGGGCGCCAGGTCAAGGTCAACCTGCCGGTGCAACGGGTGATTCTCGGCGAGGGCCGCCAGCTGTACCTGGTGGCCGCGCTGGACACGCACAACCCCATCGAACGCATCGTCGGCTGGCGCAAGGACCTGATCCAGTCCGACCCCGACACCTACAACGCCTACCTGCGCAAATTTCCCGCCATTGCCAGGATCCCCACCTTTGGCGGCTTTGAGGACGGCACCTTCGACATCGAACAAGCCATCTCCCAGCGCCCCGACGTGATCATCCTGAATATCGAGGCGCAACACGCCACCGAGGATGCGCGCTATATCGAGAAGCTCGACGCCCTGGGCATCCCGGTGGTGTACGTGGACTTTCGCAACCAGCCGATGACCAACACCGAGCCGACCATGCGCCTGTTCGGCCAGCTGTTCGGCAGGGAGCAGCAGGCCGAGGCGTTTATCGCGTTTCGCAACAGACAGATCCGCCGCGTTACGGACGTGATCGCGGCGCAGCAACCCGCGCGCCCGGCGGTGTTTATCGAGCGCATCGGCGGCTATACCGACGATTGCTGCCTGAGTTTCGGCAATGAGAACTTCGGCCTGTTCGTCGAGATGGCCGGCGGCAATAACATCGCCAAGGGCATCATCCCCACGACGTTCGGCCAGTTGAACCCCGAGCAGGTGATCGTCGCCAACCCGGCGCAGGTGGTGGTGACCAGCGCCAACTGGGAGGCGTTCGCGCCGGGTGGGCATTGGGTGGGTGTCGGCCCCGGCGCCGACATGGCCGAGGCCCGGCGCAAGCTGGCGTGGTACACCGCGCGCCCGGCCTATGCCGGGATCAAGGCCCAGGAAAGCCAGGCCTTCCACGCCATCTGGCACCAGTTCTACAACAGCCCGTACCAGTTCGTGGCGATCCAGCAATTGGCCAAGTGGTTTCACCCGACGCTGTTTGCCGACCTCGACCCCGAAGCGTCCTTTCGCGAACTGCACGAGCGCTTCCTGCCGGTGCCGTATGAGCCGGGCTACTTTGTGAGCCTCAAGCCATGACCGTCACCTACCGCCGCCTGGTGCTGCGCAAACGCCTGATCCTCTGCGCCCTGGCCGTGCTGTTGCTGGGCAGCGTGCTGCTCGACCTCGCCCTGGGCCCGGCGCGCTACAGCCTCAGCGAAGTGCTCGGCGCCCTGCTCTCGCCAGACAGCGCGGCCCCGCAAGTGCGCGTGGTGATGTGGGACATCCGCCTGCCCGTGGCCCTGATGGCCGTGGCGGTGGGCGCCGCGCTGTCCCTGGCCGGGGCGCAGATGCAGACCATCCTCAACAACCCGCTGGCCAGCCCCTTTACCCTCGGCCTGTCCGCCGCCGCCAGCTTCGGCGCGGCCATGGGCCTGGCGTTTGGCGTGGCGTTGTTTCCGCTGGCGGCGCAGTACATGGTGCCGCTCAACGCGTTCATCATGGCCATGCTCTGTGCGTTGCTGATCCACTTCCTCAGCCTGCGCCGTGGCGTCACCGCCGAAACCATCGTGCTGCTGGGCATCGCCCTGGTGTTCACCTTTAATGCGCTGCTGGCGCTGGTGCAGTTCTTTGCCACCGAGCAAGCCGTCGCCGCCGTGGTGTTCTGGACCATGGGCAGCCTGACCAAGGCCACCTGGCCCAAGCTCGGGGTGATCTGCCTGGTGATCCTGATCACCCTGCCGATCTTCGCCAAGCGCGCCTGGGCCCTCACCGCCCTGCGCCTGGGCGATGACAAGGCCGCCAGCTTCGGCATCAATGTGCGCAGCCTGCGCTTCCAGACGCTGATCATGGTCAGCCTGCTCGCCTCGTTCCCGGTGGCGTTTGTCGGCACCATCGGCTTTATCGGGTTGGTGGGGCCGCACATCGCACGGATGCTGATCGGCGAAGACCAGCGCTTCTTCCTGCCCGCCTCGCTGCTGACCGGCGCGCTGATCCTGTCGGCCAGTTCGGTGGTGAGCAAAACCCTGATCCCCGGCGCGATCTTCCCGATTGGCGTGGTCACCTCGCTGATCGGCGTGCCGTTCTTTATCTCCCTGATCCTCAGCGGGAAAAAAAACTCATGGTAAGTATCCAGCTGGACGACGTGGGCGCCTGCTACGGGCCGCGCACCATCATCCGCGGCGTCAGCACCGCGCGGTTTGTCGGCGGCCAGGTGGTCGCCGTGGTCGGCCCCAATGCCGCGGGCAAATCCACCCTGTTCAAGCGCATCGCCGGGCTGATCGACGGGCCGGGTGAGGTGAGCCTGCAAGGCTCGGCAAAGGGCTTGCAAGGCATCAGCTACATGCCCCAGGGCCTCAACGCCAGCGCCCGGCTGACGGTGTACGAATCGGTGCTGCTCGCGCGCAAGCAACTCGCACCGGGTTGGACGGTGCACGATAACGAACTGCGGTTGGTGGATGAAATGCTCGACGCCCTCGGCATCCGCGACCTGTCGTTTCGCAACCTCGGCGAACTCAGCGGCGGCCAGCAACAGTTGGTGTCCATCGCCCAAACCCTGGTGCGCGAGCCCGAAGTGCTGCTGATGGACGAACCCACCAGCGCCCTCGACATGCACCGCCAGGTCCAGGTGCTGAACTTTATGCGCGCCCTCGCCCGCCAGCGCCAGGTCATCGTGTTTATCGCCCTGCACGACCTCAACCAGGCCCTGCGCTTCGCCGACCAGGTGCTGGTGATTGCCGACGGCACGGCCCAGGGCAGCGGGCCGAGCCATGAGGTGATCAACGAGGCGATGTTGCGCGCGGTGTACAAGGTCGAGGCACGTATCGAGCGGTGTAGCCGGGGGCAGCACCATATCCTCATCGACGACATTGTCTGACTGACCCATTCCTCGCGAATCCTTGCCTGATCCTGCGGACTTGACGACAGCCGGCCACATGGCCCTTGCGCGGTGGTCTAAAGTTCGACACTAAGCGGCCAACGCATTTCCTATCAAATAAAGGCCGCACCTACCGTCGATCAGCAGGTGAGCCATGGAATTACGAATCAACCAGACGACCTACCAGGTCGATGCTGATGCCGATACCCCGTTGCTGTGGGTCATCCGCGATGACCTCGGCCTGACCGGCACCAAGTACGGCTGCGGCCTGGCCCAGTGCGGCGCCTGCTCGGTGCTGGTGGACGGCAATGTGGTGCGCAGTTGCGTAACCCCGGTGGCCGGCGTGGTCGGGCGTGAAATCACCACCATCGAGGCGATCGAAGCCGATGCGGTGGGCAAGCATGTGGTCGCGGCCTGGGTCGAGCATCAGGTGGCGCAATGCGGGTATTGCCAGTCCGGGCAAGTGATGGCGGCCACGGCGCTGCTCAAGCACACCCCCAAGCCCAGCGCTGAGCAGATCGACGCGGCGATGGTCAACCTGTGCCGTTGCGGCACGTACAACGCGATTCATACGGCGGTCAACGACCTGGCCCAGCAGGAGAACGCCTGATGAAGACGCGCGATGACTTTTTCGATGGCCCGGTGAACCTGTCGCGCCGGCATTTCCTCGCGAGTACGGCGGTGGGTGCGCTGGTGATCGGCTTCGGTTTGCCGCTGGGTTCGCCCAGGGTGCAGGCCGCCACCGCCGAACGTGGCACCCAGGTGCCGGCGTTCCTGGAGATTCGCCCGGACGGCAGCGTGCGCTTGCTCAGCCCGTTTATGGAAGGTGGGCAAGGCACGCACACGGCGATGGCGCAGATTGTCGGCGAAGAACTGGACGCCGACCCCGCCACATTCACTGTCGAAGCCGCGCCGCCTGGCGAAGCCTATGTGGTGATGGAAAACGGCATGCGCATCACCGGCGGCAGCATGTCGGTGCGCATGAGCTACCCGACCATGCGCCGCCTCGGTGCATTGGCGCGGGCCATGTTGTTGCAGGCCGGCGCCGAGCAATTGAACGTGCCGCTGGCCGAACTGAGCACCCAACCCGGCCGCGTGGTACACGCCGCGTCCGGGCGCTCCCTGGGCTACGGCGAGTTGGCCGGGCGCGCCCTGGACATGCCGGTGCCGGACCCGGCCACCATCACCCTGCGTGATCCGAGCCAGTTCCGCTGGATCGGCAAACCGGTGCGCCGCGTCGATGCCTACGACAAATCCACCGGCAAGGCGCAATACAGCATCGACTTGAAGGTCGACGGCATGCTCCACGCCGCCGTGCAACACGCGCCGCGCCTGGGCATGACCGTAGGCAGCCTGCGCAACCAGGCGCAGGTCGAAGGCATGAAAGGCGTGCATTCGGTGCACCAGTTGCCTGGCGCCGTGGCGGTGGTGGCCGAACGTTGGTGGCACGCCAAGCGTGCGGTGGAGGCGATCCAGGTCGATTGGCAGGAAGCCGGTGCCGACGCCAACGTGCGGGTGATGCCCGCCGACTTTTCCAGCGATGGCTGGCGCGACGTGCTCGCGGCCCAGCAAGGCCCGGCCCGTGACGATGAAAACGAAGGCGATGTCGCCGCCGCGCTGAAAGGCGCCAAGACCCGCGTCGAGGCCACCTACCACAACCAATACGTCAACCACGCCCAGCTGGAACCGCCGTCCGCCCTCGCCCGCTTCAACGCCGACGGCACGCTGGACATCTGGCTGCCCAACCAGGCGCCGGACATGTTCCGCGCCGACATCGCCAAGCGCGCCGGTCTCGACCCGGCGCAGGTCAATCTGCACTCGCCGTTGCTCGGCGGCTTTTTTGGCCGGCACTTCCTGTATGACTCCGCCAGTCCGTATCCCCAGGCCATCGCGCTGGCCAAGGCGGTCGGCCGGCCAATCAAGCTGATCTGGAGCCGCGAAGAAGAATTCCTGCGCGATGTGCTGCGCCCGGTGGCGGTGGTCAAATTCCGCGCCGCGCTGGATGAAAAAGGCTTTCCCGTGGCCATCGAGGCGGTGAGCGCCACCGAAGGCCCCACCGAAGCGATTGCCGGCAAACAGGGCGACAAACTCGACCCCACGGCGTTGGAAGGGTTGTCGGGCAAGTCGTATGCCATCCCCAACAAACGCATTGCGCAGATCTACGTCAAGGGCCCGGCGATGCTGGGCTACTGGCGTTCGGTGGGCAATTCGCTGAATGACTTTTTCTATGAAGCGTTTCTCGATGAGCTGGCCGACAAAGGCGGCCACGATCCCTATGAGTTGCGCCTGCACCTGCTGCGCGACAACCCACGGCTGACCACCCTGCTGCAAGCGGTGGGTGAGTTGTCCGGCGGTTGGAAACGTGGGCCGTTCACCGCCGCAGACGGCAGCCGCCGGGCGCGCGGCGTGGCCATGGCGTCGCCGTTTGGTTCCCACGCGGCGGTGATCGCCGAGGTGTCGATTGAGCAGGGCCAGGTCAAGGTGCATGACATCTGGGAAGCGATTGATCCGGGCAGCATCGTCAACCCGGCGATTGTCGAAGCTCAGGTGAATGGCGCGGTGGCGCTGGGCTTGTCCCAGACGCTACTGGAGGAAGCGGTGTTTATCGACGGCAAGCCACGGGCGCGCAACTACGACCTGTACCCGATTCTGCCGCCGTCGCGGATGGCGCGGGTGCATGTGCGGATTGTCGAGAGTGGCGAAAAGATGGGCGGCATTGGCGAACCGCCGTTGCCGGCCGTCGCACCGGCCGTGGCCAATGCGGTGGCGCAGTTGACCGGCCAGCGCATCCGCAGCCTGCCCATGAGCCGTCACACCTTCAGCTAACCGCCAGGAATTGCCCATGAACAACCGTCGATTCGCAAGAACCGCAGGCTGGCTGGTGCTGCCCTGCCTGGTCGCTGCAGGCGTGCTGGCCTGGTATGTCACCCGCCAGCCCGCATCACCCTTTGAACAAACACAAAGTGCTGACGCCGCATTGGTCAGCCGCGGCGAGTACGTCGCCCGGCTCAGTGACTGCGTGGCCTGCCACAGCCTGCCGGGCAAGACGCCGTTCGCTGGCGGCCTGGAGATGGCCACGCCGTTGGGGGCGATTCACGCCACCAATATCACCCCGGACCGGGAGCACGGTATCGGTGACTACACCCTGGCCGATTTCGACCGTGCGGTGCGCCATGGCGTGACGCCGGATGGAAGACGGCTGTATCCGGCGATGCCCTACCCGTCTTATGTGAAGCTCAGCGACGACGACATTCGTGCGCTGTACGCGTTCTTCATGAAAGGCGTGCAACCGGCCAGCGAGCCGAACATCCCCAGCGACATCCCCTGGCCGCTCAACCTGCGCTGGCCCATCGCGCTGTGGAACGGTGTTTTCGCGCCGAGCAAACCCTACGCGGCCAAACCCGAACAGGACGCCCTGTGGAACCGTGGCGCGTATATCGTGCAAGGCCCCGGCCACTGCGGCAGTTGCCACACGCCGCGCGGGTTGGCGTTCAACGAGAAGGCGCTGGACGAATCCGGCGCGCCGTTCCTCGCCGGCGCCCTGCTCGACGGCTGGTACGCACCGAGCCTGCGCCAGGACCCCAACACCGGGTTGGGGCGCTGGAGCGAGCCGCAGATCGTGCAGTTCCTCAAGACCGGACGCAACGCCCATGCGGTGGTCTACGGCTCGATGACCGAAGCGTTCAACAACTCCACCCAGTTCATGCAGGACGACGACCTCGGCGCCATCGCCCGCTACCTCAAGTCCCTGCCCTGCGACCCACAGCGTGACGGCACGCCGTGGCAATACCAGCCAGCCACCGCCAGCACCGGCCCGGGCGCCCACACCTATGCGACCCGTTGCGCGTCCTGCCATGGCCTGGACGGCAAGGGCCAACCCGAGTGGATGCCACCGCTGGCCGGCGCCACCTCGGCCCTCGCCAAGGAAAGCGCCTCGGCGATCAACATCACCCTCAACGGCTCGCAACGGGTGGTGGCGGCGGGTGTGCCGGACGCCTATCGCATGCCGGCGTTTCGTGAGCAGCTGTCGGACCAGGAAATTGCTGAAGTCCTCAGCTATATGCGCATCACCTGGGGCAACCACGGCGGCGCGGTGGATGCGAAGGCGGTGGGCAAGTTGCGCGGGCATACCGATCCGGCGAGTAGCAGCCCGATCATTTTGCATATGCGCTGACACCAGCCAGTCGATCGTTCCCACGCTCTGCGTGGGAACGATCGACGAACACCGCTCAAATGTGGGAGCTGGCTTGCCTGCGATAGCGGTGGACCAGGCAACATCTCCGCCAGCAATGCCGCCGCCATCGCAGCCTCGCTAAAGCTCGACAGCTCCCAC
>NZ_ANNV01000110.1 GCF_000346755.1 Pseudomonas sp. CBZ-4 | reverse complement strand
CCGAGGTGATGCCATCGCAGGCAAGCCAGCTCCCACATAAACCAGCTCCCACATTTGATCTCAGCGGTCTGGTTAGCCGCGTCTATCCAGCAAGTTCACCACCAACCGATCAATCCACCCCCACACCCGCTGCTTCACCCGCCGCCACAACGGCCGCGACTGCCACGCCTCCAGGCTCACCGCCAGGCTCTGGGCAAAATCCCGCTCGAAACTGCCCGCCACTGCCCGCGTCAACTCAGGGTCCAACGCTTCCAGGTTGGCATCCAGGTTGAAGCGCAAATTCCAGTGGTCGAAATTGCATGACCCCACACTGACCCAATCGTCCACCAGCACCATTTTCAGGTGCAGAAAGCACGGCTGGTATTCAAAGATCTGCACCCCCGAACGCAGCAGGCGCGGGTAATACCGGTGCCCGGCATAGCGCACGGACGGGTGATCGGTGCGCGGCCCGGTGAGCAGCAAACGCACATCCACCCCACGCCCGGCGGCACGGCGCAAGGCGCGGCGTACGCCCCAGGTCGGCAAAAAATAGGGCGTAGCCAGCCAGATACGCTGCTTGCCACTGTTCAAGGCGCGGATCAACGATTGCAAAATGTCGCGGTGCTGACGGGCATCGGCATAGGCGACACGGCCCAGGCCCGGCCCCGTGGCGGGCATCTTGGGCAAGCGTGGCAAACCGAAACGGGTCGCCGGCTTCCACTCCCGGCGCGCTGCGTTGGCGTGCCATTGGCGGTCGAACAATGCCTGCCAATCCTGCACCAACGGGCCGTCCATCTGCACCATCACTTCGTGCCAGTCCGCCGTGTCATTGCCCGGGGTCCAGAACTCATCGGTCACGCCGGTACCGCCGACAAAAGCGCTGGCTTGGTCGATCAGCAACAACTTGCGGTGGTCGCGGTACAGGTTGCGCATCCAGCGCCGCCAGCTCAGGCGATTGTAGAAGCGCAACTCCACCCCGGCGTCGGTCAGGCGCTTGCGCAGCCCGAGGGTAAACGCCAGGCTACCGTAGTCATCAAACAGGCAGCGCACCTGCACGCCACGTTCGGCGGCCAGCACCAGCGCTTGCACCAAGGCTTCGGCACAGGCGCCGGCTTCCACCAGGTACAACTCCAGATCCACCTGGCGCTCGGCGCGGGCAATACCCACCAGCATCTGCGGGAAGAAATTCGGCCCGTCGATCAACAACTCGAAGCGGTTGGCGCTGCGCCACGGGAACACTGCGCCGCTCACAGTCAGCGCGCCGTGAAGATCAGCACCGCACCCACCGGCACCGACAAACTGATCGACGCCAGACCGGCCGCCTTGCGCAATGCGGCGACACCCGGCATCAGCTCAAAATCCTCGGCATGCAATACCACAGGCTCCAGGGTCACTACCTGGAAGCGCCGGTCATCCAGGCGCGTGGCCAGCAGCTCGGCGCTGTAGGTCTGGGTCTTGCCGTGCAGGGTCACGCTCAAGGGCAGGCGCAGTTCCAACTGCGCGCCAGGGGCCAGGTCGTTGATCGGTTGCAGGTTGATCTGCGCGCGGATCAGCGCGTCGGGGAAGGTCTTGATCTGGAACAGGTCATTGCGCATACGCTCGTCGCGCAGCGGGATACCACTGTTGACCGACTCCAGCTCCACTTCCACTTGCGCGGCGCCAGCGCCGTCAACCTTGCCGTGCAACACCAAAAAGCGCTGCACCTCGGCGATGTCGGTGTTCTTGGTGGTGACGAAGGACAGGCGTGAGGATTCGTTATCCAGGTACCAGTCGGCATGGGCAGGCACGGCAACGGCGGCCAGCAGGGCGAAGGCCAGGGGTTTGATCAGCATTGAGAACTCGCGGGGGAAAAACCTGCACGAACCTTAAGCGCAATGTCACAAGCGGCGCAAATCCGATGTGAATGCAGACTCGTGTGGGAGCGGGCTTGCCCGCGATTGCAGTGTGTCAGCCACTGGAGATGTTGACTGATGTACCGCTATCGCGGGCAAGCCCGCTCCCACAGGGGGTATGAGGTGTGTCAGGGGTTCAGGCGGCAGCCCTGGCGGTCGCCGAGCCAGCGTGCCGTGTGCGTACGCCCCATGCCGCTGGCAGTCACTTCACTGCGCTCGGGGTTATCGCTGAACGCGCTGGTGGGCACGTATTGCTTCACATAACCCCGGCAATACTCGGCCGGGTTGTTCGCCACATACCGGCACGAGCAATACTCCTTGGCGGTGTACGCTGCAATTATGTCGGGGAAGGCTTGCAGGTTGACGCGTTCGTGCCACGCCCAACCCACCAGCGCGAGCAACAACACCAGCAGCAGACTGGTAAACGGCCGACGCCGGATCATGGCTGCACCGCCGCGAGCACGCGCTTGAGCAATTCGTTGTGGCGATAGCTGCCGTCGCGATCATCGCCGTAGCGCACGATCACCAGGTGTTCGGCGGGCAGCACGTACAGCGCCTGGCCCCAGTGGCCGAGGGCGGCGAAGGTGTCGACGGGTGCATCGGGCCATGGCCGTGGGGAGCCTTGATTGAGCCACCAATGGCCGCCCGGTACCGCTTCGTCCTGGCCAGCTTTATAGCGGGCGAAGGGTTGGCGATTGAACGCAACCCAGTCTTGGGGCAACAACTGCTGCGAGCCCCAACGACCGTCCCGCGCCATCAACAGGCCGACACGCGCCAGATCCCGAGCGGTGAGGTAGGCGTAGGACGAAGCGACGAAGGTCTCATCCGCATCGGTTTCCCAGGTCGCGTTTCGAATGCCCAGCGGCTTGAACAGCGCATCCCACGGATAACTCATGTAGGCCTTGTGCCCGAGCATGCCTTTAAGGGCAGCGGACAGGATATTGCTGTCGCCACTGGAGTAACGGAACACCTGGCCGGGGGCGCTGGCGGCCTCGGTGTCGGCAGCGAACTCGGCCATATCACCCCGCCCCCGTGTGTAGAGCATCGCCACCACCGAGGACTTCAGCGGGGCGTATTCGTAGTCTTCCTGCCAATCCAGCCCCGATGCCCAATGCAGCAGGTCGCCCATGGTGACCGTGGGATGCTGCTTCATCGGCGGATAGAAACGTGCGGCGGGATCGGTCAGCTTGAAGCGGTTTTCGCCGTAGGCCACGCCCAACACCGTCGCCAGCAAGCTTTTACTGACCGACCACGTGAGGTGCGGGGTGCTGGCCGTGGTTGGCGCGGCATAACGCTCATAGATGATTTCGCCATCGCGGATCACCAACAGCGCATCGGTACGAATGCCTTGGCGGGTGCTGTCGTCACGCGCGGGAAACGCGTAGGTGTTCAAGGCATCGACAGCGGGGCCTGCGATCGGTGTGCCCTTGGCCCACTCCTTGTCTGGCCAGGTTTCGGCGTGGGCGGCCGCGGTGACAGACAACAGCACAACACACAACAAGCCTCTGACCATGGACGCGGACTCAACGGGGGCATTCAAGCCCGCGAGCCTAGCCGAGGGTGATGACAGATTTGCGACAGGCCGGGCTGTCATTCAAGCGTCACCATAAGTTCATGGAGATGACACCGGGCCTCCATAGCCTGAGTTTGGACAACAAAGTCGACCGGCCGAAATCGTGGCCGGCACTCGGAGACTCGCCATGACTCAGATCGCCCGCATCAGCGACACCGGCAATGAACGCCGTCTGCAAGCCGAACGCCTGGTTGGCGCACAGGCGTTGCAGGAAGCCCAGGCCTTGCGGTTCAACGTGTTCAGCGGCGAGTTCAACGCCAAGCTGAAAGGCGCGGAACTGGGTCTGGACATGGATGACTATGATGTTCACTGCAGCCACATCGGCGTGCGGGACTTGAACAGCGGTCGCTTGGTGGCCACCACCCGTTTGCTCGACCACGCGGCCGCCAGCACCCTGGGCCGGTTCTACAGTGAAGAAGAATTCAGCCTGCATGGCTTGCTGCACCTGCAAGGGCCGATCCTGGAAATCGGCCGCACCTGCGTCGACCCGGCCTACCGCAACGGTGGCACCATCGCCGTGTTGTGGGGCGAATTGGCCGAGGTCCTCAACCAGGGCGGCTACAGCTACCTGATGGGTTGCGCGAGCATCCCGATGCACGACGGCGGCATCCAGGCCCACGCGATCATGCAGCGCCTGCGCGAACGCTACCTGTGCAACGAACACCTGCGTGCCGAACCGAAGAAACCCCTGCCGGCCCTGGATTTGCCGTCCAACGTCATCGCGGAAATGCCGCCGTTGCTCAAGGCCTACATGCGCCTGGGCGCGAAGATCTGCGGCGAGCCGTGCTGGGACGAAGATTTCCAGGTGGCCGACGTGTTCATCCTGCTCAAGCGCGATGAGCTTTGCCCGCGTTACGCCCGCCACTTCAAGGCGGCCATGTAATGAGCCGTCTGCGGGTGTACGGGCGCATTGCTCGCGTGCTGGTGGTGGTGGGGCTGGGCTTGAGCATGGCCAGTGTGTTTGGCCTGTTCGAGCGCCTGGGCATTGCCAACTCGATGGTGCGGCGCCAGCGTTGGTCGCGGTTTTTCATGGCGCGGCTGACCAACGCCCTGCCCTTTCGCGTGACCGTGCACGGTGAATTGCCGACGCAGCCGATGCTGTGGGTGAGCAATCACGTGTCGTGGACGGATATCCCGTTACTGGGTGCGGTGGCGCCCATGTCGTTTCTGTCCAAGGCCGAAGTGCGCACCTGGCCGGTGGCCGGCTGGCTGGCGGCGAAGGCCGGTAGCTTGTTCATTCGTCGCGGCTCGGGCGACAGCCAGCTGATCCGCAAGCAGATGACCCGCCATCTGGAGCAACAGCACCCGCTGCTGATGTTTCCCGAAGGCACCACCACCGATGGGCGCAGCCTGCGCACCTTCCACGGGCGCTTGCTGGCCAGTGCGATTGATGCGGATGTGTCACTGCAACCCGTGGCGATCCGCTATCTGCGCGACGGCCAGGTCGACCCGATGGCGCCGTTTATTGGTGATGATGATTTGCTCTCGCACCTGATGCGCCTGTTTGCCAATGACCAGGGCGATGTGGAAATTCATCTGCTCAAGCCGATTGCCTGTGCCGGGCAGGAACGTGCGGCGTTGGCGTATCAGGCGCAGCAAGCGGTGCAGAAGGTGTTGTTTGGGCCGGTGCCGGAGGCTGAAGAGGTAGAGGCTCGACCTGCATTTGCAGCATGAACACCGTTCAAAATGTGGGAGCTGGCTTGTCGGGTCGCCGCATCGCTGCGATAGCGGTGGGTCAGCAAACATGTTGTGACTGATCTACCGCTATCGCGGGCAAGCCCGCTCCCACACATGCCAGCTCCCACATTTAGATCTCAGTAATCAGTTGGGTTTGTGCAAACACCTGCAACTCGGGGTAGAAGACTCGGAAGTCTTCACTCAACGGCTCATACAACTCGCGCAATTCCTGCATCGCAAACCCCAACTCCTGCGGCTGCGACAACCGCCGCGAAATCCCGCGCAACACCTGTTCCATCACCGCAAACTCGCGATAAGACCCCAACCAATCATCCGCCGCCATCCACGGCGCTATCTGCGCCAGCCGCCCCGGCAATTGCGGCTCGGCCGCCAGCACGCGGTACACCTGCGCGGTGAAGCGCTCCAGCGGCTGGTCGGCGTACAGCGCCCAGTCCCGCGCCAGGCAGTGATCGAAAAACACATCGAGGACGATGCCGGCATACCGCCTGCGGGTCAGGCTGAAGCGCGACAACGCCTCCCCCACCAACGGGTGGCTGTCGGTAAACCGGTCGATGGAGCGATGCAGCTGGATCGCCGCTTCGATTTGCGGGTTGAACTGGCCTTGCAGGCGGCCTTTGACGAAATCGCCATAGAGGCTGCCCAGCAGTTGTGCAGGAAGTTGGCCGCCGAGGTGCAGATGTGCGAGATAATTCATGCCGCGCAGTTTAGCACTGCCGTCAACGTATCGTTATAACCCGATATACCGATTTTAGCGGCTTTAAGACCCAATTCATATTGGCATATCGGGATATAACGATTTAAGGTTCGCCTCATCGCGATATAACGTTTCAAGACACCGAGCACCTGCCATGTCCATCGACCTCGACGAAATAATAAAAGCCCTGGCGCACCCAGTACGGCGAGACATCCTCAACTGGCTGAAAGACCCGAAAGTGCAATTCCCCGAGCAACTGCACAACCACGAATACGGCATCTGTGCCGGGCAGATCGACCAGCGCTGCGGCTTGTCCCAGTCCACCGTGTCGGCGCACCTGGCGACGTTGCAACGCGCGGGGTTGATCAGCAGCCAGAAGGCCGGGCAGTGGCACTTTTTCAAACGCAACGAGGAAACGATCCAAGCCTTCCTCGATGCGCTCATCACCGAACTCAGCGCACCGCTGTAACAAGGAAACGATAATGCCCCTCTCGCTACTCATACTGGCCCTGAGCGCCTTCGCCATCGGCACCACCGAGTTCGTCATCATGGGCTTGCTGCCCGATGTGGCGGCGGACCTCGGCGTGTCGATCCCCGGCGCCGGGTGGCTGGTCACCGGCTACGCCCTCGGCGTGGCCATTGGTGCGCCGTTCATGGCACTGGCCACCGCCAAGCTGCCGCGCAAGGCCGCACTGGTAGCGTTGATGGGCATCTTTATCGTCGGCAACCTGCTCTGCGCCCTGGCCAGTGACTACAACGTGCTGATGTTTGCCCGTGTGGTCACCGCGCTGTGCCACGGTGCGTTCTTCGGGATCGGTTCGGTGGTCGCGGCCAACCTGGTGCCGGCCAACAAGCGCGCGTCGGCCGTGGCCTTGATGTTCACCGGCTTGACCCTGGCCAACGTCCTCGGCGTGCCGCTGGGCACTGCACTGGGCCAGGCGGCGGGCTGGCGCTCGACGTTCTGGGCGGTCACCGTGATTGGTGTCATCGCGCTGATCGGCCTGATCCGCTTCCTGCCAGCCAAGCGTGACGAAGAAAAACTCGACATGCGCGCCGAACTGGCGGCCCTCAAGGGCGCCGGCATCTGGTTGTCGCTGACCATGACCGCGCTGTTCTCCGCGTCGATGTTCACCCTCTTCACCTACGTCGCGCCGCTGCTGGGCGATGTCACCGGCATCTCGCCCAAAGGCGTGACCTGGACCCTGTTGCTGATCGGCCTGGGCCTGACCCTGGGCAATATCATCGGCGGCAAGCTGGCGGACAAGCGCCTGGCAGCCACCTTGATCGGCGTGTTTATCAGCATGGCGGTGATCTCCACCGCGCTGACCTGGACCAGCGTCGCCGTGATCCCGACGGAAATCACCCTGTTCCTGTGGGCCACCGCCGCATTTGCCGCTGTGCCGGCGCTGCAAATCAACGTGGTGACCTTTGGCAAGGCCGCACCGAACCTGGTGTCCACCCTGAACATCGGCGCCTTCAACATCGGCAACGCCCTCGGCGCCTGGGTCGGCGGCAGTGTGATTGCCCACGGTTTCGGCCTGACCAGCGTGCCATTGGCCGCCGGTGCGCTGGCGATCCTCGCGCTGCTGGTGACCTTGATTACTTTCCGTCAGAACGGCGATGCCGACCTGGCCCCTGCGACCCACTGATCAACTTCAAAGAGAAAGGTGTTATCCCATGACGACTATTTTCGACCCGATCACACTGGGCGACCTGGAACTGTCCAACCGCATCATCATGGCGCCGCTGACCCGTTGCCGTGCCGACGCCGGTCGTGTGCCCAACGCGCTGATGGCCGAGTATTACGTGCAACGTGCTTCCGCCGGGCTGATCCTCAGCGAAGCCACCTCGGTGACGCCGCTGGGCGTGGGCTACCCGGACACGCCAGGCATCTGGTCCAACGACCAGGTGCGTGGCTGGGCCAACGTGACCAAGGCGATCCACGGCGCGGGCGGCAAGATTTTCCTGCAACTGTGGCATGTGGGCCGTATCTCCCATGAGTCGTACCTGAACGGCGAAACCCCGGTGGCGCCGAGCGCGATCCAGCCCAAGGGCCACGTCAGCCTGGTGCGCCCACTGGCCGACTACCCGACGCCACGCGCCCTGGAAACCGCGGAAATCGCCGACATCGTCGACGCCTACCGCACCGGTGCCGAGAACGCCAAGGCCGCCGGCTTCGACGGCGTGGAAATCCATGGCGCCAACGGCTACCTGCTGGACCAGTTCCTGCAAAGCAGCACGAACAAACGTACCGACCAGTACGGCGGCTCCCTGGAAAACCGTGCACGCCTGCTGCTGGAAGTGACCGACGCCGCCATTGAAGTCTGGGGCGCCGGCCGCGTGGGTGTGCATTTGGCACCGCGTGCCGACTCCCACGACATGGGCGATGACAACCTGGCAGAAACCTTTACCTACGTGGCCAGCGAACTGGGCAAGCGTGGCATCGCGTTCATCTGCTCGCGCGAGAAAGAAGCCGGCGACAGCCTCGGCCCGCAATTGAAGAAGGCGTTTGGCGGCGTGTACATCGCCAACGAGCGCTTCACCAAGGACAGCGCCAACGCCTGGCTGGCCGAAGGTAAAGCGGATGCCGTGGCCTGGGGCGTACCGTTCATTGCCAACCCGGACTTGCCGGCCCGCTTGAAAGCCGATGCGCCACTCAACGATGCGCGCCCGGATACCTTCTACAGCAAGGGCCCGGTGGGTTACATCGACTACCCGACGCTGGCGATCTGATCGCCTGAAACGCAAAAAGCCCCGGCTCGCAAGAACCGGGGCTTTTTTATGCCGCTCTGAAGCACACCACCTACCTCCTGTGGGAGCGGGCTTGCCCGCGATAGCGGTGTGTCAGTTACAGATACTTTCACTGATCCACCGCAATCGCGGGCAAGCCCGCTCCCACACAAGCCCGCCACTTTTTCGACTTGCGTGGCCCGAGGGAAACATTCCTTCACACCCCTGCAACAAAATCCCTACAAAATACTTAGCCGGCTACCTATCAACCCCGGGCCAGCGCGTATATAAAGTCACCCCACAAATAAGGCAGAAGGACGATTGACCCTCCTTAAGCTTTACTGTTGACACAACCTGATGCAATTACGCATTTTGTCTCAATTGCGCAGGCTAGGGCTCAGGCGCAGCATGTCGAGCCCGGTATCAACCCAGCGCTCGGCGTCCTGATGCAATTGGAAGCTGTCAGGGACCAGCAGCCACTGGCCAATCAGCCCGTTGATATAGGCATGAATGCACACGGCACCACGGGTGGTGTCGAGGTTTTCCGGTAGCTGGCCACGATGCACGGCATTGCGCAGGGTCAAGCCGATACGCAGATTGCACTCTAGGCTGTGGGTCTGGCGCTGCCGGCGCATGTCGCACATTTCATCGGTGAATTCGCACTTATGAAACAAAATCTCATTGATGCGCCGGGTCTTCGGGTCCAGGGCCACTTGATGGAACAGATGGATCAACAGCTTGCGCATGCAGCCGAGCGGGTCGACTTCGTCCTCGCTCTCGCTGGCGCGGGCCAGTTCGTCCAGCGGCTCGTGCAGGGTGTCGAGCAACGCCTGGAGCAAGTCGGACTTGTTGCTGAAGTGCCAATAGATGGCGCCCCGGGTCACGCCCGCCAACGCAGCGATGTCCGCCAGGGTGGTGCGCGCCACACCGCGCTCATAGAAGGCCTGCTCGGCGGCTTGGAGAATCTGGCTGCGCGTTTCCTGAGCTTCCTCTTTGGTGCGACGAACCATGGCAGTAAAACCTCTATCAGGACACTTGGGACGATTGTTAACGCACAATTAATAGCCGCTAACGATCATCTGAATATTTGTGGGACGACACCATCGTGGGTGCCGAACGTAATGAAATCGAGGCTTTGGGCGTTGCTTTGTCAACATTCCGCGAAGCCTGTCAAGAGTTTACAAACAACCGTGAACGTAAGTATATTGCGTAGCAAGCTACTTATCTACTCACAGCTTGTTTTTTACCCTTCCACATTTCTTGTGCGCACCCTGCGCGCCTGACCCGAGGATCTTCATGCAACTTAAGCCAGCTGTTACCGCTCTGGTCACTGCCGTCGCCCTGGCATCGCTGCTCAGCGGATGTAAAAAGGAAGAAGCGGCTCCGCCCGCTCAAACCCCTCAGGTCGGCGTGGTCACCATTCAACCGCAAGCCTTTACCCTGACGTCCGAGCTGCCAGGCCGCACCACCGCCTACCGCATTGCGGAAGTTCGCCCACAGGTCAACGGCATCATTCTCAAGCGCCTGTTCAAGGAAGGCGGCGACGTGAAGGAAGGGCAACAGCTCTACCAGATCGACCCGTCGGTGTACGACGCCACCCTGAAAAGCGCACAAGCCAGCCTCACGCAGACCAAGTCCATCTCCGACCGCTACAAGCAGTTGGTCGATGAGCAAGCCGTCAGCCGCCAGGAATACGACACCGCCGTCGCCAACCGCATGACCGCCGAAGCCAACGTGCAAACCGCCCAGATCAACGTGCGCTACACCAAGGTGTTCGCGCCGATCTCCGGGCGTATCGGCCGTTCTTCGGTGACCGAAGGCGCGCTGGTCAGCAATGGCCAGACCGATGCCATGGCCGTGATCCAGCAACTGGACCCGATCTACGTCGACGTCACGCAGTCTTCGGCAGAAATGCTGAAACTGCGCCGCGACCTGGAAAGCGGCCAGCTGGAAAAAGCCGGCGCCAATGCCGCCAAGGTCAAGCTGACCCTGGAAGACGGTACCGACTACAACCAGGACGGCAAACTGGAATTCTCCGAAGTGTCGGTTGACCAGACCACCGGTTCGGTCACCCTGCGCGCCGTGTTCCCCAACCCTGACCACACCCTGCTGCCGGGCATGTTCGTGCACGCCCAGTTGCAAGCCGGTGTGAACAGCAAGGCCATCCTCGCCCCGCAGCAAGGCGTGACCCGCGACATCAAGGGCATCCCGACCGCGCTGGTGGTGAACAAGGACAACAAGGTCGAGCAACGCACCCTGGTTGCCAACCGCACCAGCGGCGCCTACTGGCTGGTGGAAAAAGGCCTCGACGCCGGTGACCGCGTGATCACCGAAGGCCTGCAATTCATCAAGCCGGGCATCGAAGTCAAGGTCAAGGACGCCGATAACGCCAAGCCTGCTGGAACGGTTGCTGCGCCTGCTGCCACTACGGGCAAAGGGGAGTAATCCATGTCGAAATTTTTTATCGACCGTCCCATTTTCGCCTGGGTAATTGCCCTGGTGATCATGCTGGTCGGGGCACTGTCGATCCTGAAGTTGCCCATCAACCAATACCCGGCCATCGCGCCAACCGCCATCGACATCCAGGTGACCTACCCAGGCGCGTCCGCACAAACCGTGCAGGACACCGTGGTGCAGGTCATCGAGCAACAGCTCAACGGTATCGACAACCTGCGTTATGTCGCCTCGGACAGTAACTCCGACGGCAGCATGACCATCACCGCGACGTTCAACCAGGGTACCAATCCGGACATCGCCCAGGTTCAGGTGCAGAACAAGCTGAACCTGGCGACCCCACTGCTGCCGCAAGAAGTGCAGCAGCAGGGTATCCGCGTGACCAAGTCGGTGAAGAACTTCCTGATGGTGATCGGTCTGGTGTCGGAAGACGGCAGCATGACCAAGGACGACCTGTCCAACTACATCGTGTCCAACATCCAGGACCCGATTTCCCGGACGGCAGGTGTAGGTGACTTCCAGGTCTTCGGTTCGCAGTACGCCATGCGTATCTGGCTCGACCCGGCCAAGCTGAACAACTACCAGTTGACCCCGGTCGACGTCAGCAGCGCCATCGCTGCGCAGAACGTGCAGGTGGCCACCGGCCAGCTGGGCGGCCTGCCTGCCCTGCCCGGCACCCAGCTGAACGCGACCATCATCGGCAAGACCCGTCTGCAAACCGCAGAAGAGTTCGGCAAGATCCTGATGAAGGTCAACGCCGACGGCTCGCAAGTTCGCCTGCGTGACGTTGCGCGCATCGAACTGGGCGGCCAGAACTACAGCATCAGTGCCCAGTTCAACGGCAAGCCGGCTTCCGGCATGGCGATCAAACTGGCATCGGGCGCCAACGCCCTGGACACCGCCAAGGCCATCCGTGCCACCGTGGCGTCCCTGGAACCGTTCTTCCCGCCAGGCATGAAGGCGGTGGTGCCGTATGACACCACCCCGGTGGTGACCGAATCGATCTCCGGTGTAGTCCACACCCTGGTCGAAGCGATCGTCCTGGTGTTCCTGGTGATGTTCCTGTTCCTGCAGAACTTCCGCGCCACCATCATCACCACCATGACCGTACCGGTGGTATTGCTGGGCACGTTCGGCATCCTCGCGGCGTTTGGTTTCACCATCAATACCCTGACCATGTTCGGCATGATCCTCGCCATCGGCTTGCTGGTGGATGACGCCATCGTCGTGGTGGAAAACGTCGAGCGGGTAATGGCCGAGGAACACCTGTCGCCCAAGGAGGCGACGGTCAAGTCCATGGGCCAGATCCAGGGCGCCCTGGTGGGTATCGCGCTGGTGCTGTCGGCGGTATTGCTGCCAATGGCCTTCTTCGGCGGCTCCACCGGTGTGATCTACAAACAGTTCTCCATCACTATCGTTTCGGCGATGGCGCTGTCGGTACTGGTTGCCCTGATCTTCACCCCGGCCTTGTGCGCCACCATGCTCAAGCCGATCGACCCGGAAAAGCACGGCCAACCCAAGCGTGGTTTCTTCGGCTGGTTCAACCGCACCTTCGACCGTGGCGTACTGAGCTACGAGCGCGGCGTGGGCAACATGATCAAGCACAAATTCCCGGCGTTTTTTGTGTACCTGATCATCGTTGTCGGCATGGTCTGGTTGTTCACCCGCATTCCAAGCGCATTCCTGCCGGAAGAAGACCAGGGCGTGATCTTCGCCCAGGTGCAAACCCCGGTCGGCTCGTCGGCGGAACGTACGCAAAAAGTCATCGACGACATGCGCGCCTTCCTGCTGCACGACAAGGAAGGCGAGCCAGGCGAAGGCAAGGCCGTGAAGTCGGTGTTTACCGTGAACGGCTTCAACTTCGCCGGCCGTGGCCAGAGCTCGGGCCTGGCGTTCGTGATGCTCAAGCCATGGGATGAGCGTGACGCGTCCATGTCCGTGTTCGAAGTGGCCAAGCGTGCCCAGGGTTACTTCTTCGGTGCCTTCAAGGACGCCATGGTGTTCGCCATCGTGCCGCCGTCGGTACTGGAATTGGGTAACGCCACCGGCTTCGACGTGTTCCTGCAAGACCAGGGCGGCGTCGGCCACGAAAAACTGATGGAAGCGCGTAACCAGTTCCTCGGCATGGCCGCACAAAGCAAGATCCTTGCAGGCGTGCGTCCGAACGGCGTGAACGATGAGCCGCAGTACGAGCTGACCGTTGACGACGAGAAGGCCAGTGCCCAAGGCATCACCCTGTCGAGCATCAACCAGACCCTGGCGATTGCCCTGGGTGGCAGCTACGTCAACGACTTCATCGACCGTGGTCGGGTGAAGAAGGTGTACGTGCAAGGCGAGGCCGCTGGCCGCATGTCGCCGGAAGACCTGGACAAATGGTTCGTGCGCAGCGACTCCGGGAAGATGGTGCCGATGTCGGCCATTTCCTCGGGCAAGTGGATCTTCGGTTCGCCAAAACTCTCGCGCTACAACGGTGTAGCGGCGATGGAAATCCTCGGCACCCCGGCACCGGGCTACAGCACCGGTGACGCCATGGCCGAAGTCGAGCGCATCGCCAAGCAATTGCCGGCGGGTGTCGGCTATGCGTGGACCGGTCTGTCGTACGAAGAACGCCTGTCCGGCTCCCAGGCGCCGGCGCTGTACGCACTGTCGCTGCTGGTGGTGTTCCTGTGCCTCGCGGCGCTGTACGAAAGCTGGTCGATCCCGATTGCGGTAGTGCTGGTAGTGCCGCTGGGTGTGGTCGGGGCGTTGATCGCCACGAGCATGCGCGGGTTGTCCAACGACGTGTTCTTCCAGGTGGGCTTGCTGGTGACGGTGGGCCTGGCGGCGAAAAACGCCATCCTGATCGTCGAGTTCGCCAAGGAGTTGCACGAGCAAGGCAAAGGCATTGTCGAGGCGGCCATCGAGGCGTCCCGTATGCGTCTGCGGCCGATCATCATGACGTCCATGGCGTTCATCCTCGGCGTATTGCCGCTGGCGATCTCCTCGGGCGCCGGCTCGGGCAGCCAGCACGCGATTGGTACCGGCGTTATCGGCGGTATGATCACGGCCACTGTCCTGGCGATCTTCTGGGTGCCACTGTTCTTTGCAACCGTGTCCGCCGCAGGCGAGCGTAAAAAGACTGAACCTACTGAAACCCATAAAGAGGCTGGCCTATGAGCAAGTCGCTCCTTTCCTTAGCCGTCACCGCATTCGTGCTCAGTGGCTGCTCGCTGATACCTGACTATCAGCGCCCTGAAGCGCCGGTGGCCGCTCAGTTCCCGCAGGGCCCGGCGTATTCGTCGGCCCAGGCGCCGAACCAGGCCGCTGCCGAGCAGGGCTGGAAGCAGTTTTTCCATGACCCTGCCCTGCAACAGCTGATCCAGGTGGCCCTGGAGAACAACCGCGACCTGCGTGTCGCGGCGCTGAACATCGACGCCTATGCCGCGCAGTACCGCATCCAGCGCGCCGACCTGTTCCCGGCCGTCTCGGCCAATGGCAGCGGCAGCCGCCAGCGCGTACCGGCGCGTGCTTCGCAGACCGGCGAGTCGAGCATCACCAGCTCGTATTCGGCGACCCTCGGGATCAGCGCGTATGAGCTGGACTTGTTCGGCCGTGTGCGCAGCCTGAGCGAAGAAGCCCTGCAAAAGTACTTCGCCACCGAAGAAGCCCGCCGCAGCACGCAGATCAGCCTGGTCGCCAACGTGGCCACGGCCTACGTGACCTGGCAGGCTGATAAAGAGCTGCTCAAGCTGACCCAGGACACCCTCGGTGCCTATGAGCAGAGCTTCAAGCTGACCTCGCGCAGCAACGAAGTCGGCGTGGCCTCGGCCCTCGACCTCAGCCAGGCGCGCACCTCGGTGGAAAACGCCCGTGTCGCCCTGGCCCGCTACACCCGCCAGGTGGCCCAGGACGAAAACAGCCTGACCCTGCTGCTGGGTACCGGCCTGCCGGCGAATATCGCCAGCCAGCCACTGTCGGACAACCTGCTCAGCGAAGTGCCTGCCGGCTTGCCCTCGGACCTGCTGCAACGTCGTCCCGACATCCTGCAAGCCGAGTACAACCTCAAGGCCGCCAACGCCAACATCGGCGCCGCCCGCGCAGCGTTCTTCCCGAGCATCAGTTTGACGGCCAACGCCGGCACCCTGAGCCCGGACCTGAGCGGCCTGTTCAAAGGCGGCTCGGGCACCTGGTCGTTCGCCCCGCAGATCAACATCCCGATCTTCAACGCCGGCAGCCTGCGCGCCAGCCTGGACTACGCGAAGATCCAGAAAGAGATCAACGTGGCGACCTACGAGAAGGCCATCCAGACCGGTTTCCAGGAAGTCTCCGACGGCCTCGCCGCGCGTGAGACCTACAAGGAACAGCTGGAAGCCCAGCGTGGTTTCGTCGCCGCCAACCAGGATTACTACCGCCTGGCCGAGCGTCGCTACCGCATTGGCGTGGACAGCAACCTGACGTTCCTCGACGCCCAGCGCCAACTGTTCAGTGCCCAGCAATCGCTGATCACCGACCGCCTGGCGCAGCTCACCAGCGAGGTCAACCTGTACAAGGCCCTCGGCGGTGGCTGGAATGCACAGACCGCGAAGAACGAGCCGTTGAAAGAAGAAGCACCGGCGCTGAAGTTGTTCTGATCGCGCTGCTGTAGATAGACAAAACCGCTTCCCTCACCGGAAGCGGTTTTTTTATGCCCTGAATGTGGCGCATGTAGGCACTGGCTTGTGGGACCTGGCTTTTGTGGGAGCTGGCTTGCCTGCGATAGCGGTGGGTCAGCTGAATCATTGCTGGCTGAT
>NZ_ANNV01000109.1 GCF_000346755.1 Pseudomonas sp. CBZ-4 | reverse complement strand
TAGCCTGATGACGTCATTGCCACTCATTCCGGCGTATTTGACCGTCACCGTCGTGTTGTGCTCAATGGACAGTGGCGCAACAGTTACATCTTGATCGACATCCGCCGTACCGCCAATAAACGGATGAGGCAGCACACTGGGCAGCGCCTGGACAATGAAGTGCGCCACACCAAACAGGATCGCCGTGGTTTTATCCGCGCTTTCAGCCAGGCTGACCCAGAACTTAATGGTCAGTGCCGAGCCATCGTCGAGCAGTTTCAGCGTGTCGACGGGGGTGGGTGGCCGGATGCCGTTGGCGACGCCGTCGTCCGTCACCAGGTTCGCGGTGTAGGTATCTTCGGTCCAGGGGAGCCCACCTTGGGTGCCGGTGTAGCTCATCCACATCCGTTGATTGGGGTGGATGAAGTGCCACATCGCCACACGGGTGCGTGCATTCGGGTCGAGGCGCGACAGGTCCAGTATGGTGCCGTCGATACCGTCGATCTTCGGCGTTGGCAAGCCTGTCAACGGCAATAGCCGCAAGGAGACAATATCGGAAGGATATGGAAACGAGCCGCGATTGAATCGGTACTGCACGTCAATCGTACTGCCGCCTTCACGGATGCACTTGGCGATCGTGCGCGGCAAAAATGTCACACTTGTTTCATGCGTGGACGCGTTGCCTGGCGCGCCCAGTGTGGTGCTGCCGATGCCATCGTCGGTAAACCAGTCGAAATTGATGTAGTCCGTCGCAAGCGTCGGGTTGATTCGCGCGAGGACGGTAGCGCCTGCCAGTGCGGCCAGCGGGTTGAGTTCATCGGGTGACAGCGAGGCGCCGACAATCACCGGCCGCCCCAGGTACACGGCGACCCCCACGGTAAGGTGAAGCACCTCAGAGCGCAGAATCAGCGGCGGCGTGCCGGGACGATGCAAGCTATAGCTGATACGCAAGCTGCCATTGAGGTTGTTGTCCAGAATGCTTCGAGACACGGGGTAGGGCAACGCTTTTCCGGCAGTGCTACCGTTGATTGAAATACTGCCGCTGAGGGAGCCGCCAACCCCTGAGCCGATACACGAAAAATACACTGTGTCGCCGTTCTGTGTGCCCTCGTAAGGGAAGATGACCAACGCTTCGGGGCCCGGTACATCCGCAGGGTTCACATTGTTGCCAATAGCGCCCTGCAGAATCGGTTGAGGCATATCGGCCGTACGCTCACCGACCCTTGCGCCCAATATGTCCGATTTGCGCACGGTTAAAACACTGCCGTCGAGGATGGAAACCGAGCCATCATCCACTTCATAGAAGATTTCAATCGGCCCCACCTCACTGAAGGGCGCCATTTCAGCCGCCGTGACATGACGAACGCCGCCTTGCGCCCCGGCCAATTGCTCCTGCTTGAATACAATCCCCCCGCCACCGCCTGACGGAATGTGCCGGATCACCAGGCGCTCCAGCCAGCTGGCGTTATGCGGCGTGTAAGGCGGTATCGTGACCATGATGGCAGTGTCGGTAGGGATCAAGCCCAGTTCAATGGGACTGACGTCGACCACTGGCATTGATGACGGAGTACCGACCACTGTGATCGTAAGGCTGCCGGAACGACCCAACTCTACCCCCGCCTGCGTATGCCAGGTGTACGAGATACGAAACGAGCCGCCGATAAGCTCTTTGATAATACCGTTGTCTACCGGAACGAATGTGACGCCGAAATTATTGTCGATTACGGGCCCAAGCGGGTAAGTCTTGCTCGTTCCATCCTCCAGGGTGCCGACAAGCATCACGGTAATTTGACGTCTAGGGTTGGGCGTCGGGAATACAGGGCCCGTGTTGATCAACACCTCAAATGCTGCATCGCTCTGCGTGTCGAAGTCGATCTGCTTGGAGTCGAGCAATTCGCCGTCCACTAGAAAGCGCGGAGCAAGAAGCAGGCTGCTATCCAACTCGGCATTCAGGAAATAGGATTTTGAATATTGATACTTCTCCCCCGAAAAATTCTTGACGACGTCCTGCACCCTGAAGCGAATAGTCAATTCCCCGGCCTGGCCACCGGCATCGATGACGGCCTTGGGCACAAATACCCGAACAGGCCCCGGCCCCGCCGCTTCGCTAGGGCTCACCGTGTGATGGACAAAAATCCCATCCCAGGAAAGGTCGATGACGTCGTTGTGCCGGATGTGTTCATACCTCTCGATCAGGCACCACAAACCGCCTACAACGTCCGGAGGACTGATCACCGAGCCCGCAGGAAAACCTTCGACGCTTAGGCGCAGGCCGGTATGCCAGGGATTCCCTGGGTCGGTGTCTGTTCCCCCAGGGCGAGTGGTTTTGATGAGGATGGTCTGAATCGGCGAAGTGCTAGGGGTTCCAGGGCCTGTTCGCTCAACGCGCGCATAGATTTTAACTTCGCCTTCCGGTACGCGTTCTTCGGGAACAAATAAGTCGTAGGCATCGCGACTTTCCAAGGCGATGTCGTCGGCAGCCGCGTTGATCAAGTCATTCAGGTACAGGGCGAAGTAGTCGTTAAGGCTAAAACCGTGCCATTGTTCCAATACAAATTGGGCGTACGGCCGTACATGGCGAATGCCCAGGCCATACTCCCCCACTTCAGGGTAGGGGGCCAATTGGATGTTGATTCGTGGAAACGCCGAGTAGGGGGGCTCCAGATCCTCAACCCGGGTCGGCGGCGGGTTGACGGGGCCAGGTGCAGGTTTTGGCAGGTGATTGGAGTGAGGGCGGCACAGCATTTGGTCGTGCGCGTGGTCGTGGTCTGACTCGTGTGTGACGTTGTGATCGTGGGGTCGACGGGACATGGCAATACGCTCCTCGCAGATGGGAACGCGTCAAAAAACTGCGGCGCGTGATGGCAAGGAAATCAGATACTCGCGAGGGGGGGGTGTCTAGCTGTCAGAATTGACAGTGCCGACGAAAGGCCGC
>NZ_ANNV01000108.1 GCF_000346755.1 Pseudomonas sp. CBZ-4 | reverse complement strand
CAGCAAAAAATGAGTTGCCTGACAAACCGCTATCGCAGGCAAGCCAGCTCCCACAGTGGACCGCATTGTTCTGACCTAAATCTTATGACTGGAAAACCATTATGAAAAAAACACTGCTCGCCCACCCAGTCAAAGCACTGGCCCTGGCCCTCGGCCTGTTCAGCTCGGCGGTCTTCGCCAGCGATGCACCGCTGAAAGTCGGCACCACCGCCGCCTTCGCCATCCCGCTGGAAGCCGCCGTCGCCGAAGCCGGCAAGCAAGGCCTGAAAGTCGAGCTGGTGGAGTTCACCGACTGGATCGCGCCCAACGTCAGCCTGGCCGCCGGTGATATCGACGTGAACTACTTCCAGCACATCCCGTTCCTGGAAAACGCCAAGGCTGCCGCCGGGTTTGACCTGGTGCCGTACGCGCCGGGGATTATCAACAATGTCGGCCTGTATTCGAAGAAATTCAAAAGCATTAACGACCTGCCCCAGGGCGCCAGCGTGGCCATCGCCAACGACCCGATCAACAGCGGGCGCGGCCTGCAATTGCTGGCCAAGGCGGGTTTGATCACCCTCAAGCCGGGCGTGGGCTACAAGGCCACCGAAGAAGACATCGTCAGCAACCCGAAAAAGATCAAGATCCTGCAAGTCGAGGCCGTGCAACTGGTGCGCGCCTATGACGATGCCGATCTGGTGCAGGGCTACCCGGCCTATATCCGCCTGTCCAAGACCTTCGATGCCGAGTCGGCGCTGCTGTTCGACGGCCTCGACCACCCGGAGTACGTGATCCAGTTCGTCACCCAGCCCAAGGGCACCACCGACCCGCGCGTGATCAAGTTCGTCGATATCTACCAGCACTCGCCGGTGGTGCGCGCCGCGTTGGACAAGTCCCTGGGCAAGCTCTACCAAGTCGGCTGGGAAGCTAAAAAATGACCGCCGCCCACTCCCAACTGCGCGACCTGGGCACACCGCCCAGGGACGCCGAGCAGACCGAACTGCACCCGGACCTCAACCGCGCCCATGTGCGTTTTATCAACCTGGGCAAGAGCTACGACGGCAAGGTGCATGCCCTGCAAGGCATCGACCTGGCGATCCAGCGCGGTGAAGTGTTCGGCATCATCGGCCGCAGCGGCGCCGGTAAATCCTCGTTGATCCGCACGATCAATCGCCTGGAACAACCCAGCAGCGGGCGGGTGCTGATCGACCAGGTGGACATCGGCGACTACGACGAAGACCGCCTGGTGGCGCTGCGTCGGCGCATCGGCATGATCTTCCAGCACTTCAACCTGATGTCGGCCAAGACCGTGTGGCAGAACGTCGAGTTGCCGCTGAAAGTGGCCGGCGTGCCCAAGCCGCAACGCGAGCAAAAGGTGCGCGAGCTGCTGGAGTTGGTCGGTTTGCAGGACAAGCACAAGTCTTACCCGGCGCAGCTGTCTGGCGGACAAAAGCAGCGCGTGGGCATCGCCCGCTCGCTGGTGCACGCCCCCGAGATTTTGCTGTGCGACGAGGCCACCTCGGCCCTCGACCCGGAGACCACCCAGTCGATCCTCGGCCTGCTGCGCGAGATCAACAAACGCCTGGGCCTGACCATCGTGCTGATCACCCACGAGATGGCAGTGATCCGCGAGATCTGCGACCGCGTGGTGGTGCTGGAACACGGCCACATCGTCGAGCAAGGCCCGGTGTGGCAGGTGTTTGGCGACCCGCAACACGAGGTCAGCAAAACCCTGCTGGCGCCCCTGCAACACGGCTTGCCGGAAGAACTGCAAAACCGTTTGCAGGTCACGCCAGCATCGGCCGAGGCGGCGGTGGTGCTGCGCTTGCGTTTCACCGGCAGCGACACCGACGAGCCGGACCTCGCTGCGCTGTTCGCCGCCCTCGGCGGGCGCGTGCGCTTGCTGCAAGGCGGCGTGGAACGCATCAAGGGCCATGCCTTGGGGCAATTGCTGCTGGCGGTGAGCGGCTCGGCCCACAGCGCCGATGAATTGCGCAAGCGCGCCGGCAATTGGGCACAACAGGCGGAGGTGCTGGGCTATGTGGTTTGATCGTTTATTGCAGGGCGCCATCGACACCTTGTTGATGGTCGGCGTGTCGTCGCTGATCGCGTTGCTGGTGGGGATTCCGCTGGCAGTGTTCCTGGTGACCAGCGACAAGGGCGGCATCTACCAGGCACCGGCGTTGAACCGCGTGCTGGGGGCGTTCGTCAATCTGTTCCGCTCGATTCCGTTTCTGATCCTGATGGTGGCGCTGATCCCGTTCACCCGGCTGATCGTCGGCACCACCTACGGCGTGTGGGCAGCGGTGGTACCGCTGACCATCGCCGCCACACCGTTCTTTGCGCGGATTGCCGAGGTGAGCCTGCGCGAGGTCGATCATGGCTTGATCGAAGCCGCCCAGGCCATGGGCTGCCGGCGCTGGCACATCATCTGGCACGTGCTGTTGCCGGAAGCGCTGCCGGGGATTGTCGGCGGGTTCACCATCACCCTGGTGACGATGATCAACTCCTCGGCCATGGCCGGTGCCATTGGCGCCGGTGGCTTGGGTGACATTGCCTATCGCTACGGCTACCAGCGCTTTGACACGCAGATCATGCTGACGGTGATTGTGCTGCTGGTGGTGCTGGTGGCGTTCATCCAGCTCGGCGGCGATCGGTTGGCGCGGGTGCTGAACAAGCGCTGAGGTATAGTCGGGGCATCTCCGCACCCGGTATCGCCCGCCATGTCCCTCAAGCCCGACGACCTCGACCAGATCACCGCCACCACCCTCGGCCACTACAACAAAGTGGCCGAGGACTTCCGCGAAGGCACCCGCGACCACGATGTGAGCCAGAACATCGACGCGCTGCTGCGCCACATCCAGGGCACGGTGCCGTTTACCGTGCTGGATTTCGGCTGCGGCCCAGGGCGCGACTTGCAGACCTTCACGCGCATGGGCCATATCGCCGTGGGCCTGGACGGCTCGGAGCGCTTTGCGCAGATGGCGCGGGAAGACAGCGGCTGCGAGGTGTTGCAGCAGGATTTCCTCAAGCTCGATCTGCCGGCTGAACGCTTCGACGGGATCTTTGCCAATGCGGTGCTGTTTCATATACCCAAGCAGGAGCTGCCGCGTGTGCTCAAGCAGCTGCATGGGGCGTTGAAGGCTGAGGGGGTGTTGTTCAGTTCCAACCCTCGCGGGGAAAACCAGGAAGGTTGGAATGGGCCGCGATATGGCTCTTATCACGATCTTGAGGCGTGGCAGGCGTTGCTGGCTGAGGCGGGGTTTGTGGAGTTGGAGCATTACTACCGACCAGCCGGGTTGCCGCGGGAGCAGCAGCCCTGGTTGGCCAGTGTGTGGCGCAAGGTGTAGAGGTGGGTTGGCTGGACCGGCCTCATCGCAGGCAAGCCAGCTCCCACAGGTGAACGCATTCCAAATCGGCAACTCGGTCAACTGTGGGAGCTGGCTTGCCTGCGATAGCTATTTCACCTGATACACCAAAGGTTTTTCACCCACCACCAACGCCGTAACGCTGCGCGCGGCATAACCCTCTCTCGGGCCCGCCGCAAAATTCGCCACCAACCGCGAACCATCCGCAAAGGTGGTCTCCTGCACCTGTCGATCCACCGTCAGCCACCGAAACCCGGTCATCGCCTGCGTCGCCAAGCGCTGATGCAACGGCCGGAAAAATCGATCCTGGCGCTCAATCTGCGGCAACCGCTGCTCAACCGTCGCAGAACTCAAGTGGTAGAGCGGCGGCACGTTGTAGAGCAGTTGCGTCAGCTCATTCTCGACGCTCACGTTGCTCAGCTTGAGGCTGTCGAACAGCCAGTGATGGGTGGTAATCACCGAACCATGGAACACCGCCTGATACAGCGGCAGGCGCATGCTTGGGTCGAAATACAGGGTACGAAACGGCTCGTTCAACGGCACCGGCTTGAAGAACACCGCTGGCTGCTCCGGCGGGTACCAGTTGCCCACGTAATAGGGCGATTGCTTGTCCTGGGTCATCGCCTTATCACCCCAGCCAATCACCGGCGTCTGCATGCCGTGGGCGAACAGGATGCCCTGGGCGGTGCTCGCATTGCCGTCTTCGGAACCGGTCGGCAACTGGCGCACGGTGTTCAGCCAGCGCGATGCGTCGATGTTGCCAGCCGCGTTTTGCGCCTGGGTCATCCGCGCGCCGTCGCGGTAGCTGTCGAAGACCATGCCTGTGGCGTAGGCGTCGAGGAACCAGGCGTTGAAGCCGGCCTTGGCTTGCACTGCTGGCACCCGCGCCTCCAACAAGGGCCGTACACACCATGGGTCGGTGTAGTGGCCCGATTGCTGGAAGCCGGTTTTCAGCTTGCCCGTTTGCAACACGATCGCGCAGTCACGGTAGGCCCGGCTGCCCAGGTGAGCGGTGGTCCAGTCGGGGTTTTCGCTGGCAGACAAGGCGGTTTCATAGGAATCGTAGGGCGCCATCAGGAAGCCGGCGTCCACCCCGGCGCGAATCGCCTCGGGATGCCACAGGCCGCCTTCCCAGCCTTCGCCCAGGGTCACCAGCAAGCGTGGGAGACCTGCACGGCTCAACGCTTGAATCGTCTGGTTGCCCCATGTGTCCGGGGCGTCACTCAGCGCCCCGGCAAACGCGACGGCCAGTTCACTGCGCAGCTCGCCATAGCGTGCCGCGAGGCGCGTCATGTCGGGCGCGTCCACCTGCCAGCTCTGTCGGGCTTTTTTGTTGATCGCCGCGTTGAGGCCACGGAGCAACACCGTCTGTTCATAGCGATTGAGCGGCGTGGACTGCGCCAGGACTTTCGTCGCTTCCTTGTCCAGCAAACCCTTGAGTTCATGGGTGCGCAGGCGCTTGAGCAGCAGCGGCCAGTCCTGCACATCGTCCAAGGCCAGCAGATCATTGCCCCACAGATAGACGTGGCTGGCCCCCAGCAGTTTCTCGCCCTCGGGTGTCTGTTTCAGCTTGTCCACCAGGGGCTCATAACGGCCCTGCTCTACCAGCCATCGCCGATAACGCTTGGCGCCGGCCAACGGATCAGCCTCGCCCAGGTGCAACAACAGGGTCATGGGCGCGGCGGGATCAAGTGCGGTGAATTCATGGGTCACCGACAACCCCTTGTCCGCCTGCCAACGCAAGCGATTGTTGTAGGGGTTGGTCAGCAACCAGTTCAGGGTAAAGCCGCCGTGGTCCATGCCCCACAGCGGCAGGCTGAGGTCCTGGGTGGTGTTGATATCGCCCTGTTCCAGCAGAAAGGCTTTCCACACGGCATTGTCGGCAGGCACGTAATGCCCTTCGGCCAACGGCCAGATCAAGCCCTTGCCAATGGCGCTGGCGGGTTGTTGCAGGATCGGCAGTTCACCCGGTTCGCGTGCAGTGATGGCTAGCATCAGGTCGCGTTGCGCAAGGTTGGCCGTCACGCGAAAGGCGCCCCACTGCCAACTGGCCTGTTGGGTGTCCTGCGCGAGTTCGCTGACTGCACGCGCCGCAACACCACTGGAGGCCTGCACCGGCGCCTGGCCGTTGGGCGTGACGCGGATGGCGAGGGTGGCGGGGTCGAGTTCGACGCGCCATAGCGGGTTTTCGAGGACGGTGCTGGCAAGGGCCAGCGGGGAGATGAGGCATGTGCAGAGCAGTAAGAAGTGACGAGGCCAGTTCATAACGTTCGACCGGGTGGGGTGGAGGTTGGGAGGGTAGACCACTGCGCTGCCTGACACGGCAGTGATAGATATTTCGGGAGGTTTCCCACAGCCCCTCAGCCCTATGGAGATCCAAATGTGGGAGCGGGCTTGCCCGCGATTGCATTGGGTCAGTCAGCACATTTTTAACTGACAGACTGCTATCGCGGGCAAGCCCGCTCCCACATTTTTGACCTTATTCGGCCTTTTGTTCCGGCTCTGGCTCGCGGATCTTGTACCAGGCCACATACAGCGCCGGCAGGAACAACAACGTCAACAACGTGGCGATGATGATCCCGCCAATCATCGCGTACGCCATCGGCCCCCAGAACACTTCGCGGGCGATGGGGATCATGCCCAGGCTCGCCGCCGCCGCGGTCAGCAGGATCGGCCGGCGGCGGTGTTCGGTGGCTTGCACCACCGCGTCCCACGGTGAATAACCGGCCACTTCGTACTCGTCGATCTGCGTCACCAGGATCACCGAGTTGCGGATGATGATTCCGATCAGCGCGAGGATGCCGAGGATCGCCACAAAGCCCATGGGCGTGCCCGTGGGGATCAGCGCCAGCACCACGCCGATCAGCCCAAGCGGCGCGACGCTGGCCACCAGGAACATCTTCTGCACGCTGTGCAGCTGGATCATCAGGAACGTCGCCATGAGGAACAGCATCAGCGGCACCACGCTGGCAATCGGGCCCTGGGCCTTGCCGCTTTCTTCCACGGTGCCGCCGGTGGCGACCTTGTAGCCCACCGGCAAATCGGCGTTGAATTTGTCGATGGTCGGCGCCAGCTGTTTCACCAGATCCGTCGGCTGCATCTCATCGCGCACCGACGCCTTGATGGTGATGGTCGGCTTGCGGTCGCGCCGCCAAACCAGCGGCTGTTCCAGCTCATAACGCACCGTGGCGAACGCCAGCAGCGGAATCGACGTGCCGTTGGGCGTGACGATCTGCAAGTTCTGCAAGGTTTCCGGCGTACCGCGCTCGGCGTCTTCGGCGCGGCCGACCACGTTGATCAGGTAGATATCGTCATGTACCTGGGTCACCGAGGCGCCGCTGACCACGCTGTTCATCAGTTGCGCGACGTCTTCCGACGACAGCCCCAGTTGCCGCGCCTTGTCCTGGGCGATGTCCACCCGCAGCACTTTGCCGGGCTCGTTCCAGTCGTAGATGATCTCGCCCAGGTGGGTGTTCTGGTCGAGCAGCGTGGCCAGTTCGATCGCGTGTTTGCGCACCTGGTCGATGTCCTTGCCGGACACGCGGTACTGGATCGGCCGCCCCACCGGCGGGCCCATTTCCAGCGGCTGCACATAGCTGCCGATGCCGACGAAGTCATCACGCAGGCGCTTTTGCAGGCGCTGGATCAACGCGCCGCGTTCTTCCAGGCCTTTGCTGACGATCACCAGCTGCGCGTAGTAGGGGTTTTCCAGTTGCTGGTCCAGCGGCAGGTAGAAACGGATCGCGCCCTGGCCGATATAGGTGCTCCAACGGGCGATGTCCGGGTCGTCCTTGATGATCGCTTCCAGGCGGTCCACGGCCTTGCGCGTCTCGTTGATCGAGGCGTTTTGCGGCAGGTTCAGGTCCACCAGGATTTCCGGGCGGTCGGATGACGGGAAGAACTGGTTCTGCACGAACTGCATCGAGAACACCGACGCCACAAACAACGCCACGGTAATGCCGATGGCCCACCAGCGGTTGCGCATGGCCCAGAGCATGCCGCCGTTGAACGCGCGACCGATGCGCCCCGGCTCCGCATCGTGCGGCTTCACCTTGGCGCTGAGGATATGCACGCCAATCACCGGCGCAAACAGCACGGCCACCACCCACGACACCAGCATCGCCACGGCGATCACGGCAAACAGGGTGAAGGTGTACTCGCCCGCCGAGCTGGCGTTGAGGCCAATCGGCACAAAGCCCGCCACCGTCACCAGCGTGCCGGTGAGCATCGGGAACGCCGTCGACGTATAGGCGTAGGTCGCCGCCTGTTCCTTGGTTTCGCCTTTTTCCAGGCGCGTGATCATCATCTCCACGGTGATCATCGCGTCGTCCACCAACAGGCCGAGGGCGATGATCAACGCGCCCAGCGACACGCGCTGCATGGTGATGCCGCTGTATTCCATGAACACGAACACCAGCGCCAGCACCAGCGGAATCGAGCACGCCACCACCAGCCCGGCACGCATACCGAGGCTGATAAAGCTCACCACCAGCACGATGATCACCGCTTCAAACAGCGCGCTGGTGAAGCCGCCGACGGCCTCTTCCACCACTTCCGCCTGGTCGGACACCTTGTGCACGCCAACGCCCACCGGCAGGTCGGCGGTCAGTTCGTCCATGCGTTCATGCAGGGCCTTGCCGAACGCCTGGATATTGCCGCCCTTCTGCATGGCGATGGCCAAGCCAATCGCCGGCGTGCCGTTGAAACGGAACATCGGCCGCGCCGGGTCGACGTAGCCACGGCTGATCTCGGCGATGTCCGCCAGCCGATAGAAACGGTCATTGAGCCGCAGGTTGACGTCGGCCAGGTCTTTTTCCGAGGCGAACTGCCCGGACGTGCGCACCGAAATCCGCTCCGGCCCGGCCTCGATCACCCCGGCGGGCGTCACCGCGTTCTGCGATTGCAGGCTTTGCACGACCTGGCGCTGATCAATGCCCAGCGCGGCCAGTTTGCGCGTGGAGAAGTTCAGGTAAATCACTTCGTCCTGCTGGCCGATCATCTCGACCTTGCCCAGCCCCGGCACCGAGCGGATCTCGGCGCGCACCTGCTCCACGTAGTCGCGCAACTGGCGCATCGACAGGCCGTCGCCGGTGAACGCGTAGACCGAGCCGAACACGTCACCGAACTCGTCGTTGAACGACGGCCCCTGCAAGCCTTGGGGGAAGCTGCCGCGAATGTCGTCGATCTTCTTGTGCACCAGGTACCAGATGTGGGGGATGTCCTTGGCGCTGGTGGTGTCCTTCAAGAACACGAACACCGTGGACTCACCCGGCCGGGTGTAGCTTTTCACGTAGTCGAGGGAGTCCAGCTCTTCGAGTTTTTTCTCGATGCGGTCCGTGACCTGCTTGAGGGTTTCTTCCTGGGTCGCGCCGGGCCAGCGGGTCTGGATCACCATGGTCTTGATGGTGAAGGACGGGTCTTCCTCGCGGCCCAGGTTCATGTAGGAGAACACGCCCATCAGCAGCGCGACGAACATCAGGTACCAGACGAAGGACTGATGCTTGAGGGCCCAGTCGGATAAGTTGAAGCTGCCTTTCATCGCGGGCTGTCCTCGTCGATTTTGACTGTCTGCCCGGGTTTCAGGCTGTTCACGCCGGCGGTGACGATGCGCTCGCCGGGTTTGACGCCGCCATTGAGCACGGCGCTGCCGGCGTCACGGCGGATGACGGTGATGTCACGCGGTTGCACGGTGCGGCTTTGGGTGTCGAGCAGCCAGATGCGGGTCTTGCCATCGACCTCCTGCAACGCGCTCAGCGGCACTTCGATGCGTGGCGCGATGGCGGTGCTCAAGGTCACGCTGATCGCCGTGCCCAGGCGGAAGGCGGGCGGCGTCTCGGCCAGGGTCAGGCGCGCGCGACGGGTGCGCGTGGCGCTTTGGGCCTGGGGTTCGATCTCGCGCACGATGGCGGTGGTGTGCACGCTCGGGTCGAGCTGCCCGGCGACCAGGAACACCACGTCAGACGGCAGCCGTTCGGCGAGGCCGGCCGGCAGGTCGATCACCGCTTCCTTGATATCCGGGCGGGCCAGGGTCACCACTTGCTGGCCGGCGCTGACCACCTGGCCGGCTTCGGCATTCCAGGCGGTGACGATGCCGGCGTGGTCGGTGCGCAGCTCGGCGTAGTTGAGCTGGTCCTTGGCCTGGTTGACCGCCGCCTGGGCTTGATCCAGGGAGGCCTGGGTGGTTTTCAGGTCGGTCTGGGCCACATCCAACTGAGCCTGGGCACCGACGCCACGGTTGAACAGTTCCTGCTGGCGGCGTGCGTTGGCCTGGGCGTTGATAAATTGCGCCTGCACCTTGGCCAGGTCACCCTGGGCCGCGCGCAGCTGGTTTTGCTGGTCGGTGGGGTCGAGCACCGCGAGCAAGGCGCCCTGCTCCACTTCGGCGCCCACATCCACGGCACGCCGGGCGATGCGCCCGGGCACGCGGAACCCCAGGTTGCTTTCATAGCGCGCCTGGATCGTACCGGCGAAGCGGCCGAGGTTGGCCTGGTCCTCGGCTTTCACTTCCATCGACAACACCGGGCGCACCTGTTCGGGCGGCGCCTCTTCCTTGGAGCACGCCGCGAGCAACAGGCTGGCCGTGAGCAAAGCCGTCAGGTGCTTCATGGCTGGGCTCCTTGTTGGGCAATCTCGACCAGCATGCCGGGGTGGAGCAATTGCCCACCGGCCACCACGACCTTTTCGCCGCCCTTGAGGCCGTCGCTGATGATGACTTTGCCGGTGAGGTAACGCGCCACGCTGACCTTGTGCAACTGCGCCTTGCCGTCGCCGTCGATCAACCACACGGCGGGCTCGTTGAGGTCTTTGGTCAGGGCCGACCAGGGCAGTTCGACGCTCGGCTTGGCCGGGCCATTGGCGGTGGCGCTGACCACCGAGCCCAGTCGCATGCCCTTGGGCAACGCCTCCAGGGCAATCTTCACCTGCACGGTGCCGGTGTTGGCGGCCACGGCCGGGGTGACTTCGCGGACCTTGCCTTGGGCCTTGATGCTGGGGTTATCCAACAGGCTCACGGTAATCGGCGCGTCGGGCGGCGGCTCCACCAGCAGCGATTCATAGACGTTGAACACCGCATCGCGCTCGCCATCCTGGGCCAGGCTGAAGATCGGCACGGTGGCCTGCACCACCTGGCCGACTTCGGCCTGGCGCGCGGTGATCACACCGGGGGCGTCGGCGATCAGCGCGGTGTAGCCGAGTTGTTCGCGGGCGTTGGCCAACTGCGCCTGGGCAGCGGCCAGGGCGCTTTGGCTGCTGCGCAAGGCCGCCTGGGCGGCGTCGTATTCGCTGCGGCTGGTGTAGCCCTTGGGCAGGAGTTTTTCCTGGCGCACAAAGGCCGCCGCCGTTTGTTTGACCCGTGCCTGTTCGGCCACGACCTGGGCCTGGGCGGAATCGACGTTGGTCTGCAAATCCTTGGGATCGAGCTTGGCCAGCACTTGCTTGGCCGTCACGCGATCACCCACATCGACCATGCGCTGGATGATCTTGCCACCCACGCGGAACGACAGGTCGGTTTGCACGCGGGCCTGGATATCGCCAGTGAGGGTGACCGCCGCGGCGAAATCCGCCGGTTGCACGGTCTGTACAAAGACCCGTGAATGCTGCTTGGGCTCGGCCTTTTCCTGGCCACAACCGCTGAGCAGCGCCAGTAGGCCAAGTCCGAAAATACAGGTGGAAATACGACCGCCCATGCAGGCTCCTTTTGCGCGATGCGATATACCAAGTGTGTATGCGACTGTGAGCTTAGTTCAGGGTTCCTTATCTGCATGCAGGCTCCCATACTCCGAGGGTTCCCACACCGATTGAATGCCCATGCTCAAGACCCTCGCGGTGGCCAATTACCGCTCGATCAACAAATTGGTAGTGCCCCTGGACCGGCTGAACCTGGTGACGGGCCCCAATGGAAGCGGCAAATCCAACCTGTACCGCGCCCTGCGCCTGCTGGCGGAAACCGCCCAGGGCGGGGTGATCAATGCACTGGCCCGTGAGGGCGGACTGGATTCGACCTTCTGGGCCGGCCCGGAAACCATCAGCCGCCGCATGCACAAGGGCGAGGTGCCGATTCAGTCCACCGTGCGCCAAGGCGTCAAGCGCCTGCGCCTGGGCTTTGCCGGGGAGGATTTCAGCTACGCCATTTCCCTGGGACTGCCCGAACCCAGCGAGTCGTTTTTCGCCCTCGACCCGGAGGTGAAAAAAGAATGCATCTGGGCCGGCCATATCTACCGCCCGGCCAGCCTGCTGGTGCAGCGTTCCGGGCCGATGGTGCGCGCCCGCGACGGCCGCGCCTGGGATGTGCTGGCCCAGCACACGCCGAATTACCACAGCCTGTTCGACCAGGTCGGCAGCCTGCGCGGCTCGCCGGAGGTGTTGCTGCTGCGCGAAAGCATTCGTGGCTGGCGCTTTTATGATCACTTTCGCAGCGACGTGGACGCCCCCGTGCGCCAGCCGCAACTGGGCACGCGCACGCCGGTGCTGCACCACGACGGGCGCGACCTGGCGGCGGCGTTGCAGACCATCCGCGAAATCGGCGACCCCGAGGCATTGCAGCGCGCGGTCAGCGACGCGTTTCCCGGCGCACGCCTGAATATCCAGCCGTTGCAGGGTGGGCGCTTTGCAATTGAGTTCTATCAGGAAGGCTTGCTGCGGCCGTTGTCGGCGGCGGAGTTGTCCGACGGCACCTTGCGTTATCTGCTGCTGATCGCGGCGCTGCTGACGCCGCGGCCGCCGACCATGATGGTGCTGAACGAGCCGGAAACCAGCTTGCACCCGGATCTGCTGCCGGCGTTGGCGCGCTTGATTATCCAGGCGTCGCGGCAGTGTCAGGTGTGGGTGGTGTCCCATGCCAGCCGGTTGATTGCGGCGTTGCAGCAGGATGCAGGGTGCAATTCGATTGTGCTGGAGAAGGTGTTGGGGGAGACGCGGATTGTGGGGCAAGGGATTCTGGATGCGCCGGCGTGGCATTGGCCGGAATAGTCGGTGACTGGGAGGGCCTCATCGCGGGCAAGCCCGCTCCCACATTTTGAACTGTGAATACCTTCAAATGTGGGAGCTGGCTTGCCTGCGATAGCGGTAGATCATTCACCACACAAGCCAGGGATCAGCCCTGCCACTTACCGCCTTCAACAATCACGCTTTCAGGCTTGGTGTCATCGCTCAGCTCTTTACGCACATATTGGTCATACAGCTTGAGCAAAAACTTCTCCTCACCCAACTTCGCCAGCTCGGCGTTCACCCAGTCGCGCAGTTCGATGTTGCCCTTCTTCACCGCTGGCGCAATCGGTGCTTCATCACCGAGTTTCTCTTCCAGCACGCGGTAGCCCGGGTTCTGCTTGGCCCAGCTGAACAGCACCAGGTTGTCTTGCGCATACGCATCACCACGGCCCGCCGACAGCGCTTGCAGCGATTCGGAGTTTTTCTCGAACTTGAGCAGTTTCCAGTCCGGGTGGTTTTTGGTCAGCCAGATATCGGCGGTGGTGCCGGTGGTGACGATGGTGGTGCGGGTCGCCAGGTCATCCAGGCTTTTCACCACGCTGTCGTTGGGCACCAGGGCCTGCACCGCGACTTTCAGGTTGGGGTTGGTGAAGTCCACCGCTTCCTTGCGTTCCGGCGTCACGGTCATGTTGGCGAGGATCAGGTCGACCTTGTCGCTTTGCAGGAACGGAATGCGGCTGGCCGGCTCGACCGCGACGAATTCGACTTTGTTTTCATCGCCCAGCAGATCCTTGGCGAATTGGCGGCCGATGTCGGTATCAAAGCCGACGTAGCGCCCGGCTTCGTTCACAAAGCCGAACGGCGGCTTGTCGGTGAATACGCCGACGATCAGCTTGTCCCGCGCCTTGATCTTGTCGATAGCGCTCGCGGCAGCGGCGACGGGTTTGGCAGGCTCTTCGGCCTTTTTATCGCAGCCGGCCAGCAGGGCGACGGCAAACAGTGGCAGCAGTAGTTTTTTCATGTCAGCTCCAGTTCCTTGGTCTTTTTGGGCAGTGTTGAAACAAAGGAGAACTTCTCCAGGAACTGCTGCGCGCGTGCGGTCTGCGGGTTCGTAAAGAATGCCTCGGGGGTGTTGTGTTCGAGGATGCGACCGGCCTCCATAAACACCACGCGGTCGGCGACGGCGCGGGCGAAGGCCATTTCGTGGGTGACGATCAGCAGGGTCATGCCATCGCGGGCCAGGCCCTGGATCACTTCCAGCACTTCCTTGACCATCTCCGGGTCGAGGGCGGCGGTGACTTCGTCAAACAGCATGACCTGCGGGTTCATGCACAGCGAACGGACGATGGCGATGCGTTGCTGCTGGCCGCCCGAAAGCTGGCGCGGGAAGGCGTCGCGCTTGTCGGCCAGGCCCACGCGCTCCAGGAGTTTTTCGGCTTGCTCGCGGGCTTCGCGGGGTTCGCGTTTTTGCACTTTCAGCGGGCCGAGCAGGATGTTGTCGAGCACGCTCATGTGCGGGAACAGGTGATAGCTCTGGAACACCATGCCGATGTCCTGGCGCACTTGGCGCCAGTCGGTTTTTTTGTCCAACAGCTCGTTTCCGGCAAACCGCAGGCTGCCGCTGTGGGCGACTTCCAGCCCATTCAGGCAGCGCAGCAAGGTGCTTTTGCCACAGCCGCTGGGGCCGAGGATCACCACCACTTCGCCGCTTTGCACACTCAGGTCGATGCCCTTGAGCACCTGCGCTTCGCCGAAATATTTGTTGAAACCCTGAAACTCGATCAATGCGCTCATGCTTGGGCCCAGCGCCGTTCCAGCACCTTGGAGGCGGCCGACAACGGGTAGCAGATAAAGAAGAAAAACAGGAACAGCACGCCGTAAATCAACACGGATTCGTAGGTGCGTTCGATGATTTGCTGGCCGACCTTGATCACATCCACCACGCCGATCAGCACTGCCAGGGAGCTGGTCTTGATGATCCGCGTGTAGACGTTGATGGTCGGCGGCGTCATGCGCTTGAGCGCCTGGGGCAGCAGCACGTAGCCGTACAGCTGCGGGTCGGACAGGCCAATCGACAAGCCCGCTTCACGCTGGCCCCGGGGCAGCGAATGCAACGCGCCGCGCACCACTTCGCCGACTTCACTGGCGCCCCACAGCGACAGCACCAGCACCGCGCACCAGAAGCTCGGGATGCTCAGGCCGAAGAAAATCGGCAGGCCGAAAAACAGCAGGTACAACCACACCAGCACCGGGATCGCGCGGAACAGCTCCAGGTACACCCGCAGCACCGCGTTGATCACCTTGTTGTTCAAGGTGCGCAACACGCCGTACAACACGCCGCCGACCGTACTGAAGGCGATGCTCAAGAAGGAAATCGACAGGGTTTGCGCAGCGCCCTTGCCCAGTTGCGGCAACGACACCCACAACAACTCAAGACCCGAACTGGCCATGCTGGAGCCTCCTTTCCAGGCGGCTGAGCAGCAGCGACAGCGGCAAGAACAGCAGCACGCAGATCAGCGTCAGCACGGCGAGCATTTCGTAGGTCTTGTAGTACAGCGCGATGTAGCTCTTGGTGGTGTAGAGAATCTCCGGCACCGCCACGGCGGAAACCACGGTGGTTTCCTTGAGCAGGAAGATGAAATTGGCGAACAACGCCGGCAGGCTGAGGATGCCGGCCTGGGGCAGGATCACATGGCGCAGCAGCTGCCAGTCGGACAGGCCGATGGACTTGCCCGACTCGATCTGCGCCAGCGGCACCGCTTCCACACCGGCGCGCAGCACTTCGGTGAGGTAGGCGCCGCCGAGAAAGGTCATGGTGATGATCGCCGCCCAGAACCCGGAGATATTGAAACCCAGGGCCGGCAGGGCGAAGTAGACGAAGAACAGTTGGATCAGCAGCGGTGTGTTGCGCGCCAGCTCCACGTACAGCGCCACCAGGCGTGACAGGTAGGGCGTGCGAAACACCAGCAGCGCGGCGTTGATCAGCGCCACCAGCAGCGAGGTGGCAATGGCAATCAGGCCCACTTGCAGCGTCACCCCCACGGCTTTCAGAAACGCCGGCAGGGTGGTGAGGATAAAGGCGAAATCGAAGGTCATCGGCAGTCCAAAACGCCGCAGGGGTAATGCGGCGTGCGCGGTTCGAGCCGGCGTGGGTAACGTCGGGTAGCGCAGACTTTAAAGGTATAAAAACAAATATTTAAATACCTAAATAGCATATTGATATCACGCAAAAACCTAACTGCCGCAAACCCACACAAAGCCCCTGTGGGAGCTGGCTTGCCTGCGATAGCGGTGTGTCAGATACAGATGTGCTGGCTGATAGACCACTATCGCAGGCAAGCCAGCTCCCACAGGTTTGATTGCATTCCAAATTCCAGGCAATAAAAAACGCCGACGCTGTAGAAGCCGTCGGCGTTGAAACCTTGAAGGGGGTTTTGGCTTACATCAGAACGCCGGCAGCACGGCGCCGCTGTATTTTTTCTCGATGAAGGCTTTGACTTCCGGGCTGGTCAGGGCCTTGGACAGTTTCTGGATCGCATCGCTGTCCTTGTTGTCAGGGCGTGCCACCAGGTAGTTCACGTACGGAGAATCAGCGCCTTCGATCAACAGCGCGTCTTTCGCCGGGTTCAGGCCGGCTTCCAGGGCGTAGTTGGTGTTGATCAGGTCCAGGTCAACCTGGTCCAGCACGCGTGGCAGCAGGGCCGATTCCAGCTCTTTGAACTTCAGGTTCTTCGGGTTGCTGGCGATGTCTTTCGGCGTCGCCAAGGCGTTTTTCGGGTCTTTCAGGGTGATCACGCCGGCCTTTTGCAGCAGCAACAGGGCGCGGCCGCTGTTGGAGCCTTCGTTCGGGATGGCCACGGTGGCGCCATCTTTCAGCTCGGAGATGTTCTTGATCTTCTTCGAGTAGGCGCCGAACGGTTCAACGTGCACGCCGACCACGGTGGTCAGGTTGGTGCCTTTACCTTTGTTGAAGTTTTCCAGGTATGGCAGGGTCTGGAAGTAGTTGGCGTCCAGACGCTTCTCGGCCACTTGTACGTTGGGTTGTACGTAGTCGGTGAAGACTTTGATCTGCAGGTCCACGCCTTCTTTGGCCAGGGTCGGCTTGATCAGCTCGAGGATCTCCGCGTGCGGGATCGGCGTGGCGGCAACCACCAGTTTCTCGTTGGCTTGGGCGAAGCTTGCAGTCAGGGCAGCCGCCAGCGCGGTAAACAACAGAACCTTTTTCATGCAGTGTCCTTAATTCCGGGGCGTCGGTGACGGCCGCTTGTCATGTGGTGTGCCAGCGATGTGCTATCGCGGCGTGAAACGGACAATACCTAGATTTTTTATTCCCGAACAATATCTTTTATTCACTTTGATATTCCATTTTGTTCATGTAGGAATTTTCGCAAGGTTTCCCGTTCGGCGGCGCTGGCGTTGTTGAAGATCCGCTGGACCTGCTCTAACGGCGAGCCCGCCACCGGCAAATTCAAATGCTCGGGCAAGATCTCGTCGCCACTGCTCACCAGCAACGCAAAGTGAATAACGTTTTCCAGCTCACGGGTATTGCCCGGCCAGCTGTGCTGTTCCAGCACCTGCTGGGCAGCGTCGCTGATCAGTGGCACCGGCAAGTCCAGGCGCTGGCTGTAGATGCCGAGGAAGTATTCCGCCAGGGACAAGATATCGCCGACCCGCTCGCGCAGCGCCGGCAGCTCCAGCTGGCCTTCGCTCAGGTAATGGAACAGGCGCTCATGGAACTTGCCCGCCGCCACGGCCTGGGCCAGGTCGATGCTGGTGGCGGCGACCAGGCGCACGTCCACCGGGCTCGGCTGATGGGCGCCGACGCGGGTGACTTCGTGGTTTTCCAGGGCGGCGAGCAATTTGACCTGGATCGGCAGCGGCAAGTCGCCGATCTCGTCCAGGTACAAGGTGCCGCCGTTGGCCGAACCAAACCAGCCGGCCCGGCTGCTCGCCGCGCCGCTGTGGCTGCCGGCGGCGTAACCGAACAGCTCGGCGTCGGCGTAGGTCGGGCTGATCGCGCCGCAGTTGACCGAGACAAACAAGCCGCCGCGATCGCTGCCACGGTGAATGTGCCGCGCCAGCAGCTCCTTGCCGCTGCCGGTCTCGCCGCGAATCAACACGGGCAAGGCGCGCGGCGCGAGGCTTTCGAGGTCTTCGCGCAGTTGGCGCGAACGGGGGTCGACAAACACCAGCGCCTTGGCGCGGATGCTCAGCGGGCTTTTATCGGCGTCGGGAAAGGTCAGCAGTGGCTGGCCGTAGGTTTCATGCAGACTCATGGCAGGCTCCCGCCCCGGCTCCACTCAGGGACGGGGCGTTGAAAAATATTCAGGCACTACGGCGGGCGTGGTGCTCAAGGCGGTTTTGCAGGCGATAGAGGTAGGCAAACCCCTGCTCCCAGCGCTGATGGCCGGACTTCACATTGATATGCCCCGCGCCCGAGAGGATGCCGGCTTCGGCGCCCCACTGACGGGCCAACTCCAGGGCCCGTGGGGCGCTGACGGCGCTGTCGTTGTCGGAGCTGACCACCTGGCTGGGAAACGGCAGCAGGTCGCCAGGAATCGGCGCGAAATTGCGCAGGGCCGGCGAGCAGGCAGGCCGTTCGACATCGGCCGGCGCCACCAGCAAGGCGCCACGCACCTGCCGCAAGTACTGCACGGGCGCCGTCGCCGCCCAATGGGCCACGGTGATGCAACCCAGGCTATGGGCGATCAGGATCACCGGCGTGCTGTCGGCGGCGATGGCCTCGGCCAGCGCGGCCACCCAGTCTTCGCGGCGCGGCGTCAGCCAGTTGGCCTGCTCCACGCGGGCGCTGTTGGGCAGGCTGTTCTGCCAATGAGTTTGCCAATGATCTTCTGGCGATCCTTGCCAGCCCGGCACGATCAGATAACGAATCGACTCGCTGTGCATGGGTGTGCCCTCCTGCAGCGTTTAACGTTGTAGGACAGTATAGGGACGGGTTTTATATTCGTTAAGGAATAAGAAGCTATTTATTAATAACCAAAAACTCAAAGCCACCTCAGATCAAACTGTGGGAACTGGCTTGTGTGGGAGCTGGCTTGCCTGCGATGGCATCAACTGGCTTTGCCTGATGTACCGAGTTGTCTGCATCGCAGGCAAGCCAGCTCCCACATTTTTAACCGAGATCGACACAAAAAATCGGTCGGCTCTAAGGCCGCCGCGCTCTGGCTTTTGATCTGCGGTCGCCCCGTCAAACACGCTGGCCGAACGCAGGCTTGAATCCGTGGGCAACCCGGCAGGACGCCGGGTTAGCCGCACTGGGCCATGGATGGCCCATTGCGGCGGCCCACGGATTCAAGCCTGCTTCGGGCACACCGAGCCTAGGCGAGGTGCCGAGTGTTGGGGCGAGGACCTTTTGGTTACTTTTGGGTCCCTCCAAAAGTGACCCGCTGTAAGAGCGGAACCATAGGTAGCCGTTACCCAAATAACGGATATGTACACAAAAAGACCGCCATCGCAGGCAAGCCAGCTCCCACATCAACCTACTCAGCCCGAACATCCCGGCTCAGCATCAATCGCCGTAGATATCAGACTTGAAATACTGCTCTGAAATCTTCTGGTACTCACCACTCGCCCGAATCCCGTCAATCGCCTTGTTCAACTCACTGACCAACTCACCATTGCCCTTGCGCACCGCAATCCCCGCGCCTTCGCCCACATATTTCGGGTCCTTCAGCTCCGGCCCGACAAACGCATAGCCCTTGCCCCGTGGCATCTGCAGGAAGTCATTCAGCGGGATAGTGTCGGCAAAGATCGCATCCAGGCGCCCGGCCGCGAGATCCATGTAGATCTCTTCGTTGTTGCTGTAGCGCTTGACGCTGATGCCCTTCGGTTCAAACACCTCGGTGGCATAGCGGTCGGTAGTGGTGGCGCGCTGTACACCGACGGTCTTGCCCTTGAGGCTGGCGTATTGGTCATCCACCACGGCGCCGTCCTTCATCACCAGGCGCGAAGACGTAAAGTAGTATTTGTGGGTGAAGTCCACCGACTTCTTGCGATCTTCGTTGATGGTCATGGACGACAAGGCCAGGTCGATCTTCTTCACCTTGAGGGAAGGAATCAGACCATCGAACTCACCTTCGACCCACACACACTTGACCTTCATCTGTGCACACAGGGCATTGCCGATGTCGTAGTCGAAGCCGACGATCTCGCCTTTTTCCGTCTTCGATGCAAACGGCGGGTAAGCCGCTTCAATGCCGATGCGCAGGGTCTTCTCGGCCGCCAGCAGGTGGCTGGACGCGAACAGGCCCAAGGCCAGGGCGGTGATGAGGGGGAGTTTCTTCATGATGAGGTTCTCGCGGGTTGTTGTTGGTTTGGCAAGAGAGAAGAAAACGCTGCAACGATCATTTTGTACTTATAATTCCATACTGGACTTTTACGTCTTTACCGTCAATCACAGTTGTAGCGCGTATGCACCAACACCCGGGTAAACGCCGGCGCGGCCCGCGCACCCTCCCGCGCCCCGCGAATCCAGCGCACCGCGGCCGACACCTCGCCGACAAAATCGTGGGACAGCACATAGTCCATCACCCCGGACTCAAGCATCGCGCGGGTATGCCCGGTCAACTCGTGCCCGACGAACACCGGCCGCTGTTCGCCGGGGATGGTGCCGATGGCCTGCGCCACGCCACGATTGGCCCCGGCCACGTTGTAGATCGCCGCCGGGTAGTCGTGTTTGGAGAAGTAGCGCATCAGCTGTTCGGCAGTGGTCTGCGGACGGTCGTCAGACCCCATCCGCTCATCGATCTTCAGGTGCGGGAACTCCGCGCGCAGCACCCGCCGAAAGCCCATCTCACGTTCCTGCTGGCAACGGAACGCCATGCTGGTGACCAGCAGGATCTTCGCCTTCTGCCGCGCCAGCGCATTGCCGATCAGCAAGCCGGCGACGCTGCCGGCGGCGTACTGGTCGTTGCCCACGTAGGCGCTGCGCCCGGAGTTGGGCAAGTCGGTGGTGAGGCAGACAACGGGGATTCCTCGGCGACACAAGGCGCGCACGGCGCGGTTGATCGCCGGGTGTTCACGGCAGACCACAATCACCCCGTCGGCGCTGGCGCCATCGGCCTGCACACGATCGGCGAATGCTGCTGGATCGACGCTGTTGCTAGGGGCGTAATGACCTTCAACAAGCACGCCGGGCGTTGAGCTGTTCACCGTCTCCTGTGCCTCGGCCAGCGTCGTGTTGAAGGTTTCCCCCGAGTCGCAGAACAGTTTGATCTGCAGGGTCGCCGTGCCGTTGGCGAGGTCTTGCCTGAGCTTGTCCAGCGCCGCCAGCACTTTGAGCCGCGTCTGTTCGCGCACCCCGGCACGGTGGTTGAGCACGCGGTCCACGGTGGCGACGCCGACCCGGGCGACCTTGGCGATCTGCTCCACCGTGGGGCCCTTCCAGAATGGCACAGGGGCTTGCTGAGACATGGCGGACCCGTCCTGAATGATGTGAATACCCTCATTTATAAACCGTATGCCCGTACTTTAAGAGTTCTTTGTGCAGTGCAACTTGAGGGAATTCCCATCAGTTTTGGCCCTTGCTCGTCCTTGAACGCCGGCGAACCACTGCGAATAATCGCCCCATAACAACCACAACACGTGTCAGGAGCTTCGCGATGAAATTGGGATTTGTCACCGATACCCTCGGCAACCTGCCGTTGGGCGATGTGCTCAAGCACGCTGAACGCATGGGCCTGTCGGGCCTGGAAGTGAACACCGGGGGCTGGTCCACCGCGCCGCATTTCAATCTGCAGCAGATGCTCGACAGCAACGCCGCTCGCCGCGATTTCACCCGCAGTTTCGAACAGCACAACCTGGAAATCATCGCCCTCAACGCCAACGGCAACCCGCTGCACCCGACCCAGCCGGAACAGGCCCAGTGCCTCAAGGATACGATCCGCCTGGCCGGTGAACTGGGGATCAAGACCGTGTGCACCATGTCCGGCCTGCCCGAGGGCCAGGCCGGCGATCGCATGCCCAACTGGGTCGTCGCCTCGTGGCCACCGGAGACACAAACCATGCTGCGCTACCAGTGGGAAGAACGCCTGCTGCCGTTCTGGGGCGAGATCGCCGACCTGGCCAAGGCCCATGGCGTGGAGCGCATCGCCCTCGAATTGCACGGCAACCAGTGCGTGTACAACGTGCGCTCGCTGCTCAAGCTGCGCGACGCCATCGGCCCGGTGATCGGCGCCAATCTCGACCCGTCGCACCTGTTCTGGATGGGCGCCGACCCCCTGGCCGCCGCCGACGCCCTCGGCGATGCGCTGTACCACGTACACGCCAAGGACACGCTGCTCAACACACCGGTACAGGCGGTGGATTCACTGCTGGAAAACGGCTCGCTGATGGACGTGTCGGCGCGCAGCTGGTCCTATATCACCCTCGGTTTCGGCCACGGCGAACAGTGGTGGCGCCAGTTCTGCTACCGCCTGAAAATGGCCGGCTACGATGGCTGGTTGTCCATCGAACACGAAGACGTGTTGCTCAACAGCCTCGAAGGCCTGGAAAAATCCGTGGCACTGATGCAAGGCGTGATGCCGGTCGCCGCCAGCGACTTCAAACCGCAAGCGATCTGACAGCCTCTCTACAACTGAGCCCACGGCGCGATGGCGAAAAAACCTTCGCGCCGCTATTAACAATCATTCTCGTTTGTTATATTCCGCCGCGCTTGCTCCCATGGCTGTCAGGTGGCGTTATGTCCGGCTCAGATCTCAAGGCGTTGTACCTCGCCCATCGCGGCGAAATCCAGGCTTACCTGGACCGCCGTTTACGCTGCAAGGAAACCGCAGCCGACCTGACGCAGGACGCGTTCATCCGCTTGTCGGAACAGATGGGCCGCACGCGCATCGACAATTTCCGCGCCTATCTGTTCTCGGCCGCGCGCAACCTGTTCATCGACCACACCCGCCGCCAGGAGCACCGCAAGGGCGAGCCGCTGGACCAACAGGCACCCGGCGCGCTGGAACAACCCAGCCCGACGCTGGAGCAAGCCGCCATCGCCCATCAGCAACTGGCCACCCTCAACGTCGTGATCCAGAACATGCCCGCGCCCTGCCGCGAAATATTCCTGCTGGTGCGTGTTGAAGGCCTGACCTACGTGCAGATCGGCGAACGCCTCGGCATCTCGCCGAAAACCGCCTACAGCCGCATGGTGCGCGCCCTGGATTTGTTGAAGCTGGGCATGCCCGAGTGAGCCCCTTCACTTATACTGCGCCGCCTGCCCTGCCCTCGTTGAATTGATGACCCATGAGTGTTGAACCGCCGCGCCTCGTCCCCACCCCCGCCCGCCCGGATGACGCCAGTCACCAGGCCAGCGAGTGGTTTGCCCTGGTCCAGGCCGGCACGCCGACCCCGACCGAGCGCGAGGCACTGGCCGACTGGCTCGCGGCCGACCCGCGCAATGCCCAGGCGTATGCCCGCCTGGAGCAGTTGTGGGCGGCGACCGCCGTGTTGGCGCCGCCCAAGGTGCAAGCACCCCAACTGTCCCGGCGGCGCTTTGTCGGGCTGGGGGTTGCCGCCAGTGTTGCGGTGGTGGCGGCCAGCGCTGGCACCCTGTGGTTCAAGGGCATCGGCGCGCCGTTTGCCGACGTGCGCACCGCCGTGGGCGAGCGGCGCACCGTGCAACTGCCGGATGGTTCCAGCGTTGAGCTGGCCGGCAATAGCGCGCTGAACCTGGATTTTTCCGCCACGCGGCGCGCGGTGGAGCTGTTGCAGGGCGAGGCGTTTTTCCAGGTGCAGCCCAAGGCCGCCGAGTTTGTCGTGCAGACCCAGGCGGGCCGGGTGTTGGCCAGTGACGCGGAGTTCTGCCTGGCGTGCGACGGCGCCAGCGCGCTGTTGAGCGTGAGCCGGCACACGGTGCGCGTGATAACGCCAAGCCAGCAGACCGACCTGGGCGAAGGCCTGTCCCTGCGCTTCAGTGCCACCCACACCGGCGCCATCCAACGCGCCGAGCTGGAACAGGTGCTCGCCTGGCGCAACGGCCGCCTGGTGTTCTTCGACACGCCGCTGCTCAGCGTGGTCAACCAATTACAGCACTGGCGTGCAGGCAAGATCTTCATCCCCGACCCGCAACTGGCCGCGCGTCGCGTCAGCCTGATCCTCAACCTCAACCGTCCCGAGCAGATGCTCGACGTGTTGGCCAAGGCCCTGGCCGTGCGCGTGACCCACTACACCGACCTGGTCACCCTGATCCAACCGGCCTAATCGCAAATAATTCACATCGCCATCAGGTATCGCCACGCGTCATCCGTCGTAAAGGGATTGATAGCGCGACCTCATAGGGAACCACCTGAATGGCAAATCAACCCCAACCCACCGTGCACTGGCGCGCCGCCGCCCTCGCCTGCAGCCTGCTCATGGCAGCAGTCCCGGTCTATGCGGCCACGGCAGCGAGCACCTCGGTGGATAAACTGTCGCTCAACATCCCGGCCCAGCAACTGCGCCAGGCCTTGTTGATCTTCAGCCAGCAATCCGGGCAGAACGTGCTGCTCGACGGCAACCTCGACGGCGCCCTGCGCAGCTCGGCGGTGGTGGGTGTGTACGCGCCGGAACAGGCCCTCACCGAACTGCTCAAAGGCAGCGGCTACAGCTTTGCCCGTACCGACGCGGCCACGGTTTACCTGGTGCCCGTGCCGCGTCAGGTAGACGGCATGACCTTGCCGGCGATCCATGTGCAGGACTACGCCGGACAAGACGGCGGCCCAAGTGTCGGTTATCTGGGCAAACCAAAGTCCACCACCACGCGCCTGGGCCTGACCGACAAACAAACCCCGCAAGCCATCACCGTGGTCACCCGCGAGCAACTGGACGACTTCAAGCTCAACAGCGTGAAGGAAGCCCTGCGCAGCGCGCCCTCCGTCACCGTCGAACAGTTTGAAACCGACCGCACCGCCTTCACGTCCCGCGGGTTCAAGATTGAAAACTTCGAATTCGACGGCATGGGCCTGCCGTTCTCCGGCGGTGTGTTGGTGGGCGAACAGGACATGACCGAGTTCGAACAGGTCGATGTACTGCACGGCGCCAATGGCTTGATGAGCGGCGCGGGCGACCCCTCGGCCACCGTCAACCTGGTGCGCAAGCGCCCCACCGACACCTTCCAGGCCAAGATCGACGCCAGCGCCGGTTCCTGGGACAACCGCCGCCTGGGCCTGGACGTCTCCGGCCCGCTGACCGACAGCGGCAACGTGCGCGGGCGCTTTATCACCTCCCACGACAAGGGCAACTCCTACCTCGACCAGTACAGCCACGAAGTCAACGTGACCGCCGGCTTGCTGGCCTTCGACCTGTCCGACGCCGACACCCTGACCGTCGGTTTCTCCCAGCAGGACAGCTACTCCAACGGCAGCACCTGGGGCGGCCTGCCCATCGCCGACTACGCCGGCAACCGCATCCACTACAGCGACCGCAGCGCCAGCGTCGGCCAGCCGTGGACCTACTGGAATATCCAGACCCAACGCGCCTTCGCCGAGCTGACGCATGCCTTCGACAACGGTTGGACCAGCACCCTCACCGTCTCTGGGATGAGCCAGCACTCCGACACAAAAATGCTCTACGCCATCCCGCTGACCGCCGACAGCGTGATCGCCTACATCAACCGCACCAAGAGCACCGAGCACCAGGTGGCCGCCGAAGGCCAACTGTCCGGCCCGTTCAACTTCCTTGGCCGCGAACATGAGCTGACCCTCGGCGCCAACTACGGGCGCCTGCACCACACGGAACGCGGTCACTACAACAGCGCATCCGGCAGCCAGGTGGAAAGCCTCGCCGACGTACTGGCCGGCAACGTGGTGGAACCGCCGATGAACTACACCGACGACCTCAACACCCAGCTGTTCACCGACCGCCAGAAAAGCCTGTTCGCCGGCGCACGCTTCAGCCTCACCGACGACCTGCACTGGATCGCCGGCGCGCGCATGCTCAGCGCCGATGGCGACGGCATGGGCTACGGCTCGCCGCACAACACGCGGGTTCACGGCAAAGTCACGCCCTACACCGGCCTGGTCTACGACCTGAACCCGCAGTGGAGCCTGTACACCAGCTGGACCGAAATCTTCAAACCGCAATACCTGCGCAGCACCGCCGGCGGCATCATCGAGCCGCTGGAAGGCAAAAGCATGGAAGTCGGCGTGAAGGGCCGCCTGCTCGACGAACGCCTGGGCGTCACCGCCGCGCTGTTCAAGACCGAACAACAAAACGTCGCCGAAGCCACCGGGCAAATTGTCGGCGGCCAGTACGTGTATCGCGGCGTCGACTACAAAAGCCGTGGCGTCGAACTGCAAGCCAACGGCGAAGCCCTGCCCGGCCTGACGCTGGCGGGCGGCTACACCTACGTGCACATCGAAGACAACCACGGCGACAAGGCGCGCCAATACGTGCCCAGCCACAGCGTGCGCGGCAGCCTGACCTACCGCCTGCCCGGCCTGCCCCACGCCAAGATCGGCAGCCGCGTGCAATGGCAAAGCTCCACCCAGGTCGACAGCAACAGCCGCGTGCAACAAAGCGCCTATGCCCTGGTGGACCTGATGGCCAGCTACGACTTCGATGACCACTGGAGCACGGCGCTGAACCTGAACAACGTCACCGACCAGAAGTACCTGCTGTCGCTGTACCAGGCTGCGGGCTCCACCAACTATGGCGCGCCACGCAATGTGACGGCGTCGGTGACCTGGAAGTACTGAGCGGTCAGTCTGCGCGCCCGCCCGGACGCAGGTTCTTGATACTGGCAAACGTCGACTCGCCCCGCGCCTGCTCCAGCACGTTGATCGGCATGGGCGCGGGCGCGCTGTGAAGGATCGGCTTGACCACGATGGAGCGCTCACTGTCGGTGGCCGAGCGCTCATCGCTGGGCGGCACGCCGAAGTACTCGCGGTAGCATTTGGAGAAGTGCGGCGTGGACACAAACCCACAAAGCACGGCCAGTTCGACGATGGAAATCGGCGTCTGCTTGAGCAGCTGCCGCGCGCGGATCAGCCTTAATCTGAGGTAGTAGCGCGAAGGCGAACAGTGCAGGTATTTCTGGAACATCCGCTCCAGCTGGCGGCGTGACAACGCCACGTACGCGGCCAGTTCGTCGAGGTTGATCGGCTCTTCCAGGTTGGCCTCCATCAACGCGACGATGTCCTGCAACTTGGGTTGCTGCGTGCCCAACATATGCTTGAGGGGCACGCGCTGGTGATCCTGCTCGTTGCGGATGCGCTCGTAGACAAACATGTCCGAAATCGCGGCGGACAGTTCATGCCCGTGATCCCGGCCGATCAGGTGCAGCATCATGTCCAGCGGCGCGGTGCCACCGGAGCTGGTGAGGCGGTCGCGGTCGAGGGTGAACAGGCTGGTGCTGAGTGTCACCCGTGGGAAGGCTTCCTGCATCGCGGCCAGCCATTCCCAATGCACGCTGCATTCATAACCATCGAGCAAGCCGGCCCGCGCCAGCACCCAGCTGCCGGTACAGATGCCGCCGAGGCGCTTCGAATAACGCGCCTGGCTGCGCAGCCACTTGACCAGTTCGCCAGTCACGGTGCCTTGGATACCGATACCGCCGCACACGATCACGCTGTCGGCCACCGGCACGCTATGGATCGAACCGTCCGGGGTGATGGGCACGCCGTCGCTGGCCCACACCGGGTTGCCATCCAGGCTTGCCGTGTGCCAGCGATAAAGCTCCTGGCCGGCCAACTGGTTGGCCATGCGCAGCGGCTCCAGGGCCGACGCCAAGGAGATCAGCGTGAACTGGTCCAACAGCAAAAACACCAGGCTGTTGATCGGCCGCGCGCTCATGGCTGGGTGGCTGCGGACACGGCCTGAGGTTGGGGTTCGGGATGCCGCGCGGTGATCAAGCCGACCAGGGCAATCAGCAAGGCCAGCACGAGGGTGGATGACACCTCGAAGCGGTGCGCGGGCGTGACCAGCATCACCGTCAACGCGCTACAGATGAACGCGATCACCAACCAGGTCAACCAGGGAAACAGCCACATCTTGAACGTCAGCGTGACGTTGCGGCGCAGCAACACCTTGCGCATGCGCAGCTGCGACACGGCAATCACCAGGTACACCAGCAAGGCAATCGCGCCGGAGCTGGCGAGCAAAAACTGGAACAGTCCGGCCGGCATGAAGTAGCTGAGCAAGGTCACGCCCGCGCCCAGCACCGTACTGGCGATGACCGCCCCCCGTGGCACGCTGGCGGCCGAGGTCTTTTTCATCAGGGCGGGCGCATCACCGCGCTTGCCCAGGGAAAACAGCATGCGCGAGGCAATGTAGATCGAGGAGTTCATGCAACTGGCGACGGCGATCAACACCACGATATCCACCAGCAGCTTGGCATGGGGAATGTTCATCAGCTCCAGGGCGCGCTGATAGGAGCCCACCGAGGCCAGCAGCGGGTCATCCCACGGCACCACGGAGATCACCACGAAGATCGACAACACGTAGAACACGCCGATGCGCCACATCACCGAACGGGTCGCCCGCGCGATGTTCTGCGCCGGGTTGCTCGACTCGGCGGCGGCGATGGTCACGGCTTCGGTGCCGATAAAACTGAACATGATGGTAATGAACGCGCCGACCACCGCCGACAGCCCATTCGGCGCAAAACCGCCGTGTTCCTCCATCAGGCGGCTGAGCCCGCTGGCCTCGCGCTCGGGAATCCAGCCCATCAGCACGGCAAAGCCCAAGCCAATGAAACCGATGATCGCCACCACCTTGGCCATGGCGAACCAGAACTCGAATTCACCGTATTTGGACACGCTGAACAGATTGGTCACCACCAACAAAAAGATCGACAACAAGGCAAAGAGCCAAGCGTCGATCTGCGGGAACCACTGGTTGAGGATATGCCCGGCGGCCAGGGCTTCGATGGGGATCACCAACACCCAGAACCACCAGTACAACCAGCCGATGGTGAAGCCGGCCCAGCGGCCGATGGCCTGGTCGGCGTAGGTCGAGAACGAGCCGGTGTCCGGGTTGGCCACCGCCATCTCGCCGAGCATGCGCATGACCAGCACCACCAGCAGCCCGGAAAACAGATAAGCCAGCATCACCGCCGGCCCCGCCGCCGCAATCGCGTGCCCGGAACCGACAAACAACCCCGCGCCGATAATCCCGGCGATGGAGAGCATGGTGACGTGGCGCGGCTTGAAGCCCTGCGCCAACTGTCCGTTGGAATCCTTGGTATTCAGGCTATTCATCGTTGTTTTTATTCTCGGTGATCGACGTAAGGCGTACTGACTGAAGAGTCAGGCGATCATCATTTCTTAATGATGGGTCACCTTACGCGGGCCGGCCGGAGCGAAAATAGCCTGGGTGCGGCATGAATGCGTCTGATATCGACATTCGTGTCCTAGAAATCCACGCTCGCCGACAACTGCAACGTACGCGGATAGCCCGGCGAAAACGCGCCGTACGACGCCACGCCCGACCAGTACTCACGGTCAAACACGTTCTGCACCGTGGCACGGAAGGTCGTTGGTCGTCCGTCGATCTTCGTCGCATAACGCGCGCCGGCATCGATGCGCGTCCACGAGTCCAGCTGCTGGGTGTTGGCCTGGTCGACGAACTGGCGGTCGGTGTAGATCGCGCCGCCGGTGAGGGTAAAACCTTCCAGCCCCGGGGTGTCCCACTCGGCCCAGAGATTGGCCTGGATATCCGGCACGCCCACCGGTTTGTTGCCACGGTTGGCGGCGGTGGCGGATTTGGTCAGTTCGCCATCGAGGAAGGTCACGCCGCCCATCAGGCGGGTGCCGGGGGCCACTTCGCCAAACATGCTCAGCTCCAGGCCACGGTTGCGCTGTTCGGCCTGCACCGAATACACACCGTTGGCCCCGGTTTCGCCGCTGGGTTTTTCGATCTGGAACAACGCCACTGTGGTCATGAAGCTGCCGTGTTCGTACTTCACGCCGAGTTCGTGTTGCTTGGACTCGTAGGGCGCGAAGGTCTCCCCGGCGTTGCTCGCCGTGCCGGGTGCCGCGTCGCCTTTGCTCAAGCCCTCGACATAGTTGTAGTACAGCGACACGTCCTCCCACGGCTTGACCACCACACCGAGCAACGGCGTGTTGGCGCTGGCGTCATACCGCGCACTGACGCCGCCGGCGGCGTTGTAGTTGCGCGACTCGATGGCTTGGTGGCGCATGCCGAGGGTCAGCTGGATGCGGTCGTCGAGCATGCCCAGGGTGTCGGTCAACGCGATGCCGGACAGTTCCGTTTCGGAAATGCGCAGCACCTTGGGCGTGTTGATGTATTGCTTGGGCGTGTCCACCGGGTGGTAGATATTGGAACGGATCAGCGTGCCGTTGTTGATGCCCCGCGACAATTCATCCGTGTAACGGGTCGCCATCAGCGTGGCGGTGTGCGTCACCGGGCCGGTGGCAAAGAGTCCGCGCGCGCCCACATCGGCGGTGGAGCGGTCGACGTTGAATTTGTAGTAGCCCGGCGTGTTACTGGTGTCGCCGGCGTCATTGAGGATGCGCGGCACCTGATCGGACATGCGCTTCACATCCGAACGCCCGCCACCGGCATGGGCGAACACGGTGAGGTTGTCGTTCAGGTCATATTCGCCGCCGAGCAGCAGCGACTGCTCCTTGGTGTCCGACCAGCCCCACTGCTGCGGCAGGCTGGTGCGGCCATTCGGCGCCGACGGCACCTGCACGCCCGGTTGGATGGTGAACGGCCGCGAGGCGCCCTCCCAGCTTTCTTTTTGGCTGATGTAATCGAGGTTCAGACGCAGGCGCTCGCCGCGATAATCCAGGGCGATGGCGCCGATGCCGACGTCGCGGCTCTGGTTGTCCACGGCCGTGTCGCCGCCCTGCAGGCTGCCGTTGAAGCGCACGCCAAACTGGTTTTCATCACCGAAACGACGGCTGATATCGAGGTGGCCGCCGACCTGGCTGTCGGAGGCATAGCTGCCGGTAAAGCGCGTCAAATCTTCATCCAGCGGGCGCTTGGGGACGATATTGATCACCCCGCCCACGCCGCTGTTGGGCGAGATGCCGTACACCAGCGCACCCGGGCCCTTGAGCACTTCGATGCGCTCGGCGTACTCGGTGAACGCGCGGTAGTTGGGCGCCACGCCGTACACGCCGTCAAAGGCCAACTCACCGAGGTTGCCCTCGCCAATTGCGAAACCGCGCACGAAAAACGAGTCGACAATACCGCCCGACTGCCCGGTGGAACGCACCGAAGGGTCGCGCTCCAACGCATCGGCGACGGTCACGGTTTGCAAGTCGGCGAGGGTCTTGGCGGTGTAGCTGGTGACACTGAACGGGGTGTCCATCACGTCCTTGTTGCCCATCATGCCCAGGCGCGCGCCCCGGGCGACCTGGCCACCGGCGAACACCTCGGGCAGGGTTGTGGGGCCGTTGTAGACGGCGTTGACGTCTGTCGCGTCAAGGGTCAGGCTCTGCGCGCTGTCGTCGTGCGACTCGGCGCTGGCGGCCCAGGCGTTGCCGCTGGCGGCGGCCAGCAACAGGGCAGTACGGATGGCGAATGTTAACCGGCTGGCAACGGGCATGACGTCGGGGTCCTTGGATCGGATGAGAATTACTCCTGATGCCAGCCGACCGGCGAAAAAGTATCAGCCCCCTGTGAATTTTTTGAAAACCGAGACTGAGCCATGCCACCGACCCGCGTCCTGATTTCCCTGCTGTTCGCGATCCAGCTCGTGTCGATGGGCGCGATGGAAATGAGCGGGCCGTTCTGGCCGGTGCATCTGCGTGGGATGACTGACTCCGATGCGCTGTTCAGTTTCGCCAGCATCGCCGTGTACGTCGGGCCGATGCTTGGCATCCTGCTGACCAGCGCATTCTGGGGGCGCATCGGTGACCGTCATGGGCACAAGCTGATGATGATCCGCGCCTTGGTCGGCCTGACCCTGACCCAGTTGGCGTTGGCGCTGGTCAGCGATATCTGGGCGATCCTGTTGCTGCGGTTTTTGCAGGGCGCGTGCGCCGGCTATATCGCCCCGGCCCAGGCGTACGGCGTGAGCATCGAAGCGCCGGCGCGGCGCGCACGCCTGTTTGCGCTGTTGCAGATTTCCACCAACGTCGGCTCGCTGCTGGGCGCGGTGCTCGGCGGCTTGATCCTTGATCACGCGACGTTTTTCTGGATCAACCTCAGCGCTGCCGCACTCTGCGCGGTGTGCACGCTGATCGCTGCGTTGACCTTGCCCGACGTGCCGCCGCAGAAGAAAACCGTGACCGTCTCCAGCGCCGTGGTGTGGCGCGGTTCGGCGCTGCTGCCGCTGTTGGCGGTGATGGGCATTCTGCTGTTGGCGCGGCTGCTGCCGCAGACCTCGTTCGCGCTGTATGTGAGCAGCACCTTCAACGTCAGCAACGCCTGGGTCGGCCTGTGCTACGGCTTGCTTGCGCTGGGTTTCATCCTGTCCGCGACCACGTGGGCGCGGCACTTCGAAGGCCGCAGCCAAGCCGACTCGCTGCAGCGCATCGCCTGGGTGGTGCTCGGGTGCATCGCCCTCACCGCCCTGGCCGGCATCACCCGCAACCCGCTGGTGTTTGCCCTTGGCTACCTGGTGTGGGGCGTGTTGCTCGGCGCCACCACGCCGGTGCTGATGGCGCTGATTTCCAAGACCGCCGACGGCACCAGCCAGGGCCACGTGCTGGGGATCGCCCAGGGCACGGCGCAATTCGCCTCGATTGCCGGCATCTCGCTCGGGGGCCTGCTCAGCCAGGTGTTTGGGCTGGCGTACACCTACCTGTTCGTCTGCGTGGCCTATGGGCTGGCGCTGCTTGCGATTCTCGCGTTGCGCTCACGCAGGGTTGTCCCTTAGCATTGGGAATACTTCTCAATTGCACGGTTGCGCGTCATGAGCGAAATCCTCGAAGCCGATCACACCCAGCACCTGCGCGCAATCGAGGCGCTGTACAGCGGCCATCACGGCTGGCTGTACGCCACGCTCAAACGCAAACTCGGCAATGCCATGGATGCGGCGGACCTGGCCCAGGACACCTTCACGCGCATCCTCGCCTCCCAGGTCACGGTGATCGACCAGCCACGGGCCTACCTGACCTGCGTGGCCAAGGGCATCCTGGTCAATTGGTACCAGCGCAAGGCGCTGGAACGCGCCTACCTGGAAGCCCTGGCCAGCGCGCCGCCGCAAGAGGCGCCGTCGGCCGAAACCCACTTCATGGTGCTGGAGACCCTGCACGAAATCGACGCGATGCTCGACGCGCTGCCGCCGCTGGTCAAGCGCGCGTTCCTGCTGTCGCAGCTCAACGGCCTCAAATACGACGACATCGCCGTGCAGTTGGGCGTGTCGCTGATCACCGTCAAACGCTACATGAAACAGGCGTTTGTGCAGTGCCTGATGCTGGTGGAATGAATGCTCAGCCTGCGCAAGGAACCGCCGCTGCCCGCTGACGTCCTCGAAGAAGCCGCCGAATGGCTGATGCGCCTGAGCGAAAACGACCTCAGCGCCAACGAACGCGCCGAATGGGAGCGCTGGAAGGTCAGCAGCCCCGAGCGCGACCGCGCCTGGGCCCGGGCGCAGGTGCTGCAAAGCAAGCTCGGCGGTTTGCCGCCGGCGCTGGCGATGTCGGCGCTGGATCGTCCAAGTCATCCTGAACGCCGCGCGGCGCTGGGCAAGCTGGCGTTGTTGCTGGCGGTGATGCCGGTCGGTTGGGGCGGTTGGAAGCTGGCGCAGTCGCAGCAGTGGACGGCGGATTACCGCACCCACGTCGGCGAGCGCCGGGAGCTGGTGCTGACCGATGGTTCGCGTATCACGCTCAACACCGACACGGCGATCGATGTGCGTTTTGATAGCCAGCAGCGGCTGGTGCAGTTGCGTGAGGGGGAGATCCTGGTGCAGACGGCGGCGGATGCTGTGCGGCCGTTTCTGGTGAGTACGCGCCAGGGGCATATGCAGGCGTTGGGGACGCGCTTTACCGTGCGCGAACTGGGTTCGCGGACTTATCTGGCGGTGCTTGAGGGGGCGGTGAAAGTGGTGTTGGCTGAGAATCGGCAGGGTGCGCCGTTGGTGGTCAATGCGGGGCAGCGTACGGATTTTTCTGCGCAGACGTTTGGTGGGGTTGAGGTTGTTGACCGGAATGTTGGGGCGTGGGCTCAGGGGATGTTGATGGCGGACAAGATGCGCCTGGCGGATTTTGTTGCGGAGCTGGCGCGGTATCGGCGGGGGGTTGTGCGGTGTGATCCGGCGATTGCGGGTTTGCTTGTTTCTGGGGCGTTTCCGGTTGGTGATACGCAGCGTGCGTTGAATATGTTGGTGGGGACTTATCCGGTGGTTGTTAGGGGGCATTTGAGTGGGTATTGGGTGACGCTTTCGGCGGCTTGAGCTTGGTTTTTTTTGGAGTGAGTACATATCCGTTATTTAGGTAACGGCCACCTATGGTTCCGCCCTTACGGCGGCTCACTTTGGAAAAGCCCCAAA
>NZ_ANNV01000107.1 GCF_000346755.1 Pseudomonas sp. CBZ-4 | reverse complement strand
TGATACAGCGCTATCGCGGGCAAGCCCGCTCCCACAGTTTGATCTGCATTAATCCGGCGATGACGCAGTAGGTCGCCAGGAGCGGATCGACCAGATAATCCCAGTAGTTCTCCGACGCCTTCAGCCGCAGCGCAAACGCCAGCGTGCCCACCGCCAGCATCCAAACCACCAGCGTGTTGCGCAGGGCCAGCATCAGCAGTGTCAACGCCGCCACCCACACAATCATCGGCCGTGGGTTGAACCCCCAGCGGTACGGATCCACATACGTCAGCCCCATCGTCGCCGGGTACAGCACCACGGCCAGCACACCGAACAACAGCAACAGTTGCACGCGGTGCGGCCGAGCAAGCGGCTGCACCACGCCCAATCGGCTCAAGGCAACCCACGCCAGCAACACCAGCGTGCTGATCGCCAAATCATCGGTAAAACTGCGCACATACGCCGCCAACGGCAGCTCATTGACCGGGATAAAACTCAGCGCCACCAACACCGGCAGCAGCCACGGGCGCCACGGCTGGGTGAGACGCAGCGCGCACAGCGCCACAAACCCCAGCAACACAAAACTCAAATGGGCCTGCCACAGGGAAACCATCACAGACGCTCCGCCAGCCAGGCTTCGTTGAAGCTGACATGTTTGATAAAGGTGTTATTCCACGAATAGACCAGGTGGTAAGTACCGTCCGGGCTGCGGCTGAAATACGGGTACTCGTATTCGAAATCGCAGCCACGGGGTTTGCACACGCGGTAATCCAGGTTGCTCAGGAAGCGCTGTTCCAGGGGCAAGCGTTGCGCGCCGCTGGAGGCGCGGAAGCCTTCGCCGATGATTTCCTTGTAGGCCTCGGGGGAGAACGGCGCGCCCAGCGGGTCCGGCGACTGGTCCAGTTGCACCACGGTGCGCCACTGGCTGAGCTGGGCATCGGTGCCGTAGAGGCTGAGCTTGAAGCGGCCGTCTTGCAGGTCGTTGAGGGCCACCAGCAAACCATCGTCTTCGGTGCCCACCGCCGCCAACGACGAGTTGGGGTTGGCCGGTTCCAGCGGGTACGGCTCGCTCCAGGTTTGCCCGGCGTCGGTGGTGCGGCTGGCCAGTACGCGGTGATGGGTGTCGCCGGCGTAACGCAGCATCGCCACGGCGCGCTGGCCGTCCAGCGGTACGATGGTCGGTTGCAACGAATGCTTGCCGCGGCTGATGCGGAATTTGTCGATCACCGCGCCATCGGCGCTCAGGTACAGGTATTCGGCAAACTTGCCCATGAACTCGTGATACACCGGCAAACCGATGGAGCCGTCGGCGTGGAACACCGGCGCGGCGCGCACCAGGGTGCTGATATTGAAGAACGGCGACGTCACCAGTTGCCGTGGCGCCGACCAGCTGGCGCCGAGGTCATCCGAGACCATCACATTGATCGCACTGGCGGCCCAGCCACCGACTGACACCGACACGTAAAACATCCACAGGCGTTTGTCCGGCGCGAGGGCGATCACCGGGTTGCCGAGCTTGCGGATATAGCGCTGGGTGCCGTCGCGGGTGCTTTCCCGCGTGGCCAGCACTTGCTCGGCGCCCCATTCGCCGCTGTGGGCATCGAAGCGCGCGGTGCGCACCTGCACATCGGCGGCGCCTTCGCGGGAGCCGGCGAACCACACCGCCATCAGGTCGCCGCCGGGCAGGGCGGTGACGGAGGAGGAGTGCACAAAGTCCGTCAACTGCGTCGACACAAAGCGGCTGGTGTACTGCGGGGTCGCTGCGACCTTCGCGGTATTCGGGCTGGCCTGGGCAAACGGCGCCAGCACATGGGGCGGATGGCTTTGCCAGGCGGCGAAAAACACCGCGAGCACGCTGCAAATCAATAAGGCGGAGCGCATAGGAGACCTGTGGATAAAAGGATTACTGCCCACGTTCATCCGGCAGGCGCTTCCTGCGACCGGTGAGCATGGATAACGGCAGGTTGTCGCGCACCTGGACACTTTCAAACAGCGCCGCCAGCACGTGGATACACACCAGGCCCAGCAACCCATTGGCGGCGGTCTCGTGGATTTGTTGCGGCCAGTCGGCGCCCCACAGGGCATCGACTTCCTGCATCAAGAAGCCGCTGACGCCGATAGTGAGCAGCGCGAGCAACATCAACAGCATCACCAGCGCGCCAATCGGCGAATGGCCTAGCCGATGTTGCGGCCGGCGATTGAGCAGCGAAAGCAGGTGGGCATTCAGCCGTTTGGGTGTAGGCCAAAAGTCCGCCCAACGTGCGCTGCGCGGCCCGACGAATCCCCACACCACGCGCACCAGCAGCCAGGCCATGGCGTAGTAGCCCAGCCAGACATGCCAGTCATCGCCTGCTTCGTTAAAGAAGTAATTGGCGATGAAAACCCCGGCGATCGACAGATGAAACAGCCGCACCAACGGGTCCCACAGGCGCAGGGATTCGCCTGGCATCAACCTTTGATCTCAGTCTTCACGGCTTTGCCGGTGACCGGGTCGTGGTAGATCTCGACCTTGCGCTTGTCTTTGTCGAAGCCGTAGATCTCGTAGCAGTTGCCGTCGGTGACCTTGAACTTGCTGATCGTGTAGCCCTCGGCCTTGAGCTTGTCCTGGAAGGCTTTTTCGTCTTGCCATTGCGAGCGCTCGGCGGTGGTGCACTGCGGGCCGGCGAGGGCCAGGGGGCTGGCGAGGACGAGGGACAACAGCAGAATTTTGCGCATGGAAAAGCTCTCAGCAGAGGTGGGAGATTTCACAGTGCTAAACCAACCTTAGGGCAACCTTAGTTGGCAACGCGCCGTAACATCTTTGCCAGCGTTACGCCGCTGAAACCCGGCATGATTTCGCCGTTTCCTACAGAGATTTCGTAATGCGCCTACTCCTTGTCGAAGATGATCGTGCCCTCGGCCAGGGGATTCGCGTGGCCTTGGGCGCCGAAGGCTACACCCTCGACTGGCTGCAAGATGGCGTGGCGGCCCTGCACGCGCTGCGCACGGAATCCTTCGACCTGCTCCTGCTCGACCTCGGCCTGCCACGCCTCGACGGCCTCGACCTGTTGCAGCAACTGCGCGCCGAACAGCACGACTTGCCGGTGCTGATCCTCACCGCCCGCGACGGCACCGCCGAACGCATTGCCGGCCTCGACGCCGGCGCCGACGACTACCTGGTCAAACCCTTCGACGTCGAAGAACTCAAGGCCCGCGTACGCGCCCTGTTGCGCCGCAGCCAGGGCCGCGCGCAACCGCTGCTGGAACACGCCGGCATCAGCCTCGACCCGGCCACCCAGCAAGTGCGCTATCAAGAGGGGGAAGTCATCGTCACGCCGATGGAGTACCAACTGCTGCACCAACTGATGGTGCGCCCCGGCAAAGTGGTGACCCGCGAGCGCCTGTCCCGCGCGCTGTACGGCTGGCAGGACCGGGTCGAGAGCAACACCCTGGAAGTGCTGATCCATAACTTGCGCAAGAAGTTATCCACAGAGCTGATCCGCACCGTGCGCGGTGTCGGCTACGTGCTGGTGTTCACGCCATGAGCTCGGTGCGTGCACGCATCCTCATCCCGGTGTTGGTCCTGATCCTGCTCGGTGATGCGCTGATCAGCTGGCTGGTGCTACGCGACAGCCACCACGAAATCGAAGAAGTCTACGACGCCCAACTCGCCCAAAGCGCGCGCCTGCTGCAAGGCGTGCTGCGTCAACGCGACCCTGGCGAAGCCGACTGGAACAGGTTGCATGAGGCCTTCGACCAGGCCATGAGCCGCGTGGGGGAAGAGGGCGTGGCCCATCCCTATGAAACCCGCCTGACCTTCCAGATCTGGCGCGCTGACGGCCAACTGCTGGTGCGCTCCGCCGAAGCCCCAGTCTTGGCCGCACCGCCTGCAACCCTCGGCTCCCACGACCTGATGGACAACGGCAACGACTGGTGCGCCTTCCTGCTTGCCGACCCGCAGCAAGGGTTATTGATTTGGGTGGGCGAGCGCGACGACATTCGCCAGGACGTGATCCAGCGCATCATGCGCCACACCCTCTGGCCCACGTTGATCGGCGTGCCGCTGCTGGCGGTGTTGATCTGGCTGGTGATCGGTTGGGGCTTCAAACCGCTGCGCGCCATGGCCCTGTCGATTCGCGGGCGCAATACCGACACCCTGCAGCCGCTGCATCTGGCGCCACTGCCCAGCGACCTGGAACCCATGCAAACCGCGCTGAACCGGCTGCTCGTGCAAGTGGATGACCTCTTGGAACGCGAACGCCGCTTCATCGCCGACGCCGCCCACGAACTGCGCACGCCGTTGGCGATCCTGCGCATCCACGCACAAAACGCACAAAGCGCCGAAACCCCGGAGCAACGCCGTGAAGCCCTGGAGTTTCTGGTCAACGGCGTCGACCGCGCCACCCGCATCGGCAGCCAACTGCTGACCATGGCGCGTATTGAGCCGCAACTGAGCAACCCGGTGCGCAGCCGGGTGCAACTGACCGAGCTGGTGCGCGAGGAGTTGGCCGAGCTGGCGCCGTTGGCCATGGAGAAAGGCGTGGAGTTGGTGCTGGAAGGCGAGGAAGAGGTTTGGGTGGAGACTGAACCTGTCGCGCTGGCGATTGCGTTGCAGAATCTGGTGACCAATGCGCTGAATTTTTCGCCGGCTGGCAGTGAAGTGAGAGTGGTGATTGGCGTCAATTGTCTGAGCGTCGAGGACCAGGGACCGGGGATTGATGAAGCGGAGTTGAGTCGCCTGTTCGAGCGGTTTTATAGCCGGGGGAATGCCAACGGCGCGGGGTTGGGGTTGGCGATTGTGGAGATGATTGTGGGCAAGATTGGGAGTCGGTTGGCGTTGTACAACCGCGAACACGGCGGCTTGAGCGCCCGCCTGGAATTCTGACCCGGCACCAATCCCCTGTGGGAGCGGGCTTGCCCGCGAAGGCGGCGTGTCAGCCGATATAAGTGCTGGCTGATCCACCGCTATCGCAGGCAAGCCAGCTCCCACACTTAGACCTGCGCCAGACTCGGGAAATGACTGCGCCACCAATCACTTTTGGGAAATGTCGAGGCCTAGCGTAGCGGCAAACGAATCCGGGTTTTGCGCCCGAAATGATTTGAAGGTCTGGTACTTCCAACGCTCACCGCTTGTGTCGTCATCAGTGGTACTGACTTCGCCAAAGTACCAGTGCTCTGATTCATAGGTCTCTCCATCCTCGTCCACATACACAAAGTGAAAGCCAACCTCATGAAGCCCCGGCGGAACCGTCAGGCCCCATTCACTGGCCAGACTTCGACCGATGATGCGGGTTTGACGAAAGTGTTCGTACTCAAACGGCTGAGTGGCCCCCAGGTAGCGGCTTTCATCTGTGTAGACACAGACTTCGCTGGAGAACATATCGGGAATCATAATGTTGGCGACTACCCAGCACTCGGGAGCTTCGTCGGGTCTGGCCTCAAGCAAGTAACCGGCGGCCCTGATCAATTGTTGCGCGCAGTGCGCCAGGATTTCCGGTGTGGTTTGTTTGCCTTCGACAAGGGACTCGATCACGGGGATTTTTTCGTTTTCGAATCCGCGGTCCAGTGGTAGTTCTGAGTAGAAGCTGCCTTCGAAGCTGTCGGCCCAGCGGGTTAGGGCTCTGAGGCGGCGGGGGATGTTGCGGAGTTTTTTGTTGGACAGTGAAAGTCGGCGCATGAGGTTGGAATGCTCTGTGGCTATATTAGTCGTGTGATGTAAGAAACAAATCAAGGTGAGTGGGCAGCTTTAGCGCACTTGCTTCTTCTATTTTGAGTATTTGTTCTTTCGTCAATTGATAGTCAGATATGCAGTCCTCAGGTTTTTCCCATCCCATGATTTCCATCAGGTCTTGAATGGATAGAGGTAACACTTGTTCAAACGATGCAAAGTCCTCGTTAGGCAAAACGCCCATAATTGAATGGTTCATGGCTCTACCGTCCTTCCAGGTTTAGCTGGCTTACGTTGTTTACCGGTCAAATGATCAAACTCGCCGAGATGAATTCCGTGCTTGGTGTACTTTTCCACTGCGCCGTGTTGAGCGTCCCATTCATAGATCGTCCCGTCGGGGTCTTTCCATCTGGGACGTTTGCCGCCCCCCTTCATTGGTGTTTTCGAACGAGCCCATTTTGCTTTTGGAAACGCGGCTAAGAGCTTTGGTTTGGGGTGATATGTGTGGTCCCCAGCCCTAACACTCACCACCACATACAACGGCCCAACCCCCGACTCCACCGGGAACACCAGAATAAAATCCCGATACTTCGGTGGATAAACCGGGTTCACCAAAATCTGCGCAGCCTTCTGCGTCGGCGGATAAATCCAGATCACCGGCGCTTGCGGCGCCGCCTCCAACGCTGGGATTCCCAAGGTGTCCCCCGGATCAACCGCAGGCGTCCAGATCAGTTCCACACCCTCGCCCAAATCCGCCACAAACCGATCGCCACGGTTTTGGAACTGCACCACATCGATCATCTGCCAGTCGGCGTTACGGCCGGTGTAAAACCCATAGCCCTTGAGCGTGCCGTCCTCCAACTGCTCGATATGCAAACGCATCTGCGAGCGCGCCCGCTGCATCGAACGCAATTGCTCATCGGTGTAGAGCGCGCTATCGCCCAACGCTGCTGGCCACGCCAGCCCGACCAATCCCGCTAGCAACCCACTCGCTACCGTGCCAGCCGCAACAGCCGCCGACTCCACCACCGTCGCCCGCAATGCCAACGATCCCAAGCCGACAGGCAGTGCACTGCCGCTGATTTTGCTCAAGGCAACCTCGCCTTGGTCATCCACCTCACGGCCGCCCAAAAGGCTGAAATGGCCGTATTCCCTGATCAGCTCAAGAGGGACGTAACCGGTTGGATCGTTGTAGTGAATCAGCCCGTCGGGCAGTTGGCAGGGTTTGAGGAATGTGCAACCGGGAGGTTTGGTGGGTGCAGGGTTTGCGGGTGGGAGAAGGGCGAGCAAGTCGATGGGCGGCGAATGGGGCACGCGCTTTGGTTGCGGGATCAGGATGCGGCGTTTGAGTTGTTCTTCTTCGGTGATGGGGTAGGCGCGTTCTGACATGACCGGCTCACTTCCTTGTGTGGGGGGAGTGAGCCTACGAGGGGCAAGCAAGCGCCTGGAATCAGGGTTGTTCGATGGTTTTTGTGGGAAAGGTCAGCTGGCTTGTCGCGACGTTGAAAGTGCTTATTTGAGCGCTTTCATCTGCCTGCGGGAGGCGTGCGCGCTTTGGACTTCAGGCAAACCGTGTACGCAAGTAGGACCGCTCTGATTTTCGTCTGCCTCCTCTTTGCCGACGAGGCGTTTGCTACGGTCACGTGGTTGGTTTTTTAGATTCTAGGGCATGTTCTCGGATTGTCACGAGTCCGGATAAATCTGGTTTTGGAGTTCTTCATATGGTGATCAAAGAGGTTGGATTTGCTGTCCTGGTGGTAGCTGTAGCGGCTGGATTGTTTAACGGAGTGGTGGTTGCAGGATCTGCGTACTTTGGGCCGTTTTATGAAAGTGATGCGGAGCAGAGTCGGAATTTTGGGCTTTGGTGGGTGGGAAATGGTTTGGTGGTTGTGGGGGCGTTGGTAGGGCGCGTGTTGCTGATGGATGGGAGAGGATGATGGGGCCGTTTAGTGGTGTTGGGATTCAGCTTTGCAAAATTGGGCGACGGAGAAGGGTTCGGTTTATGTTTAGGATCTTGCTGAAAAAGCGGCGGGAGATTCAGAGCCAAGAAGCGATGGAAGCACTAGTGCGTCAGGCTCAGGAGTTGGGGATGGGGTATGACTTGAAGGAATACAGACGCTGACCCTGTTTCGTGTGCATGGCTGAAATTTTTAGCCATAACCTCCCGCTTTCTGACTGTTGCTCGTTCGAGCTATCTTTTCTCGTCGCTTCCACCCCAGCGACCGGACTTGAGAATCCGAGAAACAATAGGCGCATAGGCGCCACCATCCATTAGACTGTTGGCGCTTTTTTGTGCCCGCATTGTCTGTGTCATGGCGGCTATGCGTGGGAGACCTTCGGGTCTGCCGGGTTCCTATTGTCCCGGTTTCTCAGCCCGCGCATAGCTGCCACCCATTCGCATGAGAAACGAACGTGGCAGCTCTACATTAGGAGCTAAAGCAATGAACGTTTCTGATAGGCGATACCCACGCAACACTACAAGCCACACCCCCGCCCCGTGCGGAGGTGCCCAATGATCAACCCACCTCTCAACAAAACCCTCGGCATCATCACCTTCTCCACCTGCGGCACACCGCCCAACCAACACCACCTATTCCGCATCAACTCCGGCGTCCCCATCCGCGAAGCCCTGGAGCATGCCTCCGAGCTATTGCACTGTTCCAAACTGCTGGCGCTGGACGCTGCCATGGACAAAAGCGCCGACCGCTATGCCTGGGCCGCGCATTATTTGGGGGAGATGGCGAAGGCAGTGGTGGATGATTTGGCGAATGGGATGTTGCCGAATGGGGTTACTGACGTGGATGGGGTTGCTGTGTAAGGCTGTGGTTTGAGGGTGTGGGGGCGGGCGTCTTCGCGGGCAAGCCCGCTCCCACATTTTTGATCCGGTACATTCGTTGGATCGTGTAGGCAGTAAAAAAGACCTTGGGGCGCCAAGGTCTTTTTTTTGCCCGCCGATTAGCTCAGCAAATGCTTGGAAATCAACCGGGAGATTTCCACAATCGAAGTCTTGCCGGTGAATTCAAACTTCACTTTCCCCAACGAAGAAAAGTAAATCTCCAACTCCGAATCCAGGTCAAACGTCCCGGACGTTTCCACCGAGTAGGCGACGATATTTTTGTACGGCAGCGAAGTGAAGTCTTTCTTGCTGCCGGTAATCCCCTGCACGTTCACGGCGATGATGCGTTTGTTGGTGAAGACCACGCCGTCGCGCATGGACTTGTACGCGTCGATCACTGTTTCGCCGTCCAGCAGCAAGGCTGATACGCGTTCGGCGTATTCGTTGTTTTGTTTGAGTTTGAAGAAGCCTTTGTTGTTGAAGTCGATCATCAGGTACTCCTTGTGGTGGGGCGGTGGCGGCGCGTCACTGGATGGCTTTCAGGTAGTCCTTGAGTGCGTCGAGCGGTGAGCTTAGTTCCTCCAGCGTAGTGGCTTGCTGCACGTCGGCGGACAGCTTTTGCAACTCCCGCCCCAACACCGACTCAGCCCCACCCACCGCCTCCAGCGCCTGCCCCACACACTCCTCCACCTTCCCCAAAACCCCAGCCAAATCCCCCTGCCTCACCAACAACCCAAACACCTCCCGCTCATACCCATCCATCACCAGATCATCGCGCAAGACCGGGCTGCCGCCGTCCTCCTCGTGCACCAATTTCAGTGCAAAAAGCGCCACAGCTTCCAGCGTCAATTCCATGGTCTCGGTTCCTCAACAGTCGGGGGGGAGGGCGATGATCACTGTTCTGCCGCGCAAAAAACAACCCCGGCTGTCATCGCTCCAGGATCAATTCCACCCGACGGTTACGCGCGCGGCCTTCAGGCGTAGCGTTATCCGCCAGCGGCCGGGTGTCGGCATAGCCGATGGCGGCGAGGCGTCCGGGCTGGATGCCGTTGGCTTGCAGGTAGCGCACCACGCTGCCGGCGCGGGCGCTGGAGAGTTCCCAGTTGGAGGGGAAGCGGGTACTGCGGATGTCTTGGGTGTCGGTGTGGCCGGCGACGACGAGTTTGTGGGGGACGCTGTCGAGCACCGGGATGAGCTTGTGCAGTACGGCGAGGCCGCCGAGGTTGAGGTCGGATTGGCCCGAGGGGAACAGGATTTCGCTGCTGATGCGAAAGCTCACGCTGCTTTCATTGGTGACCACTTCGATGTCGTTGCCCAATTGATCCAGCGGCAGTTCGTTGAGCAGGTCTTGCGTGGTGGGCTTGGGCGGCTCTGGTTCAATGACGGCCACGGGCTCAGCCACAACCGGCTCTGGCTCCACAACCGGAACCAACAACAACGCCCCCGGTACCTCCACCGACGTCAAACCCTTCATCGTAAACACCGGCGGCCCACTGAACTCGCTGCCATGCCGCGTACGCTCATGCCCCTTGCCCGCCAACGCCAGCATGGCCATGGTCACCACCAGCAGCAACGTCATCATGTCCAGGTACGTCATCATCCATGTCTCACCCGCCGCGTCCTCCATCGGCGGCATGCCGCTGGCAATCGCTGCGGCCTGGATGCGCGTCACCGGCCTCACGTGCGCGGTTTCCAACTGAGCCGCAGCGGCACACGCAACGGTTCGTCGCGCAGTTCATTCTGGTAATGCGCCACAAAGGACTTGAGCGTCTCGCGCATCAACCCCGGGCTGCGTTTGTTGGCCATCATCGCCACGCCTTGCAGCACCATGTTCATCACCACCACGCGCTGTTCGGTGCGTCGCTCCAGCTTTACCGCCACCGGTTTGCACAGCAGGTTGGCGAGCAACACGCCGTACAGCGTGGTCATCAGGCCCACCGCCATCTGCCGGCCGATGGTCACCATGTCGCCATCGCCGAGCACGAACATCAGGTTCACCAACCCCACCAATGTGCCGAGCATGCCGAACGCGGGAGCGTAGCTGGCCATCACGCGGAACAGCTGCGCCTCGGCATGTTCCTTGGCCCGCAGCCGGGCGATGCGCCATTGCAGCAGGTCGAGGATGTCGTCCAGCGGGGTCTTGTCGATGACCAACTGCACGCCGGAACGCAGGAAGGGATTTTTCACGCCGTCGAGCACCTCTTCCACCGCGCGCAGATCACCGTCGATCCACAGCCGCGAAAGGCTCACCAACTCGTCGATGTCTTCCTGGGTGTACTCGCGCTCATACCGCACCACGGTCTTGATCAGGCTGAAGATGCGCAGCACTTCGCGCAGCGGGTAGCTGATGAAGGTCGCGGCAAAGGTGCCGACCACCACAATGCCCAGCGCCGGCAGGTCGACGAACAAGCCCGGTTGTTGCGCGCTGAACACCAGCAGCACCGCCAGCAGTAGCAGGCTGGCGAGCAGGCCGATCAGGGTTGAGGGGTTCATGCAGCACTCCAGTTGTGGGCCAAGGCAGGCTTTATAACGTGCGGGGTGCGCATTCAAATCGGCTAATACAGGCACTTTCCCTGGCGAAATCGGGGGGCTGCGCAATTTTTTTCAACGGCTGCCTAAAGACGGCAGATCGGTTCGCCGATGTTCGCTTTGTCTGTACGGCAACGGCGTGGAATGTCCTCGGCGCCGGGCCCGAACTCTGTCCCCAGCGGCTCACCCACGAAAGGAACTGCACCATGTCAGTCATCAATACCAACATCACGTCCATGATCGCCCAGCAAAACCTGAACTCCTCGGAGAGCAGCCTGAGCACCTCGATCGAGCGCCTGTCGTCGGGCCTGAAAATCAACAGCGCTTCCGACGACGCCGCAGGGCAAGCGATTGCCAACCGCATGACCTCGCAGATCACCGGCCTGTCCCAGGCCAGCAGCAACGCCAGCGACGGCATCTCCCTGGCGCAGACCACCGAAGGCGCGCTGGACCAGGTGAACGACAACTTGCAGCGCATCCGTGAGCTGTCGGTACAAGCGGCCAACGGCACCAACTCCCAGTCCGACCTGCAATCGATCCAGGACGAGATCACCCAACGCCTCGACGAGATCGACCGTATCTCCTCGCAAACCGCATTCAACGGCGTGGACGTGCTGTCCAAAGACCAGACCATCACCATCCAGGTCGGCGCCAACGATGGCGAAACCATCGACATCAAGCTCAGCGAAATCAACGCCGACACCCTCGGCCTGAGCAGCTTCAACGTGAACGGCTACGACACCACCCTGACCGCCAGCACCCTGTCGGATTCCGCAGGCACCGCGATCACCTCGACCAACACCAGCTATGTCGACAAGTCCGGCACCACCGTCACCGGCGGCACCCTGTCCACCGACGCCGATGGCGACTACTTCCTGACCGTCGGCGGCAAGACCTACGCGGCCGAAGTGACCCTGACCACCGACGGCACCACCACCTCGGCGAGCATCAGCATCGACACCGACAACGCGGTGAGCAAGAAGTCCACCAACACCCTGACCACCCTCGACAACGCCCTGAACACCGTGGACTCCATGCGTTCGGACCTGGGTGCGGTGCAAAACCGGTTCGACTCGGCGATCACCAACATTTCCACCACCACCACCAACCTGACGTCCGCACGTTCGGGCATCCAGGACGTGGACTACGCCACCGAAGTGTCGGCCATGACCAGCGCGCAGATCCTGCAACAAGCCGGTACGTCGGTATTGGCCCAGGCCAACTCGATGCCGCAACAGATGTTGTCGCTGCTGCAATAAGTACTCGCAGGTAAAGAAGGGGCCAGCGCACGCTGAGCCCCTTTTTTTGTGCGCGCAATCCCCGGTAATCACCCTGCTGGGGCGGGTTTATCCGGGCTTTGGTGGAGGGGGTGTCGCGCTAGCATTCCCGCAGACTATTTATCCACAAGGCGAATGCCCGTTCATGCCCAAACCCCAGCGCCCCAAGACCCCGCAAGGGTGGAAAGACCTCGGCAACCAACAACTGCGCAGCGCCCCGGAGCAAGCCCTGGCCAGTTTCGAGCAGGCCTTGCGCCTGCTGCCAGACGAGCCCCAGGCCCTGGAGCTGGTCGCCAAGACCGCACAAAAGCTCGGCCAGGCGGATCGCGCCCTGGAGCTGGTGCTGAAAGCGTTGGCGATAGCCCCGGATTTCGCCATCGGCCATCACCGGCTGGCCACGTTGTACTTCGAGAAAGGCCAGTTCGCCCTGGCCCTGGCGCATGTGCAACAGGCACTGGAACTGGCGCCGCAGGATTGCCGCATGCTGTCGCGCCAAGGCTTGATCCTCAACCGCCTGGAGCGCCACGGTGAAGCCATCGCGGTGTTCGAAAAGCTGATCGAGCGCGAGCCCGGCGACTACAGCCACTGGAACAACGCCGCCAACCTGTACAAGGACATCGGCCAACTGGGCAAGGCCGACACCTACTACCAAAAGGCCGTGGCCCTGGCCAAGCGCAAGGACGTGCTGCCGTACTCCAACCGCCTGACGTCATTGCACTACGACCCCGAGCGCAGCCGCGATTACATCTTCGCCGTGTGCAAGGAATGGCAAGCGCGCTTCGGCCCTAAAGTCGTGCCGCCACGCCCCGAGACGGACAAGACCGCCAACCGCCGCCTGCGCATCGGCCTGGTGTCCGATGGCCTGCGCCAGCACCCGGTGGGCAATATGATTGTCGGCGTGCTGGAAAAACTGCCGCGCCACCGCTTCGAACTGTTCGCCTACAGCACCAGCCAGGTCTGCGACCACCTGACCCGGCGCATCCAGGCCAGGGTGCAGCAGTGGTTGGCGATCAAGCATATGGACGACCAGGCCCTGGCCCAGCGCATCCGCGAGGATCGCATCGATATCCTGATCGACCTCTGCGGCCACAACGCCGGCAACCGCATGGGCGCCATGGCCTTGCAGCCGGCGCCGTTGCTGGTGAAGTGGGTCGGCGGCCTGATCAACACCACCGGCCTGGACGCCATCGACTACCTGCTCACCGACCGCATCGAATCCCCCGTTGGCGAAGACGCCTACTACACCGAAAAACTCATTCGCCTGCCCGACGACTACATCTGCTACGACCCGCCGCCTTACACACCCGACATTAAACCCTTGCCCGCACTGGCCAACGGTTACGTCACCTACGGCTGCTTCAACAACCCGACCAAGATCAACGACCTGTTGCTGGCGCGCTGGGCCGAGGTGATGCGCGCCACGCCAAACTCACGCCTGTTGCTCAAGGGCGGCGCGTTCAGCAACCGCGAGCTGCGCGGCCATGTGCACGGCTTCATGGCGGCCCAGGGCATTGCCGAAGAGCGTGTGCTGATCGAGGGCCCGGTGGGCCACAAAAGCCTGCTCGACACCTACAACCGCATCGACATCGCCCTCGACCCGTGGCCGTATTCCGGCGGCCTCACCACCTGCGAGGCCTTGCTGATGGGCGTGCCGGTGGTGACGTTCCCCGGCCCGACGTTCGCCGGGCGCCACTCGGCCACGCACCTGATCAACGCCGGGTTGCCGGAATTGGTGGTGCACAGTTGGGAGCACTATCAGCAGCGCGTGATCGAATTGGCCAGCGACCTCGACAGCCTCACACGTATCCGCAGCCACCTGCGCGAAGTGCTGATGGGCTCGCCGGTGTGCGACAGCCAGCGGTTTGCCAACCATTTCGATACGGCCATGCGCGCCATCTGGCAGCGCTACTGCGAGAACACACCGCGCGCCGCGTTGACGCTGGACGCGCAAGGGCAGGCCCGTTTCGACGGTGACGACGCTGCTGTCGAACTGCAACACCCGGCCGCACCGCCAGAGGACGAAGGTTTCCGCTTCACCTTCCAGGGCAAAGTCGTGACCCTCGACCACGGCGGTACGTTGATCGCATCGGCGCAGTTCGTGGCCCTGCAAAAAATGGCGGCGTTTTCCACCGTCGCCTTCGACCCCGCCAGCCGCATCAGCAATGCGCGGCAACTGGCCCAGCTCGGTGAGTTGCACTACTACCCCCACGCCGCGCTGGGCAATGGTCAGCCGGCCACGCTGTATGCCTGCCTCGATCCGAGCCTGAGCGCCACGCTGGCGCCGCTGGCGGCTGCAAATGTGCTGGCCAAACTGGCGTTGCCGACCCTCAAGCTGGACGCGATCAACGGCCTGCCCGCGGTGGATTGGCTCTTGCTCGACAACCTCAACGACAGCCTCGCCGTGATCGACCACGGCCAGCGCAGCCTCGCCGAGACGTTGCTGGTGCAGGCCCGGGTCAACTTCGCGCCGACCCATGACCAGCAGGCCGATGTAGGCTTGATCAGCCGCTGCCTGGCCCGGCGTGGCTTCAGTTTTTACCGCCTGAACAACTTGCAGCATCAGCCGCAGACCTCCCACCTGGTGTGCGCCGACGCCCTGTTTCTGCCGGATGCCACGCGCATGGCGGCGCTGTCGGATAACCAGCGTTTGAAGCTGGCGTTCCTGTTGCACACGGTCTACGCCGCCCACGATGTGGCGGGTGAACTGCTCAAGGCCATCGACAACGACCTGGCCACCCAATACCTCAAGCACTGCCAGAACCCGCAGTCGCTGGAGTTGCCCCGCGAGCCCATGAAGGAACCCCAGGTCACGTTCCCGGCAGACGTCGCCGCGTACGTCAAAACCCTCTACACCCAGGCCTCGGTGATCCTCGAATACGGCAGCGGCGGCTCGACCCTGCTGGCGGCGAACCTGCCGGACAAAACCGTGATCGCGGTGGAAAACGACGCCCATTGGGCCGCAGACATGCAAACCTGGATCGCCAACGCCACGCTGCCCTCACGGCCACTGATCTACCCGGTGAACGTGGGCGAAACCGGCAAATGGGCCCGCCCGAAAAACGCCCGGCACTGGAAGAAATTCCACACCTACCCGTTGAAGGTCTGGGATGAACCGTTCTTTGAGCAGCCGGATGTGATCCTTATTGATGGGCGCTTTCGCATCGCGTGTTTTGTGACGGCGTACCTGCGGGCGACCAAGCCGATGATCGTGCTGTTCGACGATTATCGGGATCGGCCGCACTACCATGTGGTGGAACGCTTGGTGAAACCCAGCGAGTTTGTCGGGCGCATGGCGCGGTTTGATCTGCAACCGCTGATCCATCTGCCGCGTGAAGAGTTGACCTGGTTGGTGGCGAGCTTCAACGAAGTGGCCTACGCCGAAGCCTGATTTGAAATGCAATCCAAATGTGGGAGCTGGCTTGCCTGCGATGACGGTGGGTCAGCTAAATAGTTGTTGGCTGATACACCGCCATCGCAGGCAAGCCAGCTCCCACATTTTGATCTCTGGTGACCTCAGGAATGTGGCGGCCTAGTCCTTCATGCTGACGTGCAACCGCGCAATCGCCTGAGCATGCAACTGACACACCCGCGACTCACTCACCTCCAACACCACCCCAATCTCACGCAAGTTGAGCTTCTCGTGATGACACAGCGCAAGCAGCAGCCGTTCCCGCGCGGGCAGGGCGTCGATGGCGCGGGTCAGGTCGGCACGGTTGCGTTCGTTGAGCAGTTCGGCAAACGGGGTTTGCAGGCGCGAGCTGGAGCCTTCGCTGTGTTCTTCATCGATATCGTCGAAGGGCAGCATCTGGCTGCCGTTGGTGTCGTCGAGCACCTTCTGGTAGTCGGCCAGCGTCAGGCCCATGGCCGAGGCCACTTCACGCTCCTTGGCCGGGCGGCCGAGGTGTTGTTCGACGCGGTGCATCGCCTCTTCCACCGCTCGCGCATTGCGCCGCACGCTGCGCGGCACCCAATCGCGGGTGCGCAACTCGTCGATCATCGCCCCGCGAATGCGCTGGGAGGCGAAGGTGGCGAAGGTCGCGCCAACGTTCAAGTCATAGCGCGTCATGGCATCGAGCAAGCCGATGCTGCCGGCCTGGATCAAGTCGTCCAGTTCAATATTCGACGGCAACCGGGTCTTCAGCCCGAGCGCCTGGCGCCGGACCATGGGCAGGTACTGCTGGAGCACTTCCTGCTGGTTTATCTTGCCCTGTGCCGTATACATCGTGTGCGCCTGCGAAAGACAGAAAATCCACGGGATTATTACTGCTGGGGCGGGGGGCTTAAGCGCAGAACACCAGCACGGCAGATGACATATTCCCTGCTTAGCGAAGTTCCAATGTGGGAGCTGGCTTGCCTGCGATGGCGGTCTGTCAGTTGATAGATGTGTTGCTGGTCCACCGCTATCGCAGGCAAGCCAGCTCCCACACAAGCCGGTTTCCACAGTTAGGTTTCATTGATCAGTAGTAGGCGCACGGCGAGATACCGCTGCGCGGCTTCGCGCAAGTTGCTGAGCAAACCTTCCTGGGGCAAACCTGAGTGCAACGCCAACACCTGCCCCGGCCCGCCATAGTCATGCAACAGGCTCAAGGTATTGAACGCCCGCTCAAACGCCCCCAAGTCGCTGCCCACCCAAATCCCCCAGCGCGATTGCGCCCACTCGGGCTGATACTTATCCACAGCCCGCACCCGCCAGCGCGCCGGGTCACCGACCCAGCGCTGGCCTTGCCGATGCCAACGCGCCAACGCCTGTTGCGCCAGTAGCGCTTCGGGCGCCGCGCCGAACAGCAGCAGCGTGCGCTGATTGAGTTGGGCCCACTGGCGCAACCCCGCGGCCTGGTCATGCATGCTCGAAGCTGTCCATGACGGCGGCCAGGTGCAGCAACCCTTCAAGGATTTCCCGCGCCTGCCCACGGGGCTTTTTCGGCAGTAACCCGAGCAGTTGCGCCCGCGCCTGGAACGCCCAGTCATCCGGGGCCTGGACCAGCCGCAAGGCGCTGGCGGCGAAGCCGGCGGCCAGGTAGTGGCGGGGTTCGGCGTGCAGGTGCGGGTGCAGGTCGAGCAGCCGCGTGGAACTGCGGGCGGTCAGGTCGGCCAGTTCGTCCTGTTTCAGTTGGTGCAGCAGTTCGGCGGCCTGTTCATGCAGCGCGTGTTGCTCCTCGACCAGCCAATAGCGCTGGCTCAGATGCTGGCCGCTGTGACTGTCTTGCAAGGTGGCGAACCAGGCGCGTACAGCGCTGCCTTTATAGGCCACCGGCAGATGGCTCAAGGTCACCCGCGCATGGCGGTTGCGGTAGCGCAATGCGCGGATGCCGAAGCATTCGCTGCGCTTGGCGAGAGTGCCCAGGGGATGTGACTGCGCTTCAAACACCGCCCGCTGGCTCGCCTTGCCGGGCGTGATCCACGCCGCGCTCGACGTCGCTGGGGGGTCGCCGAGAAAACCCTCCCAACACGCCTGCGGCTGCGCCATCAACGGCCAGACCTGCACCAGCAAGGCAAAGCCCTCGACGTGCGTGATCAGGCTGTCGCGCAAGGCCAGCAGCGCCTTGCGCTGGCCCAACAGGCTGCGTGCCAGGGCGTCGAGGTGCGGGCGGCTGGCGCTGGCGGGAGGCGCCGCAAACCGCGACGGCCGGGAAATATCCAGTGCCTGCTGCAAGAACGCCGACGCGCCGGGCAGTTGCAAATCTTCCGGTACCTGTTGGCCCGTTGATAAATAATTCAAGCGCAAGCGGTGGCGCATCACGGTCTCCAGCACCGGCCCCAAGCGCGCCGCCTCGTCGCACTTGCTGATGATGCAATCGTCCAGCCGACAGTCGGCCGCCTGCGCGGCCTCACGGTAGGTGTGCACCACTTCATCCAGGGTGTCGCCGTGGCTGGCGGCATTGAGCACCAGCATCAGGCGCACGCCGCGCAGTTGCTGGATGTGCGCGAGCAAGCGTTGATCGCGCTGGCTCATGCCCACGGTGTCGATGATCACCAGGCGCTTGTCGGCCAAGCGGCTCAGCAGCGGATCGAGCGCAGCCTGCGGCGCCAGCGTGTGCAGTTCGACGCCGAGCAATTGCGCATAGATATTCAGCTGCTCATGGGCGCCGACCCGAAAACTGTCGGTGGTCACCAGCGCCACATCGCCCGGACCCTGGCGCATCACATACCGCGCCGCCAACTTCGCCGTGGTGGTGGTCTTGCCCACGCCGGTCGGCCCGACCAGGGCAATCACCGTGGGCGCCTGGAACAGCTCGGCTTCATCGCCCAACAGGTTCAATTGACTGTCGAGGCGTTGCATCAGCCAGGCCTTGAGGCGTGCCGGCGTGGCATCGGGCAAGTGCGCGGGCGTGCGGCCCAGCACGTCTTCGCTGAAACCGGCGCTGAAGCCCGCTTCCAGCAGCCATTCCAGCAACGGCGGTGCGCTCGCGGTTTCTTCGCCCTGGGCCATGATCTCCACGCCCGCGTCGGTCATGCGGCTGGACAGGATCAACGCGTCTTCGCCCAAGGCCGCGCGCACCTGGTTCATCGCCTCGCGGCTGTTGGCGCCGATAAAACGTTGCGCACTCACTTAGGCTTGCCTCCGATCACATGGGTCATGCGCAACGTGCGGTCGTCGGGGATTTCGCTGAGGGCGATCACCGTCAGCTGGCGCAAGCGCCGGCGCAGGAAGCGCGACAGCACGGGGCGCAGTTTGTTGGGCACCACCAGCACCGGTGGTTCGCTGCTGTTTTCCTGGCGCTTGAGGGTCAGGCTGGTCTGTTGCATCAGGTTGTCGGCCAGGCTCGGCTCCAGCGCGCCGCCGTTGCCCACGGCCTGCATCAGCACCTGCTCCAGGTTGAAATCCAGGCCGATGACTTTCAGTTCGGCCTGGTTGCCAAACAGCTGGTTGACGATGGAGCGACCGAGGGCGATGCGCACCACGGCGGTCAGTTCCTGCACGTCCGGCGGCTGCAGCACGCCGCCGTGTTCGGCGAGGGCGTCGAGAATGGTGCGCATGTCGCGGATCGACACGTTCTCTTCCAGCAGGTTTTGCAGCACCCGTTGCAGCACCGTCAGCGTCACCAGCTTGGGCACCACTTCGTCGATCAGGCCCTTGCTGTCGGGGCCGAGCTTGTCCAGCAGCTTTTGCACTTCGCCACGGCCGAGCATGTCCTTGGCGTGCTGGTGCAGCAGGTGGTTGAGGTGGGTGGCGGTCACGGTGCTTGCATCGACCACGGTGTAGCCGTAGATCTGCCCATGCTCGCGCAGGTTGGCGTCGATCCAGATCGCCGGCAGGCCAAACGCCGGGTCCACTGCCGCCGTGCCTTCCAATGTGTGGGTGACCTTGCCCGGATTGATCGCCAGCCACTTGCCGGGGAACACTTCGCCCCGGCCGATTTCCACGCCCTTGAGGCTGATGATGTAGGTGTTGGCGGCCAGCTCCAGCTTGTCGCGCACATGCACCACGGGCGGCAGAAAGCCCACGTCCTGGGCGAATTTCTTGCGCAGGCTCTTGATGCGGGTGATCAGTTCGCCTTGCTGGCGGGCGTCCACCAGTTGGATCAGGCGGTGGCCGACGCGCAGGCTCAGGGTGTCGACCAACTGCACGTCGTCCCACGAGGCTTCGCTGCCTTGGGAGGCGGATTTGGGCAGCAGCGTTTGGGTGGGCGAGCCTTCCGGCGCCAGCGCTTCCTGTTTGGAAAACCACCAGCCCAAGCCGCCCAGCAACCCGGTCAACAGCAGGAACACCAGGTTCGGCATGCCCGGCACCAATCCGAGCAGGCCCATCACGCCAGCGGTCATCATCAGCACCTTGGGCCGGCTGAACAGCTGCCCCATCATCTGCTGGCCCACGTCCTGTTCGGTGTTGACGCGAGATACGGTCACACCCGCCGCAATCGAAATCACCAGGCCGGGGATCTGCGCCACCAGGCCATCGCCGATGGTCAACATGGTGTAGGTGTGCGCCGCATCGGCAAACGCCATGCCGTGTTGCAGGATGCCGATGGCCAGGCCGCCGATGATGCACACGCCCATGATCACCAGGCCGGCCACGGCGTCACCGCGCACGAACTTGCTGGCGCCGTCCATGGAGCCGAAGAAGTCCGCTTCCTGGGCCACCTCTTTACGCCGTTGGCGCGCTTGCGGTTCGCCGATCAAGCCGGCGTTGAGGTCGGCGTCGATGGCCATTTGCTTGCCGGGCATCGAGTCCAACGTGAAGCGCGCACCGACTTCGGCGATACGCCCGGCGCCCTTGGTGATCACCATGAAGTTGATCGTCACCAGGATCAAAAACAGCGCCAGGCCCACGGCAAAGTTGCCGCCCACGAGGAACTCGCCAAACGCCTCGATCACCTTGCCGGCCGCGTCGGGACCGGTGTGGCCTTCCATCAGGATCACCCGCGTCGACGCCACGTTCAGCGACAGCCGCAGCAGCGTGGTGAACAGCAGCACCGAGGGAAATGCGGAGAAATCCAGCGGCTTCTCGGTAAGCATGCTGACCATCAGCACCATGATCGCCAGGGCGATGTTGAAGGTGAACAACAGGTCGAGGATGAAGGTGGGCAGCGGCAGGATCATCATCGACAGGATCAGCACGATCAGCACCGGGCCGGTCATGACTTTCAGGTCGGTGGTGGCCAGCCAGGAGTCGGGGCCGAAGAATTCGGTGATGCCTTTCATGCGTTCGGTTCATCCTCAGGTGTCGGGTTGCGCGGGCCGCGCTGGTCCATGCCCGGCGGTACGCTCAGGTTCGCCGGGGTTGGCGGCAGGTCGCCGCCGTGCTCGCTGACGCGCTTGAGGCGGATCGCCCAGGCGACGACTTCGGCGACCACGGTGTACAGCTCGATGGGAATCTCACGGTCCAGATCGACGTGGAAATACAAGGCCCGCGCCAGTGGCGGCGCTTCCAGCATCGGCAGGTGATGCTCGGCGGCGATCGCGCGGATGCGCAGGGCCACGTCATCGGCGCCCTTGGCCACCACGCGCGGCGCGCCGTTCTTGTCTTTCTGGTAGGACAGCGCCACCGCGAAGTGGCTGGGGTTGGTGACGATCACGTCGGCCTTGGGCACCTTGCTCATCATTCGCCGCCGCGCGCGGGCCTGCTGCACCTGGCGGATCTTGGCCTTGATATGCGGGTCGCCGTCGGCGTTCTTGTGTTCCTGGCGTTGCTCTTCCTTGGACATGCGCAGGTTCTTGGCGTAGGTCCACAGCTGGTACGGCGCGTCCATGCCGACCACGATAATCAGCGCCGCCACGCACATCGCGCAGGCGCTGGCGGTCAGGCTCATCACCGTGGCCAGGGCTTTGGGTGCGGGCATGTTGGGCAAGGTCAGCAATTGGTCGAGATGGCTGTTGAGGAAGCCGTACGCGACGGTGCCGATCAGCGTGGCCTTGGCGACGGCCTTGGCCAACTCCACCAGCACCTGCACCGAAAACAAGCGCGCCAACCCGCTGATCGGGTTGACCCGCGAGAACTGCGGGCGCACCGCCGCCAGGGTAATCACCAGGCCGCCGAGCAAGGCCGGAGCGGCGAGTGCGGCAAAGGTCATCAGCGCGAAAAATGGCGCCAGCGCCAGCAGGGTGTTCTGGCTCAGTTGCCAGAGCACCGTGAGCATGCGCGCGGTGTCGAACAGTTGAGCGCGGTCAAACAGCAACGCCTGTTCCATCACCTGGCCGAGGCTGTCATACAGATGCCCACCCATCAGCCACAGCCCGCCGATGCCGGCCAGCAGCATGACAAAGGTGTTCATTTCGCGGGAACGCGGGACTTGCCCTTCTTCGCGGGCCTTTTCGATGCGGCGCGGTGACGCCGCTTCGGTCTTGTCTTCTTTGCTGGTCTCGGCCATGGCGCCATTGTGGGCGGGCGCGGGGGCGGGTGATTAGGCGAACATCACGCACAATTGCCGGTTATTGCGAGGATGGTTCCGGTGCACTGGGCTCAGTGCCGAACTCATCCTGGGACAAGATCCGCTCCGCAACCCGACGATCCAGCACGATGATTTCAATGCGCCGGTTGGCCGCGTCGAAAGGCCCTGCACCCTTGAACGGAATGCGATCAGCCATGCCCGACACCCGCAGCAGCTTGTCGGAATCCAGCCCGCCCGCCACCAACTCTTGTCGCGAAGCCTTGGCACGGTCGGCGGACAAATCCCAGTTGTTATAGCCCGCATCGCCGCCGGGGTAAGGGTGGCTGTCGGTGTGGCCGCTGATCTGGATGCGGTTGGGCAGTTCGTTGAGCACCGGGGCAAAGGTCTTGAGCAGCTTGCGCAGGTAGGGCGCGACGTTGGCGCTGCCCAGTTCGAACATCGGGCGTTTGTCGGTATCCAGCAGTTGCACGCGCAGGCCTTCGGGGCTCAGTTCAATCGCGATCTGCTGCTTGAGTTCGCGCAGTTGCGGGTCGCGGTCGACGGCGGCGTCGAGGCGGTGCTTGAGGGATTCCAGGTGGCGGCGTTCTTCGCCGGACAGGCGCGGGGTGTGGCGCAGTTTTTCCCCTTCGACACTGCGCGGGTCAGGGCCGCCGCCGGGGATCGCGCTGGCGCTGTTGGCGCTGCGCTCGCCTTTGCTGATCGCTACCAGCAGCGGCGTGCTGAAGTAGTCGGCGATGGCGTCCTTGTCGTTCTTGCTTGCGTTGGACAGCACCCACAGCACCAGGAACAACGCCATCAGTGCGGTCATGAAGTCGGCGAAGGCGATTTTCCAGGCGCCGCCGTGGTGGCCGTGTTTCGCGGCTTTTTTGCGGCGGATGATGATCGGGCGCTCGCTCATGCGCCGCCGCCGCTGCGCACGTAGGTTTCCAGTTCCAGGGCGCCGGGGCGTTCGCTGCTGTGCAGGCCCTTGCGGCCGAATTCCACGGCCAGTTGCGGCGGCATGCCTTGCACGCTGGCCAGCAGGGTGACGCGGATGCATTGCAGCATCTTCACCGACTCCGCGGCCTGGCGCTCGATGCGGCAGGCCAGGGGCGCGACCAAACCGTAGGCCAGGTAAATTCCGAGAAAGGTGCCGACCAGTGCATGGGCGATCATCTGGCCCATCAGGTCCGGGCCGACGTTGACCGCACTCAACGCCTTGACCACGCCCATCACCGCCGCAACGATGCCGAACGCCGGCAGGGCGTCGCTGACTTTATAGAGCGCGTCGGAGGGCAGGCTGGACTCGTGTTCGAACGCCTCGATCTCGTGCAGCATCAACTCGTCGAGTTCGTGGGCCTGCATCGCGCTGCTCACCAGCAGGCGCAGGTAGTCGGTGAGGAACAGGATGATCAACGGGTCGCTGACCAGCCGCGGGTAGGGCGCAAACACCGCGCTTTGCGCCGGGTCTTCGATGTCCCGCTCCAGGGATAGCATGCCCTCGCGGCGCGCCTTGCTGAGCAGGCCGTACATCATCGCCATCAGCTCCAGGTACAAGCGTTTGTCATAGCGGGTGCTGCGTTTGAAGCGCGCGATGGCGCCGAACGTGGCGCGGATCGCCTTGCCATTGTTGGCCGCAATAAAGGCGCCGACGCCGGCACCGCCGATCATCAGCAGCTCCATCGGCTGGTACAGCGGGCCGAGGCTGCCACCGGACAGGACGAAGCCACCGAACACCGACAGCAGTACAGCGATAAGCCCGGATACGATGAGCACGTGGTCGTTTCCTTATATTCAAGCAATGGGTGACTGGCTGAATATCGGCAACGGGGATGGGTGAATTGAGAGGTTCTTCGATCCCAAGAACACCAAAAATCCAATGTGGGAGCTGGCTT
>NZ_ANNV01000106.1 GCF_000346755.1 Pseudomonas sp. CBZ-4 | reverse complement strand
GAAACCCCATTTGCGAAAGCAGATGGGGTTTTGTTTTGGGCGCGAGAAAAGTGCTTGCTGCTTCGTTCGCGGCGGCTTTACGTGTTGCTTCGAGTGATCGCAGTATCAGCTGCGTGCGAGTGCAGGCCTTATGGTCACGGCCGGTCTGTGACTTCTCGTGTGGCTGTGTCGTTTCCCGCGTTACCGTTTCTTATCAAAACACCCGAGTGCTTCTGAGTGCTGGACGCGCTTCAGCGGTCGCTGGAGGCTTGTGAGCTTGCGATGAATGGTAGCGAGCGCCTTGCGCCAGTTGGGCGCGTAGAGCGACCCTGGAGGAGGGAGGGGCGCGCGTGGTGTAGCCCATGAATGATGGATTTAGCCGCTGGTGTACTTTTCTACAGGCGAAAAAAAAGACCTTGAATTTCAAGGTCTTTTTTTAAGATGGTGCCCCGAGGGAGACTCGAACTCCCACTCCTTTCGAAAACGGATTTTGAATCCGCCGCGTCTACCAATTCCGCCATCAGGGCTCAATGGCGGCGAAGTATAGAGATGAGATTACCGTTGGTCAATCACCTTTCATGGTCAATTTTCACTATTTCCGCTAGACTTCCCGGCCCTGCTAGACGAACTCCATCATGCGCGTTGCTGACTTTACTTTTGAGCTTCCTGATTCGCTGATCGCTCGCCACCCTTTGGCCGAGCGTCGCGCCAGTCGACTGCTGACCCTGGACGGGCCCAGCGGTGCCCTCGCACACCGTCAATTCACTGATTTGCTTGAGCATTTGCGCCCAGGCGATCTGATGGTGTTCAACAATACCCGGGTGATTCCGGCGCGCCTGTTTGGCCAGAAAGCTTCCGGCGGCAAGCTGGAAGTTCTGGTGGAGCGCGTACTGGACAGCCACCGCGTGCTGGCCCATGTGCGCTCCAGCAAATCGCCAAAACCGGGATCGAAGATCCTCATCGACGGTGGCGGTGAGGCTGAGATGGTTGCGCGTCATGACGCGTTGTTCGAGCTCAAGTTCGCCGAAGAGGTGCTGCCGCTGCTGGAGCGTGTCGGCCATATGCCGCTGCCGCCCTACATCGACCGTCCCGACGAAGACTCGGACCGCGAACGCTATCAGACGGTTTACTCCCAGCGCCTCGGTGCAGTCGCTGCACCGACGGCCGGCCTGCATTTCGACCAGCCGCTGCTGGATGCAATCGCCGCCAAGGGCGTCGAGACCGCCTATGTAACCCTGCACGTGGGGGCCGGCACGTTTCAGCCGGTGCGTGTGGATAACATCGAAGACCACCACATGCACAGCGAGTGGCTGGAAGTCAGCCAGGAAGTGGTTGACGCTGTGGCTGCGTGCAAGGCGCGTGGCGGGCGTGTAGTGGCCGTCGGGACCACCAGCGTGCGCTCCCTGGAAAGCGCAGCGCGTGATGGTGTGCTCAAGCCTTTCAGTGGCGACACCGATATCTTTATCTTCCCAGGCCGACCGTTCCATGTGGTCGATTGCCTGGTGACCAATTTCCATTTGCCCGAATCCACGCTATTGATGCTGGTCTCGGCATTTGCCGGCTACCCGGAAACCATGGCGGCTTACCAAGCGGCCATCGATAACGCGTACCGTTTTTTCAGCTACGGTGATGCGATGTTCATCACCCGTAACCCGGCGCCACGCGGCCCAGAGGAACAACTATGAGTCGTATGTCGTTTGAATTGCTCGCCACCGACGGCAAGGCCCGTCGCGGTCGCCTGACCTTCCCGCGCGGCACTGTGGAGACCCCTGCGTTCATGCCGGTTGGCACCTACGGCACCGTCAAGGGCATGCTGCCACGGGATATCGTCGCCACCGGCGCCGAAATCATCCTCGGCAACACCTTCCACCTGTGGCTGCGCCCGGGCACGGAAGTGATCAAGAAGCATGGCGACCTGCATGACTTCATGAAATGGCAAGGCCCGATCCTCACCGACTCCGGCGGTTTCCAGGTGTTCAGCCTGGGCGCCATGCGCAAGATCAAGGAAGAGGGCGTGACCTTCGCCTCGCCGGTGGATGGCTCCAAAGTGTTCATGGGCCCGGAAGAGTCGATGCAGGTGCAGCGTGACCTGGGTTCCGACATCGTGATGATTTTCGACGAGTGCACGCCGTACCCGGCCGATGAAGACGTGGCGCGGATCTCCATGGAGCTGTCCCTGCGTTGGGCCCAGCGCTCGAAGAACGCCCACGGCGACAACACCGCTGCGCTGTTCGGCATCGTCCAGGGCGGCATGCACGAAAGCCTGCGCAAACGCTCGCTGGAAGGCCTCGACAAAATCGGTTTTGACGGCCTGGCCATCGGCGGTCTGTCGGTGGGTGAGCCCAAGCACGAGATGATCAAGGTGCTGGATTATCTGCCGGGCCTGATGCCGTCTGACAAACCTCGTTACCTTATGGGCGTTGGCAAACCGGAGGATCTCGTAGAGGGTGTGCGCCGCGGTGTGGACATGTTCGATTGCGTGATGCCAACCCGTAATGCCCGCAATGGGCATCTGTTCATCGATACAGGCGTGCTGAAGATCCGTAACGCGTTCCATCGCCATGATGATTCGCCGCTGGATCCCACCTGTGATTGCTACACCTGCCAGAACTTCTCCCGTGCTTATCTGCACCATCTGGACAAGTGTGGGGAAATGCTGGGTAGCATGTTGAATACCATCCACAATTTGCGTCACTACCAAGTCCTGATGGCTGGTTTGCGCGAGGCTATTCAACAGGGTACATTGGCCGCCTTCGTCGATGCCTTCTATGCCAAGCGCGGGCTCCCTGTGCCGCCCTTGGACTGAGTTTTCCGACCCTAAGATTCACTATTTGCAACTGGAGTGCTAAATGAGCTTTTTTATCTCTAACGCCATGGCTGACGCCGCTGCGCCTGCTGCTGCCGGCCCTATGGGCGGTGGTTTCGAGTGGATTTTCCTGGTCGGCTTCCTGGTCATCTTCTACCTGATGATCTGGCGTCCACAGGCCAAGCGCGCCAAAGAGCAGAAAAACCTGCTGGGCAGCCTGCAGAAAGGTGACGAAGTCGTGACCACTGGCGGCATCGCCGGCAAGATCACCAAGGTTTCCGACGCTTTCGTGGTACTGGAAGTCTCCGACACCGTAGAAATGAAGTTCCAGAAGGGCGCCATCGCCGCCACGCTGCCAAAAGGCACGCTGAAAGCGATCTGAGTAACAACCTTTACCAATCGACGGGGCGCGCAAGGCGCCCCGCGTCATAAGCGGGCGGCGTGATGCTGAACAAATACCCTCTGTGGAAATACGTACTGATCCTGGCGGTGCTGGCGATCGGTTTTATTTATTCCGCTCCCAATCTCTATCCTGATGACCCGGCGATCCAGATCACTGGCGCCAGCACTTCGCTGCAGGTCAATCAGGCTGATCTGGAACGCGCGAGCAAAGCGCTCACCGACGCGGGTATCCAGGTCAAGGCAGCAACGTTGGCGGCTGATGCGAAGGGCGGCTTGTTGCGCCTGACCAAGCAAGAAGACCAATTGCCGGCCAAGGATGTCGTGCGCAAGGCCATGGGTGACGACTACGTTGTCGCGCTCAACCTGGCACAGACCACCCCAAAATGGCTGCGCAGCATTGGCGCGCACCCGATGAAGCTGGGTCTGGACTTGTCCGGTGGTGTGCACTTCCTGCTGGAAGTCGACATGGACAAAGCCCTCGACGCACGCCTGAAAGTCTACGAAGGCGACGTGAAGAGCCTGCTGCGCAAAGAGAAATTGCGTTATCGCAGCCTGCCGCAGCTCAACGGTGCCATTCAGCTGGGCTTCTCTGATGAAGCTTCCCGTGAACAGGCTCGTGCGCTGATCCGCAAGAACTTCACCGATTTCGACATCGTACCGGCCGACCTCAACGGTCAACCTGTACTGCGTCTGGCGATGACCCCGGCCAAGCTGGCGGAAATCCGCGAATACTCGATCAAGCAGAACTTGACCACGGTACGTAACCGCGTCAACGAGCTGGGTGTGGCCGAGCCGATCGTTCAGCGCCAGGGTGCCAACCGCATCGTGGTCGAACTGCCGGGTGTGCAGGACACTGCTGAAGCCAAGCGTATCCTGGGCAAGACCGCCAACCTCGAGTTCCGTCTGGCTGCTGAGCCGGGTGCTTCCAAAGCCACTTCGGAAGAGTTCGAGTTCCGCGAAGGCAACCGCCCACCTGCATTGATCGAGCGCAGCTTGATCATCACCGGTGACCAGGTGACCGATGCCAAGGCCGGTTTCGGCGAGCACGGTACCCCTGAAGTGAACATCCGCCTGGATGGCCATGGTGGCGAACTGATGAGCCGCGCCACGCGCAGCAACGTCGGTCGCAGCATGGCGGTGATCTTCATCGAGCAACGCCCGGTGACCACCTACGCCAAGCAGATCGTCAACGGCGTCGAGAAAGACGTGCCGGTGCAGTCCTTCAAGGAAGAGAAGAAGATCATCAGCCTGGCGACCATCCAGTCGCCGCTGGGTGCTCAATTCCGCATCACTGGCCTGAACGGCCAGGGCGAGTCGTCCGAGTTGGCACTGCTGCTGCGTGCCGGTGGCCTGGCGGCTCCGATGTACTTCGCTGAAGAACGCACCATCGGCCCGAGCCTGGGTGCCGACAACATCACCAAAGGTATCGACGCCGCCTTGTGGGGCATGCTGTTCGTGTCCCTGTTCATCATCGCCATCTACCGCTTCTTCGGTATCATCGCCACCGTGGCCCTCGCGGGCAACATGGTGATGCTGCTGGCCCTGATGTCGCTGCTGGGCGCTACGCTGACCTTGCCAGGTATCGCCGGTATCGTACTCACCATGGGTATGGCCGTAGACGCCAACGTACTGATCTTCTCGCGGATCCGCGAAGAGATCGCCAACGGCATGACCGTACAGCGTGCAATCAACGAAGGCTTCGGCCGGGCATTTACCGCGATTCTCGACTCCAACCTGACCACCTTGCTGGTCGGCGGGATTCTCTTCGCCATGGGTACCGGCCCGGTCAAGGGTTTTGCGGTAACCATGTCCCTCGGTATCTTTACCTCGATGTTCACGGCCATCATGGTGACCCGCGCAATGGTCAACCTGATTTATGGCGGGCGTGACTTCAAGAAGTTGTGGATTTAAGGGGCTGCCATGTTACGTACAATCAACTTCATGGGCGTTCGCAACGTTGCGTTCGGCGTCACTGTGCTCCTTACCGTTCTGGCGTTGTTCAGCTGGTTCCATAAGGGCCTGAACTACGGTCTGGACTTCACCGGCGGTACGCTCATCGAGCTGACCTACGAGAAGCCTGCCGACGTCACCCTGGTGCGCAACGAGCTGGTCAAGGCCGGCTATCACGAAGCCATCGTGCAGAGCTTCGGTGCAACCACCGACCTGCTGGTGCGTATGCCGGGCGAAGACCCGCAACTGGGTCACCAGGTGGCCGAGGCCTTGCAGAAGGTCGGCGGCGACAACCCGGCGTCGGTCAAGCGCGTCGAGTTCGTCGGCCCGCAAGTGGGTGAAGAACTGCGCGACCAGGGCGGCCTCGGCATGCTGATGGCGCTGGTCGGCATCATGATCTACCTGGCGTTCCGCTTTCAGTGGAAGTTCGGCGTCGGCGCGATTGTCTCGCTGATCCACGACGTGATCGTCACCGTGGGGATCCTGGCGTACTTCCAGATCACCTTCGACCTGACCGTACTGGCGGCCGTGCTGGCGATCATTGGTTACTCCCTCAACGACACCATCGTGGTATTCGACCGGGTTCGTGAGAACTTCCGTGTACTGCGCAAGGCGTCGTTGATCGAGAGCATCAACATCTCCACCACCCAGACCCTGCTGCGGACCATGGCAACGTCGATCTCCACCTTGCTGGCGATTGCTGCGCTGATGATCTTCGGTGGCGACAACCTGTGGGGCTTCTCCCTGGCGCTGTTCATCGGCGTTCTGGCGGGTACCTACTCGTCGATCTACATCGCCAACGTGGTACTGATCTGGCTGAACCTCAACAGCGAAGACCTGATCCCTCCTGCTGCTACCGGCAAGGAGGTCGACGACCGCCCTTGATGGGCAGTTGTTGATCCGCTGTTACAAGAAAGGCACGAGTATTGAACTCGTGCCTTTTTTTTTGCTCCAAGGCTGGGTATAGCGCGGACGTTTCCGTCCGTTTGTGATGGTCAGGAGGTTCATGTGAACAAGTCGTTGCTGGTGGGTGCGGTATTGGGTGCTGTCGGTGTGACTGCCGGGGGTGCTTTTGCCACCTATAGCCTGGTAAAAAGCGGCCCTGAGTATGCGCAAGTGCTGGCAGTACAGCCGGTGAAAACCCAGATCAAGACGCCACGGGAAGTCTGCAAGGACGTCGCCGTGACCCGGCAGAAGCCGGTGCAGGATCAACATCAAATCGTCGGCACCGTGGTCGGTGCGCTGGCCGGTGGCCTGCTCGGCAACCAGGTCGGTGGCGGTAATGGCAAGAAGCTGGCTACGGTAGCCGGTGCGGTGGGTGGCGGTTACGCCGGTAACAAGGTTCAGGAAGGCATGCAGAACCGTGATACCTACACCACCACGCAAACCCGTTGTAACACTGTGAACGACATCAGCGACAAAGTGGTCGGTTATGACGTGCGTTACAACCTGGATGGCAAGGAAGGCTCCGTGCGTATGGAGCGCGACCCTGGTAGCCAGATTCCGGTGGACAAAGAGGGTCGTCTGATTCTCGGTCAGAATCAGCAGTAATCCTTAAGCCTGATGCCGTTCAAAATGTGGGAGCGGGCTTGCCCGCGAAAGCGCAGTGTCAGTCGCCGGATGTATTGACTGGCCCACCGCATTCGCGGGCAAGCCCGCTCCCACAGTTGATGTGTGTCGTTGCCGAATCCCAGGCATAAAAAAAGCACCCCGAAGGGTGCTTTTTTTGTGCTCGCTCGCTTAGCGCTTCAGCGAAGCCGGCAGGTGCGGCTGGATCGCCGTCAGTACTGCCTTGAAGCATTTGGTGTTACCAGCAACTACGTGGCCTTTCTCAAGGAAGTCATGACCACCGGTGAAATCGCTCACCAAGCCGCCTGCTTCCTGGATCAGCAGGGCGCCTGCAGCCATGTCCCACTCGGACAGGCCCGATTCCCAGAACGCATCAAACCGACCGGCGGCCACATAAGCCAGGTCCAGGCTTGCTGCGCCAGCGCGACGGATGCCAGCGGTCTGGCCAACCAGGGCGCGGAACATGCCCAGGTAGTTTTCCAGGTTGTCCATCTGGTCGTCACGGAACGGGAAGCCGGTACCCAGCAGGGCGCCGTCCAGGCTGGTGCGGCCGCTGACACGCAGGCGACGACCATTCAGCTGGGCGCCACGGCCACGGCTGGCGGTAAATTCTTCCTGGCGAACCGGGTCGAGTACGACAGCGTGTTCCAGGCGGCCACGGTATTTGCACGCGATGCTCACGGCAAAGTGCGGGATGCCGCGCAGGAAGTTGGTGGTGCCATCCAGTGGGTCGATGATCCACAGGTAGTCTTCGCCTTCGCCGCTGCCTTTGTGCAGGCCGGTTTCCTCGCCGAGGATGCCGTGGGTCGGGTAGGCCTTGCGCAGCGCGTCGATGATTTTCTGTTCGGCGGCGCGGTCCACCTCGGATACATAATCCTTGGCGTCTTTTTCGTCGACCTTGATGGTATCCAGGCGCTCGATGGAGCGGAAGATCAATTCACTGGCGCTGCGGGCGGCGCGCAGCGCGATATTCAGCATGGGCTGCATGGATGTGTCACCTAAGGTTGTTAAAGAAAGCCGAGCATTCTAGCAGAAACTTTCTTCAGGTGAAGGACGACGTTAGCTTTCATGGCATAACCTTAGGCGGTTCTGTAAGATTTGCTCCCCTTTCCCGTGTCCGAGAGCGCCTCCCTTGCTGCAAAACATTCGTGTCGTCTTGGTCAATACCAGTCATCCCGGCAATATCGGTGGGGTGGCGCGAGCCATGAAAAACATGGGGCTGACGCGCCTGGTGCTGGTCGAACCGCGTGTGTTCCCGCATCACGAGGCCGATGCCCGCGCGTCCGGCGCTAATGACATCCTGGAAAAAGCCCAGGTTGTCGCCACCCTGGAAGATGCGTTGGTCGGTTGCAACCTGGTGCTGGGCACCAGTGCGCGCGACCGTCGTATCCCTTGGCCGCTGCTGGACCCGCGTGAGTGCGGCACCAAAGTGGTGGAGGAAGCCGCCGGCGGCGCTGAAATCGCCTTGGTATTCGGCCGTGAAGACTCCGGCCTCACCAACGACGAGCTGCAGCGATGTCATTACCACGTGCACATTCCATCAGACCCTGAATTCAGCTCGCTGAACCTCGGGGCAGCGGTGCAGGTGTTGACGTACGAAGTGCGCATGGCCTGGCTGGCCGCCGAAGGTCAGCCAAGCAAAGTGGAAAAGGACGAGGTGGCTTCGACCAAAAGTGGCGAGTTGGCCACCATGGATGAGCTGGAGCGGTTCTATGAGCACCTGGAACAAACCCTGGTGGCCATCGAATTCCTCGATCCGGAAAAACCACGGCACTTGATGGCGCGCCTGCGTCGTTTGTACGGGCGTAGCTCGGTCAGTCGAGCGGAAATGAATATATTGCGTGGCATCCTCACGGAAACCCAGAAAGCGGCCCGTGGCGAGCTTCTAAAGCGGAAGGATTAAAAATGTTCGAGCGTCTGCGAGAAGATATCCAGAGTGTTTTCCATCGTGACCCGGCGGCGCGCAACGCCTTTGAAGTGCTGACCTGCTATCCGGGCATGCACGCCATCTGGATTCATCGCTTGTCCGGCGCCCTGTGGGGCATGGGCTGGAAATGGCTGGCGCGGCTGGTGTCGAACTTTGGTCGCTGGATGACCGGGATCGAGATCCACCCAGGTGCCAAAGTGGGTCGCCGCTTCTTTATCGACCATGGCATGGGCATCGTGATCGGCGAGACCGCCGAAATTGGCGACGATGTGACGCTCTATCAGGGCGTAACCCTTGGCGGCACCAGCTGGAACAAAGGCAAGCGCCACCCGACACTGGGTGATGGCGTGGTGGTAGGGGCGGGCGCCAAGGTGCTCGGTCCATTCACGGTCGGTGCGGGCGCCAAGGTGGGTTCCAATGCCGTGGTGACCAAGGCCGTGCCACCTGGCGCAACGGTTGTCGGCATTCCTGGGCGGATTATCGTCAAGCCGGAAGTCGGCGACGAGCAGGAAGCCAAGCGCAAGGCCATGGCCGAGAAGATCGGTTTCGATGCCTATGGCGTCAGCGAAGACATGCCCGACCCTGTGGCGCGCGCCATTGGCCAGTTGCTCGATCATCTGCAAGCGGTCGACGGCAAGTTGGATGGCATGTGCGGCGCCCTGAAGGATCTGGGCAGTCCCTATTGCGCCAAGGATTTGCCTGAGTTGCGCGAAGAAGACTTCGCCGAAATCAAGGACGAAGCTGCCACCAAGGCTGGCTAGTTCCAAAAGCCAATACATAACCCTGTGGGAGCTGGCTTGCCTGCGATAGCGGTGGGTCAGTAACCCAAGAGGTGGCTGGCATACCGCTATCGCAGGCAAGCCAGCTCCCACATTTGATCTCCATTGGTCTTACGGTTCCCGCCCGGGCCTGATGCTGCTGGTCCTCCCCACCCCATCCTGCTATGATTCGCGCGCCCTTTTTACGGGTAATCCTGACTAAAGTACTAGGTCTTATAGTTGACTTAAATACTCGGGAATCGCATACTCGCTCCCATTCTGAAACACCTTGGTACTTGTCCATGAGACTGACTACAAAAGGCCGATACGCGGTGACTGCCATGCTCGACTTGGCTTTGCACGCGCAAACTGGGCCGGTGTCCCTGGCCGATATCTCCGAGCGTCAAGGCATTTCCCTGTCCTACCTTGAGCAACTGTTCGCCAAGCTGCGCCGCAGCAATCTGGTTTCCAGCGTGCGTGGGCCAGGGGGTGGCTATCAGCTTTCCCGCGATATGCAGGGCATCCAGGTCGCCCAGGTGATCGACGCGGTCAACGAATCCGTCGATGCCACCAAGTGCCAGGGCCTGGGTGATTGCCACGCCGGCGACACCTGCCTGACTCACCACCTGTGGTGTGACTTGAGCCTGCAGATCCATGAGTTTTTGAGTGGTATCAGCTTGGCTGATCTTGTGACTCGCCGTGAGGTGCAAGAAGTAGCCCAGCGTCAGGACCAGCGCCGTTGCAACACCAAGGCGCCGCGTCTGGACAAGATTGAAGCGTCCGCCGTCGAGTGACAGCCGAAGAGCTAACGGCACGCCAGCCAGCCTGATTTAGGAGAAAGTCCATGAAATTGCCGATTTACCTTGATTACTCTGCGACCACCCCGGTTGATCCGCGTGTCGCGCAAAAGATGAGCGAGTGCCTGCTGGTTGACGGAAACTTCGGCAACCCGGCCTCCCGTTCCCACGTGTTCGGCTGGAAAGCCGAGGAAGCGGTCGAGAACGCTCGTCGCCAGGTCGCTGACCTGGTCAACGCCGATCCGCGCGAAATCGTCTGGACCTCCGGTGCTACGGAATCCGACAACCTGGCAATCAAGGGCGCGGCGCATTTCTATGCGACCAAAGGCAAACACCTGATCACCACCAAGATTGAGCACAAGGCTGTCCTCGACACCATGCGCCAACTGGAGCGTGAAGGTTTCGAGGTCACCTACCTCGAGCCGACCACCGACGGTATCGTCACCCCGGCCATGATCGAAGCCGCGCTGCGTGAAGACACCATCCTGGTTTCCGTGATCCACGTGAACAACGAAATCGGCACCATCAACGACATCGCGGCCATCGGCGAGCTGACCCGTTCCAAGGGCATCCTGCTGCACGTCGACGCTGCTCAGTCCACCGGCAAGGTCGATATCGACCTGTCGAAGCTGAAAGTCGACCTGATGTCGTTCTCTGCCCACAAGACCTACGGCCCTAAAGGCATCGGCGCGCTGTACGTGAGCCGCAAGCCTCGCGTGCGCATCGAAGCCACCATGCACGGCGGCGGTCACGAGCGCGGCATGCGTTCGGGCACCCTGGCGACCCACCAGATCGTGGGCATGGGCGAAGCCTTCCGCGTAGCCAAGGAAGACATGGCTGCCGAAAACATTCGTATCAAGGCCCTCAGCGACCGCTTCTACAAGCAGGTCGAGAACCTTGAAGAGCTGTACATCAACGGCAGCATGACCGCCCGTGTACCGCACAACCTGAATTTGAGCTTCAACTACGTCGAAGGCGAGTCGCTGATCATGGCGCTCAAGGACCTGGCGGTTTCGTCCGGTTCGGCCTGCACCTCGGCGTCCCTTGAGCCGTCCTACGTGCTGCGCGCCCTGGGCCGCAACGACGAACTGGCACACAGCTCGATCCGCTTTACGTTCGGCCGTTTCACCACCGAAGAGCAAGTTGACTACGCCGCGCAGAAAGTCTGCGAAGCCGTGAACAAGCTGCGCGTCCTGTCGCCACTGTGGGACATGTACAAAGACGGTGTCGATATTTCCAAGATCGAGTGGGCGGCACACTAAATATAGAAGCCGCCACCCCAGCTCTGTAGGCACGTGGCGGAAAACGCAGGCGTGTCTACAGGGTCCCAGAGCGGCCCTGATGAGTGAGGATTCAGTACCATGGCTTACAGCGAAAAGGTCATCGACCACTACGAAAACCCGCGTAACGTCGGCAAGATGGACGCGGAAGACCCAGATGTCGGCACTGGCATGGTCGGCGCTCCGGCGTGCGGCGATGTGATGCGCCTGCAGATCAAGGTCAACGAAGCGGGCGTTATCGAAGACGCCAAGTTCAAGACCTACGGCTGCGGTTCGGCCATCGCCTCCAGCTCCCTGGCGACCGAATGGATGAAAGGCAAGACCCTGGATGAGGCTGTCACCATCAGCAACACCCAGCTGGCCGAAGAACTGGCCCTGCCGCCAGTGAAAATCCACTGCTCCGTACTCGCTGAAGACGCCATCAAGGCGGCCGTTCGCGACTACAAGCAGAAGAAAGGCTTGATCTAAGCATTTGGCGACGAGTAAGGAGTCAACGATGGCTATCAGCATGACAGAAGCGGCTGCGCAGCACATTCGCCGCTCCCTGAACGGGCGCGGTAAAGGTGAGGGGATTCGTCTGGGTGTACGCACCACGGGCTGTTCCGGCCTTGCCTATGTGCTGGAGTTCGTCGACGAGGTGGTTGCGGAAGACCAGGTGTTCGAAAGTCACGGCGAGAAAGTGATCATCGACCCTAAAAGCCTGACCTACCTGGACGGCACCGAGCTCGATTTCGTCAAGGAAGGGTTGAACGAAGGCTTCAAGTTCAACAACCCCAACGTGCGCGGTGAATGTGGCTGCGGCGAAAGCTTCAACATCTGAGGCTATTCGTGGGTACTCCTTGTCATTTCGCTTTATTCGAGCTGCAGCCGAGCTTTCGGCTGGACCTTGAGCAGCTTGCCACGCGCTACCGAGAGTTGGCGCGTGGGGTGCATCCAGACCGCTTTGCCGACGCCTCCGAGCGTGAGCAACGCGTTGCTCTGGAGAAGTCGGCCAGCCTCAACGAGGCTTATCAGACCCTGAAGAATCCCCCCAAGCGCGCGCGTTATCTGCTCGCGATGAATGGTGGAGAGTTGCCCCTGGAAGTCACGGTTCACGATCCCGACTTCCTGATGCAACAGATGCAGTGGCGCGAAGAACTCGAAGACTTGCAGGACGAAGCCGATCTGGCCGGTGTCGCAGTCTTCAAGCGTCGTCTGAAAACGGCCCAGGATGTGCTCAACGAAAGCTTCGCAGCCTGTTGGGATGATGCAGCGCAACGTGAGCAGGCCGAACGCCTGATGCGGCGCATGCAGTTCCTCGACAAGCTCACCTACGAAGTGCGCCAGCTAGAAGAGCGCCTCGACGATTAACCCCGTGTGCTGCCCGTGATGCACGCCTGATAGACAGATAAGACCTGATTACCATGGCCCTACTGCAAATCGCCGAACCCGGCCAAAGCCCACAACCGCACCAGCGTCGCCTGGCGGTCGGGATTGACCTGGGCACCACCAATTCCCTGGTTGCTGCCTTGCGCAGCGGCCTGTCCGAGCCGCTGCCCGACGCCGATGGCCAGGTGATCCTGCCGTCCGCCGTGCGTTATCACGCGGATCGCACCGAAGTCGGCGAGTCGGCCAAATTGGCCGCGTCTACCGATCCCTTGAATACCGTGCTGTCGGTCAAGCGCTTGATGGGTCGTGGGTTGTCCGACGTCAAGCAATTGGGTGAGCAGCTGCCGTACCGCTTTGTCGGCGGCGAATCCCACATGCCGTTCATTGACACCGTGCAGGGCCCGAAAAGCCCGGTGGAAGTGTCGGCCGATATCCTCAAGGTGCTGCGCCAGCGTGCGGAATCCACCTTGGGCGGCGAACTGGTGGGGGCGGTGATCACCGTTCCGGCGTATTTCGATGACGCCCAGCGCCAAGCCACCAAGGATGCGGCAAAACTCGCCGGCCTGAACGTGCTGCGCCTGCTCAACGAGCCGACGGCTGCTGCGGTGGCTTACGGCCTCGACCAGCATGCTGAAGGCCTGGTCGCGATCTACGATTTGGGCGGCGGTACCTTTGATATTTCGATCCTGCGCCTGACCGGCGGTGTGTTTGAAGTGCTGGCCACCGGCGGCGACAGCGCCCTGGGTGGCGACGATTTCGACCACGCCATTGCCGGCTGGATCATCAGCAGCGCCGGTCTGTCCGCCGACCTGGACCCGGGCGCGCAGCGCAACCTGCTGCAAACCGCCTGCGCCGCCAAAGAAGCGCTGACTGATGCTGCTTCCGTTGAAGTTTCCTACGGCAACTGGTCGGCCCAGCTGACCCGCGAAGCCTTCGATGCGTTGATCGAGCCGATGGTCGCCCGCAGCCTGAAAGCCTGCCGCCGCGCCGTGCGTGACTCCGGTATCGAGCTGGAAGATGTCGGCGCCGTGGTCATGGTTGGCGGTTCCACCCGCGTGCCGCGTGTTCGTGACGCTGTCGCCGAGGCCTTTGGCCGCCAGCCGTTGACTGAAATCGACCCGGATCAAGTGGTCGCCATCGGCGCCGCGATCCAGGCCGACACCCTGGCCGGCAACAAACGCGACGGTGGCGAACTGCTGTTGCTCGACGTGATTCCGTTGTCCCTGGGCCTGGAAACCATGGGCGGCCTGATGGAGAAGGTGATTCCACGCAACACCACCATCCCCGTCGCCCGCGCCCAGGACTTCACCACTTACAAAGATGGCCAGACGGCCATGATGATTCATGTGCTGCAGGGCGAGCGCGAGCTGATCAGCGACTGCCGCTCCCTGGCGCGCTTCGAATTGCGCGGCATCCCGGCGATGGTGGCCGGTGCGGCAAAGATTCGCGTGACCTTCCAGGTCGACGCCGATGGCCTGCTCAGCGTTGCGGCGCGTGAGCTGGGCTCGGGCGTTGAAGCCAGCATCCAGGTCAAGCCGTCCTACGGCCTCACCGACGGCGAAATCGCCAAGATGCTCAAGGATTCGTTCCAGTACGCCGGTGACGACAAGGTCGCCCGCGTATTGCGCGAGCAGCAAGTGGATGCCCAGCGCCTGCTCGAAGCCGTGCAGGGTGCCCTGGACGTCGATGGCGAGCGCCTGCTGGACGCGGAAGAACGCATGGTCATCGACCTGCAGATGCAGGAACTGGCCGAATTGATGAAAGGCACCGATGGTTATGCCATCGAGCAACAGACCAAGCGTCTGTCGCAAGTGACCGATGCCTTCGCTGCCCGCCGCATGGACCAGACGGTGAAAGCCGCCCTGGCGGGACGCAACCTGAATGAAATCGAGGAATAATTAATGCCGCAGGTCATTTTTCTGCCACACGCCGAGCATTGCCCGGACGGTATGGTCGTGGAGGCTGAGACCGGCAAGTCCATCCTCGAAGTCGCCCATGACAACCACATCGAGATCGAAAGTGCCTGCGGCGGCGTCTGCGCCTGCACCACCTGTCACTGCATCATCCGTGAGGGCTTCAACACCCTGGAAGAGGCTGACGAACTGGAAGAGGACTTTCTTGATCGCGCATGGGGCTTGGAAGCGCATTCGCGCCTGAGCTGTCAGGCCAAGGTCGGGACCGAAGACATCACTGTCGAAATTCCGAAATATTCGCTCAACCATGCGGCCGAAGCGCCGCACTGATTGGTAGAACTGTCATGAATTATGGTTGGAATGATGTACAGCGCATTGCTGAAGAGCTCGCTGAAGCCAAGCCGGATGTGAGCCCGCTGACGGTCAACTTCGTTGATCTGCAGCGCTGGATCATGGAGCTGCCTGATTTCGACAATACTTCTGGCCGTTGTGGCGAGAAGGTCTTGGAAGCGGTCCAGCAGCTCTGGATCGAAGAAATCGACTGATCGTCCCCGCAGGTTAGGCAATACCCAATAACCCGCGTATAATTCGCGGGTTTAATTTTTCGTAAATTACCGTTTCTGGAGTTACACCATGGCTGTTCAACGTACTTTCTCCATCATCAAGCCTGACGCTGTTGCAAAAAACGTCATCGGCGAGATCACCACTCGTTTCGAAAAAGCCGGCCTGAAGGTTGTAGCTTCGAAACTCAAGCAACTGTCCAAAGCCGAAGCTGAAGGCTTCTACGCTGAGCACAGCGCTCGTGGCTTCTTCGGCGACCTGGTTGCCTTCATGATCTCCGGTCCTGTTGTTGTTCAGGTTCTGGAAGGCGAAAACGCTATCGCTCTGAACCGTGAGCTGATGGGCGCTACCAACCCTAAAGAAGCAGCTGCCGGCACCATCCGTGCTGACTTCGCTGAATCCATCGACGCCAACGCTGTACACGGTTCGGACTCCGAAGCCGCCGCTGCTCGCGAAATCTCGTACTTTTTCGCTGCTACTGAAGTAACCGCTCGCTAAGCATTGGCTTAAAGAGTGAGGGTGAATCCATGACTACATCGACTGTTAAAACCAACCTGCTGGGTCTGACCCAGCCGGAAATGGAGAAATTCTTCGACTCAATCGGGGAGAAGCGTTTCCGTGCCGGTCAGGTAATGAAATGGATTCACCACTTTGGCGTCGACGATTTCGATGCCATGACGAACGTCAGCAAGGCCTTGCGCGACAAGCTCAAGGCCATTGCTGAGGTCCGTGGCCCCGAAGTGGTCAGCGAGGACATCTCCAGCGACGGCACCCGTAAATGGGTGGTGCGCGTGGCGTCCGGCAGCTGCGTCGAGACCGTGTACATTCCCCAGGGCAAACGCGGCACCTTGTGCGTTTCGTCCCAGGCAGGCTGTGCCCTGGATTGCAGTTTCTGCTCCACTGGCAAGCAAGGCTTCAATAGCAACCTCACCGCCGCCGAAGTCATCGGCCAGGTGTGGATTGCCAACAAATCCTTTGGCAGCGTCCCGGCAACCGTCGACCGTGCCATCACCAACGTGGTGATGATGGGCATGGGTGAGCCGCTGCTGAACTTCGACAACGTCATCGCGGCCATGCACCTGATGATGGACGACCTGGGCTACGGCATCTCCAAGCGCCGCGTGACCCTGTCGACCTCCGGCGTGGTACCGATGATCGATGAGCTGGCCAAGCACATCGACGTCTCCCTGGCGTTGTCGCTGCACGCACCCAATGACGCATTGCGTAACCAATTGGTGCCGATCAACAAGAAGTATCCGCTTAAGATGCTGCTCGAATCCTGCCAGCGTTACATGGCGACCTTGGGCGAGAAACGCGTGTTGACCATTGAGTACACCATGCTCAAGGACATCAACGACAAGGTCGAGCACGCTGTCGAGATGATCGAGTTGCTCAAGAACACCCCGTGCAAGATCAACCTGATCCCGTTCAACCCGTTTCCCCATTCTGGCTACGAGCGGCCGAGCAACAACGCCATCCGCCGTTTCCAGGATCAACTGCACCAGGCCGGCTACAACGTCACCGTGCGCACCACCCGTGGTGAAGACATCGACGCCGCCTGTGGCCAATTGGTCGGGCAGGTGATGGACCGCACCCGCCGCAGTGAGCGTTACATCGCCGGGCGTGAAGCGAATGCCGCCGACGATTTGCCGCTGATTGCTGTGAATCGAATCTGAGAGAGGATCTCTATGCCCTTGCGCCTTGCGCTGCTCTTGCTTGTTACCGGCCTCGCGGCCGGTTGTGTTTCATCGGGCCATGACAGCCCTTTGCAAACCGGTAAAGGCCGTGATGAGGCGCGAGTTGCCTATGTGCAACTGGGCTTGGGGTACCTGCAACAAGGCATGAGCGAGCAGGCCAAGGTGCCGCTGAAGAAGGCCCTTGAGCTGGACAGCGACGATGCCGACGCCAATGCGGCGCTTGCCCTGGTGTTCCAGGCCCAGGCCGAGCCTGACCTGGCCCACCACTATTTCCGCAAGGCGCTGGCCTCCCGACCTGCCGACCCGCGGCTGCTGAACAACTACGGCAGCTTCCTGTTCGAGCAGAAACGTTTTGACCAGGCCGCCCTTTATTTCCAGCAAGCCAGCGCCGATACCCTTTATCCTGAGCGTTCCCGTGTCTTCGAGAACCTCGGGGTGACCTCGATGCGCCTCGGCCAGCGCGACAGCGCTCGCCAGCAGTTGGCAAAAGCCCTGCATTTGAATGGTCGTCAGCCGCGGGCACTGCTCGAAATGGCTGAGTTATCCTTTGATGACAGGCATTATGTGCCGGCTCGTGACTATTACGAGCGTTTTAGCCTGCTCAGCGGGCAAAATGCACGTAGTCTATTGCTCGGCGTGCGCCTGGCGACGGTTCATGAAGAACACGACACGGCCGCACGTTTTGGCCAGCAACTCGAACGACTCTATCCCGGTACGCCGGAATATCAGCAATACCTGTCGGAGCAATGATGAAAGCGGCGCACCCGGAAGTTGTAGCAGCTAATCGCGTAAACCCAGGCGACACCTTGCGTCAGGCCCGCGAAAGCAATGGTTGGTCGCTGGCAGAAGTGGCCCTCAAGCTCAATTTGACCACTACGTCCCTGGGCAACCTGGAAGCCGGCGCGTTCGACAAGTTGCCTGGGCATACCTTCGCCCGTGGCTACATCCGCGCCTATGCCAAGTTGCTGGGCATCGACCAGGCGGTACTGGTCCAGGAGTTCGACCAGTTCACCGGCACCGACTCCCAGGGCAGCAATGTCCACGGCCTGGGCCGTATTGAAGAGCCTGTCCGGGTTTCCCACACGATTTTGCGCATTGTCAGCCTGTTGCTGCTGATCGCCGTGATTGGCGGCGGTTTTGTCTGGTGGCAAGACCAGACCTCCCAGCGCACCAAGGACCTGACCAGCAACGCCATGGAGCACGTCGAAGTCGAAAGCGCCGACGGCACCACGCAGATTCATCCGTTGGACGAGCCGGAAGACCAGGCGGTCGCCGAAGGCCAGGCTGCACCTGAAGCGCCGGTCACTGCCGAGCAACCGGCACCGGAAGTGGCACCTGCCGCAACCGCTGCCGTGCCAGCGCCAGTCACGCCGGCCGCAGCCGCTCACACCCCGGCTGCCCCCGTTGCCCAGGCCCACACGCCAGCCGCACCGGTACAAGCGCCTGCTCCAGCTACCCCGGCCGCTCCAGCCATTTCCCCGCCGACCACCCCAGCGCTGATCGCCGGCGATGGTCGCGTGCAGATTACCTTCGTCGCTGACTGCTGGACGCAAGTCACCGATGGCAATGGCAAAGTGCTGTTTAGCGGTCTGAAGCGTAAGGGAGATACGCTCGACCAAGGCGGCAAGCCTCCTTTGACGCTGCGTCTGGGCTTTGCCCGTGGCGCGCAAGTGGCCTACAACGGCCAGCCTGTGGACGTGGCGCCGTTCACCACTGGCGAGACCGCTCGCCTGAAGTTGGGACAATAGTCATGCACGGCGAATCTCCAATCAAACGTCGCGTATCGCGCAAAATCTGGGTCGGCTCCGTGCCGGTGGGTGGCGATGCTCCCATCGCCGTGCAGAGCATGACCAACAGCGACACCAATGACGTGGCCGCCACCGTTGCCCAGATCAACCGTCTGGAAGCGGCCGGCGTCGACATCGTGCGCGTCTCCGTGCCGGACATGGACGCCGCCGAAGCCTTCGGCCGCATCAAGCAGCTGGTCAAGGTGCCGTTGGTTGCCGACATCCACTTCGACTACAAGATCGCCTTGCGTGTAGCCGAGTTGGGCGTGGACTGCCTGCGGATCAACCCGGGCAACATCGGTCGCGAAGACCGTGTGCGCGCCGTGGTCGACGCTGCCCGTGATCGTGGCATTCCAATCCGCATCGGCGTCAACGCCGGTTCCCTGGAAAAAGACCTGCAAAAGAAATACGGCGAGCCTACCCCGGCGGCGCTGGTTGAATCCGCGCTGCGCCACGTTGAACACCTCGAACGCCTGAATTTCCAGGACTTCAAGGTCAGCGTAAAGGCCTCCGACGTGTTCATGGCGGTGGAGGCCTACCGCCTGCTGGCCAAGGAAATCGTGCAACCGCTGCACCTGGGTATCACCGAAGCCGGCGGTTTACGCTCAGGCACAGTGAAATCTGCGGTGGGTCTCGGTATGCTGCTCGCCGAAGGGATTGGCGATACTATCCGCATCTCGCTGGCAGCTGACCCGGTAGAGGAAGTGAAAGTCGGTTACGACATTCTCAAATCCCTGCGTTTGCGTTCCCGTGGTATCAATTTCATTGCCTGCCCGAGCTGCTCGCGGCAGAACTTCGACGTGGTGAAAACCATGAACGACCTGGAATTGCGCCTCGAAGACCTGCTGGTGCCACTGGATGTTGCGGTGATCGGTTGTGTGGTCAACGGGCCGGGTGAAGCCAAGGAAGCCCATGTGGGCTTGACCGGCGGTACACCGAACCTGATCTACATCGACGGCAAGCCGGCGCAGAAGTTAACGAATGACAATCTGGTGGATGAGCTCGAAAGACTGATCCGCCAGAAAGCGGCCGAAAAGGTCGCGGCTGACGCAGCGCTGATCGCGCGCGGCTGATTGAACGAATTTAAGGATTTGATGTGAGCAAGTCTCTGCAAGCCATTCGCGGCATGAACGACATCCTGCCGGAGCAGACGCCGCTGTGGCGCTACTTCGAAAGCACCGTCGCGCGCCTGCTGGATAACTACGGTTACAAGCAGATCCGCATGCCGATCGTCGAGTTCACCGAGCTGTTCAAACGCTCCATCGGTGAAGTGACCGACATCGTCGAAAAAGAAATGTACACCTTTGAAGATCGCAACGGCGACTCCCTGACCCTGCGTCCGGAAGGTACTGCCGCATGCGTGCGCGCCGTGCTTGAGCATGGTCTCACCGGTGCCGGCCAGCCGCAGAAGTTGTGGTACATCGGCCCGATGTTCCGCCACGAGCGTCCACAGAAAGGCCGTTATCGCCAGTTCCACCAGATCGGCCTGGAAGTGTTCAACATCGACGGTCCGGACATCGACGCCGAACTGATCGTGCTGACCTGGCGCCTGTGGGGCCTGCTGGGCATACGCGACGCCGTCAAGCTTGAACTCAACAGCCTGGGCACCAGCGAATCCCGCGGCCGCTACAAAGTGGCCCTGGTCGAGTACCTGTCGGCCCACCTGGACAAGTTGGACGAAGACAGCCAGCGCCGTCTGAAAACCAACCCGCTGCGTGTCCTCGATACCAAGAACGCCGATACCCAAGCCGTGCTGGTCGACGCGCCAAAAATGGCCGACTACCTGGACGACGAGTCGCGCATTCACTTCGAGGGTCTCAAGGCTCGCCTGGATGCGGCCGGTATTCCGTTCGTGATCAACACCAAGCTGGTGCGTGGCCTCGATTACTACAGCAAGACCGTGTTCGAGTGGGTCACCGACAAACTCGGCGCCCAGGGCACCGTGTGTGCCGGTGGTCGCTACGACGGCCTGGTCGAGCAGATGGGCGGCAAGCCGACCACTGGCGTTGGCTTTGCCATGGGCATCGAGCGGCTGATCCTGCTGCTGGAAACCCTGGAAAAAGTCCCGGAAGAAATCTCCCGTCAGGTGGATGTGTACCTCTGTGCCTTTGGCGAGGCCGCCGAGCTGGCTGCCCTGGCCTTGAGCGAAAAGGTCCGCGACCAACTGCCGAACCTGCGCCTGCAAGTCAATGCCGGCGCCGGCAGCTTCAAGAGCCAGTTCAAGAAGGCCGACAAGAGCGGTGCGCTGTATGCACTGATCCTCGGCGATGACGAACTGGCCCAGCAAGTGATAGGTTTCAAACCCCTGCGTGGCCAGGGCGAGCAACAGAACATTGCCTTTGATGCGCTCGCTGCGCACTTGGCCACCTGCGTCGTGCAGGGTTGAAGCTGTCGAACAGCCGAATTTAGCGATTAAGGAGTATTGGGGTGTCGAGTTCTGATGATGATCAACTGGCCGAGTTCAAGGACTGGTGGCAGCGTAACGGCAAGCCCCTGGTTACTGGCGGTCTGCTGGCTTTAGTGGTGGTGTTCGGCTGGCAAGCCTGGCACAAGTATCAGGCCAACCAATCCCAGGGCGCCTCGATCCTCTATCAGCAATTGCTGGAAACCACCCTGACGCCGGACGGCAAGCCCGACCCTGCGCAGGTTGCAGACCTGGCCGGCAAGCTGAAAAACGAATTTGGCGGTAGCACCTACGCCCAATACGGCAGCCTCTTCGTCGCGAAAGTCGCGGTCGATACCGGCAAGCTGGATGACGCCGCCTCCGAGCTGAAGGCCATCGCCGACAAGCCGAAGAACCCGACCCTGGGTGAAATCGCACGTCAGCGCCTGGCTCAGGTACTGGCGGCACAGAACAAGGCCGACGAAGCACTCAAACTGCTCGAAGGCGATGCTGACAAGGCATTTGTAGCCACTCGCGAAGAGCTCAAGGGCGACCTGTTGGTCCAATTGGGTCGTACCGACGAAGCTAATGCTGCGTACCAAAAAGCCAAGGCGGCGCTGTCTGATGAAGCGGCGGTCGGTGGCTTACAAATCAAGCTGGACGACTTGGCCAAAGGGGATGCGTGACGTGATCCGTTGGAAACATGCAGCATTGCTGGCTCTGGCCGTTCTGGCCGCGGGTTGCAGCAGCAACAGTAAAAAAGAACTGCCGCCTGCGGAGCTGACCAGCTTCAAGGAAGAAGTGGTCCTGCAGAAGCAGTGGAGCCGCTCCATCGGTGACGGCCAGGGTGACACCTACAACATGTTGGTACCGGCAATCGACGGTGACAACATTGTGGCCGCTGACGTGACCGGCGTTGTGATCTCGATGGATCGCATGAACGGTGACGTGAAGTGGAAGAAAGACCTTGAGTTGCCTGTATCCGGCGCCGTCGGCGTGGGTTACGGCATGGTCATGCTCGGCACGCTGAAAGGCGAAGTCGTGGCCCTGGATTCCAGCACCGGTGAAGAGAAATGGCGCGCTCGCGTGACCAGTGAAGTCCTCGCACCGCCTGCCACCAACGGCGATATCGTCGTGGTGCAAACCCAGGACGACCGTGTGATCGGCCTCGACGCCAGCACCGGCGAGCAGCGCTGGTTGTACGACAGCACCCCTGCGGTGCTGACCCTGCGCGGTACCAGTGGTCCGGTTGTGACCAACAATCTGGCCGTTGCAGGCTTGTCCACCGGTAAAGTAGTCGCCCTTGATACCCAGAACGGCGTGCCGGCCTGGGAAACCCGTGTGGCTATCCCGCAAGGTCGTTCCGAACTGGATCGCGTAGTGGACATTGACGGTGGCTTGCTGCTGTCGGGTGAAACCCTCTACGTCGCCACTTACCAGGGCCGTGTCGCGGCGCTGGACCTGCAGAGCGGTCGTGTGAACTGGCAGCGTGATGCTTCCAGCTACGCCGGTGTCGCCCAAGGGTTTGGCAGCGTCTACGTAAGCCTGGCGTCCGGCACCGTTGAAAGTGTCGACGAGCGTTCCACCACTGCACTGTGGAGCAACGACTCCCTGGCCCGCCGTCAACTGTCGGCACCGGAAGTCTTCTCCAGCTACGTCGCGGTTGGCGACTTCGAAGGCTACCTGCACCTGCTGAGCCAGGTGGACGGTCGCTTTGTCGGTCGCGAGCGTATCGACAGCGACGGCCTGCGTGCTCGTCCGCTGGTCGTGGGTAACATGCTTTATGTGTTTGGCAACAGCGGCAAGCTGGAAGCCCTGACCATCAAGTAAGAACTATGCTTGGGGTAACACCCAGGCGGCCCCGCTTCGGCGGGGCATGCGGCATCTGACGATGCTGCCCCGAGCACCAGCCGCTGCCTTGCAGCGGCTTTTGTATTTTCTGAAATAACGAAGTGGAGAGCCGCATGGTTCCCGTAATCGCCCTGGTGGGCCGACCTAACGTCGGCAAGTCCACCTTGTTCAACCGCCTGACCAGGACTCGTGACGCCATCGTTGGCGACTTGTCCGGTCTGACCCGTGATCGCCAATACGGTGAGGCAAAGTGGCAAGGGCGCTCCTACATTATTGTCGACACCGGTGGTATCTCCGGTGACGAACATGGCATGGACGAAAAAATGGCCGAGCAGTCGCTGCTCGCCATTGAAGAAGCCGATGTCGTGTTGTTCCTGGTGGACGCCCGTGCGGGCTACACCGCTGCTGACCAAATGATTGGCGAGCACCTGCGCAAGCGCAACAAGCGTTCCTACCTGGTCGCGAACAAGATCGACAACATCGATCCTGAAGCGGCCCGTGCCGAATTCAGCCCGATGGGCCTGGGCGATGCGATTCCGGTCGCCGGTGCCCACGGTCGTGGTATCACCCAGATGCTGGAAATCGCCCTGCGCGATTTCCCCAAGGATGATGTCGAGGAAGAAGAGGGTGAAGAAGAGATCGTCGCCGAAGGCGAGGAAGCCAAGCGCATTCCTGGTCCGAGCGAAAAAGACGGTATCAAGATCGCCATCATCGGCCGCCCTAACGTGGGCAAGTCGACCCTGGTCAACCGCATGCTCGGTGAAGACCGGGTAATCGTTTATGACCAACCCGGCACCACCCGCGACAGCATCTACATCCCGTTCGAACGCAACGAGGAAAAGTACACGCTGATCGACACCGCCGGTGTGCGCAAGCGCGGCAAGATCCACGAGGAAGTTGAAAAGTTCTCGGTGGTGAAAACCCTGCAAGCGATCAAAGACGCCAACGTGGTGATCTTTGTGATGGACGCCCGCGAAGGCGTGGTGGACCACGACCTGAACCTGCTGGGCTTTGCCCTGGAAGCCGGTCGCGCCCTGGTGATCGCGATCAACAAGTGGGACGGCATGACGCCGAGCGAGCGCGATTTCGTGAAGATCGAGCTGCAACGTCGCCTGTTCTTCGTCGAGTTCGCCGATATCCACTTTATCTCGGCACTGCACGGTACTGGCGTGGGCAACCTCTACGCATCCGTACAGAACTCGTTCAAGTCCGCGGTCACCCGCTGGCCGACCAACCGCCTCACCCAGATCCTGGAAGACGCGGTAGGCGAGCACGCGCCGCCGATGGTCAACAACCGCCGGATCAAACTGCGTTACGCCCACTTGGGTGGTGCCAACCCGCCGATTATCGTGATCCACGGTAACCAGATCGAGAAGGTGCCGAAGTCCTACGTGCGTTACCTGGAAAACACCTACCGTCGTGTCTTGAAACTGGTCGGTACGCCGATCCGTATCGAGTTCAAGGGTGGTGATAACCCGTACGAAGGCAACAAGAACACCTTGACCGACCGTCAGGTGAACAAGAAGCGTCGTTTGATGACTCACCACAAGAAGGCCGACAAGAAGCGCCGGGATAAGAAGTAACGGCAGCTTCAGGTTGTAAGCTACAAGCTGCAAGAGAGGGCTCCTTTGGAGCCCTTTTTTGTGCCTGATGGTTTGTCGCTTGACCTGCTTGCAGCTTGCAGCTTAAAACTTGCAGCCTCACCCGAAGGGGGGCTCCCATGATCACCAGCAAGCTGCCGAATGTCGGCACGACCATTTTCACCACCATGTCGCAACTCGCTGCCGAGACGGGCGCGCTCAACCTGTCCCAGGGCTTCCCCGACTTCAACGGCCCCCAAGGCTTGCTCGATGCAGTGGGCAAGCACGTTGCCAGCGGGCACAACCAATATTCGCCGATGACCGGCCTGCCGGCCCTGCGCCAGCAAGTGGCAGCCAAGATCGCCCGCAGCTATGGCGCCACCGTGAATGCCGACAGCGAAGTGACCATCACACCCGGCGCCACCGCCGCGATCTTCTGCGCCATCCAGGCGGTGATCCGCAGTGGTGATGAAGTCATCGTCTTCGACCCTTGCTACGACAGCTATGAGCCCTCGGTCGAGCTGGCCGGTGGTCGTTGTGTGCATGTGCAGTTGAGCCTGCAAGGCTTTGCGCTGGATTTTGAGCGGATCAAGGCGGCGCTGTCGCCGCGTACACGCATGATCATCCTCAACACCCCACACAACCCCACAGGCGCCCTGATCAGCCGCGCCGAGCTGGACCAGTTGGCCGAATTGATCCGCGACCGCGATATCTACCTGGTCAGCGATGAGGTCTACGAACACCTGGTGTTCGACGGTGTGCCTCACGTCAGCGTGCTGGCCCACGAAGAGTTGTACGCGCGCGCCTTCGTGGTCAGCTCCTTCGGCAAGACCTACCACGTCACCGGCTGGAAAACCGGCTACGTGGTTGCGCCACCGGCCCTTACGGCCGAACTGCGCAAGGTGCACCAGTACGTCAACTTTTGCGGCGTGACGCCGTTGCAGTTCGCCCTGGCTGACTTCATGGTCGAGCACCCGGAACATGTCGAGGAACTGCCGGCGTTCTACCAGGCCAAGCGTGACCTGTTCTGCGACTTGCTGGCGCCGTCGCGTTTCAGCTTTAGTCGCGTGGCCGGCACCTACTTCCAACTGGTGGATTACTCACAGATCCGCCCGGACCTGGATGACGTCGCCATGTCCCTGTGGATGACCCGCGAACACGGCGTGGCGACGATCCCGGTCTCGGTGTTCTACCAGAACCCACCGCAAGGCCAGCGCCTGGTGCGCCTGTGCTTTGCCAAACGCGAGGAGACGCTGCGCCAAGCAGCTGAAAAGCTATGCGTGATCTAAGTGCACTGCCGGACCTGAACATCGCCCTGATCCAGACCACCCTGGCCTGGCATGACCGCCAGGCCAACCTGGAACACTTCGAGCTGTTGCTGGAACAGGCCAGGGGCGCCGACCTGATCGTCTTGCCGGAGATGTTCACCACCGGTTTCTCCATGGAGTCCGCTGTCTTGGCCGAACCGGAGCACGGTCCGACCCATCACTGGCTCCAGGCCCAGGCGAAAAAATACAACGCCGTGATTACCGGCAGCGTGATTATCGAGGCCGCCGATGGCAGCCACCGCAACCGCTTGCTGTGGGCACGCCCGGACGGCGAGGTGTGGCACTACGACAAGCGCCACCTGTTCCGCATGGCCGGCGAGCACAATCACTACACGCCGGGCGAGCGTCAGGTGCAGTTCGAGTTGAAGGGCTGGCGCATTCGCCCGCTGATTTGCTACGACCTGCGCTTCCCGGTGTGGAGCCGCGATGCCCAGGACACGGACCTGCTGCTGTACACCGCCAACTGGCCCGGCGCACGGCGTTTGCATTGGAACCGCCTGTTGCCGGCGCGGGCCATCGAGAACCTGTGTTACGTGGCGGCGGTGAATCGGGTGGGCACGGATGGCAAGGGCTTTGCCTACACCGGGGACAGCCAGGTGTTGGATTTCCAGGGTGAGACCTTGCTCAGTGCGGGGGAAGCGGATGGCGTGTTCCAGGTGTGCCTGAATGCGGCGGAACTGGCGGCGTATCGCACCCGATTCCCGGCGAATCTGGATGCCGATACTTTTCAGTTTGTCTGACACACCGCTATCGCGGGCAAGCCCGCTCCCACATTTTGATTTGTGAACACGTTCAACTGTGGGAGCGGGCTTGCCCGCGATGAGGCCCTCACAGCCAACAAAAAAGGCCCCTGGATTCACACCCAGGGGCCTTTTCCATTCCAGCAGCCGCTTACGCCGCTTTCGCTTCCAACTGGCTCAACGAACGGTTCAGCGCACTGAACACCGCCTTGAAACTGGCCGTGGTGATGTTTTCATCAATGCCCACGCCATGCACCGGACGTTCACCGTTCACACGCAGTTCAATGTAGGCCGCCGCCTTGGCATTGGTGCCGGCGCCGATTGCGTGTTCGTTGTAGTCCATGATCTCGACCTTGATCGGCAAGGCAGCGACCAGCGCTTCCAGGGTGCCGTAGCCCTTGCCCTGCCAGCGCAGGTTGGTCTCGCCCTGGCCCTTGCCCGACACTTCCACTTCCACGCTGCTGTTGCCGTTCTCTTCCTGCAGACGATGGCTGACCAGCGCGTACGGGGTGTTGGCTTGCAGGTATTCACGCTGCAGCAAGGCGTAGATCTGTGGCGCGGTCATCTCCAGGCCCACGCGGTCGGTTTCGGCCTGGACCACCTGGCTGAACTCGATCTGCATGCGGCGCGGCAAGCTGATGTCGTATTCCTGCTCCAGCAGGTAGGCGATGCCGCCTTTGCCCGACTGGCTGTTCACACGGATCACCGCTTCGTAACTGCGGCCGATGTCGGCCGGGTCGATTGGCAAGTACGGCACTTCCCACAGGGCGTCGTCTTTCTGCTGGGCGAAGCCCTTGCGGATCGCGTCCTGGTGGGAGCCGGAGAAGGCGGTGTGCACCAGGTCGCCCACGTACGGGTGACGCGGGTGCACCTGGATCTGGTTGCACTCTTCGACGACTTTGCGCACGCCGTCGATATCGGAGAAGTCCAGCTGCGGGTCGAGGCCCTGGGTGTACATGTTCAGTGCCACGGTGACCAGGTCGACGTTACCGGTACGCTCGCCGTTGCCGAACAGGCAACCTTCGACACGGTCGGCGCCGGCCATCAGGCCCAGCTCGGTGGCGGCTACGCCGGTGCCACGGTCGTTGTGGGTGTGCAGGCTGATGATCACGCTGTCACGACGGTTGATATGGCGACCGAACCACTCGATCTGGTCGGCATAGATGTTCGGCGTGGCGCATTCAACCGTGGCTGGCAGGTTGAGGATCATCTTGTGCTCAGGCGTCGGGTTCCACACCTCGATCACCGCGTCACAGACTTCCTTGGCGAACTCCAGCTCAGTGGCGCTGAAGGTCTCCGGGGAATATTCGAAGGTCCACTGGGTCTCTGGCTGCTGGGCGGCATATTTGACGAACAGCTTGGCCGCGTTGACCGCGATGGCCTTGATGCCGTCCTTGTCCTGGTTGAACACGATGCGGCGGAACGACGGCGAAGTGGCGTTGTACAAGTGCACGATGGCCTTTTTCGCACCGCGCAGGGATTCAAAGGTGCGCGCGATCAAGTCTTCACGGCCCTGGGTCAGCACCTGGATGGTGGTGTCCGCGGGGATGTGGTTGTCTTCGATCAGGGTGCGCACGAAGTCAAAGTCGGTTTGCGACGCGGCCGGGAACGACGCTTCGATTTCCTTCACACCTACCGACACCAGGGTCTTCCAGAAACGCAGCTTCTTCGCGGCGTCCATCGGCTCGATCAGCGACTGGTTGCCATCACGCAGGTCGGAGCTGCACCAGATCGGCGCGGTGGTGATGGTTTTCGAAGGCCAGGTGCGATCCGGGATGTCGATGGTCGGGAACGCGCGGTACTTCGAAGACGGGTCTTTGAGCATGCTCATCGGGAAATCCTTTGTTTAGGGGCCGAAAAGAGGCGGCCTGCCGTGGAACTGTTATTGGGGACGAAGCTTGGGACGAGGCAGATCGATTCAGCCTGGCAGTCGTGCGCTGACAAGGCACAGGCTGCGGTGCTGGCGGAGCTGAATGAGGGTGTGAGAGGTTTTCATAAGCTCAACCCTAACCGCCGGGGTGAAAGATGGCAAGCAGTCGGGGAAAATTGAGATAAGTTCTGCTATTGGCGTAGAAAACAAGATTTTATGGTTGGAAATTGTCGCACGTCTCTTTTTTATTGCGCGCCATTTGGCTGGCGCGCAATCGAATCAATCAGGGTTGGAAGGCGCCGATAAAGATCGCCGGGTCGACCCGCGCATCGTTGAGGCTGACGTTCCAGTGCATATGCGGCCCCGTCGCACGGCCGGTCGCGCCGACTTTGCCCACCACGGCGCCGCGGGTCAGCTGATCACCGACTTTCACATCGATCTTCGACATATGGCAGAACATGCTGATAAAGCCCTGGCCGTGATCGACGAACACGGTGTTGCCGTTGAAGAAGTAGTTGCCCACCAGGATCACCTTGCCATTCGCCGGGGTCTTGATCGGCGTACCCGCCGGCACCGCGAAGTCCAGGCCGGAGTGGGGATTGCGCTCTTCACCGTTGAAGAACCGGCGCACACCGAACTTGCTCGACAGCGGCCCATTCACCGGTTTGTCCAGCACCAGGTTGCTGGGCAGGTTCGGGCTGAAACTGCGGTAAGCCTTGATCTGCACCGCCAGCTCCGCCTCGATGCGCTTGAGTTGCGCCGGCTCGGGGTTTACCTGGCTTTTGTTTTTCAAGGTGATGCGCTGTTCCGGGTACTTCTTGTAGCCGACGATAAACGGCAGGTTGCGCCCGCCACTGCTGAGGCGCTCGTTACCCGGCTTGACCGTCAGCGGGATGCCGACAATTGCCAGCCAGTTGTCCTGTTCCTTTACCACCAACACCGGTTTGCCTTGGTAGCTGGCCTTCGGTGCAGTTGCCGCCGGGCCCAGGTCGACGACGGCCACGCCACCCGGCACCGGCTTGTTCAAGGTGCGGGTGATGTAGCTGTCGGCGTGGGCGTTAACGGCAAGGCACAACAACATCAACAGGCTGAATAAACGTGGCATCAATCAATCCAATAACGAAAGGGTGACGGGCGTGAGGTGGTTGTCTTCCACCCGCACTTGCAGTTGGCCTTCACCGAGGCGTGCGGTCAGGCGCTGGCCGGTGTGGGTTTGCGCGGCATTGCGAATGGCCTGGCCGCGTTCGTCCAGCAGGATGCTGTAGCCGCGGCCGAGGGTCGCCAACGGGCTGACCACGTGCAGCGTCTGCACCTGGCTTTGCAGTTGCAGGCGGCGCGCCTTGAGGCCTTCGCGCATGGCGCGGGGCAGGCGTTCGGCAAGGCTGTCGAGGCGCTGGCGCAGCAGGGCCAGTTGGCGGCCGGGGTGTTGGCCGGCGAGGCGGGTTTCCAGGCGGATCAGGCGCTCGCGACGGGTATTGAGGCTGCGCTCGAAGGCGCGGCGCAGGCGCATGTCCAGGTCGTCCAGGCGCTGGGCTTGCTGGCGCAGGCGTTCGCCGGGATGGCGCAGGCGCCGGGACATGCCTTCCAGGCGCAGGCGGTCGTGGCTCAGGCGATTGCGCATCAGCATCACCAAGCGGCGATGCAGGTTCTCGACCTGGCGCACCAGATGGCTGGCGTCTGGCGCAAGCAGTTCGGCGGCGGCGGACGGGGTAGGGGCGCGCACGTCGGCGACAAAGTCGCTGATTGATACATCGGTTTCATGGCCGATGGCGCTGACGATGGGCGTAACGCACGCATCCACGGCACGGGCTACGGCTTCTTCGTTGAAGCACCAGAGGTCTTCCAGCGAACCGCCGCCACGGGCCAGGATCAAGGCGTCGAAACCCCGCGCGTCGGCCATTTTCAGCGCCCGCACGATCTGCGGGATCGCCTCGCGGCCTTGCACGGCCGTCGGGATCAGTGTCAGTTCAATGTTCGGCGCCCGGCGGCGGAACACGCTGATGATGTCGCGGATCACCGCGCCCGTCGGCGAACTGATAATGCCGATGCGCCGCGGATGGGCCGGCAGCGGCACCTTGCGTTCGGCGCTGAACAGGCCTTCGGCGCTGAGCTTTTCCTTCAACGCATCGAAGGCCAGGCGCAGCGCGCCATCACCGGCCGGTTCCACCGTATCGAGGATCAACTGGTAGTCGCCACGGCCCTCGAACAGCGAGACCTTGCCGCGCACCTTCACCGCCAGGCCGTCCTTCAAGGCTTGGCGCACCCGCGCGGCGTTATTGCGAAACAGTGCGCAACGCACTTGGGCGCCGCTGTCCTTGAGGGTGAAATACACGTGGCCGGAGGCCGGGCGGGCGAGGTTGGAGATCTCGCCTTCGACCCAGATATTGGTGAACACGTCTTCCAGCAACACCCGCGCGCGGCCGTTGAGCTGGCTGACAGTGAGGACTTCGCGGTCCAGGCCCAGGCGGGCGAACGGGTCTTTAATCATGAGCAGAGATCTTTAATCATGGGCGGCAGTTTATAGGCATTCCTGCAAGGTTTGGCAGAATTGCTCCACCAGTGCGCTGGGCGCTTGCGCACAGGCCAGGGCCACGGTGCTCAGGCAGTCGGGGTCGGCCAGCGGTAAAAAACACAGGTTGGCGGGGGCGATGTCCTGCATGGATTTTGGTAACAAGGCAATACCGAAGCCGGCCTGGATCAGCTGCAACTGGGTGGTCTTGCGTGACATCACCCGTGCGGCCTTGGGGAAAAATCCCGCACGCATGCACAACTCGGCCGACAGATAACTCAGGCCGCCGCGCTGAGGGTGGGGGATCGAGATAAACGCTTCGTCCTTGAGCTGTTCCAGTTCAATCGGCGCACTGCTGCTTGCCAGCGCATGGCTCGGCGGCACGGCCAGCAACACTTGCTCGCTATATAAAGGCGTTACACGCACGCCTTCGCGCTGGCGCAGCACCGGCAGGCGCAACAAGCCTACGTCCAGGCGGCCGTCGGCGATTTCTTCCAGTTGCGCTTCCGAGGACAGCTTGGCGATGTCCATCGACACGCCGGGGCAGCGTTCCAGCCAGGTGCTGATTCCTTGCAGCAACGCGCCGCTCATCGGCACGGTGCTCGAATGACTCAAGCGCAGTGTGCCGAGTTGGCCGTTGCCGACCTGCGTCGTCATCTCACTGGCTTTGATCAGCTCACTCAACAGATTGCGCGCCCGCGGGTAGAACGCTTCGCCCGCCGCTGTCAGCCGGGGCTGGCGCGCGGTGCGTTCGAACAGTGGGGTTTGCAGTTGGGTTTCCAGTTCCTTGATCTGCCGGCTCAGCGCCGATTGGGCGACAAACAAACGCTCGGCGGCGGCGCTGAAGCTGCCACTGTCGGCGATTTCGACGAAGTAGCGCAGTTGGCGGGTGGAGATCACGCGTCATGCCTTTTCGAGATAGGTGGAGGGCTTTGAAGATATTAGTCGCAACCCTCGCCGATGGCTAAAGTGAAGGTCATCTTTTTCAAGGAATAACCCATGGGCGCGGTTGAGCTATTGAGCCAGTGGTCGTTTGGCGGTGTGGATTGGCTGGTGATTGCCGTGGGCGTGGTGGTGGCCTACATCGTGTTTGGCATTGCGGGCTTTGGCACGGCGCTGGTGGCAGGGCCGATCCTGATTCTGTTCATGCCGCTGTCAAAAATCATCCCGTTGCTGGTGCTGCTGGATTTTGTCGCGGCCTTTGGCAACCTCCTGCAATCGCGGCGCGACGTGAACAAGCCCGAGCTGCTGAGGTTGCTGCCGTGCATGGCGATCGGTTGCAGCCTTGGCGTGGTGTTTTTGCTTAACCTGCATTCGGATGTGTTGTTGCTGCTGATGGGGCTGTTTATCAGTGCTTATGCGCTCTACAGCCTGCTGGTAAAAGCAAGGCCGGCGCAGTTGGCGGCGGGTTGGTCGATTCCCATGGGCACCGTGGGCGGGCTGTTTGGCGCACTGTTTGGCAGCGGCGGCTTTTTATATGCGATCTACCTGAACAGCCGTTTGCCCAAGGACGCGGCGCGGGCCACCCAAAGTGGGTTGATCAGTTGCAGCACGGTGGTGCGCTTGAGCCTGTTCCTGATGGCCGGGGTGTATGCGGATTTACCGTTGCTGATGTTGGCGTTGTGCCTGTTGCCAGCGATGGCTTTGGGGTTGTGGTTTGGGCGCAGGCTGACGATGCGCCTGTCGCGGGAGGCGTTTGTGCGGTTGGTGACGTGGTTGGTGCTGGCCAGTGGGCTAGCGTTGATTGGGCGGTATTTGAGTACTTGACCTGTGTGGGGCAGGGATTAAGCTGCCAGCCTTTAGGGCCTCATCGCGGGCAAGCCCGCTCCCACAGGGATTGCATTGCAACTGTGGGAGCGGGCTTGCCCGCGATGGCGCCAGTGGCCACACCGCAGGACTCCCATGAACTCCCAAAGCATCCTTGTCCCGAAAATCTCCACCTTGCCCGTCCACGAACCCCGCGCCCGGGCGATCGTGCGCTGGCTGGTGCGCAAGAACATCATCAAGGAAGAACTCACCACGTGCGGGCGCACCGGCAACCGCATGGGCTATGCCCTGGCCGACGGCGCCCGCGCCGTGGTGCTGCACCCGCAGGCGCTGCCGTTCAATGAGCCGATCAACGGCCTCGAGATCATCTACAAACGCTGCATCTACACGCCGGCCAAGGGCTTCCTTGAAGAAGCCGGCTGCCCGGAATGCCGCAAGGAAGTCGGCGAGGCGCTGTTCGACAGCCTGGAAGACTGGATGCCTGGCCACACCGACAACTTCACCTGCCCGCTGTGTGGGCATGAAGACGACATCAACGGTTTCCTGTTCCTGCAGGAGTGCGGCTTTTCCAACCTGGGCTTCATCTTCAACAACTGGGCGGAGGCGGGGTTCAAGCAGAGCTTTATCGACGAATTCGCCGATTGGCTGGACCAGAAGATGAGTTGGGTCAAAGTCGAACTCTAATCCTGATCGTTCCCACGCTCCGCGTGGGAATGCCGCTCTGGACGCTCCGCGTCCCGCCGCTCACAGGGCGAACTTTAATCCATCTATCAGTATTACCAAGTTTGTCAGAGTTTTACATTGAGCCCGGCAGGGCGCATGTATATAATGGCGCGCTTCCATTTTCCCGCTCGGGAGCCCCCGCGATGCTGCGTATCAGCCAAGAAGCTCTGACATTCGACGACATTCTCCTAGTGCCCGGTTATTCCGAGGTGCTTCCTAACGAAGTCAGTCTCAAGACCCGCCTAACCCGTGGCATCGAGCTGAATATTCCTCTGGTTTCCGCTGCCATGGACACCGTCACCGAAGCCCGTTTGGCAATCGCCATGGCTCAGGAAGGCGGCATTGGCATCATCCACAAGAACATGACCATCGAGCAGCAAGCTGCCGAAGTGCGCAAGGTCAAGCGTTACGAAGCCGGTGTGGTCAAAGATCCCATCACTATCGAAGCCGACGCCACCGTGCGTGACCTGTTCGACCTGACCCGCCTGCACAACATCTCCGGTGTTCCGGTGCTGCATGATGGCGACCTGGTCGGCATCGTCACTTCCCGTGACGTGCGTTTCGAAAACCGTCTTGAAGTCACCGTCCGTGAAGTGATGACGCCGAAAGAGCGTCTGGTCACTGTCAAGGAAGGCGCCGACAAGAACGACGTGCGCGAACTGCTGCACAAGCACCGCATCGAGCGCGTGCTGATCGTCGACGACAAATTCGCCCTTAAAGGCATGATGACCGTCAACGACATTGAAAAAGCCAAGGCTTACCCGCTGGCCAGCAAGGATGACCAAGGTCGTCTGCGCGTTGGCGCTGCGGTCGGCACCGGTAAAGACACCGGCGACCGCGTTGCCGCCCTGGTCGCTGCCGGCGTTGACGTGGTGGTGGTCGACACCGCCCACGGTCACTCCAAAGGCGTGATCGACCGCGTGCGTTGGGTCAAGCAGAACTTCCCTGAAGTGCAAGTGATCGGCGGCAACATTGCCACCGGCGCTGCCGCCAAGGCCCTGGCCGAAGCGGGCGCGGATGCGGTCAAGGTCGGTATCGGCCCTGGCTCGATCTGCACCACCCGTATCGTTGCCGGTGTGGGCGTGCCGCAAATCAGCGCCATCGCCAACGTGGCGGCTGCCCTTGAAGGCACCGGCGTACCATTGATCGCCGACGGCGGCATCCGTTTCTCCGGTGACCTGTCCAAGGCCATCGTTGCCGGTGCTTCCTGCGTGATGATGGGCTCGATGTTCGCCGGTACTGAAGAAGCACCAGGCGAGATCGAACTGTTCCAGGGCCGTTCGTACAAGGCTTACCGTGGCATGGGTTCGCTGGGCGCCATGTCCCAGGCGCAAGGTTCCTCCGACCGTTACTTCCAGGACTCCTCGGCAGGCGCCGAGAAACTCGTCCCGGAAGGCATCGAAGGCCGCGTGCCGTACAAAGGCACCCTGAGCGCGATCATCCACCAACTGATGGGCGGCCTGCGTTCCTCGATGGGTTACACCGGCAGCGCCGACATCGAAGAAATGCGCACCAAGCCAGAGTTCGTGCGGATCACCGGCGCCGGCATGGCTGAATCCCATGTCCACGACGTGCAGATCACCAAGGAAGCGCCAAACTACCGCGTAGGTTGATGCTTTCTGCATACGTTAAGTAACCGGGGCTGTTTTCAGCCCCGAGTTGTTTCTGAATTACATAGACGAGACTGACTCCATGGCCCTCGACATTCACGCCCACCGCATCCTGATCCTCGACTTCGGTTCCCAGTACACCCAGCTGATCGCCCGCCGCGTGCGTGAAATCGGCGTGTACTGCGAACTGCATCCGTTCGACATGGACGACGAAGCGATCCGCGAATTCGCACCCAAAGGCGTCATCCTCGCCGGTGGCCCCGAGTCCGTGCACGAAGCCAACAGCCCGCGTTGCCCGCAAGCCGTATTCGACCTGGGCGTGCCCGTCTTCGGTATCTGCTACGGCATGCAGACCATGGCCGAGCAACTGGGCGGCAAGGTTGAAGGTTCCGAGCTGCGTGAGTTCGGTTATGCCCGTGTCGACGTGGTCGGCAAGAGCCGCCTGCTGGACGGCATCGAAGACCACGTTGACGCCGACGGCCTGTTCGGCCTCGACGTGTGGATGAGCCACGGTGACAAGGTCACCAGGATGCCGGAAGACTTCCACATCCTGGCCAGCACCCCGAGCTGCCCGATCGCCGGCATGTTCAGCGACGAGCGTCGCTACTACGGCGTGCAGTTCCACCCGGAAGTGACCCACACCAAGCAAGGCGGGCGCATCCTGTCGCGCTTCATCCTCGACATCTGCGAGTGTGAAGCCCTGTGGACCCCGTCGAAAATCGCTGAAGATGCCATCGCCCAGGTGCGCGCCCAGGTCGGCACCGACAACGTACTGCTGGGCCTGTCCGGCGGCGTTGACTCCTCGGTAGTGGCTGCCCTGCTGCACAAAGCCATTGGCGACCAACTGACCTGCGTCTTCGTCGACAACGGCCTGCTGCGCCTGCACGAAGGCGAGCAAGTGATGGCCATGTTCGCCGAGAACATGGGCGTCAAGGTGATCCGCGCCAACGCCGAGGACCAGTTCCTCAACAACCTGGCCGGCGAGTCCGACCCAGAGAAGAAGCGCAAGATCATCGGTCGCACCTTCATCGACGTATTCGATGCCCAGTCCAACAGCCTGGACAACATCAAGTACCTCGCCCAGGGCACCATCTACCCTGACGTGATCGAGTCGGCTGGCGCCAAGAGCGGCAAGGCCCACGTGATCAAGTCCCACCACAACGTGGGTGGCCTGCCTGAGGAAATGAACCTCAAGCTGGTAGAACCGCTGCGCGAACTGTTCAAGGACGAAGTCCGCCGTCTGGGCCTGGAACTGGGCTTGCCGTACGACATGGTCTACCGCCACCCATTCCCGGGCCCGGGCCTGGGCGTGCGCATCCTGGGTGAAGTGAAGAAGGAATACGCCGACCTGCTGCGTCGCGCCGACCACATCTTCATCGAAGAACTGCGCAAGGCCGACTGGTACCACAAGGTCAGCCAGGCATTCGTGGTGTTCCAGCCAGTGAAATCCGTTGGCGTTGTCGGCGATGGCCGTCGTTACGCATGGGTCGTGGCCCTGCGTGCCGTAGAAACCATCGACTTCATGACCGCTCGTTGGGCACACCTGCCGTACGAACTGCTGGAAACGGTCAGCGGCCGTATCATCAATGAGATCGAAGGCATTTCGCGCGTGACGTATGACGTGTCGAGCAAGCCGCCGGCGACGATTGAGTGGGAATGATCCTGCGTTAGCAGGTGATTGCTGAATGACAAAACCCCGGCCTGGTGCCGGGGTTTTGTCATTTGTGGCTAGAAGAACTCGTCGAGCAGGCAGTAGAACTTCATGCGCTGCTCGTCGGGCTCGACACCGTAGCGCTCAAAGAAGGGTTTCACCCACGCCTGGCCAAGCTCGCGTTCGATGCTCTGGGCGGCTAGGGCCAAGTCTTGATGGCGGTCACTGACGCCCAGCCGTGCACAGTCGATGAAACCGCTGAAGCGCCCGTCTGCCGCCATGAAGTTCGGCAAGTAGGCATCGCCGTGGGTTACCACCCGATCATGGGTGGTGGGCTGAGTCGCCAACAGTTCTGCAAACACTTCCTCCGCGCTTTGCCCCAATCGCTCGTCGTCGAAGTCGCTGCCGTCCACCAACCCTGCACGAATATTCTCCTGGGCACGTGGGATACGTACTTTAAGGGAATGATCGAATGGGCAAAGCGCAACGGGCACTTGGTGCAAGGTACGCAGGGCCGTTGCCAGGATGTCGATGATCTGCGCGGCAGAAAGCTCGCTGGCGCTGGCCAGGTCCTGTCCGGGTACGGCAGTCATCAGCAGCCAATGGCGATGGTCTTCTGTCACTTCATCGATAACCACGGGCGCAGGCAGATTCATTTGCCGCAGCCAGCGAAGGCGCTCGATTTCGTCTGCCAGCTCACCCAGTTCGTCAACGGGCTCGGACTTCAGGAACAGATCCGTGTTGTCGTCCAGGCGCAGGCGGAAGACGTCGGCGCGCGACTCGCCGATGGTCTGCTGCTCGATGAGTGCATGGGGGTGTTGGTCACGCCATTTTTTCGGAATGTTCACGATGCTTCTTTCCTATTGATACCCATACAAGCTCTACTTCAAGCCGAAACCCTGAGCCTGGCGTCGTATGCAAATAAAAGACTATTCAAGTTTAAATGCATTGTATATGGTGCATAAGTTGATCTTTATCTATTTTGCATTGTATAGGATGCATTTTGCATGGGCGATTTGGGAGCATTGATCAAGGGACTGCGCAAGGCTGCCGGTCTTACTCAGAGCCAGCTCGCGCAACGGCATGGCATGAGTCGCGCGACCATCTCGGGGATTGAGAACAATACCATTCCAGAAGTGGGTATTCGAAAAGTCGCAGCGATTCTTGAGGGCTTGGGGTATGAGTTGACTGCCATTCCCATGCGTCGGCGCAAGACCCTTGATGAGCTGAAATCGGGAAACATCCATGACGAGTCAAAGTGAACGGCTGTATATCGGTGCAGGCGGTGTTCCGGCTGGAATACTCGGACGCAGTGAGGCCGACCGGCGCGATTCGGTTTTCTCGTACAACGACACGGTCGGCGAAGAGAATGCTGTTTCCCTGACCATGCCGGTGCGCCTGGAGAGTTACAACTGGGAGTATGGGGTTCATCCTCTGTTCGAGATGCACATCCCTGAGGGGCATCTCAAGGACGAGCTTGTGCGGCGCTTTAGCAAGTCTGTGCGCGGCTTTGACGACTTCGCACTGCTGGGCATTGTGGGCCCGCATCAACTGGGTCGTATCAGTGTTGCCCATGACGCGGGGGGCGAGTCATTGCCAGAGGTCAAACTCTCCGAGCTGTTGGTGTATGACGGCGCCAAAGACCTGTTCGACGACCTTCTGAAAACCTACGCCGCCTACTCGGGGGTGTCGGGTGTTCAACCCAAGGTGTTGGTACGCGACCTTGACGACATGGGCGCTGGCATTGAGCATCTCACCCATCGAGGCGCGACGCACTTGGTGAAGGCGTTCAACGAAGCTGACTTTCCACAATTGGCGGCCAATGAGTTTTTCTGCATGCGGGCTGCATTCCATTGTGGCCTTGAGGTGCCTGAGTTCCAGCTCAGCCAGCAGGGGAAATTTCTGGTGGTGAAGCGGTTCGATATCGGTGAAGACGCCTACCTCGGATTTGAGGATATGTGTGTTTTATCTGGATGGGGAACCGCAAAGAAATACGACGGCAGCTACCAGGGATGCGCGAAGCTGATCAGGTCATTTGTCACGCCCAGCCGTATCGCCGGAACGCTGGAAGACTTCTTCCTGATGGTGGCGCTGTCTGCGGGCATCCAGAACGGTGACGCCCACCTGAAAAACTACGGCCTGTTGTACGAGAATTGCGCCGAGGACGCGGACGTTTGGCTAGCACCGGCTTACGATCTGGTGACCACCACCGTGTACAGCAGCAACGACATCATGGGCTTGCTGCTCGGCGGTTCGAAGGCTTGGCCCAAGCGCAAGATGCTGGTCCAGTTCGGGCGCAGTTCGTGCAGTTTGTCTGAGGCGCGCTGCAATGAACTGCTGGCCAGAGTGCAAGAGGGCATGACTCACGCGATGGCAGAGCTTTCAGCGTATCAACTTACTCACCCAGCGTTCGCGGTGGTCGGGGAGAAGATGACTGCTGCGTGGACGGCAGGGCTGGCCAAGAGTATCGCAGTGCAATGATCCTCCCGGTTTATGCTTATCGCCGCGCAATATCCGAAAAGTAAAACTTATCCAACGTATGCCGCGACTCGGTGTACTCGAACTGCCGCCCATCCTGCAAAAACGTCTGGTTACTCACCACGATCACATGGCTTTGCCCTTCAAGGTCGAGGTGCGCCTGGTCGTCCTTGCTGCGGGGCAGGGCTTCGATGGTGCGTTGGGCGTAGGCAATTTGCAGTTGCAGGGTCTGTTCGATAAACGCGTAGATCGACTGCTCGGCAATCTCGCGGTCCAGCCCCGGAATCAGCTCGGCGACGAAGTGGTTGATGTCGAGGATCACCCGTTTGCCACCAATGCGCCGCACCCGCTTGATACGGGTAATCAGGGTGCCCGGCTCGGCTTCGATATGTTGCTGCAGTGAGCCTTCCAGTGGGAACTGGGTAAATTCCACCACTTCGGTACGTACGTCATCGCCCAGGTCGGCGTGGGTTTCGTAGAAGCTGACGATGCCGCCCAGTTGAAACTCGATGGGGTTGGGCGACAACACGAACGTGCCCTTGCCGTGGATCTTTTGCGCGAACCCACGCTCCTGCAATTGCTCGATGGCCCGACGCACGGTGCCGCGGCTGGCCTGGTAGCTGTGCATCAGTTCGGTTTCGGAGGGAAGGCGCGTGCCGCGTTGCAGGCGTTCGGTAGTGATGCTGGCAAGCAGATCCGTGTAGATCTGGTTGTATTTGCTCATGGGGATGGCTCTGTGCCTTTGCGTTCAGGCAGGAACCTTAGTGGCATGGCTAGGGTTTGTCCATTCGACCTACAGTCAGTCAGGTCCTACACGGAATAAACTTTTTCAAACTCGTCTGTACGAGTTGTTGCTTTAACTCGTACAGACGAGTACTTTTGCCCTCGGCGTGCTGCCAATGACTGCCCCCAAATAAAAAAATCAAAGTGGAAACCAAGCATGAGCCACGACTATCCGAATATTGCCCGCGAGATCCTCGAACACCTCGGCGGCAGCGACAACCTTGAGCAAGCCGCCCACTGCGTGACGCGCCTGCGCCTGGCGCTCAAGGACCCGAGTCTGGTCAACAGCAGCGCGCTGAACCAGGTCGATCTGGTCAAGGGCTCGTTCTTTACCGGTGGCCTGTTCCAGGTGGTCATCGGCCCGGGCGAAGTGGAAAAGGTCTACGCCGCCCTGCGCGAACAGACCGGCCTCGCCGCTGCCACCATCGCCGATGTAAAGAAGAAGGGCGCCGACAAGACCAACGCCATGCAGCGTCTGGTGCGGGTCTTTTCCGATGTGTTCATGCCGATCCTGCCCGCGCTGATCATCGCCGGCCTGTTGATGGGCGTGAACAACCTGATGGGCGCCAAGGGCATGTTCATCGAGGGCCAGACGCTGCTGGAGGCGTACCCGAACCTCGACGGCCTGTGGAGCCTGATCAACCTGATGGCCAACACCTCGTTTGTGTTCCTGCCGGCGCTGGTGGGCTGGTCGGCGGCCAAGCGGTTTGGCGGCAGTGAAATCCTCGGCATCGTGCTCGGCCTGATGCTGGTGCACCCGGACCTGCTCAACGCCTGGAACTACGGCAAGGCGGTCGCCGGCCTCGACGGCCAGAGCCTGCCGTACTTCGATATCTTCGGCTGGTTCAAGATCGAAAAAGTCGGCTACCAGGGGCAGATCCTGCCGATCCTGATGGCCGCCTATGTGATGAGCGTCATCGAGAAATGGCTGCGGGCGCGGGTGCCCAATGCGATCCAGCTGCTGGTCGTGCCCATCACCACCATCGTGGTTACCGGTGTGCTGGCGCTGGCGATCATCGGCCCGGTGACCCGTCACCTCGGCATCCTGATCACCGAAGGCGTGGTCACCCTGTTCGACCTGGCGCCGATGGTCGGCGGGGCGATTTTCGGCCTGCTGTATGCACCGCTGGTGATCACCGGCATGCACCACATGTTCCTCGCCGTGGACCTGCAACTGATCTCCACCCAGGGCGGCACCTTTATCTGGCCGATGATCGTCATGTCCAACCTGGCCCAGGGCAGCGCCGCGCTCGGCGTGTTCTACATGACCCGCAATGCACGGGACAAAAGCATGGCGTCCACCTCGGCGATTTCCGCGTATTTCGGCATCACCGAGCCGGCGATGTTCGGCGTGAACCTGCGCTTCAAGTTTCCGTTCTATGCCGCGCTGCTGGGCTCGGCGCTGGGCAGTATCTTCCTGTCGCTGAACAAGGTGCAGGCGTCGGCCATCGGGGTCGGTGGCTTGCCTGGGTTTATCTCGATCATCCCGCAGTACATCCCGAGCTTTGTGATCGGGATGGTGATTGCGATCGTGGTGCCGTTTGTTTTGACCTGTGGGTTGAGCATGAAGATTGTTCGGCCTGGGTACAGGGTTGCCTGATCTATCGCTATCGCAGGCAAGCCAGCTCCCACATTTTTGATTTGTGAATACATTCAAAGGTGGGAGCTGGCTTGCCTGCGATGAGGCCCGCAAAGCCAGCACAAAACTCTACTGAAGGAATCCCCATGCAAAACTGGCAACACTCGGTGATCTACCAGATCTACCCCAAAAGCTTCCACAGCCACGCGGGTAACGCCACCGGTGACTTGCTGGGCATCGTGGACAAACTCGACTACCTGCAATGGCTGGGCGTGGATTGCCTGTGGATCACCCCGTTCCTGCGCTCGCCGCAGCGCGACAACGGCTACGACATCAGCGACTACTACGCCATCGACCCCAGCTACGGCACCATGGCCGACTGCGATTTGCTGATCAGCGAAGCCGCCAAGCGCGGTATCAAGCTGATGCTCGACATCGTGGTCAACCACACCTCCATCGAACACGAGTGGTTCCAGCAGGCGCGCAGCAGCCTCGACAACCCGTATCGCGACTTCTACATCTGGCGCGACCAGCCGAACAACTGGGAATCCAAGTTCGGCGGCTCGGCCTGGGAATACGAGGCGCAAACCGGCCAGTACTTCCTGCACCTGTTCGACCACACCCAGGCCGACCTCAATTGGGACAACCCCAAGGTCCGCGCCGAGGTGTTCAAGCTGATGCGCTTCTGGCGCGACAAGGGCGTTGGCGGTTTCCGCCTGGACGTGATCAACCTGATCTCCAAGCCCGCGGATTTCCCCGAAGACAACACTGACGGCCGGCGCTTCTACACCGACGGCCCCAACGTGCATGAGTACCTGCAGGAAATGCACCGCGAAGTCTTCGAAGGCCACGACCTGATCAACGTCGGCGAGATGTCGTCCACCAGCCTGGAACATTGCATTCGCTATTCGAATCCAGCGTCGAAAGAACTGTCGATGACCTTCAACTTTCATCACCTGAAAGTCGATTACCCGAACCTGCAAAAGTGGGTGAAAGCCGACTTCGATTTCCTCCAGCTCAAGCAGATCTTTTCCGACTGGCAACTGGGCATGCAGGCCGGCGGCGGCTGGAACGCGTTGTTCTGGTGCAACCACGACCAGCCGCGCGTGGTCTCGCGCTTTGGTGACGACGGCGAGTACCGCGTGGTCTCGGCCAAGATGCTCGCCACCGCGCTGCACTTCCTCCAGGGCACGCCGTATGTGTACCAGGGCGAAGAGTTGGGCATGACCAATCCGGGCTTCGACCGCATCGAGCAGTACCGCGATGTGGAGACCCTGAATATCTTCCGCCTCAAGCGCGATGCCGGTGAGTCCGAGGCGTCGAGCATGGCCGCGATCATGCAGAAATCGCGGGATAACGGGCGTACGCCGATGCAGTGGAATGCGGGGACCAATGCGGGTTTCAGCAGTGGCGAGCCGTGGATTGGTATCCCGGCGAACGCCTCGACCATCAACGTCGAAAGCCAGCTGGATGAGCCGGATTCGGTGCTGCATCACTACCGCGCGCTGATCGCCTTGCGTCGTCATGAACCGCTGATCCAGCACGGTGTTTACCGCCAACTCCTGCCGGACCATCTTCAGGTCTGGGCCTACCTGCGCGAAGGCGACGGCGAGCGCCTGCTGGTGCTGAACAACTTCTACGGCACGCCGTGCGAAATCCAACTGCCCGCTGACGTGATCAACCCGACGAGCGAGCAACGCCTGTTGATCAGCAACTACCCCGATTGCCCACCGCGTACGCGCACGGTTGCGCTGCGCCCGTACGAATCGTTTGTGCTGCACCTCAAGGATTGAGGCCCGTTGTACCCCCGTGTGGGAGCACGGGGCGCTGCAAAAACCATAATAAAAAGACTGGAGTGCTTCATGAAAACAACAATAAAGCTGGGCCTCGTTGCATCCTGCCTGAGCCTGCCGCTCGGTGCTCAAGCCCTGGAGTTTGCCGGTTACTTGCGCAGTGGCGCGGGGACGTCAACGGGCAGCGGCCCGCAGCAATGTTTCCAGTTGCCGGGGGCGCAATCCAAATACCGCCTGGGCAACGAATGCGAGCAATACGCCGAGCTGGAACTGCGCCAGGACCTGCTGACCCTCGACGACGGCTCGGTGCTCAGCGTCGATGCGATGGCGTCGCTGTACAACAAGTACGACCGCGAGCTGAAATTCCAGGGCGAGAACAACGGCTCGGCGCGCATGCCGCAGATGTATGCGCAGTGGTCCAACCTGCCCAGCCTCAACGGCGGCTCGATCTGGGCCGGGCGGCGTTACTACAAGCGTAACGACATCCATATCTCCGACTTCTACTACTGGAACCAGAGCGCCACGGGCGGCGGTATCGAGGACGTGCTGATCGGCGACCTCAAGTACAGCTACGCGATCTCGCGCAAGGACAACCTGTACCAGAAGGAATACGCCACCCGTCACGACTTCAACGTCGCCGGCTTCAAGACCAACCCCGGCGGCGAGCTGGAACTGGGTTTGAGCTACATCGAAAAAGCCGGCGGGCGCGACACCAACAGCGGTTGGGCGATCACCGCGCAGCACGTGCAAAAGCCCTTCCTTGGTGGCAAGAACAAGTTCGCCTTGCAGTACGGCGAAGGCCCCGGCACCGGGCTCGGTTACACCGGCAATACCTTCCTGGACAACAGCAGCAAGAGTTACCGCGCCGTGGAGTTTTTCGACTGGCAGGTGACCCCGCGTTTTGGCGGGCAGATCGAGGCGGTGTACCAGAAGGATATTCGCCCCGGTAGCCAGGACCAGACCTGGATGTCGGTCGGCGTGCGCCCGGCGTATGCCATCAGCGAGCAGTTCAAGCTGGTTACCGAGCTGGGCCATGATCAGGTGGATGCCACGGGCGGCACGCGCAAGCTGAGCAAATTTACCTTTGCGCCGACCTGGTCGCCCAAAGGCCCGGATTTCTGGGCGCGCCCGGAAGTGCGTTTGTACTACACCTATGCAACCTGGAACGAAGCGGCCAAGCGCGCGGCGAATGAGCTGGCGGCGGGGTCGGCGTTGTCCGATACGGGTTCGTACGGCACGGCGCGGCATGGGTCGAATTTTGGTGTGCAAGTCGAGTATTGGTGGAAGTAACGCGGACTCAAGTGGATGAGCTTTATGTGGGAGCGGGCTTGCCCGCGATGGCGGTGTGTCAGCCAGCAGTGTTTTGTCTGATGTACCGCTATCGCGGGCAAGCCCGGCTCCCACAGGGGCCCTCGCTGAATCTGAAATATGTTTCCACCCAATGATGTTTACAGAACAAAACAACAGGTGAAGTCATGACCACAACTCAACCCCTGGAACTGCTGGCACCGCTGTCCGGTGTGCTGCTGGCGCTGGACTCGGTGCCCGACCCGGTATTCTCCAGCCGCCTGATCGGCGACGGCCTGTGCCTCGACCCGACCTCGCAGACGCTTTGCGCGCCGTTGGCCGGGGTGATCAGCAATATCCAGGACAGTGGGCATGCCGTCAGCATCACCAACGAGCACGGTGTGCAGGTGCTGCTGCATATCGGCCTGGACACCGTGACCCTCGCCGGCAAAGGCTTCACCCGCTTGGTGCAGGAAGGCCAGCAGGTGGAAGCCGGGCAGGCGTTGATCGAATTCGATGCCGACTACGTGGCGCTGCATGCCCGCAGTTTGCTGACGCTGATGCTGGTGGTCAGCGGCGAGCCGTTTACCTTGCTGGCGAACGGTCTGGTCGAAGTGGGCCAGCCGCTGATGCACTTATCCCCAGGCGCGCCGGTTGACGCAGGGGATGAGGAGGAGGGCGATGCGCTGTTCTCCAAGCCGCTGACCTTGCCCAACGCCAACGGCCTGCACGCACGTCCGGCCGCGGTGCTGGCCCAGGCGGCCAAGGGGTTCAACGCGAGCATCTACCTGCACAAGCAAACCCAGAGTGCCAATGCCAAGTCGCTGGTGGCGATCATGGCGCTGCAGACCGTGCACGGCGACACCTTGCAAGTGAGCGCAGCGGGGGCGGACGCCGAGGCTGCGATCAAGGCATTGGTGGCGTTGTTGGCTGAAGGTTGCGGCGAGACGGTCGCGGCACCGGCTGAAGTGATTGAACCTGTGTTGTCGTCGACGTTATTGCGCGGCGTGTGTGCATCGCCGGGCTCGGCGTTTGGCCAAGTGGTGCAAGTGACCGAGCCCGCGTTGAACATCACGGAGCTGGGCAGCGGTGAAGCGGCCGAGCGTGGCGCTTTACAGCGCGGTTTGCTGGCGGCAAGCGAAGCGCTGCAAACCTTGCAAGACAAGGCCAGCGGCAGCGCCCAGGCGCAGATTTTCCGCGCCCACCAGGAATTGCTCGAAGACCCGACCCTGCTGGAACACGCCCACAACCTGCTGGCGCAAGGCAAGAGCGCCGCCTTTGCCTGGAACAGCGCCACCCTCGCCACCGTCAAGCTGTTCCAGGGCCTGGGCAATGCGCTGATCGCCGAACGTGCGGCGGACTTGGCCGATATCGGCCAGCGCGTGCTCAAACTGATCCTCGGCATTCAGGACCGCGCCTGGGACTTGCCGGAGCGGGCGATCCTGATCGCCGAACAACTCACGCCGTCGCAAACTGCCAGCCTCGATACGCGCAAGGTGTTGGGGTTTGTCACCGTTGGTGGCGGGGCGACCAGCCATGTTGCGATCCTCGCCCGCGCCCTGGGCTTGCCGGCGATTTGCGGCGTGCCGGTGCAGGTGTTGGCACTGGTCAATGGCAAGCAAGTGCTGCTGGATGCCGACAAAGGCGAATTGCACCTGGACCCGGACCTGGCCGAAATCGAACAACTGGACGCGGCACGCAAACAGCAGGTGCTGCGCCGACAAACAGAAGTAGCGCAGGCTGCTTTGCCGGCGACGACCCGCGATGGTCATCACGTCGACGTCAGCGCCAACGTCGCCTCGCTGCAAGAGGTCGAGCAGTCGTTGACGTTGGGCGGCGAGGGCGTCGGCCTGCTGCGGTCCGAATTCCTCTACCTGGACCGCAACCGCGCGCCAAGCCCCGAAGAACAAGCGGCCACCTACACCGATATCGCCCGTGCCTTGGGCAGCGAACGCAACTTGGTGGTGCGCACCCTGGACGTCGGCGGCGACAAGCCGCTGGCCTATGTGCCGATGGACGCCGAGACCAACCCCTTCCTTGGCCTGCGCGGCATTCGCCTGTGCCTGGAGCGCCCGCAACTGTTGCGCGAACAGTTCCGCGCGATCCTCGCCAGCGCCGGTTTTGCGCGCCTGCACATCATGTTGCCGATGGTCAGCCTGCTGTCCGAGCTGCACCAGGCCCGCGCTATTCTTCAGGAGGAAGCGCTGGCGCTCGGGCTCACCGAGCTGCCCAAGCTGGGCATCATGATCGAAGTCCCGTCCGCCGCCCTGATGGCGGATGTGTTCGCGCCCCATGTGGATTTCTTCTCCATCGGCACCAATGACCTGACCCAATACACCCTGGCGATGGACCGCGACCATCCGCGCCTGGCCAGCCAGGCCGACAGCTTTCACCCGGCGGTGCTGCGCCTGATCGCCACCACGGTCAAGGCCGCCCATGCCCATGGCAAGTGGGTCGGTGTGTGTGGCGCGTTGGCCTCCGAAGCGCTGGCGGTGCCGGTGTTGCTCGGGCTGGGGGTGGATGAGTTGTCGGTCAGCGTGCCGTTGATCCCCACCATCAAGGCCACCGTGCGCGAGCTGGACCTGGCCGACTGCCAGATCATCGCCCGCCAGGTGCTGGGCCTGGAAGAAGCCGCGCACGTGCGTGAAGCATTGCGCCAGTATCACGCGGCTACCGTTGAAACCTCACCTGTCGTGGAGCTTTGAGCATGTTCGAGAAATTGCAGCGGGCGTTCTGGAAGGCCCTGACCCCGGATCTGGTGGCCGAGACGGTGGCAGCGCCGGGGTTGTTGTCGGCTGAGGTGGTGAAGGCATTGGGTGGCGCGGAGAACCTCAAGTCGCAGCAGCGCGTGGCGCTGACGCGGGTGAGGGTGCAGTTGCAGGATGCAACTCGATTGGACGAGCAGGCTTTGAAGGCGGCCGGTGTGCCGGGGGTGATGGTGTTGACGGGCGGCGTGTTGCATCTGCTCACCGGCCTCTAAACCAAATGCAGATCAAACTGTGGGAGCGGGCTTGCCCGCGATAGCGGTGGATCAGACAGCTCATGTGGCGACTGCCCCACCGCTATCGCAGGCAAGCCAGCTCCCACACGGGTTTTGTGGTGTTCTTACAGTTTCGGGTTGTCTTCGGGCGGCTTGGTCTTGTCCACACCCGGCACATGCAAGTTGCCTTCGACCACCTGATTGCCTTCCAGCTGCGGCTGGGTCACCCAGGTCAAAATGTCGTAGTAGCGCCGGATGTTCGCGACAAAGTGCACCGGCTCACCACCACGGGCATAGCCGTAGCGGGTCTTGCTGTACCACTGCTTCTGCGACAGGCGCGGCAGCATCTTCTTCACGTCCAGCCACTTGTTCGGGTTCAGGCCTTCGCGCTTGGCCAGGGTGCGTGCATCGTCCAGGTGGCCGCCGCCGACGTTGTAGGCGGCGAGGGCGAACCAGGTGCGATCCGGCTCGGCGATGCTGTCGTCCAGTTCGTCCTTGATCTTGGCCAGGTACTTGGCACCCCCCATGATGCTTTGCTTGGGGTCCAGGCGGTTGGACACGCCCATGGCCTGGGCGGTGTTCTGGGTCAGCATCATCAGGCCACGCACGCCGGTCTTGGAGGTGACCGCCGGTTGCCACAGCGATTCCTGATAGCCGATGGCCGCCAGTAGGCGCCAATCGACCTTTTCTTCCTTGGCATAGGCGCGGAAGTGCTTCTCGTATTTGGGCAAACGTTGCTGCAAATGCTGGGCGAAGGTGTAGGCGCCTACATAACCGAGGACATCGACGTGCCCGTAATAGCGATCTTTCAGACGCTGCAGGGTGCCGTTCTTCTCGACCTTGTCCAGGTAACTGTTGATTTCGTTGAGCAGGCTGTTGTCTTCACCGGCGGCCACGGCCCAGCTCTGGTTGCTGGCGTTGCCGAGGTCGAACGCCACGCGGACGTTGGGGAAGTACACCTGGTTCATCGCCACTTCGTTGGAGTCCACCAGGGTCAGGTCGATTTGCCCTTCGTCCACCATGCGCAGCAGGTCGACTACCTCAACGGCATCGGATTCTTCGTATTCAATCGCAGGATTCTGCTGTTTAAGCGCCGCCAATTGTTCGGCGTGGGTGCTGCCCTTGAGCACCATGATCTTCTTGCCCACCAGATCCGCCGCATTCGTCGGGCGGGACTGGCCATTGCGGTAGATGATCTGCGGGGTCACTTCAAGGTAAGGATGGGAGAAACGTACCTGCTGCTGGCGCTGCTCGCTGCTGACCAGGCCAGCGGCAGCCAGCACCGGGCCGTTGGTCTTGCCCAACTGGCCGAACAGGTCATCGAGGTTGTCGGCGGTCTCGATCTCCAGCTTGACGCCCAGGTCATCGGCAAAGCGCTTGACCAGTTCGTATTCGAAACCGGTTTCACCGTTGCGGTCCTGGAAATACGTCGCCGGGCTGTTCCGGGTAATCACCCGCAATACGCCATCCTCCTTGATTCGCTCGAGCGTGCTGGGTTTATCAACACAGGCGCTGAGCAGCAGGAAGAGTCCGGTTGCGAAGAGCCATTTGGCACATCGCGGGCGCAAAGCAGTTGGGGAGAACATCTGCGCAGTATACGCAAACGGCCCACGGCGCCATATCTCGACAGCGTTGGCGTTGTCTGCTAGACGCCGGAAAAGCGTGCTGCAGCCCGCAGAAATGGGGCTTGGCGCGGGATTGTGACGGTTAAAATAACTGCGCGACCTACCGCGGATTTTGCCCCGATAGCGTGCAAACCCGGCCAACTGACGTTCGGCAGCGGCCAGCGGTGCCGTTTCGGGTGCCGTTGGCGACGGTTTACGCTAGAATGCACGGCCTCAAAGCACACCCCTTCCCGAGGCTGTCCCGAAGATGTTGATCCTGCGCGGCGCTCCTGCCCTTTCTGCCTTTCGCCACAGCAAACTCCTTGAACAACTGAGCCAGAAGGTTCCAGCGGTTACAGGCCTGTATGCTGAATTTGCTCACTTCGCCGAAACCACCGGCGTCTTGACCGCCGACGAACAGCAAGTGCTGGCACGCCTTCTGAAGTACGGCCCAAGCGTTCCCGTTCAAGAGCCGACCGGCCGCTTGTTCCTGGTTCTGCCACGGTTCGGCACCATCTCGCCCTGGTCGAGCAAGGCCAGCGATATCGCCCGCAACTGCGGCCTGGAAAAAATCCAGCGCCTGGAACGCGGTATCGCCTTCTATGTCGCTGGCCAGTTCAGCGATGCCGAAGCCGAGCTGATCGCCAGCAGCCTGCACGACCGCATGACCCAGATCATCGTCAGCCAGCTGGAACAGGCTGCCGGCCTGTTCAGCCACGCCGAGCCCAAGCCGCTGACCGCGATTGACGTGCTCGGTGGCGGTCGCGCCGCCCTCGAGAAGGCCAACACCGAACTCGGCCTGGCCCTGGCCGACGACGAGATCGACTACCTGGTCAATGCCTTCAACGGTTTGCAGCGCAACCCGCACGACATCGAACTGATGATGTTCGCCCAGGCCAACTCCGAGCACTGCCGTCACAAGATCTTCAACGCCAGTTGGGACATCGACGGCGAAAGCCAGGAAAAAAGCCTGTTCGGCATGATCAAGAACACCTACGTGATGCACAGCGAAGGCGTTCTGTCGGCTTATAAGGACAACGCCTCGGTCATCGTCGGCTCCGTCGCCGGTCGTTTCTCCCCGGCCCCGAAACCCCGCCAGTACGGCGCGGTGCAGGAGCCGGTGCACATCCTGATGAAGGTCGAGACCCACAACCACCCGACCGCGATTGCCCCGTTCCCGGGCGCAGCCACCGGTTCCGGCGGCGAGATCCGCGACGAAGGCGCTACCGGCCGTGGCGCCAAGCCAAAGGCGGGCCTGACCGGTTTCACCGTGTCCAACCTGCAGATCCCGGGCTTCGAACAGCCGTGGGAAGTGCCGTACGGCAAGCCTGAGCGCATCGTGACTGCGCTGGACATCATGATCGAAGGCCCGCTGGGCGGCGCCGCGTTCAACAACGAGTTCGGGCGTCCGGCCCTCACCGGCTACTTCCGTACCTTCGAACAGTCCATCACCACCCCGCGTGGCGATGAAGTGCGCGGCTACCACAAGCCAATCATGTTGGCCGGCGGCATGGGCAACATCCGTGAAGAACACGTCAAGAAAGGCGAGATCCTGGTCGGCTCCAAGCTGATCGTCCTCGGCGGCCCGGCGATGTTGATCGGCCTGGGCGGCGGCGCCGCTTCCTCCATGGCCACCGGCACCAGCTCGGCAGACCTGGACTTCGCTTCCGTACAGCGCGAAAACCCAGAGATGGAGCGTCGCTGCCAGGAAGTCATCGACCGTTGCTGGCAGTTGGGTGACAAGAACCCGATCAGCTTTATCCACGACGTCGGCGCGGGCGGTTTGTCCAACGCCTTCCCGGAACTGGTCAACGATGGCGACCGTGGTGGCCGTTTCGAACTGCGCAACATTCCAAACGACGAGCCGGGCATGGCCCCGCACGAAATCTGGAGCAACGAATCCCAGGAACGTTATGTTCTGGCAGTCGGCGCTGAAGACTTCGCACGCTTCCAGGCCATCTGCGAACGCGAGCGCTGCCCGTTCGCCGTGGTCGGCGAAGCCACTGCCGAGCCGCAACTGACCGTCACCGACAGCCACTTCGGCAACAGCCCGGTGGACATGCCGCTGGAAGTGCTGCTGGGCAAAGCCCCGCGCATGCACCGTTCGGCGGTACGTGAAGCCGAGCTGGGCGATGACTTCGACCCAAGCACGCTGGAACTGGCCGACAGCATCGAACGCGTGCTGCACCACCCGGCCGTGGCGAGCAAAAGCTTCCTGATCACCATCGGCGACCGCACCATCACCGGCCTGGTGGCCCGTGACCAAATGGTCGGCCCGTGGCAGGTGCCGGTGGCCGACGTTGCCGTCACCGCCACCAGCTTCGACGTCTACACCGGTGAAGCCATGGCCATGGGCGAGCGTACGCCGCTGGCCCTGCTGGACGCTCCGGCGTCGGGCCGCATGGCCATTGGTGAAACCCTCACCAACATCGCGGCGTCGCGTATCGGTAAATTGTCCGACATCAAACTGTCGGCCAACTGGATGTCCGCTGCCGGTCACCCGGGTGAAGATGCGCGCCTGTACGACACCGTCAAAGCGGTCGGCATGGAACTGTGCCCGGAGCTGGGGATCACCATTCCGGTGGGCAAGGACTCGATGTCCATGGCCACCCGTTGGAACGAAGACGGCACCGACAAGAGCGTCACCTCGCCGCTGTCGCTGATCGTCACCGGCTTCGCGCCGGTCACCGACATCCGCCAGACCCTGACCCCGCAACTGCGCATGGACAAGGGCACCACCGACCTGATCCTGATCGACCTGGGCCGTGGCCAGAACCGCATGGGCGCGTCGATCCTCGCGCAAACCCATGGCAAGCTCGGCAGTCAGGCACCGGACGTTGATGACGCTGAAGACCTCAAGGCCTTCTTCGCCGTGATCCAGGGCCTCAACGCCGACGGCCACCTGCTGGCTTACCACGACCGTTCCGACGGTGGTTTGCTGACCAGCGTGGTCGAGATGGCATTTGCCGGTCACTGCGGCCTGAACATCGTGCTCGACAGCGTTGCCGAGGCAGCGTGCGAGATCAACGGCATCCTGTTCAACGAAGAGTTGGGCGCGGTGATCCAGGTTCGCCAGGACGCTACCCCGGACGTACTTGCACAGTTCAGCGCTGCCGGCCTGGATGACTGCGTGGCAGTGATCGGTCAGCCGATCAACAACGGCGAGATCAATATCTCGTTCAATGGCGACACCGTGTTTGCCGGTCAACGCCGCTTGCTGCAACGCCAGTGGGCCGAGACCAGCTACCAGATCCAGCGTCTGCGCGACAACGTTGAGTGCGCCGAGCAGGAATTCGACGTGATCCTGGAAGAAGACAACCCGGGCCTGAGCACCAAGCTCAGCTTCGACGTCAACCAGGACATCGCCGCGCCTTACATCAAGAAAGGCATCCGCCCACAAGTTGCCGTACTGCGTGAGCAGGGCGTCAACGGCCAGGTAGAAATGGCGGCTGCGTTCGACCGTGCCGGTTTCAACGCGATCGACGTGCACATGAGCGACATCCTCGCCGGTCGCGTTGACCTCAACGAGTACAAAGGCCTGGTGGCCTGCGGCGGTTTCTCCTACGGCGACGTGCTGGGTGCCGGTGAAGGCTGGGCCAAGTCGGCGCTGTTCAACAGCCGTGCCCGCGATGCATTCCAAGGCTTCTTCGAACGCAACGACAGCTTCACCCTGGGTGTGTGCAACGGTTGCCAGATGATGTCCAACCTCAGCGAACTGATCCCGGGCAGCGAGTTCTGGCCGCACTTTGTGCGCAACCGTTCCGAGCAGTTCGAAGCCCGTGTCGCCATGGTGCAGGTGCAGGAATCCAACTCGATCTTCCTGCAGGGCATGGCCGGTTCGCGCATGCCAATCGCCATCGCCCACGGTGAAGGCCACGCTGAGTTCGCAAGCGAAGAAGCATTGCTTGAAGCCGACCTGTCCGGTTGCGTGGCCATGCGTTTCGTCGACAACCACGGCAAGGTCACCGAGACCTACCCGGCCAACCCGAACGGCTCGCCGCGCGGGATCACCGGCCTCACCAGCCGCGACGGTCGCGTCACCATCATGATGCCGCACCCGGAGCGCGTGTTCCGCGCCGTGCAGAACTCGTGGCGCCCGGAAGAGTGGAACGAAGACGGCGCGTGGATGCGCATGTTCCGTAACGCTCGCGTGTGGGTGAACTAAGACGGTGTACAAGCTCGCCTTCTTTGTGCCCGACAGCTTTGTTGAGACGGTGAAAACCGCCGTCTTCGCAGCTGGCGGCGGGCGCATCGGCAACTACGACAGCTGCGCCTGGCAAGTGCTGGGCCAGGGCCAATTCCGCGCGATGGACGGCAGCCAGCCGTTTATCGGGCAGGTGGGCCAGGTTGAAGTGGTTGAAGAGTGGAAGGTGGAGCTGGTGGTGGCGGATGAATTGATCGTGGCTGTCGTGGCTGCTTTGAAACTCAGCCACCCGTATGAGACACCGGCTTATGAAGTGTGGCAGTTGGCGGATTTCTGATTCGTACACTGCAAAAACAAGAAACCCGCTGGGCCAGTTTGGCCAGCGGGTTTTTTGTTGGCGGTGAGGGCGTCATCGCCATCATTTCCGATAAGTCGTCTGGGTTGCCTTTCGTCGTCAAAGTGATCGACCTGTAAGATTTGACAGTTACGGTTTTCGGCCAATGAATATTCAATTGAGCCTCATTTGAGTGTTCAAGGAGAAGAAACATGGCCTTAAAAATCGATAGAGTCTCTCACGGCGGTACCGCTTACCCTCCCGGAAGCCAGACAGATGCACCCGAACTCACCATTACCGTGTCAGGAGCGGTTGGGACAGAGGAGGAGGTAACGATTAAAAGCGATAGAATTTTGCTTGCAAGCAAAAAACCTCATGGCGATGGCACTGTTCAAATTACGGTGAACAATTTGCAGGTTGGTTTTTATCACTTTGTGGCGGGGCAGGAGGGGCAGCAGTCTTCGGGCCAGTGGACCATTGAAAAAACGTCCTGAACGTTTGGTTGACTGACCAGAAGGAAAGCCGTTGGGCTGGAAGCACAGCGGCTTTTTATTCCTCTGAGACGGTATTCGGCCGATCAGGCGTCGACTGAGCGAGCAACTAACCGCTCCAACGCCTCACCCAATCCAGTGGCTTTGACACCAATCAACAGGTGCCAAACACCGCTGTCCAGTTGGCTCACACCTTGGCAACCCAGTGCAGTCAGGTCAGCTTCGGACACCACCGAATCATCCCCCAACTCCACCCGCAACCGTGTCATCGCCACCGCTTCCAGCTGCCGCACATTCGCCCGGCCACCCAAGGCATCCAGCCACTTCTCGGCTTCCTGCACATTCACGACGACCGGCTTATCCACAGGCGCAACCGTTACCGGCGCACTCGCAACAAACGAAGGCATCGCCAAGCGAATCTCATCGGCAATGCTATCGGCCATCGGCCCGACCACGACCTGCAAACTGCCGCCATTGCCCGGTCGAACCACGGCCATGGCGCCCAGCGCTTTCAACTCCGCATCCACCGCCTTGTTGCGATCCACCATGTCCAGGCGCAGGCGCGTCGTGCACGCGCCCACACTCAACAGATTCGAAGCACCGCCCAATGCGCGGATATACGCGCTGGCCCGCTGGTTATCCGTCATCACCTCAGCCTGCAGCACCTGGACATCCTCGCGACCCGGTGTCTTCAGATTGAACCGGCGAATGCAGTAGCTGAACACGCTGTAGTAAATCAGCGCATACGCCAACCCCACCGGGAACACCAACCAGCCGTTGGTGGACTTGCCCCAACCCAGCACCATGTCGATAAACCCGCCGGAGAAGGTAAACCCCAGGTGGATATCCAGCAGATTGGTCACCGCCATCGACAACCCGGTGAGCAGCGCATGGATCAAGTACAGGAACGGCGCGAGAAACATGAATGCAAATTCAATCGGCTCAGTCACCCCGGTCAAGAACGAGGTCAGCGCCATCGACAGGAAAATCCCGCCCATCACTTTGCGCCGCTCCGGCAGTGCGTTGCGGTACATCGCCAGGCACGCCGCGGGCAGGCCGAAGAGCATCACCGGGAACATGCCGGTCATGAACTGGCCGCCTTTCGGGTCGCCGGCGAAGTAGCGCGTCAGGTCGCCGGTCACTACTGCGTCAGTCAGCGGATCGGTAAAGCTGCCAAACACAAACCACGCCATATTGTTGAGGATATGGTGCAGCCCGGTGACGATCAGCAGGCGGTTGAATACCCCAAACACGAATGCACCGAGGCTGCCGCTTTCCATCAGTAGCACGCCGAAGCTATTGATGCCGTGCTGGATCGGCGGCCAGATCAAGCCAAAGATCACCCCCAGCCCGACCGCCGAGAACCCGGTGACAATCGGCACAAACCGTCGCCCACCAAAGAACGCCAGGTACTCCGGCAGCTTGATGTCCTTGAAGCGGTTATACAGCCCGCCCGCCATCAGGCCGCTGGCGATACCGGCGAGCATGCCCATGTTGATGCTCGTATCCATCACCTTCAGCGTAGAGATCATCACCAGGTAACCAATCGCCCCGGCCAGCCCCGCCGTGCCGTTGTTGTCGCGGGCGAAACCCACGGCGATGCCGATGGCGAAGATCAGCGCCAGGTTGGCGAAGATCGCCTGCCCAGCGTCGTGCATCACCGCGATGTTCAGCAGATCGGTATCGCCCAGGCGCAGCAGCAGGCCGGCGATGGGCAGGATCGCAATCGGCAGCATCAGTGCGCGGCCGAGGCGTTGCAGGCCTTCGATAAAGTGTTGGTACATGGCGTGTCTCCTTTTTTCTTGTTGTTGTCAGCTCAACGGCCAGTGGTGTTGACAGGCTTGGCGCACGGCCTTGGCGCTGCTCAGGTCGAGCAGGCCCTGGCTCAGTTGCCGGCATTGCGCCGCGTCCAGGTGGCGGACGCGGTCCTTGATTTCGCCGATCTGCGGCGGGCTTACGGACAGCTCGCTGACGCCCAGGCCGATCAGCACCGGCGTGGCCAGCGGGTCTGAGGCGAGGGCGCCGCACACGCCGACCCAACGCCCATGCTTGGCCGCGCCCGCGCAGGTTTGGGCGATCAATCGCAGCAGTGCCGGGTGCAGCGCATCGACGCGGGCGGCGAGGCCGGCGTGGTCGCGGTCCATGGCCAGGGTGTACTGGGACAGGTCGTTGGTGCCGATGGAGAGGAAGTCCGCGTGCTTGGCCAATTGCTCGGCCAGCAGCGCGGCGGCGGGCACTTCGATCATCACCCCGAGTTCCGGGCGCTGGGTCAGTTCCAGCTCGACGCAGAGTTCGTCCAGGCGCTGACGGATCTGCAGCAGCTCATCGACTTCGCTGACCATCGGCAGCAGGATGCGGCAACGCTGCAGCGGCGAGACTTGCAGCAGCGCACGCAGTTGTTGATCGAGCAGTTCCGGCCGCACCTGGGCCATGCGAATCCCGCGCAAACCCAGCACCGGGTTGGCTTCCACCGGCAGCGGCAGATAGTCGAGCTGCTTGTCGCCACCCACGTCGATGGTGCGGATGATCACCGTCTTGTCGCCCATGGCATCCAGCACGGCTTGATAGGCGTGGCGTTGCTCCTGTTCATCCGGTGCGGTGCGGCGGTCGACGAAGAGGAATTCGGTGCGTAAAAGCCCGACACCATCGGCGCCGTTTTCGTACGCCACTTGGGCCTCGCTACTGGAGGCGACGTTGGCGGCGACTTCGATGCTCACACCGTCGGCGGTGCGGGCTGGCAGTTGCGCCTGGGCCTGTTGCTGTTGGCGGCGCAGTGTCTGCGCGTCGCGAATCTGGTGCACCTCGGCGTGGCGCGCCGCGCTGGGGGCCAGTTCCAGGCGGCCATTGGCGGCGTCCAGTACCACGCGTTGGCCCTGGGGTACGTCGAGCACTTCGCTGCCCAGCGCCACCACGCAGGGCAGACCCTTGCCGCGCGCCAGGATCGCCACGTGGGACGTGGCGCCGCCTTCGGCCATGCAGATGCCAGCGGCCTGTTGCGCGCTCAACTGCAACAAGTCCGATGGGGTCAGTTCATGGGCGCTGACAATCGCCCCGGCCGGTAACTCGAAGTGCCAGGCTTCACCCAGCAGTGCGCGCAGCACCCGTTGTTGCAGGTCGCGAAGGTCATTGGCGCGCTCGGCAAACAGCGGTTTGCCCAGGGCCAGCAAGACGTCGCACTGGGCCTGGAGCGTATCGCGCCACGCGTGGGTGGCGGCGCTGCCCAGTTCGATGGCGCGGGTGGCTGCGTCCAACAGTGTCGGGTCTTCAAGCAGTGCGAGGTGGGCGGCGAAGATGTCTTCTTCTTCGACGTGCTTGCGCTGGCGGGCATGGGCGAGGGTGCTGCGGATTTCGCTGCGCACCTGTTCCAGCGCGACGTCCAACTGTTGCAGTTGTTCGTCGGCTGAATGCTGGCCGGTGTCTGGCGGCAGGTCGATGCCGGTCAGGCGCACCAGTGGCCCGCACACCAGGCCGGGTGCTGCACAGACGCCCTGCAACACGCCGGCTTCGCTATTCGCGCGGCGTGGAGCAACGATAACGGGCGCTGGATGATCATCTTCGGTTGCAACGGACAGCGCAGCGACCAAGGCGTGCAGCGCCGCCTCGCAATCCTTGCCTCGGCAGCTGACACGCACCTCGTCGCCTTCGCCAATGCCCAAGCCCAGCAAGCCGATCAGGCTGTCGCACGCGGCCGACTTGCCGGCGAAGTGCAGCTGCGCCTGGCTGCTGAAACCCTGGGCGGTCTTGCGAATCAACGCCGCCGGGCGCGCATGCACGCCGCCCCGATGAGTGATGCGTACGTGGGCACTGGCTTCGGCCGTGGAGTTATCCACAGGCGCCTGAATCGAAGCTGCCGAGCGCGCCACAACTTGCAGCAACGGCTCCCCGACCTTGACGGTTTTTCCCGCCACCGACCGTAGCTCAAAGTGCTCGCCATTCGTGAGAATGATCAGGCTGACCAGGCTTTTGCATCGCCGCGCAATCCGGTCCAGATCGAACTGCACCAGCGCCTGCCCCTCACGCACTCGCGCGCCGTCCTTGACCAACAATGCAAACCCTTCGCCGTTCAACTCCACCGTATCGATGCCCACATGCATCAACACCTCGGCACCGTTCTCGGCGCGAATCGTCAGCGCGTGCCCGGTGCGCGCGACATGGATGATCACCCCATCACAGGGTGCATGCAGGCAGTCGTTCAGCGGGTCGATGGCAATGCCGTCGCCCATGGCGCCACTGGCGAACACTTCGTCGGGCACGCTGCCCAGGGCCAGCACGGGCCCGCTTAACGGGGCGCTGAGGGTCAATTCATTATTGTTGTAGGACATGGGCACGGTACTCATCAGGAAAACGCGACTCAGTGAGTGCGGGTAACTTTGCTCAGGTGACGCGGCTGGTCCGGGTCCATGCCCCGGGCTTCAGCCAAACCTGCCGCCATCACGTAGAAACTCTGGATCGCCAGGATCGGGTCCAAAGTCGGGTGCTCGGCGCGGCTCAGGGTCAGGTCACGCTCGGCGATATCGTCCGGCGCGGCCAGCAACACACGGGCGCCGCGTTGGCGCATGTCGGCGGCAAGGCTCAACAGGCCGGCCTGCTCGGCGCCGCGTGGGGCGAAGACCAGCAGCGGGTAGTCGGCGCCGATCAAGGCCATCGGCCCGTGGCGCACTTCGGCGCTGCTGAAGGCTTCGGCCTGGATCGCCGAGGTTTCCTTGAGCTTGAGCGCGGCTTCCTGGGCGATGGCAAACCCGGCGCCACGGCCGATCACCATCAGTTGCTGGCAGCCGCGCAGGGCGTCGATGGCAGCGCTCCAGTCCTGCTGGGCCGCTTCGCGCAGGCCGTCGGGCAGCGCCTGGCAGGCTTGCAGCAAGTTGGCTTCGGCGTTCCAGTGGCCGACCAGCAACGCACTGGCGCTGAGGGTGGCGATAAAGCTCTTGGTCGCTGCGACGCTTTGTTCCGGGCCGGCGCACAGCGGCACGTGGAACTCGCAGGCGGCTTCCAGCGGCGAGTCTTCGGCGTTGACCATCGAGATACTGAGCGCACCGCGTTTGCGCAGCAGGCGCAGGCTGTTGACCAGGTCCGGGCTCTGGCCGGACTGGGAGAAGCCGAACGCGACCTGCCCGCTGACTTTCATCGGCGCCTGCAACAAGGTCACCACCGACATCGGCAACGACGCCACGGGGATGCCCACGTGCTGCATCGCCAAATAGGCAAAGTAGCTGGCGGCGTGGTCCGAACTGCCGCGGGCGATGGTCATCGCCACTTGCGGCGGTTGGCGGCGCAGGCGGCCGGCGATTTCTGCAAGCTGTGGTTCCAGGCGTTGCAGCTGTGCCGCGACGGCGTCGCAGGAGGCCAGGGCCTCTTCAAGCATTTTTGAAGTCAATGGTTTCTCCTTCGACCATTACGTCGGTGAGTTGCAGGGAGCGGTCCAGGCGCACGCAGTCGGCAAAGCTGCCGGGTTGCAGGCGGCCGCGTTCTTCCAGGCCCAGGTAGTCCGCCGGAAATTGCGACAGGCGTTGTGAGGCTTCGCTGATCGGCAGGCCGATTTTCACCAGGTTGCGCAGCGCCTGATCCATGGTCAGGGTGCTGCCGGCCAGGGTGCCGTCGGCCAGGCGTACGCCGCCCAGGCATTTGGTCACGGTGTGGCTGCCCAGCTTGTATTCGCCGTCGGGCATGCCGGCGGCGGCGGTGGAATCGGTGACGCAGTACAAACATGGGATCGCACGCAAGGCCACGCGCATGGCGCCGGGGTGCACGTGGAGCAAGTCGGGGATCAACTCGGCGTACTTGGCGTGGGCCAACGCGGCGCCGACGATGCCCGGCTCGCGGTGATGCAGCGGGCTCATGGCGTTGTACAAGTGGGTGAAGCTGGTGGCGCCGGCGGCGAGGGCGGCGACGCCTTCTTCATAGCTACCCAGGGTGTGGCCGATCTGCATGCGCACGCCGCGGCCGCTGAGGGCGCGGATCAAGGCGTCATGGCCGGCGATTTCCGGCGCGATGGTGATCACGCGGATCGGCGCCAGGCGCAGGTAGGCTTCCACTTCATCCATCAGCGCGGTGTGGGCGAAGTTGGGTTGGGCGCCGAGTTTTCCCGGGTTGATGTAGGGCCCTTCCAAGTGCACGCCGAGTACGCGGGCGCAGCCTGCAGGGCGTTGTTCGCAAAAGGTGCCGAGTTGGCCGAGCACGCGGGAGATCTCGTCCACCGGCGCGGTCATGGTGGTGGCCAGCAACGACGTGGTGCCAAAGCGCACGTGGGTGCGGGTGATGGTCTCGAAGGCGGCAAAGCCTTCCATGATGTCCTTGCCGCCGCCGCCGTGTACGTGCAGGTCGATAAAGCCCGGCAGCAGGTAGGGCAAATCGTTGTCGGCCGGGTCGCAAGGTGTGCCTTCGATGGCGACGACCTTGCCGTGTTCGTGCACCAGGCGGCCGCGAATCCAGCCGCTGGGCGTGAGGATGTTGTCTTCGGACATGGGCAGTTCTCTAAATTCGCAGTTCGGCGGAATAGTCGTGGCGGCGCAGCTCTGCGACAAAGTCGTAGTAGTCGTTGCGGCAATAGGTGTCGGTGATTTCGATCGGCGTGTTGTCGGCGGTGTAGCCCACGCGAGTCATCAGCAGCATGGCGGTGCCGGGAGCGATGCCCACCAGCTTGGCGAATTCGTCGGAGGCGTTGATCGCCTGGATATGCTGGAGGGCGCGCACCACCGGTTTGCCGATGCCTTCCAGGTATTCATACAACGAATGGCCGATGGCTTGTGGCTGTGGCAACACCGAGGCGGGCATGGTGGTCATTTCAATCGCCATCACCGTGTCATCGGCCTTACGCAAGCGCTTGAGGCGTGCCACTTTGTCGGCGGGCGACAGGCCCAGGCGGATCATCTCTTCGTGGGTCGGCTGGGTCAGTTCACGCTCCAGCCATTGGGAGCTGGGTACAAAACCCTTGAGCCGCAGCATTTCGCTGAAGCCCGACAGGCGTGACAGCGGCTGTTCCAACCGTGGCGAAATATAGGTGCCGGAGCCTTGATTGCGGCGGATCAGGCCTTGGGCAAACAACACTTCCAATGCCTTGCGAGCGGTCACTCGCGAGATGCTCAATTGCTCGCTGAGCACGCGTTCTGACGGCAGTGCCTGTTCGGACGTCCACTGGCCGGCATGGATTGCCGCTTCCAGTTTGCGCGCCAATTGCAGGTACAGCGGCGTGGATTGTTTGTCGTCGGGGCGCAGGGCCAGGATGGGGTTCATCTGTTGGGATTCCGATGCGGTTATTGGAGTGTTGTCGCCCGGTATTGGCCGGAAATTAATACCACTTAAATACCATGTCAATGCAGCCAAAACGGTGCGGACCAGGGTTTTATAGCCCTGCAATGGGGCCTGGTATCAAGTGGTATTAGAGAGGTCTTTATTGCGTGCAGAACAGTGCAGCCCGGCGCGGTGAACTGGTATTCACCGGCAGGCGTGTTCGGCAGGGGGGATTTTTTTTGAATTATTTTACGAACGCTACGAGATTACGGACGAATCTCGATCAGCGTGCCGTCCTTGACCAGGTTCCAGACCTCACGCATGTCCACGTTGCGCATGCCGATGCAGCCGTCGGTCCAGTCCAGGGTGTGGAACCACTGCTCCGGGTATTCTTCGGTGTCGGGGGTGCCGTGGATCATGATCATGCTGCCGGGCTTCACCCCTTCACGGCGGGCGCGGGCGGCGTCGCTGATGTTGGGGTAGGAAATGTGCATGGCCAGGTTGAAGCGGTCACTGGTCTTGCGCCAGTCGAGCCAGTACAGGCCCTCTGGTGTGCGGCGGTCGCCTTCGATCAGCTTGTGGCCCTTGGGGTTCTTGCCGAGGGAAATGCGGTAGGTCTTGAGGGGCTTGCCGTCGTTGATCAATTGCAATTGGTGGGCGGACTTGAGGACCAGGACTTTTTCGACGGTTTTGCCGCCGAGGGTTTCCACCGTGGAGGCTGATGACAAGGTAGCGAACGACAGGCAGATAAGGGCGAGCAACAGACGCATTAAAACGATTTCCTGCCTGGAGTGTTATTTGGGCGATGGCATCATCGGCGGCACGGCTTCGCTGCGTACCGGGAACTGCTGTTGCCGACGGTCAGCGAAAAAGCATTCTAAGGTACGCCCGACCGTGCGGAAAGCCAGCTCGGACCAAGGGATGTCGGCTTCGTCGAATAGCTGCACTTCAAGGCTTTCGGGGCCTGCGGCGAAGTCCAGGTCCACCAACTCGGCGCGGTAGAAGATGTGCACCTGGTTGATGTGCGGCACGTCGATCAGGGTGTAGATGCTCAGGTTACGCACGCGGGCGCAGGCTTCTTCCAGGGTTTCGCGGGCGGCGGCCTGTTCGACGGTCTCGCCGTTTTCCATGAAGCCGGCGGGCAGGGTCCAGTAGCCCAGGCGCGGTTCGATGGCGCGGCGGCACAGCAGCACTTTGTCACCCCACACTGGCAGGGTGCCAGCGACGATATTGGGGTTCTGGTAGTGAATGGTCGAGCAGTGATCACACACAAAACGCAGGCGGCCGTCGCCTTCGGGGATGCGTTGGGTAACCGGTTTACCGCACTGGCTGCAGAAATTCATGCTGGGGTTCCTGGAAAGTGCGCCTATCTTGGCTTGGCGGGCAGGGCGCTGCAACAAGTTGTCGTTTAGCGACAGCCCCCGGGTTTTGGGGTTGGGCGCCCGCACGCTTTGGTGCATGATGCAAGGTAGCCAACAGACCGAGATGACTCATGCTGGACGAGCTACTTCGCCGGGTAAGCAATCACACTCCCCACACCCTGGAGACCGACGGGCGTTTCCCCGAGGCCGCGGTGCTGGTGCCGATTACTCGCAGTGACGAACCTGAGCTGATCCTGACCCTGCGCGCCAGCGGCCTGTCGACCCACGGCGGCGAAGTGGCCTTCCCTGGCGGGCGCCGCGACCCCGAAGACCCGGACCTGATCTTCACCGCCCTGCGTGAGGCCGAAGAAGAAATCGGCCTGCCGCCCGGCCTGGTGGAAGTGATCGGCCCGTTGAGTCCACTGATCTCCCTGCATGGCATTCGCGTCACACCTTATGTAGGCGTTATCCCCGACTACGTCGAATACCTGGCCAACGATGCCGAGATTGCTGCCGTTTTCAGCGTACCCCTGGAGTTTTTCCGACAGGACCCGCGTGAACATACCCACAGGATCGACTACCAGGGCCGCAGTTGGTACGTGCCCAGCTATCGGTTTGGTGAATACAAGATCTGGGGCCTGACGGCGATCATGATTGTCGAGTTGATCAACCTGCTCTATGACGACGCCAAGATCAGCCTGCACCAGCCACCGAAAAGCTTCATCAATATCTAAGCCATCGTTTGAATGGCGAGCCGTGAGGAAAAACCATGAAATACCGCCTGGGCGACGCCCGCGTCGAGACGCACCCCAACAGCTGGGTGGCCCCCAATGCCACGCTGGTGGGCAAGGTCAAGCTGGAGGAGGGCGCCAATGTCTGGTTCAACGCGGTGTTGCGTGGCGACAACGAACTGATCCTGATCGGCAAGAACAGCAACGTGCAGGACGGCAGCGTGATGCACACCGACATGGGCTACCCGCTGACCCTGGGCACCGGCGTGACCATCGGCCATAACGCCATGCTGCACGGCTGCACGGTGGACGACTACAGCCTGATCGGCATCAACGCGGTGATCCTTAACGGCGCCAGGATCGGCAAGCACTGCATCATCGGCGCCAACTCGCTGATCGGTGAAGGCAAGGAGATTCCTGATGGTTCGCTGGTGATGGGCTCGCCGGGCAAGGTGGTGCGTGAGTTGACCGAGGCGCAGAAGAAGATGCTCGAAGCCAGCGCCGCGCACTATGTGCATAACTCGCAGCGTTACGCGCGTGACTTGGTTGAGCAGGAAGAATGAACCCGACTGAACGCCCTGTTGCGTCGCCGTGCGTGAGTATTTGTGCGTTGGATGACGACGATATCTGTACTGGCTGCCAGCGTACGGTGGATGAGATCACGCGCTGGGGGCGCATGGACAATGCCGAGCGCCGGGTGGTGTTGGGGTTGTGTCATGAGCGGGCGGTGGCGGGGGGGATGGTGTTTATGGTTCCGGGGAAATCGGGCGCCCAATAGATCGCTATCGCAGGCAAGCCAGCTCCCACATTTTGACCGCATTCCTACAGGATAAACGCGGTCCAATGTGGGAGCTGGCTTGCCTGCGATGAGGCCCTCCCAGACGACATATTTCCAATTGTGAAGTACCCTGTGCGGCATAACCCACAGGTCCACTTTCCCATGCTCTTCCTGATCGCCTACATCAGCAGCGTCGTGCTGATCAACTTCGCCTTCTCCACCGCCCCGCACCTGGATGTCATCTGGTCCGCCTGGGGAGGCCTGGTGTTTATCCTGCGGGACATGGTGCAAACCCGCTTCGGCCACGGCGCAATCGTCGCCATGCTGGCGGCGCTGGTGCTGTCGTATGTCACGTCCGACCCGGCCATCGCTCTGGCCAGCGCCACGGCGTTCGCGGTGTCCGAATGCATCGACTGGCTGGTGTTCAGCATCACCAAGCGCCCGCTCCACGATCGCCTGTGGATCAGTTCGGCGCTGAGCATTCCCCTCGATACCTTTATCTTTTTCGGCCTGATCGGCGCACTCACCCCGGCCGTGGCCGGCACGGCGCTGGCGTCGAAATTCGCCGGGGTCACGGTGGTGTGGCTGATCATGGCCTGGCGTGTGCGCAAGCGCGCCGTCGTCAACTGAGGCCAATTCTTACAGTTCATGTAAAATGCCGGCCTTTCTCCCCATGATCCGCTCCCCTGAGGACCTGAGATGACCCGAATCGGAACTCCATTGTCGCCAACCGCGACCCGCGTTTTGCTGTGTGGCTGCGGTGAGCTGGGCAAGGAAGTGGTAATCGAACTGCAACGCCTGGGCGTTGAAGTGATTGCCGTGGATCGCTACGCCAACGCCCCTGCCATGCAGGTTGCGCACCGTAGCCACGTGATCAACATGCTCGACGGCGCCGCCCTGCGTGCGGTGATCGAGGCCGAGAAGCCGCACTTCATCGTGCCGGAAATCGAAGCCATCGCTACCGCCACCCTGGTGGAACTGGAAGCCGAAGGCTTCACCGTGATCCCGACGGCGCGTGCCACTTCGCTGACCATGAACCGCGAAGGCATCCGTCGCCTGGCTGCCGAAGAACTGGACCTGCCCACCTCGCCGTACCACTTCGCCGATACCTTCGAAGACTACAGCAAGGCCGTGCAGGACCTGGGCTTCCCGTGCGTGGTCAAGCCGGTGATGAGTTCGTCGGGCAAGGGCCAGAGCCTGCTGCGCAGCGCCGATGACGTGCAGAAAGCCTGGGATTACGCCCAGGAAGGCGGGCGTGCCGGTAAAGGCCGGGTGATCATCGAAGGCTTTATCGACTTCGACTACGAAATCACCTTGCTGACCGTGCGCCACATTGGCGGCACCACTTTCTGTGCGCCGGTTGGCCATCGTCAGGAGAAGGGCGATTACCAGGAATCCTGGCAGCCACAGGCCATGAGCCCGATTGCCCTGGCCGAATCCGAGCGCGTTGCCAAAGCCGTGACCGAGGCATTGGGTGGCCGTGGCCTGTTTGGTGTGGAGCTGTTCATCAAGGGTGACCAGGTGTGGTTCAGCGAAGTGTCGCCGCGCCCGCATGACACGGGCTTGGTGACCCTGATTTCCCAGGACCTGTCGCAGTTCGCGCTGCACGCCCGCGCGATTCTCGGTCTGCCGATTCCGTTGATCCGTCAGTTCGGGCCTTCGGCGTCGGCGGTGATTCTGGTGGAAGGGCAGTCGACCCAGACCGCATTCGCCAACCTCGGCGCGGCCTTGAGCGAGCCGGACACGGCGCTGCGTTTGTTTGGCAAGCCGGAAGTGAATGGCCAGCGGCGGATGGGTGTGGCGTTGGCGCGGGATGAGTCGATTGAAGCGGCTCGGGCTAAAGCGACCCGTGCTTCCAAGGCTGTTGTAGTAGAGCTGTAATCGAGTCGCGTCCATCGCAGGCAAGCCAGCTCCCACATTGGACCGCGTTTATCCTGTAGGAATGCGGTCAAAATGTGGGAGCTGGCTTGCCTGCGATAGCGGTGCATCAGGCAACGCGATTCAAATCATTATCCCGCGTCTCTTTCAGGCACAGCACCGCAATCAAGCTCAGCAACGCTGCCGCCGACACATACCCGCCGACATAACTCAGCCCACCCATCGCCACCAGCTTGGTCGCGAAGAACGGTGCCGCTGACGCGCCCACAATCCCACCCAGGTTATATGCCGCCGATGCGCCGGTATAACGCACGCGCGTCGGGAACAGTTCCGGCAGCATCGCGCCCATCGGCGCAAACGTCACGCCCATCAGGAACAGCTCCAGCGCCAGGAACAGTGCCACGGCCCAGGTCGAACCATGGGTCAGCAGGGGCTCCATGGTAAAGCCCGACAGGATCGCCAGGATCGCGCCGACGATCAGCACCGGCCTGCGCCCGTAGCGATCACTGGCCAGGGCTGCCAGCGGTGTGGCCAGCCCCATGAACAACACTGCGAAGCACAGCAAGCCGAGGAACGTCTCGCGGCTGTAACCCAGGGTTGAAACCCCGTAGCTCAGGGAAAACGCGGTGGTGATGTAGAACAGCGCATAACACACCACCATCGACGCCGCGCCCAGCAGCACCGGCAGCCAGTGCTGGCTGAACAGCTCCACCAGCGGCACTTTCACCGGGGCTTCCTTGGCGACCGCGTTGGCGAACACGGGGGTTTCATGCAGTTTCAGGCGGGCATACAGGCCCACCATGACCAAGGCGGCGCTGAGGATGAACGGGATACGCCAACCCCAGCTGCGGAACTGCTCGTCGCTCAGGCTCATGGCCAGGATCAGGAACAGGCCGTTGGCCGCGAGGAAGCCAATCGACGGGCCCAATTGCGGGAACATGCCGAACCAGGCGCGTTTGCCCTTCGGCGCGTTCTCGGTGGCCAGCAAGGCGGCACCGCCCCATTCCCCGCCAAGGCCCAGGCCCTGGCCGAAACGCAGTACGCACAACAGGATCGGCGCCCAGGCCCCGATGCTGTCGTAGCCCGGCAGCAAGCCGATCAGCGTGGTGCACACGCCCATCAACAGCAGCGAGGCAACCAGGGTTGATTTGCGGCCAATGCGGTCGCCAAAGTGGCCGAACAACGCCGAACCCAGCGGGCGGGCGATAAAGGCGATGCCGAAGGTCAGGAACGAAGCCAGCATCTGCGCAGTGCCGGAGGTCTGCGGGAAGAAGACCGGGCCGATCACCAGCGCGGCGGCGGTGGCGTAGATATAGAAGTCGTAGAACTCGATGGCGGTGCCGACGATGCTGGCCGTGGCCACCCGTGCGGTCGAGTTGGTCGGGGCGGCGTCGGTCGCGGCCTCGTTATAGGTGGTGCTCATGGCGGTATCCCTAGCGGTCATTGCGCGTTTGGACGCGGATTATTATGGGCCGAACTCCCATGGATCATGGGTTGTGCGCGGGGCAGCTCGGGATGGGAGCGAACACCGGTCAGACACGGTAAAGCGGTGCCTGGACGCTTGAAGTGCGGGTAGCACGCGGACGGGCGGGGCTCTGGTAAGCCGCAGGGATTATAGGAAGGGGTTTTGAAATACAACAAGAGGGACTGATGCACCGCAAATCAAATGTGGGAGCGGGCTTGCTGTGGCGAGGGAGCTTGCTCCCGTTCGACAGCGCAGCTGGAGGCGGCTTTTTGGGAGCGCTTCGCACTCCAGCGGGAGCAAGCTCCCTCGCCACAACAAGCCCCACATTGGATTGTGTGCTGTCAGAAAACTAGGCGGCGACGGGCACCCGGCTGGTATGCCAGATCAGCACCTTGCTCACCCGGTTGTCCTCGGTCTCGAGGATTTCCAGGCGATAACGCCCGATCTTCAGGCACACCGCACAATCGGGAATCGTCTCCAGCGCCTCGGTCACCAAGCCATTGAGGGTCTTGGGGCCGTCGCTGGGCAGGTGCCAGTTCAGGCTCTTGTTCAGTTCGCGGATCGACGCGGCGCCATCGACAATGTAGCGGCCATCGGGCTGCGCTTCGATATGCGGGTTGTCCGCACCCTGTTCGCTTTCGAATTCGCCGACGATTTCTTCAAGGATGTCTTCCAGGGTGACAATGCCCAGCACTTCGCCGTATTCGTCCACCACCATGCCCAGGCGGCGCTGCTGTTTGTGGAAGTTCAGCAGTTGCAGTTGCAGCGGCGTGCTTTCCGGGACGAAGTAGGGTTCGTGGCAGGCGGCGAGCAGGGCTTCCTTGGTCAGGCTGGCGTCGGGTAGCAGGTGCTGGATCTGCCGGGTGTTGAGGACGGCTTCGACCTGGTTGATATCGCTGTGGAACACCGGCAGGCGGGTGCGCTGGGACGTGCGCAGCTGCTCGATGATCTCGTCGATCGGGTCATCCAGGTTGATGCCGTCCACTTCGCTGCGCGGCACCAGGATGTCGTTGACGGTGATGTTGTCGAGGGCGTGGATGCCCGGCATGCCGGGTGTGCGGTCTTCGTCGGCCTGGGGCTCGGGTTCGTCATCATGATCCGGCAACGGCTCGTCGCTCTTTTTCACCACGCCGGACTTGCGGGCGAACGGGCGCAACAACAATAAGCTGATGCCATTGAGCAGCCAGGCCAGGGGATAGAGGATTTTCAGCGGCACGCCCAGCAGCGTGTTGCCAAAGCCCAGCACCGCCTGCGGATAGCGCGTGGCGAGGGCACGGGGCAGGTAGTCGGCGAGGATCAGCAGGATCGCGCAGGAAATCATCCAGCCCAGCCACGGGCCGTTTTGCGCCCAGGCGTAGATCGCCAGCAGTGTGCAGAGGATCACCACCGCCGCACGGCACAAGCTGTTGCACAGGATCAGGCTGTTGCGTGGGAAATTCAGGCGGGCCGCCGCCTTGTCACCCTGGCGTGTACCGGGGCGCAGGGCCAGCAGGTGTTGTTGTGCGGCTTCGATGGCGGTAAACAGCGCCGCCCATAACACCAGCAAGGCGATTACCGCGAGCATCGGCCCCAGGGGCAAGTTGTCCATGATGGCTGCCCGTCAGATATGCAGGATGTATTCGCGAACCAGCTTGCTGCCGAAATAGGCCAGCATCAGCAGGCAGAAACCGGCCAGGGTCCAGCGGATCGCCTTGTGCCCGCGCCAGCCAAGGCGGTTGCGGCCCCACAGCAGTACGCTGAACACGACCCAGGCCAGGCACGCCAGCAGGGTCTTGTGCACCAGGTGCTGGGCAAACAGGTTTTCGACGAACAGCCAGCCGGAGATCAGTGACAGCGACAGCAGCGTCCAGCCGGCCCAGAGGAAACCGAACAGCAGGCTTTCCATGGTTTGCAGCGGCGGGAAGTTCTTGATCAGCCCGGACGGGTGCTTGTGCTTGAGCTGGTGGTCCTGCAGCAGCAGGAGCAGGGACTGGAACACCGCGATGGTGAACATGCCGTAGGCCAGGATCGACAACAGGATGTGCGCGAGGATGCCCGGCTCCTCATCGATCACCTGGACGGTGCCGGTGGGGGCGAATTGCGACAGCAGCACCGTCAGCACGCCCAGGGGGAATAGCAGGACGAGCAGGTTCTCCACCGGGATGCGCGAGCAGGCGATCAGCGTCAAGGCGATCACGGCCGCTGCGATCAGGCTGGCCGCGCTGAAAAAATCCAGGCCCAGGCCGACCGGCGTCATCAGGTGGGTAAACAGGCTGGCAGCGTGGGCCAGCAGGGCAGCGACGCCAAGGCCAACCAGCAGGCGTTTGTCCGCCTTGGTGCCTTGGGCCAGACGAGTGCCCTGATAGAGAGTCGCAGCGGCGTACAAAATGGCGGCGGCGAGGCTGGGTAGCAAACTGGGTGACAAAGGGAGCATAAATCCTGTTAGGCAAGCCCGAAAGGCGCTGAGTTTGGCATACCCCCGCGTAACACGAAAGACTCTCAGGCCAGACAGCGGGTGTGCATGGCGGCAGTCTTCGCTATAATCCGCGACCTGCCCACGCCGCAGGCTCGCCGAGCGCTGTTTTTAATAGCGATTTACCACAGCCTGGGCCGTCATTACCTCGGTCTACCACTGCATTTCGATGAGTAGGGCCTGAAAGGAACGCGCATGTTTGAAAACTTGACTGACCGTCTCTCGCAGACGCTGCGCCACGTAACCGGCAAGGCCAAGCTGACCGAGGACAATATCAAAGACACCCTGCGTGAAGTGCGCATGGCGTTGCTGGAAGCCGACGTGGCCTTGCCCGTGGTGAAGGACTTCGTCAACTCGGTCAAAGAGCGCGCAGTGGGCACCGAAGTGTCCCGCAGCCTGACCCCGGGCCAGGCCTTCGTGAAGGTCGTCCAGGCCGAACTTGAAAGCCTGATGGGCGCGGCCAACGAAGATTTGAACCTCAGCGCCGTGCCACCGGCCGTCGTGCTGATGGCCGGTCTGCAAGGTGCGGGCAAGACCACCACCGCCGGCAAGCTGGCGCGCTTCCTTAAAGAGCGCAAGAAGAAGTCCGTGATGGTGGTGTCGGCTGACGTCTACCGTCCGGCGGCGATTAAACAGCTGGAAATGCTCGCGGGCGAAGTGGGCGTGACCTTCTTCCCGTCCGACCTGAGCCAGAAGCCGGTCGATATCGCCAACGCGGCTATTAAAGAAGCCAAGCTGAAGTTTATCGACGTGGTCATCGTCGATACCGCCGGTCGCCTGCACATCGACGAAGAGATGATGGGTGAGATCAAGGCGCTGCATGCCGCGATCAATCCGGTCGAGACGCTGTTCGTGGTCGACGCCATGACCGGCCAGGATGCGGCCAACACTGCCAAGGCGTTCGGCGACGCACTGCCGCTGACCGGCGTGATCCTCACCAAGGTCGACGGCGACGCCCGTGGCGGTGCCGCGCTGTCGGTACGTGCCATCACCGGCAAGCCGATCAAGTTCATCGGTATGGGCGAGAAGAGCGAAGCGCTCGAACCGTTCCACCCGGAGCGTATCGCTTCGCGCATCCTTGGCATGGGCGACGTGCTCAGCCTGATCGAGCAGGCCGAAGCCACCCTCGACAAGGACAAGGCCGACAAGCTGGCCAAGAAGCTGAAGAAGGGCAAGGGCTTCGACCTCGAAGACTTCCGTGACCAGCTGCAACAGATGAAGAACATGGGCGGTCTCGGCGGCCTGATGGACAAGCTGCCGAATATCGGCGGTGTGAACCTGGCGCAGATGGGCAATGCCCAGGGCGCGGCAGAGAAGCAGTTCAAGCAGATGGAAGCCATCATCAACTCCATGACCCCGGCCGAGCGCCGTGACCCTGAGCTGATCAGCGGTTCGCGCAAGCGTCGGATCGCCATGGGTTCCGGCACCCAGGTGCAGGACATCGGTCGCTTGATCAAGCAACACAAGCAGATGCAGAAGATGATGAAGAAATTCTCCGCAAAAGGCGGAATGGCCAAGATGATGCGCGGCATGGGCGGCATGTTGCCCGGCGGCGGCATGCCGAAAATGTAAAGAATTCGAGCAGGAGTTCGCTCTTGCTCCGACCCACAGGGATGTGGGATCTCCAGCAAACCCGCGGTTAGCGGGAGCTGACTTGCCGTTTTAACCGACGGCTCTATAGCAGATCTGAATGGCACGCCGATAGGCGCCAGAAAAAGACATTTGCAAAAGTCCGGATATTCCTTAGAATATGCGGCCTTTCGGGCACCTATGCCCGCTGTGCATTTAGATTTGCAGCACCGACTACAGGAACGATGTTCACATGCTAACAATCCGTCTTGCCCTTGGCGGCTCCAAAAAGCGCCCGTTTTACCACTTGACCGTAACTGACAGCCGCAACCCACGTGACGGCTCTCACAAGGAACAAGTTGGCTTCTTCAACCCGATCGCTCGTGGTCAAGAAGTTCGTCTGTCCGTGAACCAAGAGCGCGTAGCCTACTGGCTGAGCGTTGGCGCACAGCCATCCGAGCGCGTTGCCAAGCTGTTGAAAGACTCGGCTAAGGCCGCAGCCTGAGCAATATGAACGCGACGCCAGCTGTTGCTGATGATTTGATCGTTATCGGCAAGATTTACTCTGTTCATGGCGTTCGCGGCGAAGTGAAGGTGTATTCCTTTACTGATCCGACTGAAAACCTGTTGCAGTACAAAACCTGGACGCTCAAGCGCGAAGGGAGTGTGAAACAGGTCGAGCTGGTCAGTGGACGCGGGAGCGACAAGTTCCTGGTCGCAAAGCTCAAGGGTCTTGATGATCGTGAAGAAGCTCGTCTTCTGGCCGGTTATGAGATCTGCGTGCCGCGCAACCTGTTCCCTGAATTGACCGACGGCGAGTACTACTGGTACCAGCTGGAAGGTCTGAAGGTTGTTGATCAACTCGGGCAATTGCTCGGGAAAATCGACCATCTTCTGGAAACCGGCGCCAATGATGTAATGGTGGTCAAGCCTTGCGCTGGCAGCCTGGATGATCGCGAACGCCTGTTGCCCTATACGGAGCAATGCGTGTTGGCCGTCGACCTGGCCGCGGGCGAGATGAAGGTGGAATGGGATGCGGACTTCTAAGCGTGGCTAATTTGCGCATTGAAGTGATCAGTTTGTTTCCCGAGATGTTCTCCGCCATCAGCGAGTACGGCATCACCAGTCGGGCGGTGAAACAGGGGCTGTTGCAGCTCACCTGTTGGAACCCGCGAGACTACACGACGGATCGACATCACACTGTGGACGATCGCCCATTTGGCGGTGGCCCGGGCATGGTGATGAAGATCAAGCCCCTGGAAGACGCGTTGGCCCAGGCCAAGGCCGCAGCCGGGGAGAAGGCGAAGGTAATTTACCTGTCCCCTCAAGGCCGTCAGCTGAAACAGGCTGCGGTACGCGACATGGCGAATGAGGTAGCATTGATCCTGATTGCCGGTCGCTATGAAGGCATTGACGAGCGTTTTATAGATGCTCATGTCGATGAAGAGTGGTCGATTGGGGACTATGTGCTGTCTGGCGGCGAGCTGCCAGCGATGGTCCTGATAGATGCGGTTACACGACTGCTGCCTGGAGCTTTAGGGCATGCGGACTCCGCGGAGGAAGATTCCTTCACGGATGGTTTGCTGGATTGCCCGCACTACACCCGACCGGAGGTGTATGCGGATCAGCGTGTTCCCGACGTATTGCTAAGTGGCAATCACGCACACATCCGGCGTTGGCGTTTACAGCAGTCCCTTGGTCGGACCTATGAACGACGCGCCGATCTTCTGGAAAGCCGCTCGCTTTCTGGAGAAGAGAAGAAGCTGCTCGAGGAATACATCCTCGCGCGGGACGATAGTTAACAACGTATCGATGGTAGGTCCATTGACTTACCTTAGGAGCACAGCATGACTAACAAAATCATCCTTGCACTCGAAGCAGAGCAGATGACCAAAGAGATCCCTACCTTTGCCCCGGGCGACACCATTGTCGTTCAGGTGAAAGTGAAGGAAGGCGACCGTTCGCGTCTGCAAGCGTTCGAAGGCGTGGTAATCGCCAAGCGTAACCGTGGTGTGAACAGTGCTTTCACTGTTCGTAAAATCTCCAACGGTGTTGGCGTAGAGCGTACTTTCCAGACCTACAGCCCGCAAATCGACAGCATGGCCGTTAAACGTCGCGGTGACGTACGTAAAGCCAAGCTGTACTACCTGCGTGACCTGTCCGGTAAAGCAGCTCGCATCAAGGAAAAACTGGCTTAAGTCCAGCTTCCCGATGCAGAAAAAAGCAGCCTACGGGCTGCTTTTTTGTGCCTGAAATTTGTCTATTTGCCGGTATTTGTTAATGACCACCCGCCTCGAAGAAATCCAGCGCCGCACCGACCTGTCCGTGACCCATGTGACCAAGGCAGTGTTTCCGCCGACCACCAACCACCACAACACGCTGTTCGGCGGCACCGCGCTGGCCTGGATGGATGAAGTGTCGTTCATCACCGCCACGCGGTTTTGCCGGTTGCCGTTGGTGACGGTTTCCACCGACCGTATCGACTTCAATCATGCGATCCCTGCTGGCTCCATCGTTGAGCTGATCGGCCGGGTGATCAAAGTGGGTAACACCAGCCTCAAGGTTGAAGTGGAAGTGTTTGTCGAGAGCATGAGTGCCGATGGCCGTGAAAGGGCGATCCAGGGTGTGTTCAGCTTTGTGGCGATTGATGCCGATAAGCGGCCGGTGCCGGTGTTGCCTGGGTTTGTTGACTGATCCTGGACCGAGTCGCGGCTATCGCAGGCAAGCCAGCTCCCACATTTGATCAGTGTCGGTCACAAATCATTGGCCAGATAGAAAACCCGTGTGGGAGCTGGCTTGCCTGCGATAGGATCTAACAGACACCACAGAAGCCCGCCTGAGCCCCTATGCCCGCCATCGACCACCCCTTGATCGACCGCTTCCTCGACGCCCTCTGGCTGGAAAAAGGCCTGTCGGACAACACCCGCCAGGCCTACCGCAGCGACTTGGCCCTGTTCAATGGCTGGCTGCAGGAAAAAAACCTCGAACTGCCCAACGCCGGCCGCGAGCTGATCCTCGATCACCTGGCCTGGCGCCTTGAGCAGAACTACAAGCCGCGTTCCACTGCGCGATTCCTCTCTGGTGTGCGTGGCTTCTATCGCTACTTGCTGCGGGAAAAACTGATTACCCTCGACCCGACCCTGCAAGTCGACATGCCACAACTCGGCAGGCCGTTGCCCAAATCTTTGTCGGAAGCCGACGTCGATGCCTTGCTCGCCGCCCCAGACCTGAGCGAAGCCATCGGCCAGCGCGACCGCGCCATGCTGGAGGTGTTGTACGCCTGCGGCCTGCGGGTGACCGAGTTGATCAGCTTGACCCTGGAACAGATCAACCTGCGCCAGGGCGTGTTGCGGGTGATGGGCAAGGGCAGCAAGGAGCGACTGGTGCCGATGGGCGAGGAAGCGATCGTGTGGGTCGAGCGTTACATGCGCGACGGGCGCAGTGAGTTGCTCGGCGGGCGCCCCAGCGATGTGCTGTTTCCCAGCCTGCGTGGCGAGCAGATGACCCGCCAGACGTTCTGGCACCGGATCAAGCATCAAGCCAAGGTCGCGGGTATCGGCAAGAGCCTGTCGCCCCATACATTGCGTCACGCTTTTGCCACCCATTTGCTCAACCACGGGGCGGATTTGCGCGTCGTACAAATGCTGCTCGGTCACAGCGACTTATCCACAACCCAGATCTACACCCACGTGGCACGTGCACGCTTGCAGGATATGCACGCCAAGCACCACCCGCGTGGCTGAAAACCGCCAATTTGTCCCGCTGCGGGCTGCCCTTGCGCCCAACTGTGGTAGGCTTTGCCGGTTAGCAAAGGGGACGGCCCAGGCCTGTGTTTCCAAGCGGCGTCAATGCCCGTCCCTGCATCTGCCTTCAGGAGTTCCCATGCGCTTGACCCAGATTATTGCCGCCGCAGCCATTGCGTTGGTTTCCACCTTTGTTGTCGCCGATGACGCTGCCGAGCAGACCATCCGCAAGAGCCTGGCCAACCTGCAACTCGACACGCCGATCGAAAGCATCAGCGCCAGCCCCATGGCCGGCCTGTATGAAGTCAAGCTCAAGGGCAGCCGCGTGCTGTACGCCAGTGCCGACGGCCAGTACATTGTCCAGGGCTATCTGTTCCAGTTGAAGGACGGCAAGCCGGTCAACCTCACCGAGAAAGCCGAGCGCCTGGGCGTGTCCAAGCTGATCAATGGTATTCCGGTGGCCGAGACCGTGGTTTACCCGGCCATCGGCGAGACCAAGACCCACATCACCGTGTTCACCGACACCACCTGCCCGTACTGCCACAAGCTGCACGCCGAAGTGCCTGCGCTGAACAAGCTGGGCGTGGAAGTCCGCTACGTCGCGTTCCCGCGCCAGGGCCTGGGCTCACCGGGTGACGAGCAGTTGCAAGCCGTGTGGTGCTCGGCCGACAAGAAGGCGGCCATGGACAAGATGGTCGATGGCAAGGAAATCAAGGCGGCCAAATGCGCCAACCCGGTTTCCAAGCAGTTCGCCTTGGGCCAGTCCATCGGTGTGAACGGTACACCGGCCATCGTTTTGGCCGACGGCCAAGTGATTCCGGGCTACCAGCCGGCACCACAAGTTGCCAAACTGGCGCTCGGTGCCAAATAAACCAGCATCGTCGAAGCGTCGACGATCAAGGCTCGCTGACACGTCGGCGGGTCGTTAATTGCAAGCCGCAGTCGTGCGGCTGTTTTCCACGGCCGACCTAGCGTCGGCCGTTTCATGGGGAGTTCTTCAGTGAAACCGGTCAAAGTAGGCATCTGTGGGTTAGGGACCGTCGGTGGCGGCACCTTCAACGTACTTCAGCGTAATGCTGAAGAAATTTCCCGCCGTGCAGGTCGCGGGATTGAAGTGGCGCAAATTGCCACGCGTTCGCCAAAGCCTCAGTTCGAAACGACCGGTATTGCGATTACCAACGATGTTTTCGCCGTGGCCACCAACCCTGAAATCGATATCGTCATCGAGCTGGTCGGCGGCTACACCGTGGCCCGCGAGCTGGTGCTCAAGGCGATCGAGAACGGCAAGCACGTGGTCACCGCCAACAAGGCGCTGATCGCCGTGCACGGCAACGAGATCTTCGCCAAGGCCCGCGAGAAGGGCGTGATCGTGGCGTTCGAAGCCGCCGTGGCCGGTGGTATCCCGGTGATCAAGGCGATCCGTGAAGGCCTGTCCGCCAACCGTATCAACTGGGTCGCCGGCATCATCAACGGCACCGGCAACTTTATCCTCACCGAAATGCGCGAGAAGGGCCGCACTTTCGAAGACGTGCTGGCCGAAGCCCAGGCCCTGGGTTACGCCGAAGCCGATCCGACCTTTGACGTGGAAGGCATCGACGCGGCGCACAAGCTGACCATCCTGGCGTCCATCGCCTTTGGTATCCCGCTGCAGTTCGACAAGGCCTACACCGAAGGCATCACCAAGCTGACCACCGCCGACGTGAACTACGCCGAAGCCCTGGGCTACCGCATCAAGCACCTCGGCGTTGCGCGCAGCACCCCAGCCGGTATCGAGCTGCGTGTGCACCCGACACTGATCCCGGCCGACCGCCTGATTGCCAACGTCAATGGCGTGATGAACGCCGTGATGGTCAATGGTGATGCTGCCGGTTCGACCCTGTTCTACGGCGCCGGCGCCGGCATGGAGCCGACTGCTTCGTCGGTGATCGCCGACCTGGTGGACGTGGTTCGCGCCATGACCAGCGACCCGGAAAACCGCGTGCCGCACCTGGCCTTCCAGCCGGACTCGCTGTCGGCCCACCCGATCCTGCCGATCGAAGCCTGCGAAAGCGCCTACTACCTGCGCATCCAGGCCCAGGATCACCCGGGCGTGTTGGCCCAGGTCGCCAGCATCCTGTCGGAGCGCGGTATCAACATAGAGTCGATCATGCAGAAGGAAGTCGAGGAGCAAAACGGCCAGGTGCCGATGATCCTGCTGACCCACCGCGTGCTTGAACAGCACATGAACGATGCCATCCAAGCACTGGAAGCTCTTCAGGGCGTGGTTGGGCCGGTCGTCCGTATTCGCGTCGAACATTTGAATTAATTTAGCTGCAAGCTATTAGCTACAAGCTGCAAGTGGAAGCCGATTCGCTTTAACTTGCAGCTTGTAGCTTGAAGCTTGAAGCCCAAACCAAAGGTTTGCTTTCATGCGCTACATCAGCACCCGCGGCCAGGCACCGGCCCTGAATTTCGAAGACGTCCTGCTGGCAGGCCTTGCCACTGACGGCGGCCTGTACGTGCCGGAAAACCTGCCACGCTTCACCCAGGAAGAAATCGCCTCCTGGGCCGGCCTGCCGTACCACGAGCTGGCGTTCCGGGTGATGCGCCCGTTCGTCACCGGCAGCATCCCGGATGCGGATTTCAAGAAGATCCTCGAAGAGACCTACGGCGTGTTTTCCCACAGCGCCATCGCGCCATTGCGCCAGCTGAACGGCAACGAGTGGGTCCTGGAACTGTTCCACGGCCCGACCCTGGCGTTCAAGGACTTCGCCCTGCAACTGCTGGGTCGCCTGCTCGACTACGTGCTGCAAAAGCGCGGCGAGCGTGTGGTGATCATCGGCGCGACTTCCGGTGATACCGGTTCGGCCGCCATCGAGGGCTGCAAGCACTGCGAAAACGTCGACATCTTCATCCTGCACCCGCACCAGCGCGTGTCGGAAGTGCAGCGTCGCCAGATGACCACCATCTTTGGCGAGAACATCCACAACATCGCCATCGAAGGCAACTTCGATGACTGCCAGGAAATGGTCAAGAACAGCTTCGCTGACCAGAGCTTCCTCAAAGGCACGCGCCTGGTGGCGGTGAACTCGATCAACTGGGCGCGGATCATGGCCCAGATCGTCTACTACTTCCATGCCTCGCTGCAGTTGGGCGGGCCGGCGCGTTCGGTGTCGTTCTCGGTGCCGACCGGCAACTTCGGCGACATCTTCGCCGGTTACCTGGCGCGCAACATGGGCTTGCCGATCAACCAGTTGATCGTCGCCACGAACCGCAACGATATCCTGCACCGCTTCATGAGCGGCAACCGGTACGTCAAGGAAACCCTGCACGCCACGCTGTCGCCGTCGATGGACATCATGGTCTCGTCGAACTTCGAACGCCTGCTGTTCGACATGCACGGCCGCAACGGCGCGGCGATTGCCGGCTTGATGGACACCTTCAAGAGCGGTGGCGGTTTCAGCGTTGAAGAAGAGCGCTGGACCGAAACCCGCAAGCTGTTCGACTCCCTGGCTGTCGATGACGCAGAGACCTGCGAAACCATCGCCGACGTCTACGCCCAGACCGGCGAGCTGCTGGACCCACACACCGCCATCGGTGTGAAGGCCGCCCGCGAATGCCGGCGCAGCCTGGACATCCCGATGGTGATCCTCGGCACCGCGCACCCGGTGAAATTCCCGGAAGCGGTGGAGAAGGCAGGTGTTGGCAAGGCGCTGGAGTTGCCGGCGCACTTGGCAGACCTGTTCGAGCGTGAAGAGCGTTGCACCGTGTTGGCCAATGATCTGAAAGCGGTGCAGGCGTTTGTCAGCCAGCACGGCAATCGTGGCAAACCGCTCTGATCCAACGGCGTTGCGAGGTTGCTCAAGCCCGTCTTCGTGACGGGCTTTTTCATTGGGGCACGCCATACTCCAGTGGGCAATCGACTAAAAAAGAGAGGAAACCAACCCGGTGCGTTTATTGAGCCAGAGGTGTGTGTGGCTGCTGTGTTTGCTCTTGCTTGGTCAATCGCCGGCAAGCCTGGCCGCCGACAGCCTGCCGTTCAAACTGGTGCCGGCGTTTACCCCGCTCGCCCCCTTGCCGCTGACGGCAGGCGAGCAGCAATGGCTGGCGAGCCATCGGACACTGAAGGTCGGCATTTCCATTGCTGACTACCAGCCGATTGATATCACCCGTGACCATAATCGCTACCAGGGCATCAGCGCCGACTACCTGAGCCTCGTCGGCGCGCGCCTCGATGTGCCCATGCAGGTGATGGGCTTCGCTGAGCGGGCGCAGGCGGTGGAAGCCTTGCGCAGTGGCGCCATCGATATCCTGACCAGCGCCAACGGTTATGAGCGGGATGTGCCTGGGTTGCGGTTTACCCGCGACTACATGCCGGACCGTTCGGTGGTGGTCGTGCGCCGCGACGACACCACGCAGAACGACGACCTTGAGGGCAAGAAGGTGGTCTTGCTGGAGGGCTATGCCAATGTCGGCAACGTGCATCGGGCTTACCCCGCCAGCCACATCATGCTGGCTCCGAACCTCTACAGCGGCCTGGAAGCGTTGAACCAGGGGGATGCCGATGCCTTTATCGGCAATGAAGTGATTGTGCGTGCCTACAAGTCATTGCGTCCTTACCTGGGTTTGCAGATCAACGTGGAGAGCCGGCTGGCGCCGATTGGCTTTGCCTTTGCTTCGCGTACGGCCGACCCGCTGTTGGGGGGCATGATGGACCGGGCCCTGGCAAGTATCGACGAGTCGATACAACGTGAAATCCTCGCGCGCTGGACCACCGGCCTGGGGGTGGGCATCGCCGCAGACCGCATCGAGCTGTCGGCCCAGGAGCAAGCCTGGTTGTTGCATCATCCCCATGTGGTGGTGGTGTCCCAGCAACAGTCGCCGTACATCTTCAAGGACAAGGACGGCCAATGGGTCGGCCTGAACGTCGATCTGCTCAACCGGATCTCACGCATGACGGGCTTGCAGTTCGTGATGGAGGAGGTGTCTTCCACCGCGCAGACCCTGGAGTTACTGGCAGCGGGCAGGGCGGATATGAACACCACGCTGGCGGAGAACCAGGAGCGCAGGCGATTCCTGGATTTCAGCCATGGTTTTGGTGGTGCCGGCTGGGTGTTTGTCCAGCGCAGCGACACGCCGCTACTGGCCAGCTTGAGTGAGCTTTCTGGCCAGGTCTTGGCGTTGCCGGCCCGGCATGTGCTGGAAAATTTCATTCGCCGTGAACACCCAGGCATCGAGATTCTCTCCGTCGACAACTATACCCAGGCCCGTGACCAGGTGATCCAGGGGCATGCAGCGGCGACGATCCAGAATGAAGTGGAGGTGCAGAGCTACCCGTCCGACGGCTTGCGCATCGGGCGCAGCGTGGAGGGCAAGTGGTCGTCCAACAGCCTGGTGGTGCGCAAGGACCAGCCCGAGCTGTTGAGCATTGTGAACAAGGCGCTGGAAGCGATGCCGGTGGCCGAGTTGAGCGCGCTGCGTTTGCGCTGGCTGGGCACGGTGCCGATCCCGACGTCGGCTTGGCAGCGTGTGCCGCCATGGGCCTATTGGACGGTCGCGATGGCGCTGTTGTGTGTGTTGGTATCGCTGGTCTGGAATAGCCGGCTCAAGCGGCAGATCCAGCAGCGCCTGGTGGCCGAGCAACGACTGAGCGATCAGTTGGCCTTCAAGCGTGCCCTGCTGGATGGCATGCCCAATCCGGTCTTTGTAAGGGACCTGGCTGGCCGGTTGGTGACCTGTAACACCCGCTATGAGCAGCAACTGGCCACCCGGCGGGAGCTGATCCAGGGCCTGACCCTGATGGAAAGCGGCCTGATGCCGGAGGCCACGGCCGCACGCCTGCATGCCGGGCACATGGAGCAGTTGGCGACGCAGCAATCGTTGTTTGTTGATCGGCAACTGGAGTTCAACGGCGGGACTTTCCACGTTTACCAATGGACGGTGCCGTTTTTCGATGCGCGCGGCCAGCTGCAAGGGCTGCTTGGCGGGTGGATCGATATCAGTGAGCGCAAGGTCCTGGAGCATCAGCTGATGGACGCACGCCAGGCCGCTGATGACGCGAACTACGCAAAAAGTGCGTTTCTCTCCACACTCAGTCACGAAATTCGCACTCCCATGACCGCCATCATCGGCTTGCTTGAGTTGGAGCAGGAACGCGCCTTGGCCGAGGGCAAGCGTGTCTCCGAAGCGCTACAGGTGGCCCATCGTTCGGCACGTGAGCTGATTGAGTTGATGGGCGATAGCCTGGACCTGGCCAAGATCGAAGCAGGCCATTTGCAACTGGTGCCGCAGACCACTGACCTGAAGGGTTTTTTCGAAGGCATCCAGCGGCTGTTTGAGGCGATGGCGGGTAAAAAAGGCCTGGGTTTTACCCTGGCGTTCGACCCGGCGGCGCAAGGGAGTTATTGGTTCGACCCGCTGCGGTTGCGGCAGGTCATGCATAACCTGGTGGGCAACGCTTTGAAGTTCACCGAGCTGGGTGAGGTCCGTCTTAGCGTCGTGACTCAGCGCGATGCCTCCGGGGCTGAATTTCTGCACCTGTGTGTCGAAGACAGTGGGCCAGGGATTGGCATTGAACAGCAGGCGCGGGTGTTCAAGCCGTTTGTCCAGATCAGCCCGCTGACAGCGGCGCAACATGGCGGGACGGGGTTGGGCTTGAGCATTTGCCAGCAGCTGGTGGAGTTGATGGGCGGCACGATCTCCCTGAGCAGCGCGGCGGGCGAGGGCACGACGATTTGCATTGACCTGTATTTGCAGCGGGTCAGAGGCGACGACAGGCCAACTGAGCCTGCAGCGGTCCTGCAGGCTGCCGGTCGCCGTTTGTCGGTGCTGATCGTCGATGACCTGCCGGCCAACCGCCTGGTGCTGGCTCAGCAACTGCAATTCCTCGGCCACCGGGTGGTGGCCTTCGACTCGGCCGAGTCGGCCTTGCAGTGCTGGCGCGATGACGCCTTTGACGTGCTGGTGACGGATTGCAACATGCCGGGCATGTCCGGCTATGCCTTGAGCAAAGCCGTGCGCGGGATTGAAACGCAAGAGCAGCGACCGCGCACTGCGCTGGTGGGATGCACCGCCAATGCCATGGAGGATGAGCGCCAACGTTGCCTGGCGGCGGGGATGGATGAGCTGCTGGTCAAGCCGGTGACCCTTGAGCATTGGGCCAGGGTCCTCGCCCGCGTGGGCCCGGCGCGCACCTTCAATATCCACACCTTGCAGGCGATGACCCAGGCCGATGGGCCGGTCCTGCAGCGCATGCTGGAAGAGTTGGCGAAGAGCCTGGAACATGAACACGATGGGATCAAGACGGCGTTGGCGGGTCAGGACTTTCCAGGAGTAATGGCTTCACTGCATCGCCTCAAGGGCATTTGCTGCCTGGTGGATGCGCTGCCGCTGGCCAAGGCGTGTGTGGGGCTTGAGGGCTGCCTGCGTGAGCAGCGCATTGACGAGGTTGACGCGCTATGGCGCATGCTGGATGAGGCGCTGGCAGCATTCAGGGTGGAGTTGGGCACCCATTTGCATCCGCAAGAATAGGACGCGTCCTATGGGGCGCGCATGGCCTTTTGCGTAGTCTGCGCAACCTTGCTTCTGCGTCTTAGAGTTCGCCATGCGCTCCCTCAATGTCTTGATCCTCGAAGATCACCCGTTCCAACTGATGGCCCTGCACCAGATGCTCAATGCCAACGGTGTCTTCAATGTCATGACCGCCGAAACCGTAGAGGCCGCCCGGCAGTCGTTGGCGAGCAAGGGGCCGGTGGACATTGCTATTTGCGACCTCTATCTGGAACAAGGCGATGCCCTTGAACTGATTCGCGAATTGGGTGAGCAGCGCCAGGCTCAGGTGCTGATCCTGCTAAGCAATGCTCAGCAGGATGTGTTGGCAGGGGTCGCCAGCATGGCGCGCCAGGCCGGGTTGAATGTCCTGCGCTGTTTGCCCAAACCCGCCTCGGCCCAGTTGGTTGGGCAACTGTTGACGGCTTGCCTGCAACACTTGCGTCCGGGGCCGCAGGTCGTGTCCTGGGATAAGGTGCGCCAACTGTTGGGGCTCGGTGAGCTGGATGAGTTGCCGCCTTCGGTGGATGCCTGTCAGGTGGCCATCGCGCGCTACGCCAGCGCCAGCTTCCAGCCTATCGTCTGCCAGGCCGGCGTAGTGCAGGGGGTTGAGGTGCTGGCGCGCTGGTATCTGCCTGACGGCGGAGTGTTACTGCCCCATGAGTTCCTGCCGGTGCTGGAGTTTGCCGGCATGGAGGAGGCGTTTACCTGGCATGTGCTGGAAGAGGCCCTGGGTTTTGTCAGCCAGATCGTGTCGGACACGGGCGAGCTCTTGCCGGTGGCGGTGAATATTCCCGGGCGGATGCTCGAACATGCGCATTTTCCCCAGGCGCTGCAGCGCTTGCTGCAACGCCATGCCGTGCCAGCTCATAGCCTCACGCTGGAGCTGGTCGAAACCACGCGGCTGAACACCGACAGCGCGCATGTCAGCAGCTTGCTGCGTTTACGGATGATCGGCTGCAAGTTGTCTATCGGTGACTTCGGCGTCGGCGGTACCAGTTTGCAGCGTTTGCTGGAGCTGCCGTTCACTGAACTGAAAATACCCCCGGCCTTTGCCAGTGGCGTGGCGAGTGATGAGCGCAAAGTGGCCGTCGTCGCAGGCGCCATGAGCATGGCCAGCCGCATGGGCATGAACGTGGTGGTGACGGGGATTGAAACCGCAGCCGATCGTGACGCGGTCGCTACGCTGGGCCCTGCCTGGTTGCAAGGTTGCCTGATTGCACCGCCAATGGATGCCCAGGCACTGAAAGCGTGGATCGGCTACCCGGTCAGGCCAAGCCATGCTCCTGCACGTAGATAAACAATGATGCGTCGGTACTGAGCCCCAGCTTGCGCATGGCGCTGACTTTTTGCGCGCTGACCGTCTGCTTGCTGCGATGCAGGTGTGCCGCGATCTCGCCAACGGTCAGCCCTCTTGCCAGCAGGCGAATCACCTCCAATTCGCGGGGCGACAGCTGCTCGTGGGACTGCAATCGATCCGTGCCCAGCGCGCTCAGCGCCTGGCGAATGGTGTGGGCTACATAGCAGCGCTGCTGGCGGACCTGTCGGACGGCTTCAGGCAATTCATCCGCGAGGCTGGCTTTGCTCAGCAGGCCCATGACACCCAGCTCCAGGATGGCGTGAAACAACCCCGCGTTGTTGAGCATGGTCACCACGACAATGGGCAGCGACGGATGATGGCGGCGCAGTTGGTCGATCAGGCGCAAGCCGTCGGCCTGGGGTTCGCCAGGCATCATGAAATCGGTGATCAGCAGGTCGCAGGCACAGTGTTGCAACAATTGGGTCAGGGATTGGGGAGAGTTGGCTTCGCCGACAATCTCCAGTTGTTCATCGCGCTCCAGGACCGCCCGCAGACCAATCAGGAAAATCGGATGGTCGTCGGCAAGGATGATGCGCAAGGGTTTTTCAGGTGCGCTTCTCAAAGTAGGTTCCCCGGGCAATTCGGGGATTCTAGCCTGTTAACCCTGTGGTGGTTGCAGGTGGGGTTTTAATGGTGCATAAAAACGCCGCTTTGCATTCCTTGGGTTAGCGACGTTTTTTGTTTTTGGCAGGCCCGGCCGAGCGCTATGAGAATAGCTTCTGCGCGACCACGATCACGGTGCCGACAGCGGCATAAAAGCCTGTTGCGATAGCCACGGGGTACCAGAAAATCTCACAGGTTATCTTCAGCGATTCCTTGTTGAGTTTGTTTTGCTCAGCATTCATTTTGTTTTGCTCAGCGTTCATACGTGCTATTTCAGCAAAAATACGTGATACCTCGGCGTGCATTCTGTCTGCCGACGTCTGCTGTTCATTGTGTTCCGCCATCGTCTTCATCCTTTGCTATAAGGGCCTTTTGACATGCGCTTTTATCTGCATCACAGCGTCACCAGCGCTCACCGAGTATAGGATTCACCTCTGGCCCGAGCCGTCGGCAACCCCCAAAACAGTCGCCCATTGCGTAAGCAGTTATGTGCGCCGTTTTTTGCTTGTCATGTTGCAAGCGCATGCTGGAATCCGTCACCCCTGACGGCCCCATAAAGACGATAAAGCGAACTTTCCTACGTCACAAACAGTCACTTAGGATAGATGCAGCTCCCGTTGAACCGATTGTTCCTGAACTATTGAGTGGTGATCGAGATGGAAAGTATCAGCCTATTGCTCGAAGAAGCACTGAGCCCTTATCAGGTTACGCTGACCACCTCCGGTGTGCAGGACGAGTGCCTGGTCACCGTGAAGAACCCTGCTGGCGCCATCGTGGTCGAGCGTGAAGTCGACCGCACGCAATTGATGGACAAGCGTGTGCTGGTGGACGTGGTGGATTGCCTGCTGCGCGATATCAAGATTGCCGAAGGGCGTCTGGAACCCTCGGTCATTGCGGCGTTGCGCAACGCTGCCCAGACCCGCAGCGCCGCCGCTGCATGAAGAATTGTTTAATCGTGGAAACTTCCTACAGCATGGCCGGTCAGATTTCGTAACAGCAAGAGCAAACATTGTGCTCCGGTGTTTGCGCCTTGTTGTACTGGTCTTTATAGGCCACGTTTAACCCCGAAGTGTCTCCCCACTCTTCGGGGTTTCTTTTTGCCTGCGATTTGTCAGGGCTCTGGCGAATCCTGGAAGAAGCTGGGGTTGTCCCGCAGGTAATGCTCGCGCATCACCGGGTCCAGCCACGAGGCGTAGGACTGCTGCACCTGTTCCAGTGGGATCTCCAGCAGCAGCTGATTGATGCGCTGAATGATCTGACGCCCCTGAGGCGTATCCGAGCAACCGATGTGGGTGCGTTGGTAGGGCGCTGAGCCTTTGATCGGGTAAAAGCTCAGGTCAGCGGAAGGGATGCCCTGCTGCATGGCGTGATAGCGGATTTCCGGCCAGTAACCCAGTACCGCTTCCAGGCGCCCCAGGCGTTGCATTTGCAGCAGGCTGCCCAGGGCATCGTTGCCGTAGTGAAGGGCGAGCTTGTGCGCATCGGCCTGCTTGAGCTGTTGATCGACGACCGGCCCGTAACTGCGTTCGGCGATGGCGCCCACCCGTGCTTTATGGGCATCGAAAAAGGCCTGCAGGTCGAACTGGCCATCGACGATATAGGGCACCATCGCGTCCTCCTGGCTATGCCGGATCGTGATGCCATTGCTGGCGACCACAAACGCCTGGCTGGAGAACACGATGTAGTTGGCTCGCTCCGCCGTCCACAGCAATGAAGGATCGCAGGTGAGTGTGGTCGGTTCGCGCATCATCTGCATGCCGCGCGCGCGATTGACGTGCAGGACCTGATGTTGATAGTCCGGCAAGTGCTCGATGAGGATCGGCAACAGTTGGTCCAGTGCGCCCTGGCCTTTGCGCGGCCCCTCGAAAATGGTCAGCGGCGGCAGGTCGCGCAACAACCAGGTCAACGTCTCGCCGGCGTGCGCCGACAGGGGCCAGCCGCTGAACAACGAGGCGACAAGGCAGAGCTGCACCCACCCGCGTTTGCACCGAAGCACCATCAGATCGCGCCTGCCTCACGCAAGCGGGCAATGGCGGCGGCGTCGTAACCCAGGCTCTCCAGCAGCACACCATTGTGTTCACCCAACTGCGGCCCCACCCACTCGCAGCTGCCGGGGGTGTCCGACAACTTGGGCACGATGCCGGGCATCTTGAAGTCCTTGCCGCCGGGCAGTTGCGCCTTGAGGAACATTTCCCGGGCGAGAAATTGCGGGTCGCCCAGCATGTCCTCGGCACTGTAGATGCGGCTGGCGGGCACCTCGGCTTTGTTCAAGGCCTCGACCACTTGCTCCAGCGACAATGAATTGACCCAGCGATCAATCACGCCATACAGCTCATCGCGACGGGTATCGCGCCCGTCATTGCTGGCCAGTACCGGGTCGTTGGCCAGGTCTTCGCGACCGATGGCCAGCATGAAACGCTTGAAGATCGCATCCCCGTTGGCGCCGATCTGCACATGCTTGCCGTCGGCGCTGGTATGGATCGACGACGGCGTAATGCCGGGCATGATGTTGCCGGTGCGCTCGCGGATAAACCCGAACACGTCGAACTCGGGAATCATGCTTTCCATCATGGCGAAGATGGCTTCATACAGCGCCACATCCACCACCTGGCCCAAGCCGCCGTTGACCTCGCGATGCCGCAGGGCCATCAGCGCGCCGATCACCGCCCACAGCGCGGCAATCGAGTCGCCGATGGAGATCCCGGTACGCACGGGCGGGCGGTCCTCGAAACCGGTGATATAGCGCAGCCCGCCCATGGATTCGCCCACCGCGCCAAACCCCGGCTGGTCCTTCATCGGCCCGGTCTGGCCGAACCCCGACAGGCGCACCATCACCAGCTTCGGGTTCAGCGCGTGCAGGGTCTCCCAGCTCAGGCCGAGCTTTTCCAGCACGCCGGGGCGAAAGTTCTCGATCAGGATGTCGGCATCCGCCAGCAACTGCTTGAGAATGGCCAGGCCGTCCGGGTGCTTGAGGTTCAGTGTCAGCGACTTTTTGTTGCGGGCCTGCACAAACCACCACAGCGAAGTGCCTTCATACAACTTGCGCCATTTGCGCAGCGGGTCGCCGCCGTCCGGGGATTCGACCTTGATCACCTCGGCACCGAACTCGGCGCAGATCCGCGAGGCAAACGGGCCGGCGATCAGGGTGCCCAGTTCGATGACTTTCAGGCCGGCAAGGGGTTTGGCATTAAGCGACATGGGGATCCTTACAAACACGGGACGGTGGTGTGATGCCTTTTAACATAGGCGAGCGGCCCATGGATAAGGATGATGCAGCGCAGTATTCGTTGAATGGCCCTGCCATCGGTTAGACTGGCCGCCTTTCCCTGTCTCTAGAAGCCCGTTCATGGCCCAGCCGTCCACGACCTACAAATTCGAACTCAACCTCACCGACCTTGATCGTTCGGTGTACGAGAGCGTCAAACAGACCATCGCCCGCCATCCTTCGGAAACCGAAGAACGCATGACCGTGCGCCTGCTGGCCTACGCCCTCTGGTACAACGAGCACTTGTCGTTCGGCCGTGGCCTGTCAGATGTAGACGAGCCAGCCCTGTGGGAAAAAAGCCTGGATGATCGGGTTTTGCATTGGATCGAAGTTGGCCAGCCGGATGCCGATCGCCTGACCTGGTGCTCGCGTCGCACCGAGCGCACCAGCCTGCTGGCGTACGGCAGCCTGCGCGTGTGGGAAGGCAAGGTAGTGCCGGTGGCCAACAACCTGAAAAACGTGCACATCGCCGCCGTGCCGCAGGAAGTCCTCGAGACCCTGGCCAAGGATATGCCGCGCGTGATCAAGTGGGATGTGATGATCAGCGAAGGCACGATCTTCGTCACCGACGACCGTGGCCAGCATGAAGTGCAACTGCAATGGCTGGTCGGCGAGCGCGGCTGAACCTGTGGAAGCAGGCTTGTGTCGGAGCTGGCTTGTCGGATCGCCGCACCGCTGCGATGCAGGCACCTCGGTGTAACAGTTACACCGCGTTGATGCCATCGCAGGCAAGCCAGCTCCCACAGTTGATATGTGTTGTTTTGAAAACTCCTGTTTAACCGCTGTATCGAAGAGAAGCCTTCCTCACCCCATGCGTATCGATCCCCGCCCGTTGCCCGCCGTCCTGCCGTTTCTCGGTGAATTGCCACCGCTGTTGACCCGTCTCTACGCTGCGCGCGGTGTGCAGTCCGAAGCCGAGCTGGATAAAAGCCTGGCGCGGTTGATCCCCTACCAGCAGCTCAAAGGCATCGACGCGGCGGTGGACTTGCTGGTGACGGCCCTGGAGCAACGCCAGCGCATCCTCATCGTCGGTGACTTCGACGCCGATGGCGCCACCGCCAGCACCGTGGGCACCCTGGGCTTGCGCTTGCTCGGCGCGGCCCACGTGGATTACCTGGTGCCCAACCGCTTCGAGTACGGCTATGGCCTGACCCCGGAAATCGTCGCCGTAGCATTGCAACGCGAGCCGCAGTTGCTGATCACCGTGGACAACGGCATCTCCAGCGTCGAAGGCGTGGCGGCAGCGAAAGCGGCGGGGCTGCAAGTGTTGGTCACCGACCACCACTTGCCGGGCGATGAATTGCCGGCAGCGGACGCCATCGTCAATCCCAACCAGCCGGGCTGTGGTTTCCCGAGCAAGGCCCTGGCTGGCGTGGGCGTGATCTTCTACGTGCTGATGGCCCTGCGCGCGCGTTTGCGCGACCTGGGCTGGTACGCAAACAAACCGCAGCCGAACATCGGCGACTTGCTCGACCTGGTAGCCCTGGGCAGCGTGGCGGACGTGGTACCCCTGGACGCCAACAACCGCATCCTCGTGCACCAGGGCCTGGAGCGCATTCGTGCCGGTCGGGCGCGGCCGGGGATCAAGGCGATCCTGGAAGTGGCCAAGCGCGACGCGGCGCGTATCACCTCCACCGACCTCGGTTTCATCCTCGGCCCACGGCTCAACGCCGCCGGGCGCCTGGATGACATGAGCCTGGGCATCGAATGCCTGCTCACCACCGACGTCGCCGCCGCGCGGGAAATGGCCGCACAACTGGACGGCATGAACCAGGACCGCAAATCCATCGAGCAAGGCATGCAGCGCGAGGCCCTGGCCCAGCTCAAGGACTTGCCGGTGGAGTCGATGCCGTTCGGCTTGTGCCTGTTCGACCCGGAATGGCACCAGGGTGTGATCGGTATCCTGGCGTCACGCATGAAGGAGCGTTACTTCCGCCCGACCATCGCCTTCGCCGACGCCGGTGATGGCTTGCTCAAGGGCTCAGGGCGCTCTGTGCCGGGCTTTCACATCCGTGACGCGCTGGCGGTGGTGGCGAGCCAGCATCCCGACCTGATCGCCAAGTACGGCGGCCACGCGATGGCGGCAGGGCTGACGCTGCACGAAGAAAACTTCCCACTGTTTGCCGAAGCCTTTGATGCTGAAGTGCGTCGGCAATTGCGCGAAGAAGACCTCACTGGTCGTCTACTGTCCGACGGCACCCTGGCGGTGGAAGAGTTCCACCTGGAACTGGCTCGCGCCCTGCGCCACGCCGGCCCGTGGGGGCAGCACTTTCCCGAGCCGTTGTTTCACGGGGTGTTCCAGTTGGTAGAGCAGCGCGTGGTCGGGGAGCGGCACCTGAAGGTGGTGCTCAAGAGCGAATGCGGGTCGGTGAAGCTCGATGGCATTGCATTTGGCGTGGACCGTGACGTCTGGCCGAACCCGACGGTGAAGTGGGTGGAGTTGGCGTACAAGCTGGATGTGAATGAGTTTCGAGGCAATGAGACGGTGCAACTGATGATTGCCCACATCGAACCACGCTAGGTATCAGCCACACCCTCAAACAAATGTGGGAGCGGGCTTGTGTGGGAGCCGGGCTTGCCCGCGATGCAGGCACCTCGGTCTTGCAGTGACACCGAGGTGATGCTATCGCAGGCAAGCCAGCTCCCACAAAAGCCAGCTCCCACAATTAGATCTGTATAAGTCTCAGGCTTACTCGGCCTTGGCCTGATGCTTCACGATGATATCCACCAAGCGCTGCGCCAGCGCCGGGTAGTTCTCGTCGAAGTGATGCCCACCTGGCAGCTTCAACGCTTCACCCACCGCCGTCTTGTCGGTGCAGCCACTCTCATCGACTTCTTCTGCACCGTAGATGCACACCACTTTCTCCGGCGGCAGCTTGGCCATTTCCGGGCCGGTCGCCGCTTCTTTGCCGGCGTTGCCCAGCCAGCCTTCCACTTCGATTTCAAAGCTGCCGGTACGGGCAAAGGCCAGCAGGATGATCGCGTCGACCCGCTGCTGTTCGTTTTCCGGCATGCGGTTGTAGATCGCGGGCAGCACGTCGGCGCCGAACGAGTAACCGGTCAGGACGAAGCGCTTGGTGCCCCACTTCTGCCGGTAGTGCTGCATCAGTTCGGTGAGGTCCTTGGCGCTTTGTTCCGGGGTCTTGTGCTGCCAGTAGTAGCGCAGCGTGTCGATGCCGACCACCGGGTAGCCGATCTTGGCCATCTCGCCGGCCACGTCGCGGTCCAGGTCGCGCCAGCCGCCGTCACCGGAGAGGAACAGGGTCACGGTGTCCTTGGCCTGGCCGGCTGGTACTTCGACCACCGGGATGGCCAGGCCACCGTTGTCCGAACCCACCAGTTGCTTGCGCAGTTCGTTGTTCAGCACTTGCGGGTAGTGAATGTCGTAGTCGCTGATGCTGGTGGTGGCGCGCGGCGTGTCGCGTACGAAACTGGCGCTTTCATCGTCAGGGTTGTCGTTCCACGCCACCAACCAGTTGCCATGGGCTGCGGTTTTCGGCAGCGGGTCCTTGCAGCCTTCCTGTACCAGGGCGAAACCGACGGAGATGGCATTGGCCTTGTCGTCGTTCTGTGTCGCCAGCCAGCGCCAGGCGAGGGCTGCGCCTGGGCCGATGCCGCTGACCAGGGTGGCCGGGCCCTTGAGCTGGGCCAGGGCGCCTTGCAGCGCTTGTTCCTGCAGCTTGCAGTCATCCTTTGGCAGGACCACTTGTACGATTTGTGCCTTGCCGCCCTGGCTTAGGGCGATCAGCTGGCTATCGGTCAGGGTTTCATCCGCCATCACGGCCACGACGACGCGGGCTTTGGGTGTGCCGTTTGGCGTCACGCGGGTGATCGCCGAGCCGTCCGCCTGGGGCAGTTGCTCCAGGGTCGGCTGCGGGGCAGGGCGGTTCCAGTACCAAAAGCCACCGCCCGCGATCAAGGCGAGCAGCACTACAGCGACCAATACATACCGCCAGGAACGTCGAATCATCAGCGTTTCACCAATCCAGTCAAGCCGCCCGCGATCAGGGCGGCGGTATCGGCCAGTGCCACCAGCGGATCAAGTCCTGCGGGCACGGCCATGTAACGGGGTTCCCAGTCAGGCTGGAACTTGTCTTTGAAGCGGCGCAAACCTTGGAAGTTATACAGTTGCTCGCCACGGCGGAACACCATCGAACCCAGGCGTTGGGTCAGTGGGGCGCCGCGGCGTGGTTGCAGGCCCGACAACGGCACCATGCCGAGGCTGAAGCGGGCGTAGCCGTGACTCTTATAGTGTTGAATCAGGCCGACCATCATGAACTCCATGGTCAGCTTGGGCGCGTCCGGGTGCGCACGCATCAGGTCGAGGCTGGCCAGGTCGTGGTTGTAGGTCTCGAGCAGGTTGGCGAAGGCCACCGGGCGCCCTTCGAAGCGAATGATCGCGATGCGAAAGTGCTTGAGGTAGTCGTCGCTGAATCGTCCCAGGGAAAAGCCTTTTTCCCGCACGTTCTTGCCGGTCAGCCAGGCGTCGGAGATGACTTTGAGTTCATCCATCGGCGCCGTGCCCGGTTCATGGATCTCCAGGGACAGGCCGTCCCGGGTGCCACGGTTCCAGGTGTAGCGCAGGTCCTTCATCTCTTTGCCCTTGGCTTCCAGGTCAAAGCGTTTCAGGTCGACGCGGGCTTCTTCGCCCAGCTTGATCGCGGTGAGGCCGATGTCCATGTAGTACGGCAGGTTTTCCGCCCGCACCTGGTAGAACACCGGGCGCGCATGGTGGATGTCGCACAGGTCGCGGAACTGCCAGATCATCTCGGCACGCGGTTGGGTCGGGCCGATCGGATCGTACAAGGCTACCAGGCTGCGGCCGCGACGGGCGTACATGAGGAAAGCTTCATCATTGGGGTGGAACAGCAGCGCTTTGTCGCCGGTCAGCGCCAGGCCGCCGTCGGGCTGGGACGAGGCCATCAGGATCTTGCTGGCGCGTTCCAGTTCTTCCGGGGTCGGCAAGTGGATGATCGGGCGTGCGGTGCGCAGCAACCAGGTCAGCGACACGATCACCAGCAGCACGGCGGCACCCAGCAACGAGCGCAGGCCGCGCGGGGCGTTGGCGTCGAGGGTGAACTGCCACCACAACTGGTGGCTGTAGGGCACGTCTTGATAGGCGAACAGCAGCAGCCAGATCGATGCGCCGAGCACGCAGACGCTGGCCACGAGGTACAGCGGCGAGAACGGCAGTTCGGTCAGGCGGCTGGCGCGGTAGAACGAGCGGCGGAAGATCGCCAGCAGGATCGCCGTCATGGTCATCAGGCTGGCCTCTTCCCAGTCGAAGCCCTTGAGCAGCGAGAGCAGGGCACCGGTCAGCAGCAACACCATGGTCAGCATCCAGGCCGCCGACAAGCGTCGGCGCAAACCCTGGGCGAGCAACAGGCACAACACACCGATCAGGCTGGCGCCAAAGTGCGAGGCGTCAATCAGGCGGTGGGGAATCAGGAAGCCGATGTTTTCCAGGCGTGAGTCGATTTCTGGCGTGGCGCCGGAAAACAGCAGGACCACGCCGGACAAAAAAACCAGGACGGCCAACACCGGTGCCGCCAGGCCAGAGGCGACCCGCAGGCTTTGCTGGGTCTGGAACAGACGCTGCGCTTCATTGACCAGCAGGAACACGCAGGCGATCAGCAATGGCAGGACCACATAGATCATGCGGTACAGCAGCAGGGCGGCGGCCAATGGCGCGGCACCGAGCTTGTCGGCGAAGGCGGCGAGCAGGATCGCTTCGAACACGCCCACACCGCCCGGCACATGGCTGAGCACGCCGGCGGCCAGGGCCAGCAGGTACACCAGCAGGAACGGGCCGAAGGGTGGCGCTTCCGGCAGCAACATATAGAGGACGGTGGCGGCGGCAGCGACGTCCAGTGCGGTGATGATCAGTTGCAGGAAGGTCAGGCGCCGGCCCGGCAGGCGCAGGGTGCGCCGGCCGGCTTTCACCAGCAGGTTGTCCGGGTAGGGTTGCTCTGGCAGGCGGCGGCGATAAATACCGATGCACAACACCGCCGACAACAGCAGCACCGCGCCAGCAATCCCGCCCAGCACCGCTTGCGGCAAATGCAGGTAGGTCGAGGCGGCCGGCAGGTTGCTCAGGGTCGCCAGTGCAGCCAGTGGCGGCAGGGCGGTGCCCAGGGCCAGGCTGGCAAACACGGTCATGTGCGCGACTTCTGAAGCCCCGATGCCATGTCGTGCATATAAACGGTAGCGCACCGAACCGCCGGAGAGCATCGACAAGCCGATGGCATTGCCGATGGCAAAGGCGGTGAAGCCACCGAGGGCCAGGGTCTTGGCCGGCAGGTTCACGCCCGCGTAGCGCGCACCGGAAAACTCATAGCCCAACAGAATGACGAAACCGGCGACCGCTGCAGCAAACGCACCGAGCAGGGCGGGCTTGGGCACTTCCAGGATTGAGTCGTGCAGGGCGTAAAGGTCCAGCTCCAGCAACAAGTGCCGGCAGGCGATCAGGGCGATTGCGAACAGCAACAAGGTGACAGCCAGGCCGATGGGCTGGCGGTACTTGCTCAACAGATCCAGCCAGCGCAAACGGGCGGGAGCGATCGGTTGTTCTGCTGTGACGGTGTCTAGTGGTTCAGACGAGTTGGCGCGCATCAATCACCTCGTGGATTGTGCGCGACAGGATGGAGGTATCCAGCCAAGTTACCAATCCCTATGGACAAAATAATTACAAATATTAACGCGGATCGCCGGGGGCGGCGACAGCGGCCATTGGTCGTAGAGGGCAGCGCTTGAGCATTGAGCATAGCTTGCAATGAGATGGACTCTACAAACCGTCTACGGTTTCATGAAAGATGCCATGTCATTGTTTCAGAAGGACTTTTTCACCGGATACAAAAAAGGCCACTCTTTCGAGTAGCCTTTTTTGATGTTTGGTTGCGGGAGCCGGATTTGAACCGACGACCTTCGGGTTATGAGCCCGACGAGCTACCAGACTGCTCCATCCCGCGTCTGTGGGCGGCATTCTACAGCCAAGCGGCGGGGTGTCAACCGGTAATGGAGGTATCGGTCAAATAAGTGTGAATTAGCCGTTGAATGGCCGCTCGCGAGCGGTAAGTGCGCGATAGACAAAGATTTTTGTCCGACAATCGAAAAATGGACGCGCACAAAAAAGGCCACTCTTTCGAGTAGCCTTTTTTGATGTTTGGTTGCGGGAGCCGGATTTGAACCGACGACCTTCGGGTTATGAGCCCGACGAGCTACCAGACTGCTCCATCCCGCGTCTGTGTGTCGGCATTCTACAGAGGAACACGGGGGTGTCAACCGCTTATTCGAAGAAAAGCGCTTGTGGTTCAATCGGTTAGCGCTATAAGGCACTTGTGTGAACGGCTCTGGCCCAGTCTGGCCAAGGGTTTCAGCTCTATTGGGGCGCTCGATTCGATTGAAAAAATAAATTCATCCGCGAATCTTCCTACCGTTCAAACGGAAGATTCAAACTACTGGTGCTATATACAGGGGTGGATGCGATACTGGCCATCCGTTGAATCAACCCTCTGTTTATATGACGCAGCGCAAAATCATCCACGTTGATTGTGATTGTTTCTACGCCGCCATCGAGATGCGCGACGACCCGAGCCTGGCGCAAAAGCCGCTGGCGGTGGGTGGCTCGGCTGACCGGCGCGGGGTGATCGCCACCTGCAACTACGAGGCGCGGGCGTATGGGGTGCGTTCGGCCATGTCGTCACGCCACGCCTTGAAGCTGTGCCCGGACCTGACCATCGTCAAGCCGCGCATGGATGCCTATAAGGAAGCGTCGAAGGAAATCCACACGATCTTTCGCGACTACACCGACCTGATCGAGCCGCTGTCGCTGGATGAAGCCTACCTGGATGTGTCCGACTGCCCACACTTTGGCGGCAGTGCCACGCGCATTGCCCAGGATATCCGGCGCCGGGTTTCCAATCAGCTACACATCACTGTCTCTGCGGGCGTGGCGCCGAACAAGTTCCTGGCCAAGATCGCCAGCGACTGGAAAAAGCCCAACGGCCTGTTTGTGATTACCCCGGACCAGGTTGAAGATTTTGTGTCCCAATTGCCGGTGAACAAATTGCACGGCGTGGGCAAAGTCACGGCGGACAAGCTGGCGCGCCTGGGCATTGAAGACTGCCTGCAACTGCGCGAGTGGAACAAGTTGGCGCTGGTGCGCGAATTCGGCAGTTTTGGCGAGCGACTGTGGAGCCTGGCACGTGGGATTGATGATCGAGTGGTGCACAACGACAGTCGGCGACAATCCATCAGTGTGGAAAACACCTATGATGTTGACCTGCCGGATCTCTCAAGCTGCCTGGCGAAACTGCCCGAACTGATGGAAACCCTGGCGGGGCGGATGGCGCGTATCGACAGCAGCTACCGTGCGGGCAAGCCGTTCGTGAAGGTGAAGTTTCATGACTTTACCCAGACGACCCTGGAACAGGCGGGGGCAGGGCGGGATCTGGAGAGTTATCAACAGCTGCTGACGCAGGCGTTTAATCGGGGTGGGAAGCCGGTGCGGTTGTTGGGCATTGGTGTGCGCTTGCTGGATCTAAGCAGCGGCAACGAACAACTCGAATTTTCCTGGTAGAAACCGGATAAAACTGTGGGAGCTGGCTTGCCTGCGATAGCGGTGGATCAGTCAATACATGCTTTGACTGACACTCCCTCATCGCGGGCAAGCCCGCTCCCACATTAGATCTTCAGCAGGCTTTAGATCTCAGCGAGCGCCAGGATCTGCGACCAAGCGCCCCGCATCCTTGGTCAACGCCTGCAAAAACTCCTGCTGCAACTCGGGATCATTGCGCGTCAGTTCGATCAGGCTCTGCTCAAGCTCGCTGGCCTCTTCTTCCAAACCCAACTCCGACAAGCGCTTGACCCGGTGCACCCACTGGTTCACCTCGTCATCTTCCAGGTCGTCGTAGATCAGGCCGTGAGCTTCCAGCAGCTTGCCGCGCAATGTGCTGCTGATCGCCAGTGTGGAGTCCGAATGCACATCGTCCTGGCCATCTTCCACGCTGATTTTCAGGGTGGTGACGCGGTTCAGGTCTTGCTCGGCAAAGGGGCTGTCCAACAGGTTCAGGCGCAGGACGCCGTTGCGGTCGGTGCTCAGCTCGTGGGTTTGCTTGCCGGCGGTGACTTGTACCGGGCGCTCGCTCCAGGGCAGGCTCGAATACTCCACGCGCTTGTCGCGCTGGACTTCATCGATACCCGCCAGGTTCTGTTGCGCGCGGCCATGGGACTGCACGTTCATGAACGGGTTGAGGCCGTCCACGCCGTAGGTCAGCCAGTCGCGGGTAACGCTGGTCGGCAGGTTGCCCAGGGCGAAGATATTCACCACGTTGGCGCCCGCGCCGGCCACCAGGGCGACGGCACCCAGAGGCATCTCATAGAGTTTGCGCCAGGGCTGGTAGGGGGTGTAGCGGTCGTAGCGACGGGTGACTTCGAACTCGGTGACCTCAAAGGTCTTCTGCTCGTGAATGCGCACCCGGCGTTGCGGCAGCTCCAGCACTTTGGGTTCGCCTACATCGATCTGCAGGCTGTGGTCGAGCAACTTGCGCTCGACCCGCTCCTCGTGCTCACTGCGTTGCGACATCTGGTTGGCGCAGCCGCTGACCAGCAGGGCGCCGCACAAGGCGGCGCCCCCCAGGGCTCTGGTGTTTCGCTTGAACATGACTTCTCTTGATCTGGTTTTCAGCGACGAATACGCGCCTGAAGGAAAGACAGCACGTCAGCCACCGGCAACGGTTGGGCTTCGGCTTCGGTCCGGCTCTTGTATTCCAGATTGCCATCGGCCAGGCCGCGGTCACTGACCACGATCCGGTGCGGGATGCCAATCAGTTCCATGTCGGCGAACTTGATGCCCGGGCTGGTTTTCTTGTCCCGGTCATCCAGCAGCACTTCAAAACCGGCGGCCGTCAGTTCGGCATACAGTTTGTCGGTGGCTTCGCGTACTTGCTCGGTTTCGTAGCGCAGGGGCACGAGGGCGATCTGGAACGGCGCCAGGGTGTCGCTCCAGATGATGCCGTTTGCGTCGTTGTTCTGCTCGATGGCAGCGGCCACCACGCGGGACACGCCAATACCGTAGCAACCCATTTCGAGGATCACCGGCTTGCCGTTTTCGCCCAGCACCTTGCAGTTCATCGCCTGGCTGTACTTGTTGCCCAGCTGGAAGATGTGCCCGACTTCGATGCCGCGCTTGATTTCCAGGGTGCCCTTGCCATCCGGGCTTGGGTCGCCAGCGACGACGTTACGCAGGTCGGCCACGGTCGGAACCGGCAGGTCACGCTCCCAGTTCACGCCGAAGTAGTGCTTGTCGTCGATGTTCGCGCCAATGCCGAAGTCGCTCATCAGCTCGACCGAACGGTCGATGATGATCGGCAGCGGCAGGTTCAGCGGGCCGAGGGAACCGGCGCCGGCGCCAATGGCGTCGCGCAGTTCGGCATCGGTGGCCATGACCAGCGGGCTGGCCACGCCAGGTTGCTGGGCCGCCTTGATTTCGTTGAGTTCGTGGTCGCCACGGATCACCAGGGCGATCAGCTTGCCTTCTTCTTCGGCGCGCACGATCAGGGTCTTGATGGTCTTTTCAATCGGCAGATTGAATTTTTCCACCAGGGCCGCGATGGTCTTGGTCTCTGGGGTGTCCACCAGGCGCAGCTCTTCGCTTGGCGCTGGGCGGGAAGTTTCCCGTGGCACGGCTTCGGCTTTCTCGATGTTCGCCGCGTAGTCGGAGCCGTTGCTGAACACGATGTCGTCTTCGCCGGACTCGGCCAGTACGTGGAATTCGTGGGAGCCGGCGCCGCCGATGGAGCCGTTGTCCGCTTCAACCGGGCGGAACTTCAGGCCCAGGCGCGTGAACACGTTGCAATAGGCCTGGTGCATGCGGTCGTAGGTGACCTGCAGCGATGCCTGGTCAGCGTGGAACGAATAGGCGTCCTTCATGATGAATTCGCGGCCGCGCATCAAGCCGAAGCGTGGGCGGATTTCATCACGGAACTTGGTCTGGATCTGATACAGGTTCAGCGGCAGCTGCTTGTAGCTGCTCAGCTCGTTGCGCATCAGGTCGGTGATCACTTCTTCGTGGGTCGGGCCGGCGCAGAAATCGCGGCCATGACGATCCTTGAAGCGCAGCAACTCCGGGCCGTACTCTTCCCAGCGCCCGGATTCCTGCCACAGTTCAGCCGGTTGGGTGCTCGGCATCAACACTTCCAGAGAGCCGGCGGCGTTCATTTCTTCGCGAACGATGGCTTCGACCTTGCGCATCACCTTCAAGCCCATGGGCAGCCAGGTGTACAGGCCGGAGGCCAGTTTGCGGATCATGCCGGCGCGCAGCATCAGCTGATGGCTGATCACAACCGCGTCGGAAGGCGTTTCTTTCTGTGTGGCGAGCAAATATTGACTGGTACGCATGGTAGGCCGTTGTCGGTTGCTTGGACTTGAAATGACTTGGGATTGTACGGGCGGTTGCTGCTGGAGTACAGGCGCGAGGTCGCAGTGTGTTTTTGTGGGAGCTGGCTCCCACACTGATCGGGGTGTGTCAGTCTTCTTGCGTTGGATTCAACCGCGCCCGCCGATTTTCCTGAAACCAATGCAACGCAATCAGAAACAGCGTCGGCACGCCCAGCAGGCAGGTAATCAGGAAGAAGTTGTGATAGCCGAACTTCTCCACCATCACCCCCGAATAGCCGCCGATCAGGCGCGGCAGCAGCAGCATGATCGAGCTGAGCAGGGCGTATTGGGTGGCAGAGAACTTCAGGTTGGTCAGGCTCGACAAGTAGGCGACGAATGCTGAGGTGGCCATGCCCGAGCTGAAGTTATCCAGGGAAATGGTGAAGATCAGCATCTGCAAGTCCGGGCCCATGTCGGCCAGCGCCACGAACAGCAGGTTGGTACCGGCGGAGAACACACCGCCGATAAACAGGATCGGCAAGATACCGAACCGCACAATCAGCAGGCCGCCCATGCCGGCGCCGAGCAGGGTCATGATCAGGCCGAAGATCTTGCTGACTCCGGCGATCTGGTCCTTGGTAAAGCCCTGGTCGATGTAGAACACGTTGGCCATCACGCCCATCACCGTGTCGGACATGCGGTAGGTGGCAATCAGCCCGAGCAGCAGCAGCGCTTGCCAGCGGTAACGCAGGATAAAGTCGTTGACCGGCGTCAGCACCGGCGCCAGGCCGCGGCGGCCCATGGCCGACAGGCACAGCGCGGTGAGGGTGATATAGAGGATGGCCCGCAGGAACGCGCGGTCGTCCATCAGCAGGTCCCACAGGCTCATGCCGTGGAACATCACGCTCTCGAAATCGGTGTTGTACAGCTGGGTGAACATCGCCGGCACTGACACCAGCAGCACAATCAGCACGAACACCGAGACCAGTTGGTGCACAAAGCTGTAGCGCCCGGCCTGCAATTGGGTGCGCAGTGGCACGTTCGGTTCGCGCATGAACAGGGTGGTCAGCAGCGCCGGCACCATCAGTACGCCGAACAGCACATAGGTGCCGAGCCACGCCGAGTGCTGGTAGTTGAAACCGGTGGAGCCGAAGCCTTCGGCAAAGAACAGTGCACCGGCCGTGGCCAGCAGGGCGGCGATGCGGTAGCCGGACATATAGCTGGCAGCCAGGGCGGCCTGGCGGCTGTCGTCGGCAATTTCCAGGCGGTAGGCGTCCACCGCAATATCCTGGGTGGCCGACGCGAAGGCCACGACCACGGCGATAGCTATCAGCCAGGACAGGTGTTTCTGCGGATCGCAGAAACCCATGCCGATCAGTCCGAGGATCACCAGCGACTGGGCAAGCACCAGCCAGGAACGACGACGCCCGAGTTTGCCGAGGATTGGCAGGCGCCACTGATCGAGCAGCGGCGACCAGACCCATTTGAAGGCGTACGCCAAACCGATCAGGCTCGCATAGCCGATGGTCTCGCGGGCCACTCCGGCCTCACGCAGCCACACCGAAAGCGTCGAGAACACCAACATGTAAGGCAGGCCGGCGGCAAAGCCGAGCAACAACAGGACTAATGTCGAGGGGCTGGCATAGGCGGCGAGCGCGGCGCGCCAGGTTTTACGGGGCATGGGCTGGAGTCTGCCTCAGGATTGCGAAAACAAAGCGCGCACTCTAACCGCTGTGCTCTACCGGGCGCCAGCCATGACGCTGAATATCCACGCGATTGTTCAGGATACTGACACCTTCGCTGCGTAAACGCGCACGTTGTTCGTCGCCCGAGGCGCTGCCCACTGGCAGGCTTATCCGACCACCGGCAGCCAGCACCCGGTGCCAGGGCAGCCGCGTGTCTTGCGGCAACTGGCTCAACGTGCGCCCGACCCAGCGCGCTGCGCGGCCCAATCCGGCCAGCTGTGCCAGCTCGCCGTAACTCACCACGCAGCCTTCGGGCACCTGGGCCAGCGTCAGGTACAGCGCCGTACGGCGCGTTTCGGCGGGGCTTTGCGGGGTGTCGGCGGGTTGATTCACTGTGGGTACATCCGTTGAGATCTTCGGCCTAATTGTAAGAAGCGTCTGTAATTATGCTGATGAGAATTGAACTCAATATTAATCCTTGAGTCAGTCCTAGCTATCTAACACGATATCGCGCCCTTTTCGCCAATCCTGAGCCCCGAATCCGCTTATGTTGTCCAGAACCCTGCTGTGCCTTGCTGTTTTCAGCGCCTCCACGCCCTTGCTGGCTGACACCGTCTGGTTGAAGAACGGTGACCGCCTGAGCGGCAAGATCAAAGTCTTCGACGGTGGCAAGCTGCTGATTCAGACCGACTACGCAGGGGCCATCCCGATTGACTGGAAACAGGTGAAAACCCTGGAGAGCGACCAGGAGTTGCTGGTCAAGCAGGACGCCTACACCGGCGAGAAGGCCAAGTCGTTGAAAGCGGCGGATGACGGCAAGGTGGTCCTGGCCAACGGTGAGGCACCGAAGACCGTCGACCTGGCGAGCATCCAGCAGATCATCAAGCCCAAGCCGGTGATCGAAGACCTGGTGTGGAAGGGCAATGTCGATCTGGCGCTGGACTACAAGCGTGCGGAAAAAGACACCAATGACTACGACATCGACTTCAAGACCACTGCGCGCCACGGCCAGTGGCGTCACACCGGGCAGGGCGAGTACAACCGCGAGTTCCAGGATGACGTGACCACCACCGACAACTGGGCGCTGGAATATGACCTGGACCGGTTTATCACCGAGCACTGGTTCTGGCAGGGCCGTTTGACCTACAAGCGCGACAAGGTTGAAGACCTGTCGCGCCAGCGCACCGTCGGTACCGGCCCGGGCTACCAGTTCTGGGATGATGAACTGGGCGCGTTCTCCCTCGGTTCCCTGGTCAACCGCACCGATTACGAATATTCCGAGGGCGGCAAAGACCATTTCTACTCGTTGGCCATAAAGTGGAACTACAACCGCTATCTAGTGGGCAAGACCGTTGAGTTCTTCACCACAGGGGAACTGGGCAAACCGGTGGATGGGCCGATCGACTATTCCCTGGATGCGGAAATGGGCCTGCGCTACAAAGTCACCGAGTGGGCGTCCCTCAATCTCAAGGCCGAGCGCGACATCATCAGTGGCGATTCCGACAGCAGCTTGAGCAAGACCCGCTATACCGCAGGTTTTGGTGTGGCCTGGTAACAAGGTCGAACAAAACCTGCTTGGCAACCTCTGCGGATATTGATTACCTTGTGTTGAGATCCATTCCCATATGCCATGGGCGGCTGAATACCCCGAGGAGTCATACGTTGAGCGCACAGGTTGCCAAGAACGCCCGAGAGCTGTTGCTCAAGGAATACCGTGGGGCTCTCGCCACACAATCCAAAGCCATGCCCGGGTTTCCTTTCGGTTCAGTGGTGCCCTACTGCCTCGACGAGCAGGGCCGCCCGCTGATCCTGATCAGCCGCATCGCCCAGCACACCCACAACCTGCAAAAAGACCCCAAGTGTTCGCTGCTGGTCGGCGAGCGCGAGGCGGATGACGTGCAAGCAGTAGGGCGCCTGACCTACCTGGGCGAAGCCGAGAAGATCGACGACCCGGTCGCGATTGAAGCGGCGGCAGAGCGTTATTACCGCTACTTCCCCGACTCGGCCAACTACCACAAGGCCCATGACTTTGATTTCTGGGTGCTCAAGCCGGTGCGCCATCGCTACATCGGCGGGTTTGGCGCGATTCACTGGGTTGATCAGCTCACCCTGGCCAACCCGTTTGCCGGCAAGGCCGAGCGCAGCATGATCGAACACATGAACAGCGACCACACCAAGGCCATCGCCCATTACGTCGAATTGACCGGCTTGCCCACCCGTGAGCCCGCGCAGTTGGCCGGTATCGACAGTGAAGGCATGCACTTGCGTGTCGGCCAGTCTTTGCATTGGCTGCCTTTTGCAGAGCCTTGCAACACGCCGACACAAGTGCGCGAAGCCCTGGTTTCATTGGCTCACGCCGCGGCCTGGCCGAAAAAAACCACGGCCAGCGCTTGAATTCACGAAACGGCGACGTCATCTAAGGTGGACTAGCAAGGCATTCTTGCGTTGAGGAACCAGTTGATGCGCCCTTTTTTATTGCTCTTTCTGCTATTTCCAGTGTTGGAGCTGTTCGTCTTCGTTCAAGTCAGCAGTGCGATCGGGTTTTTCCCGGCATTGCTGCTGATCATTCTCGGCTCGATGCTTGGCGTGTTGGTGCTGCGCGTCGCCGGCCTGGCCACGGCACTGCGTGCCCGTGAAAGCCTGAATCGTGGCGAACTGCCAGCTCAGACCATGCTTGAAGGCCTGATGATGGCCCTGGCCGGTGGCCTGTTGATCCTGCCGGGGTTCATCAGTGACGTGATCGGCCTGCTGCTGTTGTTGCCGTTCTCGCGCAAGCTGCTCGCCGGCAAGATGCGCCAGCGTGCCGAAGAGGCTGCCCTGCGTCAGCGTGCGTTCGCCGACGACCTGCAACCCCGTGGCGGCCCGGCCCCGCGCCAACCGCTGGGGCGTGAAGGCGATGTGATCGAAGGCGAGTTCGAACACCGCGACAGCAAATAACGCTTCACTGGCACGGCACCTCAGGGTGCCGTGTTGCTTTCAGCCGTCGGCACAGGTAAAAAATTTCCGCCGCGGCCCCTTGTAATAAGCTTATGCGCCCTTATGTATCGGTCACCGCAAGGTTTCTGGTGGCGACACCAGACAGACTTCCGCGTCTTGCTTGGCGAGGCGCGACCGGCACAGCCGGAATACAACCCGCCGGTACTGATACCGGCCGATGAAAAACACAATTAGGAGAGATCGACAATGAGCAAGCTTCGTCCTCTGCACGACCGCGTCGTAATCCGTCGCAGCGAAGAAGAAAAGAAAACCGCTGGCGGTATCGTTCTGCCAGGTTCGGCTGCTGAAAAAGCCAACCACGGTGTGATCGTCGCTGCAGGCCCAGGCAAGACTCTGGAAAACGGTGACGTGCGTGCGCTGGCCGTAAAAGTCGGCGACAAGGTTGTATTCGGCCCTTACTCCGGCAGCAACACTGTGAAAGTTGATGGCGAAGATCTGCTGGTCATGGCTGAGAACGAGATTCTCGCCGTTCTGGAAGACTGATTTCCCCGCTCATTTTCCCGTTACTACAAAGTATTTAAGGAATATCGATCATGGCTGCTAAAGAAGTTAAATTCGGCGATTCCGCCCGTAAAAAAATGCTCACCGGTGTCAACATCCTGGCTGACGCAGTAAAAGCGACCCTGGGCCCGAAAGGCCGTAACGTGATCATCGAGAAGAGCTTCGGCGCTCCGACCATCACCAAGGACGGCGTTTCCGTAGCAAAAGAAATCGAACTGGAAGACCGTTTCGAAAACATGGGCGCGCAGCTGGTCAAAGACGTTGCCTCCCGTGCCAACGATGACGCAGGCGACGGTACTACCACCGCTACCGTTCTGGCTCAGTCGATCGTCAACGAAGGCCTGAAAGCCGTCGCTGCCGGCATGAACCCGATGGACCTCAAGCGCGGCATCGACAAGGCGACCATCGCCATCGTCGCTGAGCTGAAAAACCTGTCCAAGCCATGCGCTGACACCAAGGCTATCGCTCAGGTTGGCACCATCTCCGCCAACTCCGACAACTCCATCGGCGACATCATTGCCGAAGCCATGGAAAAAGTCGGTAAAGAAGGCGTGATCACCGTTGAAGAAGGCACCGGCCTGGAAAACGAACTGTCGGTTGTAGAAGGCATGCAGTTCGACCGTGGCTACCTGTCCCCGTACTTCGTCAACAAGCCAGACACCATGGTTGCCGAGCTGGAAAGCCCGCTGATCCTGCTGGTCGACAAAAAGATCTCGAACATCCGCGAAATGCTGCCAGTACTGGAAGCCGTTGCCAAAGCCGGCCGTCCACTGCTGATCGTTTCCGAAGACGTTGAAGGCGAAGCCCTGGCGACTCTGGTTGTGAACAACATGCGTGGCATCGTTAAAGTCGCAGCCGTCAAGGCTCCAGGCTTCGGCGACCGTCGCAAGGCCATGCTGCAGGACATCGCTGTTCTGACCGGCGGTACCGTTATCTCCGAAGAGATCGGCCTGAGCCTGGAAAGCGCCACCCTGGAAAACCTGGGCAGCGCCAAGCGCGTGACCATTTCCAAGGAAAACACCATCATCGTTGACGGTGCTGGCGTTGAAGCTGACATCCAGTCGCGCATCACCCAGATCCGCGCCCAGGTTGCCGAAACTTCGTCCGACTACGACCGTGAAAAACTGCAAGAGCGCCTGGCCAAGCTGTCCGGCGGCGTTGCAGTGATCAAGGTTGGCGCTGGTTCCGAAGTAGAAATGAAAGAGAAGAAAGCCCGCGTTGAAGACGCCCTGCACGCTACCCGTGCAGCCGTTGAAGAAGGCGTGGTACCTGGCGGTGGCGTTGCGCTGATCCGTGCTCTGGAAGCCCTGGTTGACCTGAAAGGCGACAATGCTGACCAGAACGTCGGTATCGCTGTTCTGCGTCGTGCCGTTGAATCCCCACTGCGCCAGATCGCTTCCAACAGCGGCGACGAGCCAAGTGTTGTGGTCAACGAAGTGAAGAACGGTAAAGGTAACTACGGTTACAACGCCGCAACCAGCGAATACGGTGACATGGTTGAGATGGGTATCCTGGACCCAACCAAAGTAACCCGTTCGGCGTTGCAGGCTGCCGCTTCTATCGCTGGTCTGCTGCTGACCACCGAAGTTGCGATTGCCGACAAGCCAAAGGCTGAAGGCGCTGGCGGCGGTATGCCAGACATGGGCGGCATGGGTGGCATGGGCGGCATGATGTAAGCCAGCCTTACCCCCGTACTGAAAAAGCCCCGCCTGCAGTGATGCAGGCGGGGCTTTTTTATGGCTTGAGGCCAGTGTCTTGAATGCTTCACCCATCAAACGGTGGGACTGGGTTATGTGGGAGCTGGCTTGCCTGCGATGCAGGCAACTCGGTGTATCAGTAGAACCGAGG
>NZ_ANNV01000105.1 GCF_000346755.1 Pseudomonas sp. CBZ-4 | reverse complement strand
GTATCAGGCAAACCGAGGTGATGCCATCGCAGGCAAGCCAGCTCCCACAGGAATAGGGTTGTGTCAGGTGGGTATTAGAGCTTCACCACCTGATGCACCTGCTCCGCACACGCCCGTGCCTCGTCGACCATCTTCCCAAACGCCGCGCTGACCATTTCATCATGGGTCAGCCAGCGCATTTTCTGGGTCAGGCGATAGTGATAGCGCAGCGCGCCGTCTTCACGCTGGCCTTCCAGGTCCAGGTCGTACCACGGCGAGCGCACCTGGCAGCCGGGAATGGCTTTATCCATCTGCCCACCGCTCAGGGTGATGGTGTAGTCATTGGTTTCCGGGTTGCCCTGGTCCAGGTCGGCCTGCTGCCCTTGGCGGCGGTAGTAGACGAAGGCATCCCAGCGGCCTTTGAGCGACTCATCGGTGTAGACGTAGCCATCCGCCAGTTTCTCCAGCGCGCGCTGGTCGTTCATGGTTGCGTTGACGCGATACCCGTCGTGAACGACAAAACCGCTGGCCGCGCGGCTGACGTGGCAGTCGCTGATTTCATGGCCGAAGTTGGCGCAGATGTTCTGGTCGGTGGCGGTGCTGCCTTGCTGGCGGTCGGCGACGCTCAGTTGCATCAGCGGCAGGCGGCTGAAGGTGAGGGTGGCCTGGATCGCGGCGTTGCCTTGCTGGTCGTAGTGCACCTGTTTGTCCAGGCGCAGGCTGGTTTCGGGGCGTTCCAGCGGGATATGTTCTGTGCGCACCTGACCCTGGGCGTCGTTGACCAGCACCCAGCGGTCCTGGATATCGGGCATGGTCTGGCCCGGGGCGAAGACCGGGTTGGTCGGGTCCAGCCACCAGACCTGGCCGCCCACTTCGGCGCGCACGATGGCGTGGTTGGGCGCGTTGGTGCCGGGGATCAACAACGATTCCACCACATCGCCACGGCTGACCCAGGCGGTTTCGGCGGGGATGCCGCTGGCCTTGAGCATGGCGGTCAGCAGAATCGCCAGATCCTTGCAGTCGCCATACCCATGCTGCTCGATTTCCGCCAGGTTGAACGGTACATAGCCGCGCTCGGTGGCACGCCAATCGCCGAGATAACGGTAGTGATCGTTGAGGTGTTGCATCAGCGCCCCGACCCGTTCGGCGGGCGCCAAGTCGCGCGCGGCGGCGACGGCGGCCGCACTGTGTGGCGGCAGGCGGGCACCGAGGATCTGGTTGTAGCGCTGGGCGAAATCACCGAAGTACGCCTGTTGCTCCATGGCACTGCCCACTTCGATACGCGGGATGCGCAGTAGCGCGGCGTTGGATGATTCGTTTATGTAATTGAGAAAGGTCGGGGCTTTTTGCACCACGTCCAGGGTCTTGCCGTTGGCCGATGGCGTCACCTTGAAGCCATCGAACAGCTCGCTGCGCCACTGGATCGGCCGCTCGGCGGTAAACCGCGCCTTGAAGCGGTCGCGACGGGCCGCGCTGGGGCCGAACTTGAGGGCGTAGTGAAACTGCGTCATCAGCGGCTTGGCGGGGCGATGCTCGCGCACGGTGTAGCGGATCTGCGTGCCGACGCGCAGGTTGGGAAAGGCCAGGGACGTCTGCTTGTCGCGGCTGAAACCCTGGTCCGGGTTGGGCGCGGTGCGCGTGTCGATCTGCGTGGCCGCCAGCGCAACCGGCTTGGCGCCGGGCTGGGTGGATTGCGCAGCGATCACTTCAAAGGTGTCGCCTTCGGCGTAGTCGAAGTCGATGCGCGAGAGCATCTCACGGCCGTTGGGCTTGAGGATGGTGTAGTGGTAGGTGGTGGTGCAGTCAGTGCTGGCATCACGGTTGAAGTGGCAATGCAGCTCGGTGTCGCTGGCCAGCGGGGCTTCGGCCAAGGGTTGCAGCGCGGCGAAAACGGAGGGAGCTGCGAGCCCCAGACTGATGGCAAGCAAGGGACGGTAAAACGCAAAACGGTACATGGGCGCCTCGGGTGACACATTGAAACAGCTACCTGGCAGGTAGCGAGAAGGCGCCGGATGATAATGGATCGCAACGGAGAAGGCGAGGATTGTTCGACAATTTATATGGCTGAAAGGCCCGGGATAGAGCCTTTTGTTGTTTTATGCACCTGGTGGTTCGAAAACAATTAGGGGATCGCAATCCCCAGTGCATTCAGCGTCGGAGTGTCCATGCGACCATGATTCTGCAGGTTTGAGTCGGCCTGGAAAGCCATCAATGCCCCGCGAGTACCATTGCCTAAAACACCGTCGATGCTGCCGCTGTAGTACTGCTTGACCAGCAATGCCATTTGAACGCGCATGACCAACTGGTTTCGATCAGCTGTAGCCGACGTTCGCGCTGGTGCGGCCGAAGGTGTTGTAGACGCAGGTCTGCTGCTTGACCCGCTGAAGCGATTGGCAGTCGTAGAGGGGGCGCTGTAGGCCGAAACCGGCGGCGTGTAGGTGCGTGGGGCGCTGTAACCACCCGAGCCACTGTAGTGCGAGCTATGAGAGCTATGTGAACGGTGGGAGCTGTGGGAGCGATGAGCCGCATAGATGTTGACGGCGTCGGGGGAGTTGAGCGTGTTGTTGAAGACAGGTGATTTATCTGTCGTCGTCCATTCCGGCTGGGTCAATGCGACTTGATTGGCATAGGCCAGGGGACTCAATGCGACGGGAACCAGCGCGGCGCCTTGGCTGATCAGCATTTTCCAACGGTCCATCAGTGTCATGAAGCGCTCCTTGCGTAGTGGATGCCTTCGTCCAGATTGAGCGGGCGAATGCCTCGACTCTGCCAGCGAAGGGAGTGAGATTTGAAGAAACCGGCACAGTAGTGTTTGGCTGTGCAGGATTGGCAGGTGTCGATAAACAGATTTTTCCAATCGGAAATGCTTTGCCGGTAGAACCGCTTCAACGATGGCTCCAGTACACATAGCGGCAAGTTATAGACCGATACGCTCAGCCCACGGATGTCGAGGAAATGGCAGGCGCTTGCGAGTGTGTCCTGATAGTCCAAAGGATCGATCCATAAGGCGTCGTAATTTTTCTTTGCAAGCCCGGTATTTTCGATTCCCATCATCGCGATGTGCTGCACGAACGGCAGGTTGCGGAAAATGAAATGTGCCAGCTCAGGCAGCCGGGGTGACGTCAAACGACTGAGCACAACCCTGATCTCGATGTTTTGACCGGTACGGGCAAGGTTGTACAGCCCCTTCATTGTCTCGCTGAACGCCCCGGGTGCTTGCACTACATGATCGTGGTCTGCCGCATTGTCGGCATACAGCGGGATACCCCAAGTGAGGAGTGGGTGTTCGATTTCGTTGAGACAAGCCAGCCAGCCTGGCTGTCCCAACAGGCGTCCATTACTCAAAATGTGCAGCGATTTCTCCGGCAAGACCTCACTGGCTTTTTTGATCAGTGCAAGGAGTCCGTCGGCGTACAACGTCGGTTCTCCGCCGCTGATACCTATTTGTTCATCGCCTTTATCCATCAAATCAATCAGCCGTAGGTTTTTTTCGACATGCCAGTAGTCGTCGATTTCCTTGGGAGGTTGCGAGCACATCAGGCACAGGCTGTTGCATCTGTCGGTAATGAACAGCAGGTTGCTGTTGGCATTTCGCCTATAAAGCACCCTGACGACATTCGAAGCTGGTGACAGCGCAATCACATCCCCTGGTTGGACCACTTCCTTATCTTTGGGGGCAGTGAGGATGATTCCTGTGTAATCGATCGCAAGTGCGCCATCGACGAGCAAGATACCAGCGACGGGCAGTGTCAGCAGTGTGGGTTGCGCCAGCAGTTCGTCGAGTGTCAGCCATAGCAGCAGGTCATTGAAGCTGGCTTCGCCGGCGCAGCCGTTTGTGCCTTTTTCTATCAACTCGTTAACGCTGATGACTTTGAGCATGCGTGCGGTATCGAGGTGTTGAATCTCAAATTGCGTATCCAGTCTGAGCATCTCAGCCTCCGTATCCTGGCTGCGGCAGATCACTGAGTGAGCGGCGTGCAAGCCACGACATCAGTACTCGCTGGGTCGAGTGATCTCCATTGCGCAATAAACCGAAAAGGTGCGTGAGCAGTGCCGTATTTTTCTGACAGAACGTACTGAAGGAACGATGCCCTATCGGGTCCCCCTGGCGAGCGTAGTGTTCGATAGGGTCTGCGCCGCAATAGGGCACCAATGCGCAATCGGAACAGCCCGGCAATGCCTCGGCGATTCCTGCGTCTAAGAGTTGTTTCACTACCGGCGAGTGCAATAGCTCACTCAACGGCTGCCGGACATTTCCCAGCTTCAGTCCGCTCTCACCCATCTCCAGCAGCATCCGTGCCTCATCAGAGGGGTATACGTCACCGTCGTAGTTGTAGACCAATGCTCCCACTGCGGCACCCAATGGTGAGCGCAAATCGACATAGCCACTTGAGAACGGCGTGAGAATGTTGCCAAGCAATAACGAGGCATAGCCCTCGCTCAGGTAGGTTCCTTCACTGTTGAGTTGAATCAGGTAACCCAGCGCCTCGGTATAAAATCTCAAGTATTGATCAATCGAATAATCCAAGCGCTGGCTGGACTTCTTGGCAAAACCGTAGGGGCTCAGCGGCCTCAGGGAGATACTCTTGAACCCTTGCTTGACGTACTCGTCGATGATTGCCTTCGGGTGCTCCAGGCTTCTTGAAGTTAGTGTGGTGAGTGCTGACACGGCGTCATGGCCGAGGACATCGCGCACGCGATGGATACCCTCAAGTGTGCGCTCATAGGCATTTTTTTCTGGGGTGGGGCGGTTGGCGTTGTGCAAAAAAGACGGGCCGTCCAGGGACGTTGAAAATTGCACCGCGTACTGCTTGGCAAATGCCAGGATAGAGTCTGTGAGGTGATGCAACGTGCTGCTGATAATGAACTGGATACTGCGGCGCTCGGTTTCATTGCGAGCAGTCACGGCCTCGATGATCTGTTTGACTCGATCAAATGCCAGCAGGGGCTCGCCGCCCTGAAACTCTACGGTGAGCACCGGCGAGGGAGACTCAAATAATCGATCGACTGCGTGCATGGCATCTTCGGCAGACATGTCGTGTGCATGGCCACCTAGCGGGGCGCGGGATACTTGGCAGTACTGGCAGGTGTGATTGCATCGCAAAGTGACCACAAACAGATGCAGTGCCGGGCCTCCGAAGAGGAAGTTCTTGCGGCTGCGAATCTGCGCGGCCATTTCTGGAAACGGCGTGTGTACGTCCGGCTCGTAAATGAAATGGCGAGCAAGTAGATCTTTATACAAGGATGACTGACGATCGAGCCGTTTATGTACGATCCCAGACAGGTCAGTGTCCTTTACAAACAGGTACTCTCCCGTGTCTGCAGTGATCAGTACTTGTGAGTCGCCGACTTCCGGCATTCGCATGAAGCGAAACGGGAGCAATCGGTAATCGGTTTGTTTGGCAATCAGAGCGACAGACATATCAGTGGCCGCACTCTTTCAAGGCGACACTGGCCAGAAGCTCCCTCAGCCCGCTGGTTTCCAGTGCGATCTGGTCGCGGAGTGCGAAATCATTCAGATGGCGCAGGATGATGGCTCTGGCCGTGTCAGCAGCGTAGCCCAGCAGATTGGAGGAATCATTTGGCGTGACTTCAAGCACCCATTGCGCGTGCTCGTGACGAACCAAAAAGGCGAAGTCTTTTGCGAGGCTATAGACCACGCGCTGCACGATCCTAAGCGGGTAGACCTGCTCATCCAAATTGAGTGTCAACGACCAGGCCATAACAGGACTCCCTTCCAATAACCTCATGTATGGTTGGGATAATGCCTCAGGTTTAAGGCTAAATGCCATTACTGATGATACAAACTTGAACGCTTGCTGTGCATTGTTTGGATGTTTTCCGCTGCTGCGATCTGGAATTCCTGTTCTAGAGGCATTTCTCTAAGCGACAGTTCAGGCGCGCAACTCAAATTCGGCACTGCCGAGCCTTTCTCCATTCACCAACACATGTACTACATGGCGTCCGGGATAATGCTTGCGAGTCGTCAGTTCACGAATATGTTGCTCGCGCCGAATGCTCTGCTGTTCACCCGCGCCCAGGGTAAACGCCTTGAGCTTGAATACCTTTTTCGCACTGTGCCCCGCGCTTTTCACGTAGTCGATGGCGTAGTCCACCACCAGCTTCTGCGCGGTGTCGGCGGTGGATTCCAGGTTGAACGACAAGCTGATCCGCTCTCCCAGGTTGATCACCGCGGGTGTCACGCTCAACTGATGAATCTTCACCTCGGCCTTGGCCCCTGCACCCATGATCGTCAGCGCGCGGGTGTTGCCTTGCTTGATCAGGCTGCGCAGGGCGTGGCGGGCGATCCAGGCGGTGTGGGGGTTGTCCAGTGACCAGCCTTCGATCAGCGTCAGGACCCAGTCCGGGTGGTCCTTGGTGATGTCGTTGAGGTGGTTGGCCACCGACTTGCGCACGTACAGGCTGGGGTCGGCCTTGAGGTTGTCGAGGATCGATGCGCACAGCTGGGGATTGGCTTGCACCTCGGCCAGGCGAAAGGACCACGGCAGGCGCGGTCGCGAGCCTTCGCTGGCGAGGCGGCGCACATGGTCGTTGGCGTCCAGCGACCAGGTTTGCAATACCGCCAGGGTGCGCGGCAAGTCGCGTAGCAGGAAGGGGCGGATAGCGAATTCGGCGGAACCGAAGGTGGTGAAATATTTGAGCGCGGCCATGGAGCGTTCGACGTCATCCAGCCCGTAGCTCGCCACGTAGTGCGGCAGGAACAGGCTGACAAAGCTGCTGTTCAGGCGCGGTGCCAGGGCGTAAAGCAGTTCCAGGGTTTGCGGGTAGTCGAGGGGGATCACCGCGTGCAGGCTCTCGCTGACCCGCGCCATGCGCTGCAGCACCGACAACTCGGCCAGCCCGGCCTTGGCGTGCTTGAGAAAGCCCTTGGCATCGAACGCTGGGTACACCGCGCTCATCTCATTGGCGATATGTTGCAGGCGTTCGACGTTGAAGATTTCTTTCAGGGCCGGGGCGCTTTGGTCGGTCATCGGTGATTCCATGGGGTGATTTAGAGAAACCAGCGGTATTCCCTGGCGTGGATCTCTTGCTGGAACGCCAAGTGGTCCTGGCGTTTGTTCTCGCAGTACACGTCGACAAATTCGGCGCCCAGCTTATCGCGCAATACGGCTTGGTGTTGCATGGCGCGTACGGCATCGAGCATTTCCACGGGGAAATCGGTGCCGCTGCTGCGGTCGTCGTTCAACGGGGCGATGGGTTCGCGCTTGGCTTCAAGGCCGTGTTCCAGGCCAACAAGGATTGCTGCCAGCACCAGATACGGGTTGGCGTCGGCGCTGGCCAGGCGGTGTTCGATGCGCAGGTTGCGCGGGTCGGATTCGGGGATGCGCACGCAGGCGTCGCGGTCTTCAAAGCCCCAGCTGGCGCGGGTCGCGGCGTTGACCGTGCCACCCAGGCGGCGGAAGGCGTTGTGGTTGGGCGAGAAGATCGGCATGCAGTGCGGCAGCAACTCCAGGCAACCGGCCACGGCATGGCGCAGCGGTTGCTGCTGGTGCGCCGCCAGCAGGTTGTTGCCCGCCGCGTCATACAGGCTGACATGCACGTGCATGCCGCTGCCGGGGTATTGCAGGTAGGGCTTGGCCATGAAGCTGGCGCGGTAGCCGTGTTTCAGCGCCACGCCACGGGTGCTGCGGCAGAACAGGGCAGCCCAGTCGGCGGCGCGCAGGCCGTCGTCCAAGTGACCAAAGTTGATCTCGAACTGACCGGGGCCGATTTCGGCGGTGATCACCGTGATGTCGATGCCTTGGGCCTTGGCCGTTTGCGCCATGTCGTCGAGCACGTCGCTGAAGCGCGACAGGCGTTCGATATGCAGGTTGGGCTGGTCGTCGGCGTCGTCGCTCAGCGGGTCGCGGGCGAATTGCGGCAGGCCGTCGGCGAGTTTCTTGTCGAACAGGTAGAACTCCAGCTCAAACGCCACCACCGGGTGAATGCCTTTGTGGTGCAAACGTTCCAGCACCTTGGCCAGCACTTCCCGGGGTTCGAATTCGATGGGCGCTTCGGTGTCGTCCGAGGTGATCAGCATTTGCCCCAACGGCTGCGATTCCCAGCTCACCGGCTTGAGTGTGCCGGGCACCAGGCGGCGGTTGGCGTCTGGGTCGCCGTCGTTGAAGCAGTAATCGCCAATCTTGAACAAACCACCCTGAACCCCTAGCAGCACTGCGTTCTGCGGCAGCTTGAGCGGGCTGCCGGCGGCGACTTTTTCCAGCATCTCGATGGGATAACGCTTGCCGTAGAAATGCCCCGGAATGTCCAGGGCGATCAGGTCGACGTAACGCACGTCGGGGTGGTTCTGGCGAAAGGTCCGTACTTCGGCCAGCAAGGTGGAGGAATGGCTTTTCACGGGTGCAGCTCCTAGTTGTAAACCCACAACACGCGGGCGGGCAGGTCGGTCAGGTTGGCGTAGCGACAGTGGGCGAAACTGGCCAGGTGAAAGCTGTCGCCTTTGAGGAGGGTGACTGAATCGGTTTCACCTTCCACCCACAGCGTCAATTCGCCTTCCAGCACAAAGCCGGCCTGCTCGGCGCGGTCGCTCATGGTCTGTTCACCGCTGTTGGCGCCGGGGGCGAGCAGGCTGTCGAGCATCGAAAAGGCACCGTTCATGCTTGGCGACACGAGGATGTCGGTGATGCCGTTGGCGTAATACACCGTGCGCCGCTCGTTGGGGCGGGTGATCCAGTCCACCGCTTTCGGTTTGGGCTGGCTGTAGAAGTAGGTGGTGGGCACGTCGAGGGCGTGGCTGATGGCGGTCAGGTCTGCCACGGTCGGGCGCGACAGGCCGCGCTCCACCTGGGACAGGAAACCCACCGAACGCTCGATTTTCTGAGCGAGCTGGGCGAGGGTGAGCTTCTTGTGCTTGCGCAGGTCGTGGATCAGGGCGGCAAGGGTGGCGAGTTCTTCTTGGGGCGTCATGAAATTTATGTCGAATAATTTCATGAAAAATTACAGGAATTATTTCATATGGGCAATGGGCTATCTGCGATTGTTGAATCCCCTGTGGCGAGGG
>NZ_ANNV01000104.1 GCF_000346755.1 Pseudomonas sp. CBZ-4 | reverse complement strand
GCATCGCAGGCAAGCCAGCTCCCACACAAGCCAGCTCCCACAAAGGCATGCGCAAATCTGACCGTCGGGTTTACAATCGCTGCTCCTGATCAGGAGTATCCCTGTGCTGACTCATCTCGATTCCCAAGGTCGCGCCCATATGGTCGACGTCACCGACAAGTCCGTGACGTTCCGTGAAGCGGTGGCCGAAGCCCGGGTGCGCATGTTGCCCGAGACCCTGCAAATGATTGTCGACGGCGCCCACCCCAAGGGCGACGTGTTTGCCGTGGCCCGCATCGCCGGGATCCAGGCGGCGAAAAAAACCAGTGATCTGATCCCGCTGTGCCACCCGCTGATGTTGACGGGCGTCAAGGTCGAACTGAGCGCCGATGGCGCAGACTCGGTGCACATCCTGGCGCGCTGCAAACTCTCCGGCCAGACCGGCGTGGAGATGGAAGCGCTCACCGCCGCCAGCGTCGCGGCATTGACCATCTACGACATGTGCAAGGCCGTGGACCGCGGCATGACCATCGAAAGCATCCGCCTGCTGGAAAAGCTGGGCGGCAAGAGCGGGCACTTCAAGGCGGACCAGGCATGAGCATCAACGTATTGTTTTTTGCGCGTTACGCGGAAGCGGTGGGCTTTGACTCGCTGGAGATGGAAGGTGATTTCGCCACCGTCGATGCGGTACGCCTCGCGCTGGCCAGTGACCCGGAGTTTGCGGTGCTCAACGAGACCAGCCTGATGTGCGCGCGCAACGAAGAGTTGTGCAGCCTCGATGAACCGGTGCAGGCGGGTGACGAAGTGGCGTTCTTTCCACCCGTGACTGGGGGCTGATCATGGCCATTCGTGTTCAGGTCCAGGCGTTTGATCCCGGTGCTGAAGTCAACGCGATGCACGCGGCCAATGTAGGCGTGGGCGCGGTAGTAAGTTTTGTCGGCTACGTGCGCGACTTCAACGATGGCCTGGACGTGGCGGGGATGTTCCTGGAGCACTATCCGGGCATGACCGAAAAAGCCCTGGCCAAGATCGCCGTGGAAGCTGAGCAGCGCTGGCCATTGCTCAAGCTGGAAGTGCTGCATCGCATCGGCGCGCTGGAACCGGGTGAGCCGATAGTGTTTGTCGGAGCCGCCAGTGCCCATCGCCAGGCGGCGTTTGACGCCTGTGCCTTTGTGATGGACTACTTGAAGACGCGGGCGCCGTTCTGGAAGAAAGAGCACACCAGTGAAGGCCCGCGTTGGGTGGAAGGGCGTAGCAGCGACCATGCCGCCGCTGACCGCTGGAAGTAACAGGCTAAACACAGAACCCAATGTGGGAGCTGGCTTTTGTGGGAGCTGGCTTGCCTGCGATGGCATCACCTCGGTTCAACTGACAAACCGAGGCGCCTGCATCGCGGGCAAGCCCGGCTCCCACAAAAGCCAGCTCCCACATTTTTAGCGCATTTCAGCGTTAAGGGCGTTTGCGTTCTACCGGGCGCAACAGGTGCGTCGGCGGCGTCTCACAACTGATCTTGCGCCCCAGCAACGTCTCGATCGACGGCAACTGATACGAATCATCTTCCCCGGCAAAACTGATCGACACACCCGCCGCGCCCGCACGGCCAGTACGGCCAATACGGTGCACGTAGTCATCCGGCACTTCCGGCAGGGTGAAGTTGATCACATGGCTGATGCCATCAATGTGAATGCCACGGCCCGCCACGTCAGTGGCCACCAACACGCGGATCTTGCCTTCGCGGAAACCTTCCAACGTCTTGATGCGCTTGTGCTGCGGCACATCACCCGACAACTGCGCTGCGTTCACACCATCCCGCACCAGGCGCTCTTCAATGCGGCGCACTTCGTCCTTGCGGTTGGCGAACACCATCACGCGCTCCCAGCCATTGTCGTTGACCAGGTTGTAGAGCAGTTTGTACTTGTCGGCACCGGCCACGGCGTAGATGTGTTGCTCGACGTTTTCGCTGGCGACGTTTTCCGCTTCGATCTCGACGATGGACGGGTCGGTGGTCCACTGCTTGGCGAGGTTCATCACGTCTTCAGTGAAGGTCGCGGAGAACAGTAGGGTCTGACGCTCGGATTTCGGTGGAGTCTGGCGAATGATCTGGCGTACTTGCGGGATGAAACCCATGTCGAGCATGCGGTCGGCTTCGTCCAGCACCATCACTTCGACCATGTCCAGGTGCACGTCGCCGCGCTGGTTGAAGTCCAGCAGGCGGCCCGGCGTGGCGACCAGGATGTCGCAGTGGCGGGCTTCGAGGTGCTTGAGCTGCTTGTCGAAATCCATGCCGCCAACGAAGGTCATGACGTTGAGGCCGGTGTACTTGGTCAGGTCGGCGGCGTCCTTGGCGATCTGCACCACCAGCTCGCGGGTCGGGGCGATGATCAGTGCGCGCGGCTCACCCATGTAGCGCTCTTTCGGCGGCGGCGTTTGCAGCAGCTGGGTGATGATCGAGATCAGGAACGCGGCGGTCTTGCCGGTGCCGGTCTGGGCGCGGCCGATGGCGTCTTTGCCGGCCAGGGTGAAACCCAGCACCTGCGCCTGGATCGGCGTGCAGTACGGGAAACCCAGGTCCTGGATGGCGTGCATCAGTTCCGGGGCGAGTTTGAAATCGTGGAAGCGGGTCTTGCCTTCCTGGGGCTCGACGACGAAGTCTTCGAGTTTCCATGGAATCACCGGCGGTTTTGGCGCGCGTTCACGGCGCGGTTTCGGGGCCGGTGCAGCGTCTTTTGCCGGTTCAGGCGCGGTCACCGTAGGCGTCGTCGGCTGGGCGACAGGCGCAGTCCGAGCAGGCTGTTGGCCGTCATTGCGGCTGCCGGCAGGCGGGACAGGAGCACTGGGAACAGGCGCGAGCGGCTCGGCCTCGCTTTTGCCGAACATCTTCTTGAGTGCTTCGAGCACGGTGATCTCATTAATTGGTTAAGGAATGTACGCCGGCCAGTGTAATGCAAGAAACGGGCGCGGCGTAGTGCGTCTGTCATACGGCTACATAAACCCAGGGTTTCAGCCCAGGCGAGTGCTTAACCAGGTGCCGATGTCGCGGATTTCCTCGGGTAACACTTCGTGGCCCATTGGGTATTCCTGCCATGTCACGGTGACACCACGGCTCTTCAAGTGCTCATAGGCGCTGCGGCCCATGGCGTTTTGCACCACGTCATCGTACTGGCCGTGCAGGCACAGGGTCGGAATTCGCTGCTGGCTGGCGGATAACTCCAGCTCATCGCTGAAGGTCGGTGCATAGGTGGAGAGTGCAATCACCCCACCCAAGGCTCCCTGCCATTTGGTAAATGCCGTGTGGAAAACCACCGCGCCACCCTGGGAAAAACCGGCGAGAAAAATCCGCGAAGCGTCTATCCCGCTGCTTTTTTGTTCCTTGATCAAGTCGGTAACCATTTTGGCCGATTCTTCCAACTCTTCCAGGCTGATGGAACGGGCCGGGCTCATGGCCTTGATGTCGTACCAACTGGGCATCTCGTAGCCACCATTGATCGTCACCGGACGGGTCGGCGCCTGGGGCAAAACGAAACGGGTACTCAGCAGGCTTTCTTGCAGCGCTTCGGCCACCGGCAGGAAGTCGTAGCGATCGGCACCCAGGCCATGCAACCAGATTACGCAGGCGTCTGCGGGCTTGGCGGGCTGAAGAATCAAGGGGTCGGTCATGTCTGCTCCATATATGTGCGCGCGCTCCGATTGGGTGCGTCGGAACGGTGCGCGACAGGGTGATCTGTTAAGAGAATGTCGCAAGGTTGAATCTTTTTCTATTGACCGTGGGCTGAAACGACTCAGCGCTCAGTCTGGTACGGCGCTTGCTATGGAGAAACCGATGTCAGGTCTCTCTCCTGGCGGTAACACTATCAGTGACAGCCGCCTCTGGGATAGCAACTGGACTTACAGCGACAGCCTCTAGCCGTTTGACCCTAAAAAAAGCCAACACGGGTCGATGTCGCCTCATAAGGGTGCGGTGGGGTTCGAGCTCCGACACAACAAGAGCAACTGGAGGTTTGAATGAAGGTATTGAAATCCACCCTGGCCATCGTGACTGCGGCGGCTGTATTGGGTGTCAGCGGTTTCGCCCAAGCCGGCGCCACCCTGGATGCCGTGCAGAAGAAAGGCTTTGTGCAATGTGGCGTGAGTGACGGCCTGCCGGGTTTCTCGGTGCCGGATGCCAGCGGCAAGATCCTCGGGATCGACGCTGACGTGTGCCGTGCTGTTGCCGCTGCCGTGTTCGGCGACGCGACCAAGGTCAAGTTCAGCCAGTTGAACGCCAAGGAGCGTTTCACCGCGCTTCAGTCCGGCGAAGTCGACATCCTGTCCCGCAACACCACCATGACCAGCTCCCGCGATGCCGGCATGGGGCTGAAATTCCCAGGCTTCATTACCTACTACGACGGTATCGGTTTCCTGGTCAACAACAAGCTGGGCGTGAAAAGTGCCAAGGAACTGGACGGTGCAACCATCTGCATCCAGGCCGGTACTACCACCGAGCTGAACGTTTCCGACTACTTCCGTGGCAACAACCTGAAATACACCCCGATCACCTTCGACACCTCCGATGAAAGCGCCAAGTCGCTGGAATCCGGGCGTTGCGACGTGCTGACCTCCGACAAGTCCCAACTCTTCGCCCAGCGCAGCAAGCTGGCGTCGCCGAAGGACTACGTGGTCCTGCCGGAAACTATTTCCAAAGAACCGCTGGGCCCGGTCGTGCGTAACGGCGACGACGAGTGGCTGGCCATCGTGCGCTGGGTTGGCTACGCCATGCTCAACGCGGAAGAAGCCGGTATCACTTCGAAAAACGTAGAAGCTGAAGCCAAGTCCACCAAGAACCCGGACGTTGCACGTCTGCTCGGTGCCGACGGCGAATACGGCAAAGACCTGAAAGTGAAGAAAGACTGGGTGGTACAGATCGTCAAGCAAGTCGGTAACTACGGCGAAGTGTTCGAGCGCAACCTCGGCAAGAGCACCCCGCTGGAAATCGACCGTGGCCTGAACGCGCTGTGGAACGCCGGCGGCATTCAATACGCACCACCTGTGCGCTGATCGCTGATGGTTCTATCACCCGGTGGGCCAACCGCCGGGTGATGTTCTGTTCCATTATTTCCGGGGCACTTCATGCAAAATCAAATCGGCGCACCAAAGCAGAAGCTCAGCTTCAGCGATCCCAAAGTGCGTGCGTGGCTCTTCCAGATCATCACGATTGTGGCGGTGGTCTCGCTGGGCTGGTACCTCTTCAACAATACCCAGACCAACCTTCAACACCGGGGCATTACCTCGGGTTTCGACTTTCTTGAACGCAGTGCCGGCTTTGGCATCGCGCAGCATTTGATCGACTACACCGAATCGGACAGCTATGCCCGGGTCTTTGTCATCGGTCTGCTCAACACCTTGCTGGTCACGGTGATCGGCGTGATCCTGGCGACGTTGCTCGGTTTCATCATCGGCGTGGCACGGCTGTCACCGAACTGGATGATCAACAAGCTGGCGACGGTGTATGTGGAAGTGTTCCGCAACATTCCGCCGCTGCTGCAAATCCTGTTCTGGTATTTCGCGGTGTTCCTGACCATGCCGGGGCCGCGCAACAGCCACAACTTCGGCGATACCTTCTTTGTCAGCAGCCGTGGCTTGAACATGCCGGCAGCGCTTGCCGCCGATGGGTTCTGGCCGTTTGTGGCCAGCGTGGTGGTCGCGATTGTCGCGATCGTGCTGATGGCGCGGTGGGCCAACAAGCGTTTTGAAGCGACCGGCGTGCCGTTCCACAAATTCTGGGCGGGCCTGGCGCTGTTCATCGTGATCCCGGCGTTGTGCGCCTTGATCTTCGGTGCACCGCTGCATTGGGAAATGCCCAAGTTGCAGGGCTTCAACTTTGTTGGCGGCTGGGTACTGATCCCCGAACTGCTGGCACTGACCCTGGCACTGACCGTCTACACGGCCGCGTTTATCGCCGAGATCGTGCGGTCGGGCATCAAGTCCGTCAGCCACGGCCAGACCGAAGCCGCGCGCTCCCTGGGCCTGCGCCCCGGGCCGACGCTGCGCAAGGTCATCATCCCGCAGGCCCTGCGGGTGATCATTCCGCCGCTGACCAGCCAATACCTGAACCTGGCGAAAAACTCGTCGCTGGCCGCCGGTATCGGCTACCCGGAAATGGTTTCGCTGTTTGCCGGCACGGTGCTCAACCAGACCGGCCAGGCGATTGAAGTCATTGCCATCACCATGAGCGTGTACCTGGCGATCAGCATCAGCATCTCGCTGCTGATGAACTGGTACAACAAGCGCATTGCGCTGATCGAGCGGTGAGGACACACCCATGAGTACGCATACTTTCAAACCTGATATGCCGCCGCCGAGCAAAGTCTTCGGCCCGGTGGCATGGATGCGCGCCAACCTGTTTTCCAGTTGGCTCAACACCTTGCTGACGTTGCTGGCGTTCTACCTGGTCTACCTGGTGGTGCCACCGATCCTGCATTGGGCCATTCTGGATGCCAACTGGGTCGGCACCACGCGCGCCGATTGCACCAAGGAGGGCGCCTGCTGGGTGTTTATCCAGCAGCGCTTCGGGCAGTTCATGTACGGCTACTACCCGGGCGATCTGCGCTGGCGCGTGGACCTGACCGTGTGGCTGGCCATCGTCGGCGTGGCGCCGTTGTTCATCTCGCGCTTCCCGCGCAAGGCGATCTACGGCCTGGGCTTCCTGGTGCTGTACCCGATCATCGCGTTCTTCCTGCTGCACGGCGGGATCTTCGGCCTGAGCAACGTGGCGACCAGCCAATGGGGCGGCCTGATGCTGACCCTGGTGATCGCCACCGTCGGTATCGCCGGCGCCTTGCCGTTGGGCATCGTGCTGGCGCTGGGGCGGCGGTCGAACATGCCGGCGATTCGTGTGGTCTGCGTGACCTTCATCGAATTCTGGCGCGGCGTGCCGTTGATCACCGTGCTGTTCATGTCCTCGGTGATGCTGCCGTTGTTCCTGCCCGAAGGCATGGGCATCGACAAGCTGCTGCGGGCGTTGATCGGCGTGATCCTGTTCCAGTCGGCCTACGTGGCCGAAGTGGTGCGCGGTGGCTTGCAGGCGATTCCAAAAGGTCAGTACGAAGCGGCCGCAGCGATGGGCCTGGGTTACTGGCGCAGCATGGGCCTGGTGATCTTGCCGCAAGCCCTGAAGCTGGTGATCCCCGGCATCGTCAACACGTTTATCGCGTTGTTCAAGGACACCAGCCTGGTGATCATCATCGGCCTGTTCGACCTGCTCAACAGCGTCAAGCAAGCTGCCGCCGACCCCAAATGGCTGGGCATGGCCACCGAAGGCTACGTGTTCGCCGCCCTGGTGTTCTGGATTTTCTGTTTTGGTATGTCGCGCTATTCCATTCATTTGGAACACAAGCTCGACACAGGCCACAAGCGTTAGGAGTTGTTGTTATGAGCGAAGCGATCAAACAGCCTGTGAGCCCTGAAGGCATTATCCAGATGCAGGGCGTCAACAAGTGGTACGGCCAGTTCCACGTGTTGAAAGACATCAACCTCAACGTCAAGCAGGGCGAGCGTATCGTGCTGTGCGGCCCGTCGGGTTCGGGCAAGTCCACCACCATCCGCTGCCTCAACCGCCTGGAAGAACACCAGCAGGGCCGCATCGTGGTGGATGGCGTGGAACTGACCAACGACCTCAAGCAGATCGAAGCGATCCGCCGCGAAGTCGGCATGGTGTTCCAGCACTTCAACCTGTTCCCGCACCTGACCATCCTGCAGAACTGCACGCTGGCGCCGATGTGGGTACGCAAGATGCCCAAGCGCAAGGCCGAGGAAATCGCCATGCACTACCTGGAGCGCGTGCGTATCCCGGAGCAGGCGCACAAGTTTCCGGGGCAGTTGTCCGGCGGCCAGCAACAGCGCGTGGCAATTGCCCGTGCGCTGTGCATGAAGCCGAAAATCATGCTGTTCGATGAGCCGACCTCGGCACTCGACCCGGAGATGGTGAAAGAGGTTCTCGACACCATGATCGGCCTGGCCGAAGACGGCATGACCATGTTGTGCGTGACCCACGAGATGGGCTTTGCGCGCACCGTGGCCAACCGCGTGATCTTCATGGACAAGGGCGAGATCGTCGAACAGGCGGCGCCGAACGACTTCTTCGACAACCCGCAGAATGACCGGACCAAGTTGTTCTTGAGCCAGATCCTGCATTGATCGATGTGTGAATAAATAAACCCGGCCTGGCGCCGGGTTTATTGTTTGGAGGATCAGGACGCTTTGAGGGCTTCTTGCGTTTCGTTGTTGAGGGTGTAAGTGAAGGCGTTGCGCAGGTCTGCGCCATCGGCCAGTTCTTTGGCCTCGGCGAGCAGGTCGGGGTGACGATCCAGCAGGCGCATCAACACCATCAACGGTTTGGGCGGTGTTATTTCGCCGCGTTCGTAGCGTGAGAAGGCGTTGTGCCCGCCACCGGACAGTAACTCCACGGTTTCTTTTTGCGTGAGGTGCAGCTTGCGGCGGATACGCTTGAGTTCGGCGCCCATCTTCCGCCGTGCGGCGTGGAGCAGCTCATCACTGGCCTTGGCGTGGCGTTCGCAGCTATCGGGGTCGTACATGCCGTCCTCGCACACCGGGCACTCCCAGCCCGAAAGACCTTCAATGCACTGCTCCATGCCTTTGATGCGCAGGGTTTCACTGCGGCCTTCAAAACGCACCATCGCGTCGGGGGCACCGCAGATGAAGCAATGTTGGGTATTCATAGGTTCATCCCTTTGAAGGAGATCACCGGTGGGTTACTGCCGGAGCAATACGTCACCTTGATGTAAAACTCCAGACCATGTGAATGGATGTGGTAGACGTCCTGCCAGACACGATGATCGGCATAGGTGGTCATCGACTTGTACAACATCCTGTTTTTCAGCGCGTAAATGATCGATTGCATCTCGCTGATATCGAGGTCGAGCGCTTCTGCGGTTCTCTTTGCCGCACGTGTGAATGCCTTGGCGCCAAGCCGTCTCACATCCGCCTTTATCACCGCCAAATCGTAATGAGGTGTGTACTTTTCCATAAGACACCTGAGTCCAATAATTACCCTCAGAGGGTAATTTTACCAATCGAAAATTCAGTTCCTTTTGTTGCCTAAAAAACCTAGTGCGTTGCTCTTGTAGGCACGTCCGAATAGGCTGTGGGACTTTTCAACCAGTGATCAGGGCAAGCGCCCATCACGCTGCCGGCAGTTGATCAATGACCTCCGAAACCAAACTTGAAGAACTGTTGATCGACGCCGAAGCCGACGACGAGGTGGTGCAACACCGCCCGCCGCTGGTGAGCCGCCCGTGGTTGTTGATCGTGGGACTGGTCCTGGTGGCAATGAACCTGCGCCCGGCGCTGTCGAGCCTTTCGCCGTTGCTGAGCAACGTGTCCGACAGCCTGGGGCTGTCGGCGGCCAAGGCCGGTTTGCTGACCACCTTGCCGGTGTTGTGCCTGGGGCTGTTCGCACCGCTGGCACCGGTCCTCGCGCGGCGCTTCGGGGCTGAGCGGGTGGTGCTGGGCATTCTGCTCACGCTGGCTGCTGGCATTTTCCTGCGCAGCTCGTTTGGCGAGGCGGGGTTGTTCGTCGGCAGCCTGATCGCAGGCGCCAGCATTGGCATCATCGGTGTGTTGTTGCCGGGCATCGTCAAGCGCGACTTTGCCAAGCAGGCTGGCACCATGACCGGCGTCTACACTATGGCGCTGTGCCTCGGTGCGGCGCTGGCGGCGGGGGCCACGGTGCCGCTGAGTCACTACTTCGGCGACAGCTGGAACATCGGCCTGGGTTTCTGGATTGTGCCCGCGCTGCTGGCAGCGCTGTTCTGGTTGCCGCAGGTCGGGCAAAAGCACGGTGCCCATCAAGTCGCCTATCGGGTGAAAGGCTTGCTACGCGATCCCCTGGCCTGGCAAGTGACCTTGTACATGGGCCTGCAATCATCCCTGGCTTACATCGTGTTTGGCTGGCTGCCTTCAATCCTCATCGACCGTGGTCTGAGCGCCACCGAAGCCGGCTTGGCGCTGTCTGGCTCGATCATCGTGCAGTTGCTCAGCGCGCTCACCGCGCCTTGGTTTGCTACGCGTGGCAAGGACCAGCGCCCGGCCATCCTGGTCGTGATGCTGCTGACCCTCGGCGGGTTGTTCGGTTGCCTGTTTGCGCCGCTCGACGGCTTGTGGGGCTGGGCGATCCTGCTGGGGTTGGGCCAAGGCGGTACGTTCAGCCTGGCGCTGACGCTGATCGTATTGCGCTCGCGGGACTCCCACGTGGCCGCCAACCTGTCGGGCATGGCCCAGGGCATCGGCTATACGTTGGCGTCCATGGGCCCGCTGGCGGTGGGCGTGCTGCATGACTGGACCGGTGGCTGGGGCGCCACCGGCTGGGTGTTCGGCGTGATCGGCCTGGGCGCGATCATCGCCGGGTTCGGTGCCGGCCGCGCCGCCTACGTCGGGGTCAGCAGCGAACGGGCATGACGCTGTGTCACAGGTACTTGACCGTCACCGCCACGGAGCCGTCGATTGGCACTTCCTCGGTCAAGGTCAGGGTGTTGGCGGGGGCGATGACAGTTCTGATCATCATCTCGCCCGTCAGCACCTTTGTCGGCAGCGGGGTGAAGGATGAGTTGTCGGCCACCGCGGTCGTGCCACCGACCCACAGGGCGCCACCGGGCCAAGGCGACCAGGTCACCCCGCCGTCATAAGACATGATGAATCTGGACGGTACGCCGTCCGCCACGGCAGACGACAGGTTCACCGCATAAGAACCGAGTTTTTCATCGCCATTGATCAGGCCCAGGCCGTAGCTGTCTTCGTCGCCATCGAGCGACGAACCGGCTCGGTTGTCATGGCCTTGCAGGGCGAACACGGTGGCCGCATCGCATTCCACCCGCAGTTGCAGGTACTCACGGGGCAGGCGGGTCACGGTATCGACGTTGAGGTCCTTGGCGGACAGCTTGCCGTAGTCAACGGTGCCGCCACTGGACATGCTCGGTGTACACGCGCTTGGCGTGAGCGAGCCTTTGACGTTCAGGCCGACGCTTGAAGCGGCCACAGCATGGCCGGCGCCGGCCAGTATGAAGGCTGACGCCAGCAGGTTGCGGGGGATGTGCATTGGGTTGCTCCTAACCAGGGAAAGTGGAACGTTTCAGGGGTTACAGGTACACAACTTCCAGCGTCGCTGAACCGTCCATCGGTGTTTCCACACTCAGGTCCAGGTTCTGCCGGGCGTTGATCGTGGCTTCCAGCTTCAGGGTGCTGGTAAGGGTCTGGATCGCGGAGGGCCCGGCCATGCTGCCCACCACATCGGTAAACCCCAGCAGGCTGCGTGAGCCGACATCGATGGGGTTGAGGTTGGAGGTGCGCCAGGCCAGGCCGCCCGTGGTGGATTCGGTGCCATACACCACCGCGAGGTCATCGACCACGGTCTGCTTGGGGTCGAAGCTCACCGAATACACGCCGATCTTGTTGCCGGCGCTGTCGCGCCCCAGGCCGTAGAAAATCTCGCTGTTGACGTGGGCCGTGCCGTCGCGGTTATCGCGCATGCGCAGGGCGAAGCGGCCGGCGGCGTTGCAGTTGACGGTAAGCGTCAGGTACTTGTGGGGCAGGCGCGTGCCGTTGGTGAGGTTGAGGTCGTTGCGCGAAATCTTGCCGAAGTCCACCAACCCGCCGCTCGACAGCAACGGGGTGCAGGCCATCGGTGTGATCAGGCCTTTGACCGTCAGTTCGGCGGTGGAGGCAGCGTGGGCAGTGCCGGACAGCAGCGCCAACGCAATCAGAGCGTGTTTCATGGAGAGGCTCCTAGAGGTAGTTGATTTCGAGGGTGGCCGAGCCGTCGAGGGGGACTTCCCGGGTCAGGGTCAGGGTGTTTGCCGGCGCGATCCTGGGGGTGATGAGCACGGCTGCGCTCAGCCGTTGGATCGGCACCGGGGCCATGCTGGGGCTGCCCCTGTCGGGGGTGAATGACGTGAGGAACGTGGGCGAAAGAATGTTGGTCGGGGACCAGGAGGCCTGCCCTACAGAGCCGATGGCAAACAGCTCGTTGCCATCGGCCATGATCGATTGGAGGCGCAACAGCATGCTGCCGAGCTTTTCGTTGCCATTGACCAGCCCCAGGCCGAACTTGAGGGGGTTGTCACTTTCGAAATGGGAGCCCGCCCGGTTATCCCTGGGCTTGAGGGCCACCAAAGTCAGCGCCTGGCAAGTGAGTTCCAGCTGCAGGCTGTGGGCAGGCAACAGGGTGGGTTCATCGGGGTTGAGCGATTTGGCGGGGATCTTGCCCAGGTCGTACACGCCGCCATTGGACAGGCTCGGCTCGCAGGCACTGGGCGTGATCTTGCCGGTGGCGTTCAGGTTGACGCTGGAGGCGGCCCGGAGATCGGCGCCACCCAGCAACAGCGAAACAACGGTCAGGGCAATCAGGCAGCATTTCATGGGCAGGTTCCTAGAGGTAGTTGAGTTCGAGGGTGGCGGCGCCGTCGAGGCGCACTTCGCTGCCCAGGTCCAGTGAACCCAGCGGTGCGAGGAGCGCTTCGAGGCTGGCAGTGGCGTTGAGCGTCTGGATCGGGTCGGGGCCGCTGGTGCTGCCGGCGCTGGTGCTGAACCCCAGGTGGCGGCTGGCGCCAATCGCCAGCGGGTTGGCACTGGCACTGCTCCAGGGCAGGGCGCCGCTTGCGGAGTCGGTGCGATACAGCGGGGAAATGCTGTCGGCAGTGGTGCGCGTCGGGTCGAACAGCAGCCGGTAGCGCCCGATTTTCTGCTGCTTGGCGTCGAGGCCCAGGCCGTAGCTGGTTTCGTCGGCGGGTCCGGTGGCCGAGCCCAGGCGGTTGTCCTGCAGGCGCAGGCTGAAGCGGGTCGGTGCGTCGCAGGTCACGCTGATCATCACGGGTTGCGGGCGCAGCGGCGTGTCCTTGTCGACGTTCAAGTCCATCACCGACAACTTGTGGAATTCCACGGTGCCGCCGTTGGACAGGCTGGGTGTGCAGGCCGCCGGGGCGAAGCGCGCTTGCAGGCGCAACTCCCGCGAGCGCCCGGCGTGGATCGCGTCGAGCACGCCGCTGGTGTCCCAGGTCACCGCATCGCTGACGCGTGAGGCGGTTTCGTCGGCCCAGGCGCTGGCCTCGATCAGCAGCGACAAATTGCGCCCACTCACCGGGACGCCACCCCGCAACGGCACGATGCCATGCTCCGCTCGCCAGCGCAGCGTCGTGCCCATGCTGACGGGCAGCTGACCGCTGGCAGCAAGCAGGCCTACTTCCACCGCCTGGCCGTCGAGTACCGCATCGCTGACCCGCAGGCTGTAGCTGCCGCGTTCGGTAAATCGGAAACGCTCGGCCCCCGCCGCCAGGCCTCGGTAGAACAGGCTCATATCGGTGGCGTCTGGGCAGTTGAGGTTCAGGCGCACGCGCCGTTCTCCCAGCAAGCGTTCGGCGGCTGGCGTCAGCGCGACGGCGCGGTTCATCAGGCCGAAATCCAGCGTAGGTTCGCTCAGGTTCAGTTGGCATTCATCGGCGCCCCAGGCATTGGCACCCAGCAGCAGACTCAGGGAAAACAAGACGGGTTTGAGGCCCATGGTGATCGTCCTCATGCGTGGCACCGCGCCGGTGCGGTTTCGTAATACACCTCGGGATCGCCGTGTTCCGGCAGTTCGAAGCTGAGGCGGCAGCGGGGTTGGCCAGGGGCGCTGATCCACAGCGGGCGTCGGTCGAGCACGTCCGGCAGGAACACGTGGCTGCCTTCCTGCACCAGGGTCACGAACTCGCCGTCTGCGGTACTGACCGTGGCGCCACGGGGCAGCGGCAGGCCGTCGGGCGTGGTCACGTGGAGCAAGGCGCGCCGGGTCAGGGCCACGCCGAATTCGACTTTGTCCACCGCGCCTCGCCCGGCCGACAGCACCGCCAAGCCATTGCTGATATCGGCGTTGCGGGGCAGCGAGCGGGTCTGCACTTCCACCGGGCTGCGGCCATAGGCACTGAGTTGCGGCACCACGGCCTGGCCTTGCCAATCGGTCCACACCGGGCCGCTTGGCGTGCTGACCTTGATCCCGGCCATGTCGCCCACCGACATGACCGCGAAGGTTTCGCGCACCGGGTACGGCGAGAAGGTCAAGCCGTCGCCGTGCAGTACCACGCCGCCGCGTGCGCCGCCCTGGTAGCTGGAGCGCTCGGCGTCGTTGCGTGTGTAGTTGAAGTCCAGCTGGCTGTAATAGGGCAGCGCCGAGACCCCCACGGACGACTCCACCTCGCGGTCGCGGCTGTCGCGTTCAACGCCGACGCGGTAGCTGAATTGGTCGTTGACCTGCTCGTTGAACCCGGCGCCGAGGCGATGCTCGCCTCCGGTGTTGCGCGCCCAGGCTCTGACCTGGCGACGCTCGCCGAGGGGCACGCTGACATTCAGGTAAATGCTGTCATCGTTCTGTTGGCGACCGCCGACCTGCCATTCGGCACTGGCGGAGACCGATACCCGGCCAAAGTTGGTGCCCCAGGACGCCAGGGCGCGGCTGCTGCTGTCGCCGGTATAGGACGATGAACGCGAGATCCCGGCACTGAAAGCCCCCAGCCGCGGGTGCGCCCAGGACGCCGTGGCACTCTGCTGGTCGCGATAGCGCGAGCGTTGTTGTTCGCGGGTGTCGGTGCGGTAGGTGGAGTCCTCCAGGTCGCGGTAGCCGAAGGAACGCCAGGAGCCTGCGGTGGTGATGGCCCAGCGTTCGCTCAAGCGTTGCGACCACGACAGGTCGGTCTGTACCCCGCGTTCATTGCGCTGGCGCGTGGCCTGGGCCAACTGGCTGGAGAACTGCAACTGGCTGTCCTGCCAGGGTAGCCAGCCCAGGCTGATACCGGCGGCACGATAGTCTTCGGCCGCCAGCACACCGCCGCCAACGCTGACCTGCGGGTGCAGCGCGCCGCTCCAGCCGCCGCTGACCACCCAGGGTTCGGCACCCGCACCGTCGCCGACCTTGCGCACGCGCCCGGCGGCGACCGAGTAACCCGGCGCCGGCAAGCCCAGGCCGAGCATGGCCGCCGGAACGGTGAAGCGGCGTTCTTCGCCACTGGTTTCCTTGACCGTGACTTCCACGTCGGAACGGCTGTTCAAGCGCCGCACATCGGTGAGGGCAAAAGGCCCGGCGGGCACCACGGTGGAATGAATCAGCGTGCCGTTCTGGCGCACTTCCACTTGGGCGGGGCCGTTGGCGATACCGGTGATGGTCGCGCCCTGGTTCTGGTCCTGCAACGCGGTTTCGGTGAGCACCTGGGCGCCGGTGATCTGCGCGCCGGCCAGCACCGGGTTGTACAGGTTGATCTGCCCGACCTGGAATACCGCCTGTTGTTCGGCGAAGGTGCGCTGGGCGTAGGCGTCAAGGTGGGTGGTGCGTGACACCCGGTCTTGCCAGGTCCGCACCTGGCGGCTGCGCACGATCCAGTCGCCGGCGTTGAAACCGACCTCGGTGTTGGCCGAGCCGAAGCGGCTGGTGTCGTCGCCGTACTCGTTGTACAGGCCCGTGAGGTCGTAGTTGAGCAGGCCCGCGAAGCCGCCGGTCTGGTAGCCGGACACGTCCTGCATGGCCGGGCGCAGGGCGTCGGTGGGCACGATCAGCGCCAGGCCGAGGCTGGCCGGGTCTTGTTCGATCACGGTCTGCGGGTAGGCCTCGAGGAAGGCATGGCAGTCGGCAGCGTCCGCCGGCATGCGCAATTGGCCGGCGTCCAGCAGGGCCTGGTTGAAACACAATGCGCCCTGTTCGTCGAACAGCACATCGATACGCCCACGCCGCTGGCCGTTCACGTTCAGGTTGAGGGCGTGGCGGCCGGCGGCGAAACGTGGCGCTTCCAGCAGCAGATTGGCCAGCTGCGGGTCGATACCGCGCTGGGACAAGGTTTGCGGGTCGAACGAGCCGGCGTTTTCGTCCGCCAGCGTTTCACCCGCCGGCAGCGTGGCGCCGAGGGTCAACGCCAGGCCGGCCAACACCCGGCGCAGGTGTGGCGATAGAACGTCAGGCACGGCTGCGCCGTCGCGATCAGTGATTACTGTGCTCACAAGTCGTACTCGAAGAGTGGAGCAGGCCTGCACCGATCCGTCGGTGCGACAGGCTCCTGGTGGCCTTCAATGGGAAGCCACTTCGTTATCAGGGCGCCGAAATCCTTCCCTCCGGCGCTGCGATCAAAGGGTGATCGGTGCTTGGTACGGGTCCACGGCAAAGCCGTAGACGGTGGCCGGCTGCAACTGCACGGTGCTCGCCTGGGCCTGGCTGGCGGCGACACTGAGGGTCTCTCCCGGCAGCACGTAGGTGCGTGGCAACAAGGCCGAGCCGTTGCCCGGCAGCAGCTTCAGTTCCTGGGCCAGGCGCACCACGTAGGGCGTGGGGTTATGCACACTCAGTTGCTGGTTTTTCAGGCTCCAGGTCAGCCCGGTCCAGGGCGTGCGATTGGGTGCCAGGCCCTTGGGGTGCAGGATCACCGGCAGGTTCTGGCGCACCGTCACACCGACCCGCGCATGCCCGGCCTGGCCCGCTGCGCGGCCCTGGGGCATGCCCTCGAAGATCACCCGCTTGAGGCGTTGGGTAGTCAGCGGCGTGGGCGATTGCAGGATGAAGCGGATCAGTTGGCTCTTGGATGGCTCGACCCGGGTCAACGGCGGCGTGACGAACAGCAGCGGTGCCGGGTCCTCCGGGATGTCTTCCAGGGTCACGTGCAGGAGGGCCAGCTTGGAGTCGGTGTTGGTCACCGACACCGAGGCTTCGCCGTCGGCTTCGTTGACGATCACCACCGAAGTGTCCGGCACCATGCCGTCGGCCAATACCAGGGTGGGGCCCCACAGTGTCAGGGCGACTGCACCGAGGTACAGGCCCGCATAGCGTACGAAGTTGAACATCCGGCTGAACAAGGCGATTCGAGGAAGAGGAAACATGACTACAAGTACCTCAGGTCTAGCACGATGGAGCCGTCCAACGGCACCTCTTGGTCGAGGGTCAGGTAGGCGGCGGCGTTGATGGAGGTGTTGATTTGCAGGGTGGCGGTGACCATGCGATGCGCGGCAGGCACGAGGGTGCCGGGAGGCGCGAAGCCCATGTAGGTGTCCGGGTAGGCATTGGACTCGGGGAACCACGTCAGGCCCTGGTTGCTGGAGGCCAGCACCAGTACGCGCTGGTTGTCACCGGTGGCCTCGCGAATCGCCAGGGCCACCGAGCCCAGGCGTTCGGTCGGCGCATGGATGTTGTTGCCCAGGCCGTAATAGAACCCTGGCCCCACGGACGACGCGGCGCGGTTATCCACGCCCACCAGCACAAACAGCACCGGCTCGTTGCAGCTCACGGTCAGTTCCCGGTGCTGGGTGGGCAGCTGCGTGAACTCGTAGAGGTTGAGGGAGCGCGCCGGAACACGCCCGTAATCGACGATGCCGTCGGGGTTCAAGGTCGGCGTGCAGGCACTGGGGGTGATGATGCCGGTCAGTGACACTTCGACCGTCGAGGCGCACAGGGCGGGGGTGGCGGTCAGGCAAAGACCGAGCATCATCAAACGGCGTGAGAGCGTGTTCATGGTCTGTGGTTGGAACCGTGGTTGAGAAGACATCCGTGATAACGACGGTGGGCGCAAGGCAGTGCGTTGCGCCCGTATTCCGTTACAGGTATTTGACGGTCAAGGTGACGGAACCGTCGATGGGCACCTCTTCGGTCAAGGTCAGGCCGCTGGCGGGTGCGATGCTCGGTGAGGCGGTCATGTTGGCGGTGAGAACCTGTACCGGCGTTGGTGCCAGGGTGGTGTTGTCGGCAACCGAGAGAATGCCGCCGGTGGCGAAATTGACTTCCTGGGTCCAGGTGGAGCCGCCGTCTACCGAACCGATCACGCGTCCGGCATTTCCGTCTGCGGACGGCGCGGAAAGCCATACCTCAAGAAAGCCCAGCTTTTCGGTGCCGTTGATCAGGCCCAGGCCAAAGCGTGACGGGATATTGTCGGAACTCGAGCCGGCACGGTTGTCATGGGGCTCGATCGCCATCAGCGTCGCGGCGTCGCAGGTGACCGTCAGTTGCAGGGTGTGTTCGCCCAGGTTGGTGTGGTCGTCGGCCTTGAGATCCTTCGCAGAAATCTTGCCAATATCAACGTTGCCACCGTTGGGCAAGGTCGGTTCACAAGCGCTCGGCGTGATCAGCCCTTTCACGGTCAAGTCGACGCTGGACGCCGCCAGCGCATTGCCGGCGGTGGTGAGCAGAAGGGCGGTGAACAGGGCGTTCAGGGACTTACTCATGGTGTTGCTCCTAGCAGGGGAAAAAATCAAGGAAACGGCGGCTTACCAGTACTTCAGTTGCAGCGTGGCCTGGCCGTCGATGGGCACCTCATCGAGCAGGGTCAGGTCGGTGGCGGGCACGATGATGGTGAACGCGCGCAGGCGAGCGCTCAGGGTTTTCAGGGCGATGGGGGTATTGGGGCCGTCGAGTGCGGCAAACGAGGTCAGCGCCTCGTGCCCCAGGTAGATCGACGTGGACCAGTTGGCTCCGCCATTACGCGAGGTGATGACCTTGACGGGGATGTCATCGGCCACCGGGTCGAACAGCGAGAACGCCACGCTGCCCAGTTTCTCGTCCTCATGGGTCTTGCCCAGGCCGTGGTGCGCCGGGTTGATGGCAGAGGTCCCCGCCCGGTTGTCCACGGTGGTCAAGGTGAAAAAGGTGTCACCCTCGCACTGCACTTCCAGGCGCATCTCGGCAGGGTCGAGCCGCGTCGGGATGCTGTGTTCCAGGTCTCTGGCGGTCATCTTGCCGTGGTCGATCACGCCACCATTGGTCAGGCTGGGCGTGCACGAGCTGGGGGTGATGCGCCCGGAGACATTCAGGTGGGTGTCGCTGGCGGCGAATGCGCCGGGCGCACAGGCTGCGAGCAACAGGGCGAGGGTGGGTTTGTCCATGGGCACAGGTCCTTGTGGGGGTGGGCGTCGGTTTCGGTTCAATCAGCGCCGGGACGGCGAGAACCACCGCCGGCGCAGGCGCTGTTCAGGGCTCAGAGGTACATCAGGTCCAGCGTGGCGCTGCCGTCCAGGGGCACTTCTGCGGTAAGGGTCAGGTCTCGGGTGGGCGCGATACTGGTGGCTATCCGCAGGTCAACCGTCACGTTGCGCAACGGCTTCGGCGTTGGGGTATCGCCAAATGCACTCCAGTAGTCGTGGCCCATGTAACTGCCGTCGGGGTTCGCTATCCAGGTCGCGCCGGAGTCGTCGGAGAACAGGGGGTAGACCGGAATGTCGGCGACCGGGTTGAGCAGGTCTATCCGATATTTGCCCAGCTTCTGGTCGCCGTTGATCAGGCCCAGGCCGTAGTAGTAGCCCTGGGCGGTGCTGGCCGATCCAAAGCGGTTGTCCCGGGTATTGAGGGCGAACAGGGTCTGCGCTTCACACGCCACATTCAGTTGCAGCGTGACGCGAGGCAGGAAGGTGACGCGGTCAATGGACAGATCCTTGGCAGCGATCTTGCCGTAGTCGATGGCGCCGTCCTGGGACAGCGTGGTATCGCACGCACTGGGCGTGATGCTGCCTTTTACGTTCAAGTCCACGCTGCTGGCGGCCAGCGTCCACGTGCTGTGTGCGATCAAAATCGCCCCGACCAGGGCGGCGAAAGAAGTTTTCATATCAGCAGGTATTCCTATGCAAGGGCTTCGGGACAGATAAGCGCGGGGAAGTTGCCCAGGGTTTTATGGTTTTGGCGGGCACGCGCTGCTTCAGGGAAAAGCGGGAGGGAATTTATCGCCGGGACGAAGCGGCGCAAATGCAACTATTACGAATGACAGGGTGGCAATGACAAAAAGGGCTTGTTTAGTGAAATAGCGTCGTTTAATGCGGGGGGAGGGGGCTTTGTCGTAGTTGTTGTATCGCGCTGTTTAATTCGTTCGGATATTTTTTCGCGCTCTTTGATGACTGTGATTCATTCATTTGGATTGGGGTGATCGTCCTGCTGCGAAAAGTTCGGGTGCGGCCAGTGCATGGCCGGCCGGTTGAGCTGATCGCTCTCTGCATGAGGGCACCATGGCGCACCACTTACCTGAACGAGGCTTGCGCGCGCCGCCGAGCCATTGGCCCCATGCCCGGGTATTGGTGGTGGATGACCACGGTACCTACCGCCTGCTGATGGGCTCATTGCTGACAAAACTCGGCGTGGCTCATCACTGTTGCAGCGATGGACGAATGGCGTTGGATGTGCTGAATGTCGAGCGTTTCGACTTGGTGATCAGCGATTGCCGGATGCCGGTCATGGACGGCTACGCGATGACCCGTGAGCTGCGTCGGCGCGAAAAAGCCGAAGGCCGTCCACCCGTTACGGTACTGGCCTTGACGGCCAGCCTGGGGCCGGAAGACATCCGTCGCTGTATGGCGTGCGGAATGGACGGCTGGTTGCACAAGCCGATCGGTTTCGCACAACTGCGCAAGGTTTTGCACTGCTGGCTGGCGCCACCGAACTCAGGCGGCAATGCCGCCAAGTGCATGGAGGTCACGGTTGTGCCCCGCGGCACGTTCCCCAGCCGCGCCAGCCTGATCGAAGCCTTTGGGAGCTGGGAGGTGGTGGCGCCGATGCTGTTCAGCCTGATCGAGGAAGCCCATGCCGACCTGGCGGTGCTGGCCGCCGCCCAAGCCACACTCGATGCCAGCCAGGCTGCGCAGTGTCTGCATCGTCTGGCGGGCAGCGTGGCGTTTGTGGGGGAAACCGGCCTGGAGAACAGCGCGGTCGCGTTGATCAATGCAGTGCAGGTCTGCGGTGTGAGGCTGAACCAGGCCGACCTGGATGGCTACCGGCAGAGCGTTGAGCGCTATCTGGATTACTTGGCACGACTTTGAAGGAATTTATACCTCTGTCATGTAGTACGTTTCCGTAAGTGTGTTCTCTTAATTATGTAGGGATTAAGCGTAGCGCTTAAAACCGGGGGGTAACGCTGAGTGGATGACTTATTTCCTGTTGTTGCAAAAACACGATCGCGGTATTTTGCTGGTCTCAAACTGCCATCATGGAATGCCCGATGATTCGCATCATTATTGCTGACGATCACCCCATAGTTCGCGTAGGTCAAAAAGTGGTGATAGAGGCGAGCGGAAAGTGCAAGGTCGTGGCCGAAGCCGATGGCCCTGACCAACTTCTGGAGTTGATAGAACGTATTCCGTGCGACGTGATCGTGACTGATTTCGCCATGCCCGGTAATCAACAAGCAGACGGTTACGGGCTATTGGGTTTATTGCATCGCAAGTACCCCGACGTGCCCGTGATTCTGGTGACCATGTTCGCCAATATCGCCACCCTGCGCGCTGCGTTCGGCCATGGCGCGCGAGGCGTTATTGCCAAGAGTGCATCCGCCAGAGAGTTGCCGCAGGCGCTGATGACCGTGGTGCAGGGGCGCCAGTTCGTCAGCGAATGCCTGCGCTTGCAGCTGGATCAGGCCTGCCTGGCGCAACCGACCAAGGCGCCGACATTGTCGGGCAAAGAACAGGAAGTGGTGCGCATGTTGGCCAGCGGCATGACCGTCAGCCAGATTGCCGCGCGGGTCAATCGCAGTATTTCGACGATCAGCAAACAGAAGAGTACGGCGATGCATCGGTTGTGTATTTCCACGGATGTGGATCTGTTTGCCTATGCACGGGATGCGGGAATGGTTCCTTGAGTCAAGTGCGCGGCCGACTATATCCGTGCGCATTGAAGTTGATATAAGTCGCGCCGTTATTGGTGTGGCATGGGTATTCGTAAAACGTGTATTGGGTGCCGTGTGGTTGCGCGATAAAGTTCACAAATGTTTTGGTGTTACTGGCGCCTTGGCATAACCCCCTGGTCTAACTACAGAGTCGTAATTGTTGGCGAGCCTGGTGCAGTCGTGTGTCGATGCTCGTCAACTAAAACCCACTCGAACGAGTACTTAGTATATGAAAATGTTGATTAACGTGATGGCCGCCGCCATCGCGCTGGGCGGTGTCGTCCCGGTATTGGCGGCGTCCAGTGTGGATGTGAACGTCAAGGGCAGTATTACGCCGGCAGCGTGTACGCCGGCCTTGTCCGGCGGCGTGGTGGACCACGGCAAGATATCGCGCAAGGACTTGAACCAGGGAAATGTGCCCACTGCACTGGCGGTGGCGACACTGCGCTTGAGTGTCGAATGCGCCGCGCCGACCATGGTTGCGATTCGGAGCAGTGATAATCGAGCCGGCACCTCTGGCGAGGGGGGGATACCTGGAGTGGCGGAAAATTTTGGCCTGGGTCTGGTCGACGACAAGAAAGTCGGCTGGTACATGCTGAAAACCGCCAATGGGCAGGCCGATGGCGTTGACCGCCCGATCATTGAGTCGAGCACTGGCACCAGTTGGTCGGATGCCACCCACCCCGGGCTGATCTGGCAGGTCAACAGCATGCGTGCTTTGAGTACGAGCGCGGGCAGCGATGTTGCGCCCGTGCCGTTGCGGGCGATGGCGATGGACGTTCAAGTCGATACCTTTATCGTCAGGCTTCAAAGCCTGCCACCGCTGGGCGAGCAGTTCCCCCTGGACGGCAGCGCCACCCTCGACGTCGTCTACCTCTGACCCCACCCCCCTTATTGACAAGGTAAATGGGCATGGCTTTCCACCCATGCGCAGCTTATCGTGCAGCCCTGATAACACTGAATCACGGAGCCTGCCCATGAGTGATGTCCACGACGCCCTGATCAACCGCTTCTACCAGGCCTTCCAGCGCCTGGACGCCGAGGCCATGGCCGCCTGCTATACCGATGACGTGGTGTTCAGCGATCCGGCCTTCGGCGAACTGCGCGGGCGTGATGCCGGCGATATGTGGCGCATGCTCACCACCCGCGCCAAGGATTTCTCCCTGACCTTCGACAGCGTGCGCAGCGATGAGCGCGGCGGCAGTGCGCATTGGGTGGCCACCTATCTGTTCAGCGCCACCGGCAATACGGTGGTCAACGATATCCAGGCGCGCTTCGTGTTTCGCGACGGCAAGATCAGCGAACACCACGACAGCTTCGACCTGTGGCGCTGGTCGCGTCAGGCCCTGGGCACCAAGGGCCTGTTGCTGGGCTGGACGCCCATCGTCAAAAACGCCGTGCGAGCCCAGGCGCTGCGCGGTTTGAAGGCATTCCAGGCCAGTCGTTGATAAGCTTGGCGCTCTTCTGGTTTTGCTGAACTGACCTGTGACTGATCCTTCTGAACCCAAACCCTGGTTTGTCTATCTGGTTCGCGCCGCGAATGGCTCGCTGTATTGCGGCATCAGCAATGACCCGGTGCGCCGTTTTGCGATGCACCAGAGCGGCAAGGGCGCGCGGTTTTTCCTGTCCAGCCCGGCCGTGGCGCTGGTGTACACCGAGCAATGTGCAAGCAAGGCCGAGGCGCTGCGCCAGGAACGGCTGATCAAGAAATTGAAGAAAAGCGCCAAGGAATGCCTGGCGGCCAGTGACTCATTGATTTGACTGATGGGTTCCCATCGTCCCCAAGCGAGATTTTGCAGGCTAAGCTAGCGGCTCACTTCTAGAGCGGAGTCCGGCATGTCTGAGTTGATCCTGCACCACTACCCGCAATCCCCCTTCGCGGAAAAAGCCCGTCTGTTGCTGGGCTTCAAGGGCTTGTCCTGGCATTCGGTGCTGATTCCGCCGGTGATGCCCAAGCCGGATTTCACTGCCCTCACCGGCGGCTATCGCAAGACCCCGGTGCTGCAAGTGGGCGCGGATATCTACTGCGACACGGCCTTGATCGCCCGGCGCCTGGAGCAGGAAAAATCCGCCCCGGCGCTGTTTCCCCAAGGTTTGGAACTGGTCACCCAGGGCTTCGCCGCCTGGGCCGATTCGGTGGTGTTTTCCCATGCGGTGGCGCTGGTGTTCCAGCCCGAATCCCTGGCGGTGAAATTCGCCAAGGTGCCGCCAGAAATGCTCCAGGTACTGGTGGCCGACCGCGGCAAACTGTTCAGCGGTGGCACGGCGACACGTGTGCAATTGGACCAGGCTCTGCACCAATGGCCGGCGATTGTCAGCCGCATCGATCAGCAATTGCAGCACCAGGCCGGGGACTTCCTGTTCGGCGAGCCTTCGATTGCCGACTTCTCCCTGGCTCACCCGTTGTGGTTCCTCAAAGGCTCTTCCGTGACTGCGCCGCTGGTGGATGCTTATCCTGCCGTCGCCGCCTGGCTGGACCGCGTGTTGAGTTTCGGCCATGGCACGTCCACCCAGATGAGCGCCGAGCAGGCCCTGGAAATTTCGCGCAACGCCACGCCGGCCAATCTGCCGGATGAAGTGTTCGCGGACTTGAATGGCTTCGCCCCAGGCCAGCAGGTGACTGTCAGCGCTACCGATTACGGCACCGACCCCGTCGCTGGCGAACTGCTGTTTGCCGGGCGCGAAGAGCTGATCCTGCGCCGTACCGACGAACGCGCCGGCACCGTGCATGTGCATTTCCCACGCATGGGTTTCCGCATTCAGGCGCAATAAGATCGTCCCCACGCTCCGCGTGGGAACGCATCCCCCGACGCTCCGCGTCGTACTCTCGAAAATATTTGCAGATTTATGTGAGGTAAACCCGCGGCCCATCCGTGTAGTGCTTGAAACTGCGATCAATTCGCATTAACAGCGTTTTCTACACGGGTTCTCACAGCATGAAGTTGACGGCGGGCGGTTGGGTTAAACAGTGGCTGGGAGCCTCGGTCTTGGCGGTCTCGGGGTTGGCTTTGCTGCCCCTGGCCGTGGCGCAGGCGCAGGAACAACAAAGCGCCCGGTTCAACTTTGCCCTGGCAGCCAAACCGCTGCCCCAGGCCCTGAGCGATTTCAGCCGGGTCACCGGGATCAGCGTGATCTACACCGACGAAGCGCCCTACGGCCTCAAGGCCCCGGCCGTCAGCGGGCAGATGAGCGCGACCCAGGCCCTGCAACGCCTGCTGAGCAACTCCGGCTTTACCTTCCGCCAGATCGACGCGCGCACCCTGGCGCTTGAACCGCTGCCGACTGAAGGCGCGGTCAACCTCGGCGCCACCACCATCAGCGGCGTCGGCCAGCAGACCCAGGACAGCACCAGCTACCAGCCGCCGCCCACCAGCTCGGTGATGCGCTCCAAGGCGCTGCTGCTGGAAACCCCGCAAACCGTCAACGTCGTGCCTGCCCAAGTGCTGCGCGACCAGACCCCGCGCAACCTGGATGACGCCCTCGGCAATATCAGCGGCATCACCCAGGCCAATACCCTTGCCAGCACCCAGGACGCGGTGATGCTGCGCGGCTTTGGCGACAACCGTAACGGTTCGATCATGCGCGACGGCATGCCGGTGGTGCAGGGCCGTGCGCTGAACGCCACGGCCGAGCGCGTCGAAGTGCTCAAGGGCCCGTCGTCGTTGCTGTACGGCATCCAGGACCCGGGCGGCGTGGTCAATATCGTCAGTAAAAAGCCGGAACTGGTGCAGTCCACCGCCCTGACCGTGCGCGGCTCGACCTTTGGCGACGGCAAGAACGGCAGCGGCGGCAGCCTCGACACCACCGGGCCGATTGGCGACAGCGGCCTGGCTTACCGGCTGATCGTCGACCACGAAGACGAAGACTACTGGCGCAACTTCGGCACCCACCGCGAGACGCTGGTGGCGCCGTCCCTGGCCTGGTACGGCGACAACACCAAGTTGCTGTTTGCCTACGAGCACCGCGAGTTCCTCTCGCCGTTCGACCGTGGCACCGCCATCGACAAGTCCAACCACCCGCTGGACATCCCGTCCACCCGCCGTCTGGACGAGCCCTTCAACAACATGGAAGGCCGCTCCGACCTGTACCGCTTCGAAGCCGACCACGACCTCAACGACGACTGGAAGGCCCACTTCGGCTACAGCTGGAACCGCGAAACCTACGACGCCAGCCAAGTGCGCGTCAGCGCAGTGGCCACCGACGGCACCCTGACCCGCAAGATGGACGGCACCAAAGGCGCGATCACCACCGACCGCTTCACCACCGCCAGCCTCGAAGGCAAGGTCAACGTGTTCGGCCTGCAGAACGACCTGGTGTTCGGCATGGATGATGAGTACCGCAAGATCTACCGCGCCGACCTGATCCGCCAGAACTCGCGTGGCTCGTTCAACTACTACAACCCGGTCTACGGCAACGAAGTCGCCGGCACCACCGTCAGCGCCGCCGACAGCGCCCAGACCGACCTGCTGCGCAGCGACTCGCTGTTCTTCCAGGACGCGATCCACCTCACCGACCAGTGGATCTTCGTCGCCGGTGCGCGCTACCAGATGTACGACCAATACGCCGGCAAGGGCGTGCCGTTCAAGGCCAACACCAACGGCAACGGCCAGGCCTGGGTACCGCGTGCGGGCCTGGTGTATCGCTACACCGACGAGCTGTCCTTCTACGGCAGCTACACCGAATCGTTCAAGCCCAACTCCACCATTGCCGCCCTGGCCGATGGCAGCAAGTTGACCGGTGACCTGACACCCGAGGAATCCAAGTCCTGGGAATTGGGGGCCAAGCTCGATATTCCTGGGCGCATCACTGCCAGCGCGGCGCTGTTCAATATCGACAAGCGCAATGTGTTGGTTTCCGTCGGCTCTGGCGCGAACACCATCTACAGCATTGCCGGCCAAGTGCGTTCTCGTGGCCTGGAACTGGACGCCAGCGGCCAGTTGACCGACCAGTGGAGCCTGATCGGCAGCTATGCCTACACCGACGCCGAAGACGTCAAGGACAAGGATCCGACCCTGGAGGGCAACCGCCTGCAAAACGTCGCCAAGCACACCGGCTCGTTGTCGGTGGCGTACGACTTCGGCAGCATTTTCGGCGGCGACCAGTTGCGCATGGGCACTGGCGCCCGCTACGTCGGCGAGCGCGCAGGCGACGCGGCCAACGACTTCACCCTGCCGGGCTACACCGTGGCGGACGCGTTTGCCACCTACGACACCAAGATCGACGGGCAGAAGGTCAAGTTCCAGCTCAACGTGAAGAACCTGTTCGACCGCACCTACTACACCTCGGCGGCCAGCCGCCTGTTTGTGTCGATTGGCGATGCGCGGCAGTTCTCGGTGTCCAGCACCCTGGAGTTCTAAGCCTGACGCCTGTGGTGAGGGAGCTTGCTCCCGCTGGACTGCGCAGCAGTCCCAGTCTTTTAAACAAAGAGCTGGGGCCGCTTCGCGCCCCAGCGGGAGCAAGCTCCCTCGCCACAGGAAGGCTTTTTCAAGGGCGCATAAGGTTACAAGTTTTTTGTCCTACAAAATTTCCTCACAAACCCTACAGGCTCTAGGATCTGTCCTAGACTGATGACCGATGGGTCCGTTCGAAAACAAAAACCCCGCAAAAAATCGAAACTTTCCAACTCTGCCGTAGGTCCAGTTTTAAGGTAAGGCGAGCGCTTGCGGTTCACACCCAACGCCCGTCCATCCATTCTTTTCGAGCCAAATGTGCAACTGGCATACGCCTTGCCAGTTTGTACAGTGCTTGTGCGCCTGACCGCAGGAAGCGGTCATCGGAGCTGATGGCAGCGGGCCATTAGCCAACCAACATGTGGGAGAGAACTATGATCAGTGCCGCTGTAGATCTTCAGGGAGAGCGTGTCAGTCAGCCGGTAGAGGGATCTTCATTGATCGATCTGCCAGCCACTTCGCGGCCGGTCGTGAGTCAGAATCCCAATCGCAAGAAAGTCTTGTTCGTCACCTCCGAATTCGCCGACCTGGTGAAAACCGGTGGCCTGGGCGACGTCTCCGCCGCCCTGCCCCGCGCCATGGCCCATCTGCATGATGTGCGCGTGTTGATCCCCGGTTACCCGCAGGTGATGGAAAGCGACAACCCGATTCATATCGTCGGCGAGCTGGGCGGCCACGCCGCGCTGCCGCCGTGCAAGATCGGGCGCATGGACCTCAAGGATGGCCTGGTCATCTATGTGCTGATCTGCCCCGAGCTGTACGAGCGCGAAGGCACGCCCTACGGCGCCAACAACGGCCGCGACTGGCCGGACAACCATATCCGCTTCGCCCGCCTCGGCCTCGCCGCCGCCGACATGGCCGCCAACCTCGCGCAGATCCACTGGTGCCCGGACCTGGTGCACGCCCACGACTGGCCCGCCGGCCTGGCTCCGGCGTATATGCACTGGCGTGGGTCACGCACGCCGACCCTGTTCACCATCCATAACCTGGCCTATCAAGGCGTGGTCAGCCTCGCTTCGACGCCGGAGCTGGGCATTCCACCCCACGCCTTGCAGCAGGAAGGCATGGAGTTCTATGGCAAGATGTCGTTCCTCAAGGCCGGCATGGCGTACTCCAGCCACATCACCACGGTGAGCGCGACCTACGCCCAGGAAATCACCACCCCCGAATTCGGCTGCGGTCTCGATGGCTTCCTCGCCAGCAAGACCCAGCAAGGCCTGCTCAGTGGTATCCCCAACGGCATCGATGAGAGCTGGGAAACCTCCACCGACAGCCACCTGACCCACAACTTCAATATCGGTGACTGGGACGGTAAGGCGATCAACGCGGCTCATGTGCGCAACCTGTTCGGCCTGGACGACTCCAGCGGCCCGCTGTTTGCCGTGGTGTCGCGCCTGGTGTATCAGAAAGGCCTCGACCTCACCGAAGCCGTTGCCAGCTTTATTGTCGAAAATGGCGGCCAGATCGCGATTATCGGCCGTGGCGAACCCGAAGAAGAACAAGCCATGCGTGAACTGGCCTTGCGCTTCCCCGGCCAGGTCGGTGTGCGCATCGGCTTCAACGAAACCGACGCCCGGCGCATGTTTGCCGGCAGCGATTTCCTGCTGATGCCGTCGCGCTACGAGCCGTGCGGCCTGAGCCAGATGTACGCGCAGCGCTTCGGTTCGCTGCCGGTGGCGCGCAATACCGGCGGGCTGGCGGACACCATCGAGGATGGCGTCACCGGTTTCCTGTTCAATGAATCCACCGTGGACAGCTATCAGGAAGCCCTGAGCCGCGCGTTCAAGGTCTTCGCCTTCCCGCGCCTGCTCAACGCCATGCGCTGCCGCGCCATGACCCAACCCTTCAACTGGTGCCAGGCGGTGGAACCCTACGCCGACCTGTATGAGCAACTGGTGGCCAAGGCCCTGGGGAAATCCGCTAAATAAACCTGGGAGGTCTCTATAGATGCCGGCACGGACTCTGGAAACCTGGCCCCACGGCGCAATCATGCTGGACGCGCAACACACGCGTTTTGCCTTGTGGGCGCCAGATGCGTATTACGTCAGCGTTGAACTGGAAAACGGCAAGTCCATCGCCATGCTGCCCCAGGCGGAAGGCTGGTTTGAAAGTGAAATCGCCTGCCCGGCAGGCACCCGCTACCGCTTCAATATCGACGGGGAACGGGATGTCCCCGACCCCGCGTCCCGCGCCCAGGCCTCGGATGTACACGGCTGGAGCCTGGTGGTGGACCCGCTCGCCTACCCCTGGCGCCACAGCCAGTGGCAAGGCCGGCCATGGCATGAAGCGGTGATCTACGAGCTGCATGTCGGCGCACTGGGCGGCTATGCCGGCGTGGAGCAACACCTGCCGCGCCTGGCCGAGCTGGGCGTGACGGCGATTGAACTGATGCCGCTCGCGCAGTGCCCCGGCGAGCGCAACTGGGGCTACGACGGCGTGCTGCCCTACGCACCCCACGCCGCCTATGGCACACCCGAGCAGCTCAAGCACCTGATCGACAGCGCCCACGAGCACGGCCTGGCGGTGATCCTCGACGTGGTCTACAACCACTTCGGCCCCGACGGCAACTACCTCGGCCAATACGCCCAGGGCTTCTTTCGCGAAGACGTGCACACGCCCTGGGGCGCCGGCATCGATTTCGAGCGCCGCGAAGTGCGCGACTTCTTCCTCGACAACGCGTTGATGTGGCTGCTGGAATACCGCTTCGACGGCCTGCGCCTCGACGCCGTGCACGCCATCGACAACCCGGACTTCCTGACAACCCTCGCCCGGCGCGTGCGCCAGCAAGTGGATGTCGGCCGACACGTCTGGCTGGTGCTGGAAAACGAACTCAACCAGGCCAGCCTGCTTGAACACGATTTCGACGCGCAATGGAACGACGACGGCCACAACGCCCTGCACGTGTTGCTCACCGGCGAAACCGACGCCTACTACAGCGACTTCGCCCGCGACACCACCGCCAAACTGGCCCGTTGCCTGGGCGAAGGCTTTATCTACCAGGGCGAGACCACCCGCCACGGCCACACGCGTGGCGAACCCAGCGCCCACCTGCCGCCGAGCGCCTTTGTGTTGTTCTTGCAGAACCACGACCAGATCGGCAACCGCGCCTTCGGCGAGCGCCTGCACCAACTGTGCGCGCCCCAGGCACTGCGCGCCGCGACCGCCTTGTTGCTGCTGTCACCGATGATCCCGCTGCTGTTCATGGGCGATGAGGTCAACGCCCGCGAGCCGTTCCTGTTTTTCACCGACCACCACGGCGAACTGGCCGACGCCGTGCGCGAAGGCCGGCGCAATGAGTTTGCCGACTTCGCCGCGTTCCGCGACCCGGCGCTGCGCGAACGCATTCCCGATCCCAACGCCCTGGCGACCTTTGAACAGTCGGCCCCGGTGTTTGCCGCCAGCGAACACGCTGAGTTCTATCGCCACCTGCTCAGCCTGCGCCATCAGCACCTGGTGCCGCACTTGCCCGGCAGCGTGGCACTGGGCGCGCAGGTGTTGGCCGACGGCGCCGTCAGCGCACGCTGGCGCCTGGGCAATGGCAGCCTGTTGCAGATCGACCTGAACCTGAGCGCCACCGCCCTCGATCATCCCGCCAGCACCCACCTGCTATTCGAAACGCCTGTGCAGCAAGGCGCGCACCTGCCGCCCTACAGCGCACGCGTCACCCTATCCCCTGTTGGAGAGCACCCTTGAGCGAAGCGAACCTGGAAATCCTCGCCAGCCGAGCGGGCCTGGCCGTCGATTGGATCGACGCGAATGGCCGCCCGCAACGTGTACAACCCGACGCATTGCGCGCAGTTCTCAAAGGCCTGGGCCACCCGGCCGACAGCGACGCCGAAATCGACGCCAGCCTGCTGCAACTGGAGCAGGTGCAACAAGGCAAACACCTGCCGCCGCTGATGACTGTCGACAGCGGCAGCGGCCTGGACCTGGCGCGTTACTTCGAGCCCGATACCCTGTGCCGGGTCAGCCTGGAAGACGGCGAAACCCTGGAGCTGCGCCTGGATGGCGACGCGGTGCTGCCCGGCGTCATCGCCCTCGGCTACCACCAGGTGCATATCGCCGAGCAGACCTTCACCCTCGCCGTCGCCCCCACCCATTGCTACAGCGTGGCCGAAGCCGTCGACAGCGAGCCCGCCCGCGCCTGGGGCCTCAGCGCCCAACTTTATGCCCTGCGCCGCCTGGGTGATGGCGGCTTCGGCGACACCCTGGCCCTCGAACACCTGGCCCGCGCCGCCGCCGAACGCGGTGCCGATGCCTTGGCGATCAGCCCGATGCATGCGATGTTCAGCGCCGATACCGGGCGCTACAGCCCGTATTCGCCGTCCAGCCGCTTGTTCCTCAACAGCCTGTACGCCTCGCCCGCCTGCATCCTCGGCGAGCGCGAAGTGCGCAATGCGCTTGAAGCCATCGGCCTCACCGACGAGCTGCACCGCCTGGAACAACTCGAGCTGATCGACTGGCCCGCCGCCGCCCAGGCCAAGCAAAGACTGCTGCGCGCGCTGTATGCAGACTTCCGCCACGGCGAGCATCCGCAACAGGCGGACTTCCTCAGCTTCCGCCAGGCCGGCGGCGAAGCCCTGGAAAACCACTGCCGCTTCGAAGCCGTGCAAACCCAGCGTGCCGCTGCCGGTGAAGACCTCGACTGGCGCCACTGGCCCGAGGACTGGCGCAGCCCGCAAAGCCCGGCACTCGCGCAGTTCGCCGAGGAACACCGCGATGAAATCGGCTACTTCGCCTTCAGCCAATGGCTGATCGCCCGCAGCCTGGAACGCGCACAGCAGGCCGCCCGCGGCAGCGGCATGGGCGTTGGCTTGATCGCCGACCTCGCCGTGGGCGCCGACGGCGGCGGCAGCCAGGCCTGGAGCCGCCAGGATGAACTGCTCGCCAACCTCACCGTGGGCGCGCCACCTGACATCCTCAACCGCGCCGGCCAGGGCTGGGGCATTTCTGCCTTCTCCCCCGAAGGCCTCAAGCGCAACGGTTTCCGTGCCTTTATCGAGATGCTGCGCGCCAACTTCGCCCACGCCGGCGGCTTGCGCATCGACCATGTGATGGGCCTGCAACGCCTGTGGGTGATCCCCATGGGCGCCTCGCCGCGCGAAGGCGCGTACTTGTATTACCCGGTGGACGATCTGTTGCGCCTGCTGGCCCTGGAATCCCACCGCCACCAGGCCATCGTCCTCGGTGAAGACCTCGGCACCGTGCCCGACGGCCTGCGCGAAAAACTCATCAGCCGCTCGATTCTCGGCATGCGCGTGCTGCTGTTCGAACAAGGCCACGATGGCCAATTCAAGCCCATCCTCGACTGGCCCGACAACGCCCTCGCCACCACCAGCACCCACGACTTGCCCACCCTCAACGGCTGGTGGCACAGCCGCGACATCGAGTGGAATATCGAGCTGGGCCTGATCGACGCCCCCACCGTGGAGCAATGGAGCGAACACCGCCTGCGCGAACGCCAGGCGCTGCGCCAAGCCTTGAGCCAGGACCCGCAGAACTTCGTCGACGAAATCCGCAACGACACCGACCACATGATCGACGCCAGCGTGCGCTACCTCGGCCACACCCGCGCGCCACTGGTGTTGCTGCCACTGGAGGATGCGCTGGGCGTGGAGGAACAAGCCAACCTGCCCGGCACCCTTGACACCCACCCCAACTGGCGCCGACGCCTGGCGGGCGAAGCGTCCAGCCTGCTCGACAATGCCGGCGCCGCCCGCCGCCTGGAACTGTTGGCCGTGGCGCGCAACCAGGCCCACGAGCGTGATCGATGAAAGACCTGCCGCTACGGGCCACCCAACGCCTGCAATTCCACGCCGGGTTTACCCTGGATGACGCGGTGCCACTGGTGCCCTACTTCGCCGCGCTGGGCATCAGCCACCTGTACGCCTCGCCACTGCTCAGCGCGCGCGCCGGTTCCATGCATGGCTACGACGTGGTCGACCCGACCCAGGTCAATCCAGAGCTGGGCGGTGAAGCGGCATTGCGCCGCCTGGTGACGGCGCTGCGGGCCCACGACATGGGGCTGATCCTCGATATCGTGTCCAACCACATGGCCGTCGGCGGCGCGGATAACCCCTGGTGGCTGGACCTGCTGGAATGGGGTCGCTTGAGCCCCTACAGCGAATTCTTCGATATCCAGTGGCACTCGCCGGACCCATTGCTCAAGGGCCAATTGCTCATGCCCTTCCTCGGCAGCGACTACGGCGAAGCCTTGCAGACCGGCAGCGTAACCCTGCAATTCGATGCGGCCCATGGCGCGTTTTATGTTGCGCACTACGAGCACCGCTTCCCGATCTGCCCAAGGGATTACGCCGAGATCCTCGGTACCGGGGTCTTGCTCAAGCCCATGGCCGAACGTTTCAGCGCCCTCGCCGAGCAGGACGATGCCTACCACGAGGCCGCGTGGCTCAAGCAGGCGTTGGCCGAGCGCGCCAGCGACGCGCCGGTGCTGCACGCCATCGAGCAACAACTGGCGGCATTCGACTTCGAGCGCCTGCATCATCTGCTGGAGCAACAAGCCTACCGCCTGGCCAGCTGGCGCACGGCGGCGGACGACATCAACTGGCGGCGCTTCTTCGACGTCAATGAACTGGGCGGCCTGCGGGTCGAACGCAGCGCCGTGTTCGAAGCCACCCACGGCAAGATCTTCGAACTGATCGGCGAAGGCTTGGTGGATGGCCTGCGCATCGACCATATCGACGGGCTCGCCGACCCACGGGGCTACTGCCGCAAGCTGCGCCGTCGCGTGGACGCCCTGGCGCCGGGGCGGCACTTGCCGATCTTTGTCGAGAAGATCCTCGGTGAAGGGGAAACCCTGCGGGAAGACTGGCAAGTGGACGGCACCACCGGCTATGAATTCATGAACCAGCTGTCTTTGCTGCAACATCATCCCGACGGCTTCGCCCCGCTGGCCGAGTTGTGGACCCGCCACAGCGAGCGCCCCTCGGCGTTTATCGAGGAAGCACGGCTGGCCCGCCAGCAAATCCTCAATGGTTCCCTCGGCGGCGACTTTGAAAGCGTCGCCCAGGCCCTGCTGCAAGTGGCCCGCGACGACGTGATGACCCGCGACCTGACCCTCGGCGCGATCCGTCGCGCCTTGCAGGAACTGATCGTGCACTTTCCGGTGTACCGCACCTATATCAGCGCCCGTGGCCGCAGCGCCGTCGATGACAAACTGTTCCAGCAGGCCATGGCCGGTGCCCGCAGCACCTTGGGCGAAGGCGACTGGCCGGTGCTCGATCACCTGGCCAACTGGCTCGGCGGCCAACCCTGGCGCAATCGCCCGGTGGGCCGTGAGCGCAAGATCCTCAAGCATGCCTGCGTGCGCTTCCAGCAACTGACCTCGCCCGCCGCCGCCAAGGCCGTGGAAGACACTGCGTTCTATCGTTCGGCGGTGCTGCTGTCGCGCAACGATGTGGGCTTCAGCACCGAGCAGTTCAGCGCGCCGCTGGCCGACTTCCACGAGGCCAACCAGCAACGTTTGCGCACGTTCCCCGACAACCTGCTGGCCACCGCCACTCATGACCACAAGCGCGGCGAAGACAGCCGTGCGCGGCTGGCGGTGCTCAGTGAATGTGCGCCGTGGTACGTCGAACAGGTGGAGCATTGGCGCCGCCTGGCCGCACCGTTACGTGGTGAAGGCAGCCCCTCGGCAGGCGATGAGCTGATTCTTTATCAAGTGCTGCTGGGCAGTTGGCCGCTGGACGCTGACTTCGACGGCTATCAGCAACGTCTCTGGCAATGGCAACAAAAAGCCCTGCGCGAAGCCAAGTTGCACAGCAGCTGGAGCGCGCCGAACGAGGCGTATGAGCAAGGCGTCGAAGCCTTCCTCGCGCGCTTGCTGCACAGCGATACCGGCCATGCATTGCGCACGGCCATCGGCGACGCCGCCGAGGCAATCGCCCGCGCCGGCGCGATCAATGGGCTGGCGCAATCCTTGCTTCGCATCACCGTGCCAGGTGTGCCGGACCTGTACCAGGGCGCCGAGTTCTGGGACTTCAGCCTGGTGGACCCGGACAACCGTCGCCCGGTGGATTTCAACACACGGCAACAGGCGCTGCAAACCCCACCGGACATCGGCGAACTGTTGTTGCACTGGCGCGACGGGGGTATCAAACAGGCGGTGATCGCCCAGGCGCTGGCCTTGCGCAAGGCCCATCCCGAACTGTTTCGCCACGGCGATTACACGCCACTGGAAGTGGTTGGCACGCACGCCGAACGGGTACTCGCGTTCAGTCGCGAGCACCAGGGCAAACGCCTGCTGGTGGTGGTGCCGCGCTGGCCCCATCACTTGCTTGAAAACGGTGTGCAGCCCCAGTTCGATGCGCAGGTTTGGGGCGATACACGGGTCAAATTACCGTTCGCCGCCACGGCACAAAAATGGAAGGGACTTTTCCACACAGGCGCAGTCACACCAAACAAGGAGCTGCCACTGAGCACTGCCCTGGGGGATTTCCCGGTCAATGTCTTTATCAATCCTGATGATCAAGAAAGCTGAACATTTTCTGTGAGGAACATTGCGATGAGTACTGAAGACAAACGCATACGGGAACTGGCCCATCAGATCTGGGAGTCGGAAGGCAAACCCCATGGCCAGGATACGCGGCACTGGGAGATGGCGCGCAAGCTGGCGGAGGCTGAGGCGTTGACGCCGAGCAAGCCCAAGGCCAAGCCGAAAGCGCCGCCCAAGCCCAAGCCAGCAGCGGCCAAGCCGCCCGCCGAGAAAAAACCCAAGGCACCGCGCAAGCCCGCCGGTTGACCGCATTCCCCTGTGGGAGCGGGCTTGCCCGCGATGGCG
>NZ_ANNV01000103.1 GCF_000346755.1 Pseudomonas sp. CBZ-4 | reverse complement strand
GCGATAGCGGTCTATCAGTGACTGATTTGTTTACTGATACACCGCTATCGCAGGCAAGCCAGCTCCCACAGTTGTTTTGTGGTGTTTGTCGGGTTGTGTTTCAGGCAGTCCAAGGGGATTTGCGGATCACCTCGACAAAATTCATCGGCCTGAACCCCGGCTCCTGATCCACCAGCACATCCGTCTTCACATTCCCAAACGTAGTCTGCGGACGATGGCGCAAGCCGTCGGCAAACGCGCAGATGATGCACTCCTTGAACCCTTCACCCCGTGGATGCGCATGCACCACCGCTTCGCGCTGCACGCTGGAAAAGGCCGCGTAGTCCATGCCCAGCACGTCCATCTCCACACCGGCGGTGACCAAGGCCACGGTCGGGCGCAGATGTTGCGGCACGCCCGGCGTAGTGTGCAGGGCGATGGACAGCCACACCTGTTCGATATCGTCATCGCTCAGCCCGTAAGGCTTGAGAAAGGCCGCCGCCGCATCGGCGCCATCCACTTCAAAACGCTCGTTGTCACTGCGATGGCCGGCCACCAGGCCCAGGTCGTGGAACATCGCGCCGACATAGAGCAGCTCCGGGTTGTAGGCCAGTTGCTTGCGCTCACCGCTCAACGCGCCGAACAGGAAGACCCGGCGGGAGTGGTGGTAGAGCAGGTCGGATTCGACGTCGCGGATGTATTCAGTGGTGGCCTTGGCGAGGGCGCTGTCGGGGATCTGGATGCCGGCGATGGTGGTCATGGTGGTTCTCCTGTGGAAGGATTCCAGTCTGGTCGCGTGCCTGCGAAGGGGCCATCGCCGTAAGGGTGCAATCCCGGCCAATGTGGTTGTACATCGCGCCAAGGGTGTACTCGGTCAACTGTGGGAGCTGGCTTGCCTGCGATAGCATCACCTCGGTATACCTGACAGACCGAGGTGCCTGCATCGCAGGCAAGCCAGCTCCCACAGGGGTTCTGTGTTTATCCAGTTAGAGAAGGTGTGCCTGTTCATGAGCAAAACCATCGCCATCCTGATCTTCCCCGGCGTCCAGTCGCTGGATGTCACCGGGCCCATGGATGTGTTCTGCGAAGCCAACCGCTTCCTGCCCAGCCAGGACCATTACCAGCTGGAAGTCATCGGCCTCGCTCACGGCAACATGTCCGCTTCCAACGGCCTGTCATTGCAAGCCCATCGGCATTACAGCGAAGCCTTGAGCGCCTACGACCTGCTGCTGGTCGCCGGTGGTCCGCAGTTGCCCTTCGAAGACTTTGGCGCGCCATTCGACGACTGGCTGCGCGGCGCCACCGCAAGGGCCCGACGCTTCGGCTCCATCTGCAACGGCGCCTTCATGCTCGCCCGCGCCGGTTTGCTGGATGGCAAAACCGTCACCACCCACTGGAACGACGCCGCCGACCTGGCGCGCCTGTGTCCCACGGCCCAGGTCGAGGCCGACCGCCTGTACGTGCAGGACGGCAACCTCTACACCTCGGCGGGGGTCACGGCGGGCATCGATTTGTCCCTGTATTTGCTGGCCCAGGACCATGGCCCGGAAGTCGCGCTGAGCGTGGCCAAGCGCCTGGTGGTGTTTACCCAGCGCTCGGGCGGGCAGTCGCAGTTCAGCCCGTTTCTGACGCCCCACGCCGAAACCACCTCGGCGGTGGCCTTGGTGCAGTTGTATGTGTTGGCGAACCTGACCGGGGATCTGACCATTGCCGACCTGGCCAAGGCGGCCAATATGAGCGCGCGCAATTTCTCTCGGGGGTTTGCCCGTGAGGCGCGCATCACCCCGGCGGAATTTGTCGAGCGGGCGCGGGTGGGTGCGGCGCGGGTGATGCTTGAAAGCAGCCATGCACCGCTCAAGACCGTGGCCTATCAGTGCGGTTTTCGTGATGCCCAGCATATGCGCAGTGTGTTCAACCGCAGGCTTGGGGTGACGCCGCAGCAGTTCCGGCTCAATTTTGCCGCACCGGTCTGAAGCTCCACGCGGTCAAAAATGTGGGAGCTGGCTTGCCTGCGATAGCGGTGTGTCAGATACACCGCCATCGCAGGCAAGCCAGCTCCCACACTGATTGGGTTTGCAGATGATTATCGGGCGGGCAGCAGTTTCAAGGTGCCACGGGTATTGGCGGTGATTTCTTCATCGGTGAAGTGCGCCTGTTCGTAACCGCCCTCGATATAGGTCTCCGCCTGGTCCCCATAATGCCGGTCAAACGGCACACCGCTTTGCCCCACCGGGTTGATGGTCAGGGCGTGGGCCACGTCGGCAAAGTCGATCAGGCGACGGGTCGAAGGCCCGTAGGTCACCGGCCACGGCGCCGGGCCGATATTCGCCGATTGGTTGTTCGGCACCTCGTGGCTGCCCGGTGCCGGGAACGGGCCGACGTTGAACACGAGGTCCAACGGCTTCTGCATGCCCAATGGATGGCCGTGGGTCAGGGTGTGGGCCTTGCCCCATTGCCACTGGCTCGGGTCATCGCCGAAGGTGCTCTTGAGGTGGGCGAGGCTGTTGTCCCAGGCGCGCTTGACGGTCTCGGCGCGCTGGCCGTTCCACCACGGTGAGTCCGGCGCTGCCGCCAGGCGCGGCAGCGCGGCGTCGATCACGCGGGTGCTGAGCAGGGTCTTGAACATGCCGTCGCCGAGCTTGGGGTGGGATGTCGCGTCGGCGAGGTTGAACAGGAACTGGTTGAACAGCGTGGCGCTGGTGGAATCCAGCGGGTAGTCGCCTTTCCAGGCGGCCAGTTGTTCGACCAGCTGCAATTGCGCCGGGTCCTTGACCACCTCGCGCAGCACCGGCAACAGTGGCGCCAGCAGGCGTGGGCCAAAGGCGGTGGTGGTGCCCAGTTGCAGGGCCTGGCTGTTGTTCACATCCCACTTCACGCTGTGGTCGCTCAACTGCGCGTTCAACTGCTGGCCACGGTCGGCCAGGTTGTAATAGCCGGGGATCTCCAGGCCGGTGGGCGATACCGGCTGGGCATTCGCCGACACCACATAACCGCGCGCGGGGTTCTCTTCCTGGGGGTTGGCGCTGAACGGGTAGAAACCCAGCTTGTCGGCCTGGGCCGTGCTGCCATCGAGGATAAACCCGGCGTTGACCCCGGCCGGGCGGATTGGCAACTGCGCCGCCGCCCACCAGCCGATGTCGCCCTTGGCGTTGGCCCACACGATGTTCAACCCCGGCGCCGAGACCTTGGCCGCTGCCGCGCGGGCCTTGGCCAGGGTGTCGGCGCGGTTGAGCTGGTAGAAACCTTCGAGGATCGGGTTCTGCGTATCGAGGAACGCCCACCACATGGCAATCGGGGTCTTGCCGGCGTTGTCGCCGAGCACGTCATTGATGATCGGGCCGTGGGGCGATTGGCGCAGGGTGAGGTTGACCGGGGCCTGGCCCTTGACCTGGATCTGCTGCTCGGTGCGGGTCATGTCGACCCAGGCGTCGTGATACCAGACCTGGTTGGGGTTGTCCGGGTTGACCTTCTCGGCGATCAGGTCGAGGTCGTCGTTCTGGAACATGGTCAGGCTCCAGCCAAAGTCCAGGTTGTGCCCCAGGAACGCCACCGGCACCAGCGCGTTGTGATAGCCATACAACTCAAAACCCGGCGCCGACAGCTGCGCCTCGTACCACACCGACGGCACCGAGAAGCGGATATGCGGGTCGCCGGCCAGCAGCGGCTTGCCACTTTTGGTGCGGTTGCCGCTGATGGCCCAGGCGTTGCTGCCTTCGAACTGCGGCAGGCCGTTGTCGGCCAGCGCCTGTTCGCTCAGGGACGCGATTGCGCCGAGGGTCTGCCAATCGCTGGCGGCGAGGTTGAGGGCGCCCTTGGGTTGCCAGTCGAGGTCGAAGACTTTCAGGTAGTCGCTGCCCAGTTGGTCGCGTACGTAAGTCAGCAAGGGTTCGGTACGAAAGGCGGCGGCAAAGCTGTAGGCCATGTATCCGGCGACGCTGATGGTGTCTTCGGCGGTGAACGGCCGCCTGGGGATGCCCAGCACGTCGAACTCCACCGGGCTGGCGTGGCGTCCTGATATTGATTGATCCCGTCCAGATAGGCTTGCAGGGCCTTCCAGTGCGCGGATTCATGGTCCAACTGCGCGACGTAGGTGGCGGCGCGGTCGCGGATGCGCAGGTTGCGGAACAGCTTGTCGGTCTCCAGCACCTTGGGCCCGAGCACTTCGGCCAGCTCGCCACGGGCCAGGCGCCGCATGATCTCCATCTGGAACAGGCGGTCCTGGGCATGCACGAAGCCCAGGGCGCGATACAGGTCGGTCTCGTTTTCGGCGCGGATATGCGGCACGCCACGGTCGTCATACCGCACCGTGACCGAACCTTGCAGGTTGGCCAGCGTCACCGTGCCCTGGCGGGTCGGTTGCTTGCTGTAGAGGTACACGCCGGCGCCAACGGCGACCAACACCAGCAGAACCGCGAGAACCTGCAAGACGCGCTTCATGAACTTTCCTTAGCCAGAATGGGTAACGGACTACTGCTCTTTAGGCCACGAACAATAGCAGCCCACCGCCAGGGTGTGCGTGGCATTCACCTCGCGGCCGTCTTCCAGCGCCTGCAGGATCGGCTCGATAAAACTGTTGCTGGAATTGCACGTCAGCCCTTCGCTGTAGGGCCCGAAATACGCGAGTTTGCCCGTGCGATCCCAGATGCCCACGGCGGGGCTGGCCGGCACTTGATCGGCGCCGGGCAGGGCGGTGAGGATTTTCATCTGGCGCAGGTTGTCGGGCAGTTGGCCGTGGCTGCCGGCTTTTTGCAGGGCGTAGAACTCGACGCCCTGGGGCGCATAGTGCTCGATCAACTCGCCGAGGTGTTGCTGGTTGCCGACGTTGCACGGGCAGGCCGGGTCCCAGAAGTGCACCAGGCGGATCGGGCCGGGGCCGGCGAGGTCGGCGGGCAGTTGCAACGGGTCACCGGAAAACACCGCCGTGTGTTCGCTGAAGGCGCGCAGGTAGCGGCCCTGGAACCAGTCGTACGCCGCCCACAGCACGCCGGCGCAGAGGACCAGGAGCAGGCTGGCGAACAGGGCGGAACGGAAGGGCGGTCGCATTCAGATGTATCCTCGAAGGTCGCGTAGCTTGCCATGCTTGTCCTGACAGATGAATATCGCAGCTCGATATTCATCCGCGCCGTAGTCTGGAAGCCTTTATGCCCGTCACCTTTGACCCCGATCATCTGCGCGAAAGCTTGCAGCCCCTGATGGAGGCGCAAGCGCTGTCCGCCGAGGCGCGGGTCTACCAGCGTTTCTACGGGCTTGATCAGGCCGTGAGTCGCCTGGGGCGTTTCGAGGTGGCGGGGTTTGAGGTGGTTGCGCAAGTGTGGTGGCCGGCTGTGCCGGTGGCGACAATGTTCATGTACCACGGCTTTTACGACCACATGGGGCTGTATCGCCATGTGGTGAAGTGGGCGCTGGACCAGGGCTTTGTGGTGATCGCCTGTGATCTGCCGGGGCACGGTCTATCCAGCGGCGTGCGCGCCAGCATCGATGATTTCGCGGTGTACCAACAGGTCGTGCAGGCGCTGTTTGCCGAGGCGAAAGCGCTGCAACTGCCGCAACCCTGGCACTTGTTCGGGCAGAGCACGGGCGGCGCGGTGGTGGTGGATCATCTGCTCAACCATGGCGCCGACAGTCCGGCCCAGGGCAAGACGTTCCTGCTGTCGCCGCTGGTACGGCCACGGGCGTGGGGCTGGTCGCAACTCAGCTATTACTTGCTGCGGCCGTTCGTCAAAGGCATCGCGCGGCGGTTCAGCGATAACACCCACGACCCGGCATTCCGGCCGTTCCTCGAAGCCGACCCGTTGCAGCCGCGCCAATTGCCCACCGCCTGGGTTGGTGCATTGGCGCGCTGGATCAAACGCATCGAAGCCGCACCGCGCAGCCCACGGCGGCCGGTGATTGTGCAAGGCGAGGAAGATATGACGGTGGACTGGCAGCACAATTTGCAGGTGCTGCGGGGTAAGTTTGATCAGCCTGAGGTGTTGATGCTGGCGCGGGGCAGGCATCATTTGGCGAATGAGATTGCGGAGATTCGCGAGGAATACTTCAAGTACCTCACCGACCACCTGAAGTAACTCGGTCAAAAAATGTGGGAGCTGGCTTGCCTGCGATAGCGGTGCATCAGTCCCTCATAAGTTGCTGACCCACCGCTATCGCAGGCAAGCCAGCTCCCACACAAACCTCACCCAGACTGATTACTGTGTCAGGCTTGAAGTGCTTTGGCCCACAGCAAGTCCCGCTCGGATCGCTGCTAATGCAGCCTGGTAATACGCCTTCCCCTCCGCCGACTCCGCAAACGTGGCGAATTCTTCCAGCTCCGGGTCAGACAAATCCCGATAGACGTACAGCAGCGTATTGTTCAGGTCATTGCCAATCTGCTGCATCAACCGCTCACGCTGGCCATTCAACATGCCTTGCGCCTGACCACCGCCGAGCAGGCCGGGGATCATCTGGCTCAGGCTGTCGGCCGCCACGCCGGCAATCGCCAGGCTGACTTCCGCCCCGGCTTCACGGGCCGGCAACGCTTGCGCCAAATGACCAATGATCAGGCTGCGCGTCGCGTCGGCTTCGATTTTCGGCAGGCCCTGGGCGTTTTTCGCCAACTGGTCGCGGCGCGTGGCGAGCAACTCGGCGGCGACGATCTTGCGGCCCAACGGTGATTGGAAAAACGCCAGGGCCGGTGCCGGGTCCGCCAGGTTCTTGCGCAATTGCGCTTCGGCACGCTGGTCCATGGCCTGGGCGGCGAAGCGTTTATTGCTGTTGTCCACCAGCGCCTGGAACACCGCCGGCGGCAGGCTATTGCGGTAGCGTTGCTGGGCGGCGCTGAGGGCGTCATTGAAATGCGCACGTTGTTCGGCCCAGCCGGCGACCTTGTACAACTGGTCATGGCCGTCTGCCCAGGCGGGCAAAACGCAGAACATCAGCAAGGATAAAAACAAACGACGCATTAGGGACTCCTGTCAGTCGGCCACTATTGTCCGTGTCGGGCGTAGGATTTGTCGAGAAGTCCTATCAGTCACCTGACTAAAGTGTATGCAGACGCTCAACGGCGCTGTCGGATTTACAGGCGTATGGATACTATGCGCGCCATGCAAATACCCTTCGATCACCCGCTGTTGCAACGTATTGTCGACGACCTCGCCGAAAAGGGCTGGTCGCGGCAGGACGGCTTCCTGCCCCAGGCTCTGACCCTGGAACTGGCGGCTGAGTGCCGTAAACGTGCGGCCGAAGGTGAACTGGCCCCGGCGGCTGTAGGACGCGGGCCGGCCCAGGAGATTCGCGAGGGCATTCGCGGTGACCACATCCAGTGGCTGGAAGAGGGCGACGCGGCCGTCTGCGGCACTTACATGGCTGTGATGGACAGCCTGCGCCTGGCGATGAACCGCAGCCTGTTCCTCGGCCTGGAAGACTTCGAAAGCCACTTCGCGATGTATCCACCGGGGGCGTTCTACCTCAAGCACCTCGACCGTTTCCGCGATGATGACCGGCGCATGGTCTCGGCGGTGATCTACTTGAACGACGCCTGGCTGCCCGAACATGGCGGCCAGTTGCGCATGTACCTCAAGAGCGACGTCGAATACGACGTGGTGCCGGCCGGCGGTTGCCTGGTGGTGTTCCTGTCCGGCGAGGTGCCCCACGAAGTCATGCCCGCCACGCGCGAACGCCTGTCCCTCACCGGCTGGTTTCGCCGGCGCGGCAACGAGCCGTTTTAAGCATGGAAAAGATTCTGATCAGCCGCTGTTTGCTCGGGCACAAGGTGCGCTACGACGGTGGCGCCAGCGGGCCGTTCGATCAATTGGCGGCGTGGCAGGCCGAAGGGCGCGTGGTGGCGATCTGCCCGGAAGTGTCCGGTGGTTTGCCGACACCGCGTCCGCCTGCGGAGATTCCGGGCGGGCAGGGTGTGGCAGTGTGGGAAGGGCGAGCGCAGGTGCTGACGGCCGAGGGCGAGGATTTCAGCGCGGCCTTTCTTGACGGTGCGCGGCAGGCGTTGGCGTTGGTGCAGCGGCACAACATCCGCATTGCGGTGCTCAAGGCCAATAGCCCGTCTTGTGGGAATTTGCTGACGTATGACGGCACGTTTAGTGGTGTGAAAGTCAGCGGCGAAGGCGTGACAGCGGCGCTGCTGAAACGCCATGGTGTACAAGTCTTCAGCGAGCTGGAGCTACCCGAGGCGGCGGTGGCCTTGGCCCATCTCTCAGAAAATGTGTAGTTCAATGTGGGAGCTGGCTTGCCTGCGATAGCGGTATATCAGTCCCACATCAGTTGCTGACCCACCGCTATCGCAGGCAAGCCAGCTCCCACATTTGATTTACTGTGCCTGGGCTGCCGGTGTCTCGCTTTCAAGCCACTTCTGCGCCAACGCCTTCAACCGCCCATCCTCCTTCACCCGCTGCAACGCCTTGTCCAAGCTCGCCTTGAACGCCGGGTTGCCTTTCTGGAACGGGATCGCCAGCTCCGGCTTTTCGTTGTACGCCTCACTGAAATCGAACCGATCCTGCAACAGGGCAGTCATAGCGATATGGTTAATGGCCACGTCGTACTTGCCGGTTTCCACTCCCGGCAGCAGATCGGCGTCGTCGGTGGTGATAAACGAGGGGCGTACGTCCATTTCCTTGGCCAGTTGCTCACCCAGTTCCACTTCAAACCCGGTGAGTTTGTCGCCCTCCTTGAAGTTGAACGGCGGGGTGTTGGCTTCAAGGGCGATACGCAGTTCGCCACGGTCAAATACGTCATCGACCAGTTCGGCGTGAGCCAAGGGGCTCATCAGGGGCAGCACAAGTAACAGGCCAGGCGAAAAGCGCATGGTCACTCCTAGAGAATTTTTATGTGCGAGGCGCCGTTCAGCATCGCTTTGCTATGGTGTTGAGTGCCTTGGACAGCAATTTGTCGCGAAGTTGTCATAACCCTACAGATTTCACCGAAAAACTGGAGAAGCGAATGAAAGCCCTTTTGTCCCGTGCAACGATTGCCAGCCTGCTGCTGGGTGCCTCGATGTTGGCCAACGCCGCAGACCTGCCGCGTACCCCTGCGCCTGCAGGTGCCGAAGTGTTTATCGTCTCGCCTAAAGACGGCGCGACCGTCGACAAGACCTTCACCGTCAAATTCGGCGTCAAGGGCCTGGACCTGGAGCCCATCGACAAGCAAGTGCATGGCGCTGGTCACCATCACCTGCTGGTCGATCGCGACGTGCAGTCGCTCAAGGCCGATGAGCCGATTCCGGCCGATGCCACCTCGATCCACTTCGGCAAGGCCCAGACCGAAACCGAACTGACCCTGACGCCTGGCAAGCACACCCTGCAACTGGTGGCAGGCGATAACGTACACCGCCAGTTCGAACCTACTGTAGCCTCGAAAGTGATCACGGTTAACGTTAAGTAAGATTTGTTCAGATGCAAAAAAGGGAGCCCCGAGGGGCTCCCTTTTTGTTGGTGCCGTTGAAACCTTAGAACAACACGCGGCTACGAATCGTGCCTTTGATGTGCTGCAGCTTCTCTTGCGCCAGGTCCGAGTACTCGGCGTCGACGTCGATGACCACGTAGCCGACCTTTTCGTTGGTCTGCAGGAACTGACCGGAGATGTTGATGCCGTTTTCCGCGAAGACCTTGTTGATCTCCATCATCACGCCAGGGATGTTCTGGTGGATGTGCAGCAGACGGTGCTTGCCAGGGTGAGCCGGCAGGGCCACTTCCGGGAAGTTCACCGACGATACCGAGGTACCGTTGTCGCTGTATTTGACCAGCTTCTCCGACACTTCCAGGCCGATGTTGGCTTGGGCTTCGGCAGTGGAACCGCCGATGTGCGGGGTCAGGATCACGTTGTCCAGGCCACGCAGCGGGCTTTCGAAGATGTCGTCGTTGGAGCGTGGCTCCACCGGGAACACGTCGATGGCCGCGCCGATCAGGTGCTTGTCCTTGATCGCGTCGGCCAGGGCGTCCAGCTCGACCACGGTGCCGCGTGCCGCGTTGATCAGGATGCCGCCTTTCTTGATGGCGCGGATTTCCTTCTCGCCGATCATCCACTGGGTCTCAGCGGTTTCCGGGACGTGCAGGGTGACGATGTCGGACATGCCCAGCAGCTCGGTCAGGCTGGCCACTTGGGTGGCGTTGCCCAGTGGCAGCTTGGTCAGGGTGTCGTAGAAGAACACCTGCATGCCTAGGCCTTCAGCCAGGACCGACAATTGCGTGCCGATCGAGCCGTAACCGACGATACCCAGCTTCTTGCCGCGGATTTCGAAGGAGTTGGCCGCGCTTTTGATCCAGCCGCCACGGTGGCAGGAAGCGTTCTTCTCAGGAATGCCGCGCAACAGCAGGATCGCCTCGGCCAGCACCAGCTCCGCAACGGAACGGGTGTTGGAGTACGGTGCGTTGAACACCGCGATGCCGCGCTCGCGCGCTGCGTTGAGGTCGACCTGGTTGGTGCCGATGCAGAAACAGCCGACTGCCACGAGTTTCTTGGCGTGATCGAAGATTTCTTCGGTCAGCTGAGTGCGGGAGCGAATGCCGATGAAGTGCGCGTCGGCGATCTTTTCCTTGAGTTGGGCTTCCGGCAGAGAACTGGTGATGTACTCAATGCTGGTGTACCCGGCGGCTTTCAGAACGTCGACAGCCGATGGGTGGACGCCTTCCAGAAGAAGGAACTTGATCTTGCTCTTATCGAGAGAAGTCTTGCTCATCTGCGTAAACCTGTATCCCGGAGAAAAATGGCAGGGAATCGAGCAGCACAAGCTGACCCGGACGGCAGGAAAGCCGTCACCGCAGAAACGCCCTTGGGCTCTGTCCTGCGGGGGCGGTATGCTAGCATACGCGCCCCGCTAAACACCTATTCCTGCGACGTGAAGCGTTCTCAGGATGACCATGAATTGTTCGAGAGTTCTGTCGATGACCCATCCTGCCCTGATTGATGAGCTGAAGACCCTGGTTGAGCCTGGCAAAGTGCTGACCGATGCAGACTCCCTGGAGGCTTACGGCAAGGATTGGACCAAGCACTTCGCACCCGCGCCGACCGCCATTGTCTTCCCCAAGACCATCGAGCAGGTCCAGGCCATTGTGCGTTGGGCCAATGAGCACAAGGTGGCACTGGTGCCATCCGGTGGCCGTACTGGCCTGTCCGCCGCCGCCGTGGCCGCTAATGGCGAAGTGGTCGTGTCGTTCGACTATATGAACCAGATCCTCGACGTGAACCTCACCGACCGCACCGCCGTGTGCCAGCCGGGCGTGGTCACCAAGCAACTGCAGAACGTCGCCGAAGAAAACGGCCTGTACTACCCGGTGGACTTCGCGTCGTCCGGTTCCAGCCAGATTGGCGGCAATATCGGCACCAATGCCGGCGGGATCAAGGTGATTCGCTACGGCATGACCCGCAACTGGGTGGCCGGCATGAAGGTCGTCACCGGCAAGGGCGACGTGCTGGAACTGAACCGCGACCTGATCAAGAACGCCACCGGCTACGACATGCGCCAGCTGTTTATCGGCGCGGAAGGCACCCTGGGCTTTGTGGTGGAAGCCACCATGCGCCTGGACCGGGCGCCGAAAAACCTCACCGCGATGGTCCTCGGCACCACCGATTTCGACTCGATCATGCCGGTGCTGCACGCGTTCCAGAACAAACTCGACCTGACCGCCTTTGAGTTCTTCTCCGACAAGGCCCTGGCCAAAGTCCTCGGCCGTGGCGATGTGCCGGCGCCGTTCGAAACCGAGTGCCCGTTCTACGCCCTGCTGGAATTCGAAGCCACCACCGAAGAAGTCGCCAACCACGCCCTGGAAACCTTCGAACATTGCGTGGAACAAGGCTGGGTGCTGGACGGCGTGATGAGCCAGAGCGAAACCCAGCTGCACAACCTGTGGAAACTGCGCGAGTACATCTCCGAGACCATTTCCCACTGGACCCCGTACAAGAACGACATCTCGGTCACTGTGTCGAAAGTGCCGGCGTTCTTGAAGGAAATCGACGCGATCGTCGGCGAACACTACCCGGACTTCGAAATCGTCTGGTTCGGCCACATCGGCGACGGCAACCTGCACCTGAACATCCTCAAGCCAGAAAACCTGAGCAAGGACGAGTTCTTCGCCAAGTGCGCCACCGTGAACAAGTGGGTGTTTGAAACCGTCGAGAAGTACAACGGTTCGATCTCCGCCGAACACGGCGTGGGCATGACCAAGCGTGATTACCTGACCTACAGCCGTTCGCCGGTTGAAATCGACTACATGAAAGCCGTCAAAGCCGTGTTCGACCCGAACGGGATCATGAACCCTGGCAAGATCTTCGCTGTTTAATCGCCCCTGAAGGAGTCGTTCCATGAGCTACCAGCACAAGTATGTCGACGGCACCAACATCCACTTCCCGGTGGGCAAAGTGGTGTGCATCGGGCGTAACTACGCCGAACATGCCAAGGAACTGGACAACCCGGTGCCGACCGAACCGTTGCTGTTCATCAAGCCAGGCAGTTGCGTGGTGGCGCTGGAAGGTGGTTTTGCCATCCCGATCGAGCGCGGTTCGGTGCATTACGAAGCGGAAATCGCGGTACTGATCGGCAAGCCGTTGTCGACCAAGCCGAGCCGTGAAGAAGTACTGGATGCCATCTCCGGCTTCGCCCCGGCGCTGGACCTGACCCTGCGCGACAAGCAAGCCGAGCTGAAAGCCAAGGGCCTGCCGTGGGAAATCGCCAAGTCCTTCGACGGCGCGGCAGTGATCGCACCGTTCGTGGTCAGCAGCACCTTCCCCGACGTGACCGACATCGGCATTCGCCTGACCATCAATGGCGAAGTGCGCCAGGACGGCAACAGCGCGATCATGCTCAACCCGATCGTGCCGATGATCCAGTACATGGCTGGTTGCTTCTCGCTGCAAGCGGGCGACGTGATCCTCACCGGCACCCCGGCTGGCGTGGGCCCGCTGAATGTGGGTGATGAGCTGGTGCTGGAGTTGTCGGGCGTTAACCGCTTCGAAAGCCAGGTTCGCTGACGAAACGCGGTTATAAATGTGGGAGCGGGCTTGCCCGCGATGGCGGTCTATCAGTTACAGATGTGTTATCTGATCCACCGCTATCGCGGGCAAGCCCGCTCCCACATTGGTTCTCCATGTCTTTGTAATCTCCTTTTCTTTGCATTTTTTTCACACCCCATCCGGATAATCCTCAGCCTCTTGCGCGCGGGCTTCCTGATCCTGTGCTATCACCTAACGCTGACTTTCCGGAATAAGCGCCCCATGGCCGTAACCCTGCCCAGCAATCTCTCCAAGCCGCGTTCGCGTTTCGCCTTGCGCTGGTATTCCTGGCTGTTATTGGCGGGCGTGATTTCCTACGGCGTGGCCTGGGCCATGCACTGGGACGATCGCGGTGTGCTGTGGGTGCTGGAACGCTTCGAAACCCCCGCCGAACGCCAACAGAGCGTGTGGCTGCCGGACTATCACGCGGTGATCGATGGCAAGCTGTTGCCGGGGATGGAGAAGGATGAGGCTTCGGACGTCTCCTACAACCCGCAGACCAAAACCCTGTTTTCCGTCATGGGCAAAAACCCGTTTCTCGTCGAGTTGAGCCTGCAAGGCGACGTGCTGCGCAAAATGCCGTTGAACGGCTGGAGCAACCCGGAAGGCCTGACCGTCCTGGAAAACGGCCTGATGGCCGTGGTCGATGAGCGCGAACACAGCCTGACCATCGTCAAGCTCGATGCCAGCACCACCCAGTTGAACAAGGCCGATTTCCCCAGCTATGACCTGGGCCCGTCGAAAAACCAGAACAAAGCCTTTGAAGGCATCACCTGGGACAAGCGCAACCAGCAGATCGTGCTGGGCGAAGAACGTCCACCGGCGCTGTTCACCTGGAAAAGCGACGGCAGCCAGACCCTGGTGGGCGACAAGCAAAAGCTGACCAGCACCGAACTGGACATGCGCAACCTGTCGGCCCTGGCGGTGGACCCACGCACCGGGCATTTGCTGGTGCTGTCGGCCGATTCCCATCTGCTGCTGGAACTGGATGAAAAGGGCGAGCAAGTCAGCTTCATGACCTTGCTGGGCGGTTTCAACGGGCTCAAGGACACCATTCCTCGGGCGGAAGGCGTGACCATGGACGAAGACGGCAACCTCTACATGGTCAGCGAGCCGAATCTGTTCTATTGCTTCGAAAAGCAGAAATAGCACACCGGTTACGTCGGATAGTTCTCTAAGAGCGGCATCCACCAGACAGTAGGCCGTGTTTAAGTTTAAATTCAGACGGGCGTGATATTCATGCGCCACTTTTGACTTTGAGCACGCCCGATGCGCCGACTTGTCCGCCCCAAACCCATCATTTTCACGCTTGCGCTGATCGTCCTGATCAGCGCCGGGGTCGTTGCGCAACACTTTCGCCTGTTCGAGCGCGCCTGGTTCAACCTCCAGGCGTGGCGCCAGCCTGTCGGCGAGGCCTCGATTGGCCTGGCCGATTACCGCGTCGTCCTTGAAGCCCAGGTCATCGAAGGCCTCGACAGCGACGTGTCGGCGCTGACCTTCGACCCCGTGCGCAAAAGCCTGTTTACCGTCACCAATAAAAACCCCGAGCTGATCGAGCTTTCACTGGACGGCAAGATCCTGCGGCGCATTGCCCTGGTGGGCTTTGGCGATGCCGAGGCGGTCGAGTTCATCAGCGAAGGCATCTATGTGATCAGCGATGAACGCCAGCAGCGGCTGATCAAGGTGCATGTGGACGACGACACCGAGTTCCTCGACGCCGCGGACGCGGAACAGATGACCCTGGGCTTGCACGTGGGCGGCAACAAGGGCTTTGAAGGCCTGGCCTACGACTCGGTGGGCAAGCGCCTGTTCGTGGCCAAGGAGCGCGACCCGATGCTGATCTACGAGATCCACGGGTTCCCCCATTTCAAACCGGAAAAGACCTACTCGGTGCACGTGGTCAACAACCCCAAGCGCGATGCAGGGCTGTTTGTGCGTGACCTGTCGAGCCTGCAATACGATGAGCGCAGCGGCCATCTGCTGGCGCTGTCGGATGAATCGTTCCTGGTGCTGGAACTGGATATCGACGGTCGCCCGTTGAGCAGTTTGTCGCTGCTCAACGGGCGCCATGGCCTGAAAAAACGTGTGCCGCAGGCCGAAGGGATCGCCATGGACGATGACGGTACGTTGTACCTGACCAGTGAGCCGAACCTGTTCTACGTGTTCAAGAAGCCCTGATCAGAACATCCATTGCACACCCAGCGAATAGCCGGTCTGGCTGCCCTCGCTGTGGCCCAGGCGGCCGTTGACCTCGGCAAACACGCCCAGTTGCGGGGTGATCGCCAGTTGGCTGCCGACTTGCGCGCGACCAAAGCTCTTGTCCGCTGAACCCAGCTTGGCCGTGCGCGCCTGGCTGTCGGCGCGGGCGGTCAGTTGCAGGTCGTCCAGGCGGCCGTCGCCCAGCTCCTTGACCCAGGCGATGTCGCCGTAAGGCATCAGATTGAGGCCGTAGGGCAGGGCGACGGCGCCGCGCACACGCCAGCCGAGGCTGGCTTCCAGGGAATCGAAAGACTGTTCCTCATAGGTCAGGGCCGTGCGCAGGTCCTGCTTTTCGCGGAATTTATCGATACGCGAGTGGCTGTAATCCAGGCCGGCGAAAGGCCCGCTCTTGATCGCGCCGAAGTCAAAGTCGTAACCGCCGAGCACGCGCGCGCCCAGGGTCAGGGCGTCGGTGTTGCCGGTCAGTTGCTGGTTGAGCAGGATCGGTCCGCCATTGGCCTGGATCAGCAGGTTGCGCTTGGACTCGAAGCGGCTGTGGCCGATGCTCAGGTCGCCGGCCAGCCAGCTCGGGCCGCCATCGTTGAGCAGGGCATAGGCCGCGGCTTGCCAGGTGTCGCTGTCGAGTTTGCCGCGGTGCTCAAGCTTGTCGCGGCCATTGAGGTAGCTGAGGCTGGCGCCGAGGTTCAGGCTCGGGGTCAGTTGATAGTCGCCCAGCGCATGCAGGCCCACGCGTCGCGCTTCGGGGTTGGGGGCGTTGTCGAAGCCGCTGTCCGGGTTGTATTCGCCGTCCACGCCGATCTCGCCATCAAAGCTGCCCACCTCGCGGCTGGCCGACTGCAAGGTCAGCCAGCGCCGGTCATGCAGGCGCACCATGGCTTGGTGCTGGCGTTGCAGGTTGTCCTGCATATTGCGTGCGACGGCGCCGCCGGAGGCGGTGGAGGCCATCAGGTCGGCGTTGGTCAATTCCAGCACGAGGCGGCTGAGCAGGCGCGAATAGTCGCGCAGGCGCTGGTCGATGCGCGCCTGGCCGAAAGCGTCGGTGAGCACGGCCTTGTTATCTTCGGCGGGGTCGTGCCAGGTCGAGCCACCGGGGATCTTCGGGTTGTCGGTCTGGGTGTAGCCGTCGAGGTCGCCCAGTTCCCAGTTGGTGGCTTCTATATAAAGGATCGGGATGTTCAGCGGCTCGAAGGGCTCGCCATCGCTGCAGCAGCCGGTGCCTTTGGGGTATTGCGGGTCCAGGCCGGGGTTGGTGAACAGCGGGATGTTCAATTCCTTGGCGATCTGGAAGGTGTGCTCGCGCAACGACGCCAAGGCCGGGTTGGCGGTGCTGTTCTGGCCGGCGTGGGCGTACATCATGTCGCCGGTGATCAGGCTGTCGAGGTTGATCATCGCCAGCATGTTCGCGCGCTGGCTGGCGCTCAACGACGCGACAAAGGCCTTGGAACCGCGCAGGCCTTCTTCTTCGGCGCCAAAGCCGACGATCTGCAAGCCGTTTTCCAGTTGCAGGCCGCCGAGGTTCTTCGCCACTTCCGTCAGCACGCTGGCGCCGGAGCCGTTGTCGTCCAGGCCTTGGAGGGTCGGGCGGCCGAAGAAGGTATCGAAGTGTGCGCCAATCACCACGTACTGCGGTTTGCTGCCGGCGGCGTAGGCCACCACGTTTTGCGATGCGCGACTGCCGCTGTTCCAGGTGAAATCCTGGCGACTGATGCTGTAGGCCGTACCCATCTGGCTCTGCATCCAATCGGCAGCCCCGGCGAAGTTGGCCGTGCCGCGATAACGGCCGGGGTAGTCGTTGATCAGTTTTTCCAGGGTGGTGTTGGCGTGCTCGCCGTAGTCGTAGGCCAGGAGGTGGGTCGGCAACAGGGCGCAGGCCGCGCTGATAGCAAGGGCTAGGGGCTTTATCACAAGGTCTTCCTTGAGGTGATGGGGATGTTCAAGCCGAGACCCTTTGCACAATGTGCGCCTCATTCCCTGGGCGATTGTGAATTGGCGCATTGTTAAACGGGCGAGTCGCCTGGCTGTAATTTGTAACGGATTTGATACCAGCGGCGGTGTTGAGTGTCGTGACTTGGCGCACGATTTTGGCGAGGGGTGCTGCGAAAGGTAGCGTTTTTGTTACACAGAGCTTTTAGACATTAGAAACAAATGTGGGAGCTGGACTTTGTGGGAGCTGGCTTGCCTGCGATGCAAACAACTCGGTGTGTCAGTAGAACCGAGGTGATGCTATCGCAGGCAAGCCAGCTCCCACATAAAGCGAGGCCGTGAGCCTTAGGCCTTGAGGGTTTTCACACCTTCGGCAGTGCCCAGCAGCAGTACGTCAGCCGGACGCGCGGCGAACAAACCGTTGGTGACCACGCCGACGATGGCATTGATCTGGGTTTCCAGCTCCACCGGGTTGGTGATCTGCATGTTGAACACGTCGAGGATGATGTTGCCGTTGTCGGTCAACACGCCTTCGCGGTACACCGGGTCACCGCCCAGTTTCACCAGCTCGCGGGCCACGTGGCTGCGGGCCATCGGGATCACTTCCACCGGCAGCGGGAAGGCACCGAGGACGGGCACCAGCTTGCTGGCGTCGGCGATGCAGATAAAGGTCTTGGCCACGGCCGCGACGATCTTCTCGCGGGTCAGGGCCGCGCCGCCGCCTTTGATCAGGTTCAGGTGCGCGTCGCTTTCATCGGCGCCGTCGACGTAGAACTCCAGGTCGCTCACGGTGTTGAGCTCGTACACCGGAATGCCATGGCCCTTGAGGCGGGCGGCGGTGGCTTCGGAGCTGGCCACGGCGCCGTCAAATGCGCCCTTGTGCTGGGCCAGTGCGTCGATGAAGCAGTTGGCGGTGGAGCCGGTGCCGACACCGACGATGCTTTTATCGTCGAGTTTGGGAAGGATTAAATCGACGGCGGCCTGGGCCACTGCCTGTTTGAGTTGATCCTGGGTCATGCGGGCTCCGGAACGGGCGGGGAGTTATCGAGGGGCGCGAGTATAACCCAACAAAACCTCGGGATTCGTGTGGTCGCCCGGCCAAAAGCCGGGTTAGACTCCTTGGCCCTGCCAAACCGTGAAAGTAGAAGCCCGCCGATGCTTGAACAGTACGTCAAAAAGATTCTCACCTCGCGCGTTTACGACGTTGCCGTAGAAACTCCCCTGCAGACCGCCCGCCAGCTCTCCGAGCGGCTGGGCAATAGGGTCTGGCTCAAGCGTGAAGACTTGCAGCCGGTGTTCTCGTTCAAGATTCGCGGCGCCTATAACAAGCTGACTCAACTGAGCAGCGAAGAGCGTGCGCGCGGCGTGGTCACGGCTTCGGCGGGCAACCATGCCCAGGGCCTGGCCCTGGCGGCCAAGGTGCTGGGGGTCAAAGCCACCATCGTGATGCCCAAGACCACCCCGGAGATCAAGGTCGAAGGCGTGCGCTCCCGTGGCGGCAAAGTGGTGCTGCATGGCGATTCCTTCCCGGAAGCCCTGGCCTATTCGCTGAAGCTGGTCGACGAAAAGGGTTACGTCTACATCCACCCTTACGACGATCCGCACACCATTGCCGGGCAGGGCACCGTGGCGATGGAAATCCTGCGCCAGCATCCGGGGCCTCTGGACGCGATTTTTGTCCCGGTGGGCGGCGGCGGGCTGATCGCCGGGATCGCGGCGTACGTGAAATACCTGCGCCCGGAGATCAAGATCATCGGCGTCGAGCCGGACGACTCCAACTGCCTGCAAGCCGCCATGGCCGCGGGTGAGCGCGTGGTGTTGCCGACGGTGGGGATCTTTGCCGACGGCGTGGCGGTGGCGCAGATCGGCCAGCACACGTTTGATATCTGCAAAGACTATGTCGACGAAGTGATCACCGTGAGCACCGATGAAATCTGTGCGGCGATCAAGGACATCTACGACGACACCCGTTCCATCACCGAGCCTGCGGGCGCGCTGGGCGTGGCGGGGATCAAGAAATACGTGGAAACCCGTGGCGTCACCGGCCAGACCCTGGTGGCCATCGACTCCGGCGCCAACGTCAACTTCGACCGCCTGCGCCATGTGGCGGAGCGCGCCGAGCTGGGTGAAGGCCGCGAAGCGATCATCGCCGTGACCATTCCCGAGAAGCCGGGCAGCTTCAAGGCGTTCTGCGAAGCCGTGGGCAAGCGCCAGATCACCGAATTCAACTACCGTTTCCACTCCGGCAGCGAGGCGCACATCTTTGTTGGCGTGCAGACCCACCCCGACACCGACCCCCGCAGCGCGCTGATCGCCAGCCTGACCGAGCAGGGTTTCCCGGTGCTGGACCTGACCGAGAATGAGCTGGCCAAGCTGCACATCCGCCATATGGTCGGCGGCCATGCGGCGCACGTCAGCAATGAAGTGGTGTTCCGCTTCGAATTCCCGGAACGCCCGGGGGCGTTGTTCAACTTTCTTAACAAATTAGGCGGGCGCTGGAACATCTCGATGTTCCACTATCGCAACCACGGCGCAGCTGACGGCCGTGTGGTCGCTGGCCTGCAAGTGCCGGCGAACGAGCGTCACCTGGTACCGGCAGCCCTGGAAGCCATCGGCTACCCGTACTGGGATGAAAGCGATAACCCGGCCTACAAACTGTTCCTCGGTTGAGCGACTACGCTGATTGGGGCGGCCTTTAAGGAAGACGAGAGATGGAAACCCTGATCACCCTGAAAGTTATCCACATCGCGGCGACGGTGTTGCTGCTGCTCAGCGGCCTGGGCCTGGCGCTGCTGGCCTGGCGCAAACGCAGCGCCGGCCCGGCGGTCACCGTGCAGCGCCCGTGGGTGTTTGTGTGGTTGTTGATGGGGGTTTGCGTGGTCAGCATGCCGTTTACCGGCTGGTGGCTGGTGCATTTGGTTGGCTGGCCGCTGGGGCAGACGTGGATTCTGGGTTCCAGCCTGCTCTACACCGTGGCGGCGCTGGCGTGGTTCTGGTTGGTGGCGCGGCTTAATCGTCTGCGTAAGGGCGAGGGTGGTAGCTTGAATTTCACCCTGGTGCTGGCGGTGGTCAGCCTGGTGGGGTTTGTGGCGATTGCGGGGCTCATGGGCGCCAAGCCGGTTTAGGGCTCTAGACCGAGTCGTCTGCATCGCAGGCAAGCCAGCTCCCACCTTTTGACCTCATTCTCATGTTGGAACTCGGTCGAGTGTGGGAGCTGGCTTGCCTGCGATAGCGCCATCAGCTGCGCAATGTAATCACCGGCCACTCACGCTTCTCCGCCTCCGCCCGCAGATTCGGATCCGGATCCACCGCTACGGGGTGCGTCACCTGCTCCAACAGCGGCAGGTCATTCATCGAATCGCTATAGAAATAGCTGTCTTCCAGGCTGAACCCGGTCTCTGCCAACCAACGATTCAAACGCGTCACCTTGCCCTCACGGAAGCACGGCACGTCGGTGCTGCGCCCGGTGTAGCGGCCGTTGTCCATCTCGCACTCGGTGGCGATCAGGGTTTCCACGCCCAGGCGTGCGGCAATCGGCGCGGTGACGAAACGGTTGGTGGCGGTGATGATCACCAGGGTGTCGCCGGCGGCGCGGTGCTTGGCCAGCAGTTCCACGGCACGGGGCAGCATCAGCGGCTCGATGCAGTCGCGCATGAAGTCGCGGTGCCACTCGTCGAGTTGGGCCATCTCGGTGCGGCCGAGGATTTCCAGGCTGAAGTTCAGGTACGCGGCGTTGTCCAGCTTGCCGGCCAGGTAATCCTGGTAGAACTCGTCGTTGCGGGCCTTGTAGGCGATGGGGTCGAGAATCCCGCGTTCACAGAGGTAATCGCCCCACGCGTGATCGCTGTCACCGCCGAGAAGGGTGTTGTCCAAGTCGAATAAAGCCAGGCGCATTGCAGTTACTCGCTGAAAAGTCTGTAAAAAGGCGTCCAGAATACGGTCTTTTCACAAGAGTGCACATAAGGTAAGAAGCCTCGTTGCCGCTGCAACAACCTTTGTGGAACAATGCGGCGACATGCGTTTGCGAGGTTGTTGCCGTGATCGACCCCGATGGTTTCCGTCCTAATGTCGGGATTATTCTTACGAATGATGCCGGACAGGTGCTATGGGCTCGCCGAATCAACCAAGATGCCTGGCAGTTTCCTCAAGGTGGAATCAACCCCGACGAAACCCCTGAAGACGCCTTGTACCGTGAGTTGAACGAAGAAGTCGGCCTTGAGCGCGAAGATGTACAGATTCTGGCCTGCACCCGTGGCTGGTTGCGTTATCGTTTACCGCAACGCCTGGTGCGTACCCACAGCCAACCGCTGTGTATCGGCCAGAAGCAGAAATGGTTTCTCCTGCGCCTGATCTCCAACGAGCAGCGGGTGCGGATGGATTTGACCGGTAAACCGGAGTTCGATGGCTGGCGCTGGGTCAGCTATTGGTACCCGTTGGGCCAGGTGGTGACATTCAAGCGCGAAGTTTATCGTCGCGCTCTCAAAGAGCTTGCCCCGCGCCTTTTAGCGCGCGACTGACGACGGAGTTCGACCCCGAGCCATGCTCAATACGCTGCGCAAGATCGTCCAGGAAGTTAACTCCGCCAAGGATCTCAAGGCGGCGTTGGGGATTATTGTGTTGCGCGTCAAGGAAGCCATGGGCAGCCAGGTCTGCTCGGTTTACCTGCTGGATCCCGAGACCAACCGTTTTGTGCTGATGGCCACGGAGGGCTTGAACAAGCGCTCCATCGGCAAAGTCAGCATGGCGCCCAATGAAGGTCTGGTGGGCCTGGTGGGGACGCGTGAAGAACCCCTGAACCTCGAAAACGCGGCCGATCACCCGCGTTACCGCTACTTTGCCGAAACCGGCGAAGAGCGTTACGCCTCGTTCCTCGGTGCGCCGATCATTCACCACCGCCGTGTTGTCGGGGTGTTGGTCATCCAGCAGAAAGAACGCCGCCAGTTCGACGAAGGTGAAGAAGCCTTCCTCGTGACCATGAGCGCGCAGCTCGCCGGCGTTATCGCCCACGCCGAGGCCACCGGCTCGATTCGCGGCCTGGGGCGCGAGGGCAAGGGCATCCAGGAAGCCAAGTTTGTCGGCGTGCCCGGTTCGCCGGGTGCGGCGGTCGGCACGGCGGTGGTCATGTTGCCGCCGGCGGACCTGGATGTGGTGCCGGACAAGACCGTCAAAGACATCGACGCCGAAATCAAACTGTTCAAGACTGCCCTTGAAGGCGTGCGCGCCGACATGCGCAACCTGTCGAACAAGCTGGCCACCCAGCTGCGCCCCGAAGAGCGTGCGCTGTTCGACGTGTACCAGATGATGCTCGACGACGCGTCCCTGGGTAACGAAGTCAAGACCGTGATCAAGACCGGCCAGTGGGCCCAGGGCGCGTTGCGCCAGGTGGTCACCGATCACGTCAACCGCTTCGAAATGATGGACGACGACTACCTGCGCGAGCGCGCCTCGGATGTGCGCGACCTCGGTCGCCGCCTGTTGGCCTACTTGCAGGAAGACCGCACCACCAACATGGTCTTCCCTGACAACACCATTCTGGTCAGTGAAGAACTGACGGCCACCCAGCTGGGCGAAGTGCCGGAAGGCAAGCTGGTGGGCCTGGTCTCGGTACTCGGCTCGGGCAACTCCCACGTCGCGATCCTGGCCCGGGCCATGGGCATCCCGACGGTGATGGGCCTGGTGGACCTGCCGTACGCCAAGGTCGATGGCATCGACATGATCGTCGATGGCCATCGCGGCGAAGTCTTTACCAACCCCAGCGACGTGCTGCGCAAGCAATACGCCGAAGTGGTGGAAGAAGAGAAACAACTGGCCCTGGGCCTGGATTCATTGCGCGAACTGCCGTGCGTGACCACCGACGGCCATCGCGTGCCGCTGCTGGTCAACACCGGCCTGCTTGCCGATGTAGCCCGCGCGCAGCAGCGCGGCGCCGAAGGGGTGGGGTTGTACCGCACCGAAGTGCCGTTCATGATCAACCAGCGTTTCCCGAGCGAGAAGGAGCAGCTGGCGATTTATCGCGAGCAACTGCAGGCCTTCCACCCGTTACCGGTGACCATGCGCAGCCTGGATATCGGCGGCGACAAGTCACTGTCGTATTTCCCGATCAAGGAAGACAACCCCTTCCTCGGCTGGCGCGGCATCCGCGTGACCCTCGACCACCCTGAAATTTTCCTCGTCCAAACCCGCGCCATGCTCAAGGCCAGCGAAGGCCTGAACAACCTGCGCATCCTGCTGCCGATGATCTCCGGCACCCATGAGCTGGAAGAGGCGCTGCACCTCATTCACCGCGCCTGGGGCGAAGTGCGCGACGAAGGCGCCGACGTACCGATGCCGCCGATTGGCGTGATGATCGAAATCCCGGCGGCGGTGTACCAGGCTAAAGAGCTGGCACGCCAGGTGGACTTCCTCTCGGTGGGCTCCAACGACCTGACCCAATACCTGCTGGCCGTGGACCGTAACAACCCACGGGTGGCCGACCTCTACGACTACCTGCACCCGGCAGTACTGCAAGCCCTGCAACACGTGGTGCGCGACGCCCATGCCGAAGGCAAGCCGGTGAGCATCTGCGGTGAAATGGCCGGCGACCCGGCGGCGGCGGTGCTGCTGATGGCGATGGGCTTTGACAGCCTGTCGATGAACGCCACCAACTTGCCAAAGGTGAAGTGGATGCTGCGCCAGGTGGATCTGGGCATGGCCAAGGATCTGCTGGCGGAGTTGATGACCATCGACAACCCGCAAGTTATCCACAGCTCGTTGCAGTTGGCGCTGAAGAACCTGGGGCTGACGCGGATGATCAACCCGGCCTCTGCGAAAACCCTTTAGACCGAGTCGCCTTCATCGCAGGCAAGCCAGCTCCCACATTTGACTGTGTTCACAAATCAAACTGTGGGAGCTGGCTTGCCTGCGACAGCGCCAGCCCAAACACCGCTAGATCCTCAGTTCAACCTCGCCGAGCCGCCCACCATGTGGCCCAAAACTGCGCTCCACCATCCTTCGCGTCCCGTCGGCATGCACAATCAACGCCGTACTCGCCCGCGTCCCATAACTGGGGCTGGCGATAAACACACTGGATAACAGGCTCTCCGTCGCCAACCCCACGCCGGTATCCGGCAAGTCTGCAAACGGCGCTGTCAGCGGGTCACTCAAAATCTCCAGCAACGCCTCCGGTTGCGGATCATCCAGCAGCGCACTCAACGCCGCCTTGGCCTTGAGCAACTTGGGCCACGGCGTATCCAGCCCGGCATTCGACAACCCATACACCCCGGCCTGCAATCGCGTCGGCTCTGTCTGATTGGCGTTGTAATGCCACAACTCATCCCGCGTACCCACCAGCAGGTTAAACCCGGCATATTCAATCGAACGGCCGTTAACGTCGGCTAAATACTCGTCAATCGGCAGGGTTCCATTGAGAAAGCGCGCCACCAGTTCCCCGCGGGACTTGCGCGCTGGCGGCTGGTGCGGGTCGCGGATGTTGGTCAGGGCGGCAAAGCGCCCATCGGCATTCACCCCCAGCCAGGTACCACCGGCTTCCTGATCACGGCCGGCGTAGACCTCGGGCGCATCCGGCCACTGGGCCAGCGGCAGGCTGGGGCGGGCGTAGAACTCATCACGGTTGGCCGCGACGATCAGCGGCTGGGCATGCCCCGGCCGCCAGGCGAAAACAATCAGGCACATCAGGCGATCCCTTTTGTGTTTTTTGCCACTCTACGCACTCAAGCAGCGGCGTTCCATCGTCACCAGTTGGGTCGTATGCCTTCCATCCGTTAACATGCCGGACTTGTTCGGGGGGCTCCCATGGAATTTTTGCTGTATTTGGCGCTGGGCGCCTGTGCAGGCGTACTCGCCGGGCTGTTTGGCGTGGGCGGCGGCATCATCATCGTACCGGTGCTGGTGTTCAGCTTCACCTTGCAGGGCTTCGACCCGCAGGTGCTGACCCATTTGGCCGTGGGCACGTCCCTGGCGACCATCATCTTTACCTCGATCAATGCTGTGCGTGAGCACCACCGGCGTGGCGCGGTGCGTTGGCCGATCTTCGTGTGGATGACCGCGGGCATCCTCATCGGCGCCGGTTTCGGCGCGCTGACGGCCGAGGCGATCTCCGGCCCGCACTTGCAGAAGGTCATCGGTGTATTTGCCCTGGTGATCGCCCTGCAACTGGCCCTGGAGGTCAAGCCCAAGGCCAGCCGCACGGTGCCCGGCAAGCTCGGCTTGACCCTGGCCGGCACGGTGATCGGCTGGGCTTCGGCGATTTTCGGCATTGGCGGCGGTTCGCTGACCGTACCGTTCTTGACCTGGCGCAGCGTGCCGATGCAGCAGGCGGTAGCCACGTCCTCGGCGTGCGGCCTGCCGATCGCCCTGGCAAGTGCATTAAGTTTCATGATTCTGGGCTGGCATGACCCGCTGCTGCCCGCTCATAGTCTAGGGTTCGTGTATTTGCCGGCGCTGCTGGGCATTGCCCTGACCAGCATGGTGTTTGCCCGCTTCGGCGCGCGCCTGGCGCACAGGTTGTCGCCGCGTTTGCTCAAGCGGCTGTTTGCCGCTTTGCTGTTTTGCGTCGGTTTGAATTTTTTGCTGTAACGCAGGCTTAATCGCAGCCCGGCATGGTCCGGGCGCCATAACGAATGATTTAACGAGGAGTCGCAATGCTGCCTTACCCGCAGATCGACCCGGTGGCCCTGGCCATCGGTCCGCTGAAAATCCACTGGTACGGGTTGATGTACCTGATCGGCATCGGCGGCGCCTGGCTGCTGGCCTCCCGGCGCCTGAACCGTTTCGACCCGACCTGGACCAAGGAGAAACTCTCCGACATGGTCTTCTGGCTGTCGATGGGGGTGATCGTCGGCGGGCGACTCGGCTACGTGTTGTTCTACGATCTGTCGGCGTACATCGCCAATCCAACGCTGATCTTCGAAGTGTGGAAGGGCGGCATGGCGTTCCACGGCGGGTTTATCGGCGTGATGATCGCTGCCTGGTGGGTCGGCCGTCGCAACGGCAAGTCGTTCTTCCAACTGATGGACTTCGTCGCGCCGCTGGTGCCAATCGGCCTGGGCGCCGGGCGCATCGGCAACTTCATCAACGCCGAGTTGTGGGGCAAGCCGACCGACGTGCCATGGGCGATGGTGTTCCCACCGTTCAGCGACCCGGCGCAACTGCCGCGCCATCCGTCGCAGCTCTACCAGTTTGCGTTGGAAGGTGTGGCGCTGTTCCTTATCCTCTACATTTTCTCGCGCAAGCCACGCCCAACCATGGCCGTGTCGGGCATGTTCGCGCTGTTCTACGGGATCTTCCGTTTCATCGTCGAATTCGTGCGGGTGCCGGATGCACAACTGGGCTACCTGGCGTGGGGCTGGTTGACCATGGGGCAGGTGCTGAGCATTCCGATGATCCTGGTCGGGCTGGGCCTGCTGTGGTGGGCGTACAACCGTCCGCAACCGCTGAAAAACGCGACGCTTTAAATTCGAATGCCGAGGCTGTCGAGCAGCCTCGGCTTCAACGATACGGGTACTTAAATGAAGCAATATCTCGAACTACTGAACGACGTCGTGACCAATGGCCTGACCAAGGGCGACCGCACCGGCACCGGCACCAAGGCCGTGTTCGCCCGTCAGTATCGGCATAACTTGGCCGACGGCTTCCCGCTGTTGACCACCAAGAAGCTTCACTTCAAAAGCATCGCCAACGAACTGATCTGGATGTTGAGCGGCAACACCAACATCAAGTGGCTGAACGAAAACGGCGTGAAGATCTGGGACGAATGGGCCACCGAAGACGGTGACCTCGGCCCGGTGTACGGCGAGCAGTGGACCGCCTGGCCCACCAAGGACGGCGGCAAGATCAACCAGATCGACTACATGGTCGAGACGTTGAAGACCAACCCCAACAGCCGCCGCATCCTGTTCCACGGCTGGAACGTCGAGTACCTGCCCGACGAAACCAAGAGCCCCCAGGAAAACGCGCGCAACGGCAAGCAAGCCCTGCCGCCGTGCCACCTGCTGTACCAGGCCTTCGTGCATGACGGTCACCTGTCGATGCAGCTGTATATCCGCAGCTCCGACGTGTTCCTTTTATCGGACGTAGGAAAAAGCGCACAGTACGACTTCCTCGCCTAAAAAAATTTATCCTTCATGCGACTTTATCTTGACCTTGACAAGCTGCACATTCTGCATAGGATGGGCGGCCTTCAAAAAGGGGTTGTCGGTGAAGGTTGTAACCAAAGAAAAGCAGATGCTAGACCTGGGTGGGTCGATGCTCAACGAAGATGGGCCCACGGTGGCAGACCGTGTTTCTGTTACGGCGGTGGGGCTGTTCGATTCAGACGAGAGGCTAGTCCCGCTTGTAAGCGAGTACCTGACCTTCGCAGTTCGCAGCGCCGAGTTAGCGGCTCTGTCAGCCGAGACGTACGGGCGTAATATTGGTTACATGCTCGAACATCTGAAAGGCACGCCAACTTTCAGAGCCTCCTCTTATGACGAAATTCTTCTTGCCGTAACTAAACATGGTATTCAACGGTACTTTACCCACCTGCGTGAAGTAGATGGTTTGACCTCAACGACCATCCGTAACAGGGATGCTTGTTATATGGCCCTGTTCAATGACTTCCTGTGCGTCGGCGGGAAGCACAGGGGCCAATTACGTGAAGACAATCCTTATGCCGGTGGTTTTCTCTCTCCTGCTCCAAAGAAGGATTTGGTTTATCCCTGTTCATTGCAGGAACTCAAAGAGCTTATTGAGTCTGCGAGCAGCGAGAGAGAGCGCTGCCTGATCCAAGCTATCTTTGATGTGGGTCTGCGTCGAAGTGAAGTTGGCAGGGTCACTCTGGGTGCCGTGAATAGGGCTTTGGGGTTTGCTCAAGCTAACTTTGTTGCGGATGAAGATCTTGATTGGGTGCATCCTGATTACTGTCCTCTTTACATTGACGGCAGTAAAGCACGTGGAAATGAATTTAAGCCACGATACTCAATCGTGAGCCGGGCTGTGCTCGAACGCATCAAGCGTTATCACGCGTCTCCCCTATTTAAGAAGCACGCTCGCCGTTATGAGACCGCCGATGTAACTCCATGCTTTTTCAATTCAGAGGGACAGCCGTTTAACCCAGACGCTGTCAGCAAGCTACTTGAGCGGCTCTCTAAGCGTGCAGTAAAGAGCAAGCGACTTGAGCGTATGGTTTCGCCGCATAAGCTCCGCCATGGTCACGCATATGCCATTTTGACTAGCCCGGACTTTGGTGATGACTATCTCAACAAACTCCTGATGGCCCAGAAGTCGCTCGGCCACGAAGACACATCCACTACAGGAATTTATACCAAGTTGCCACAGGACATCTTTCATCTGGTTTGCCCGAACACGGGCGAGGTTTCGACCAAGGCAAAAGGCATGGCGGATCTTGCTGTTCAGACGACGCTGAAAATCAGGTTGGGAGATAAGAAATGAATTTTTCAGAGCACGCATTTGAGAGTGCCAAAATCTTCAGGTGGCTTAGAGATCTGGAAGAGAACCCTCTTCAATATTACCAAGTTGAGCTTAGCGAAAATTCTAGTGGTGCTTATGCGCCATTGATGCTGAGCGACTCGTATGTTGCGAGTAAGGATCTCGACCCATCAATCAAGATGTTCGAGCTTGCAGAGCAGAAGCTCATCCTGAATATGCTTATTGACGGCGTCATTCACCAGGGGGAAACCGCTGCTGGCTGTAACTGGCGTTTGAAGCTTTTGGGCTGGTATAAATCGCTCTCTCAGGAAGAGAAACGCGCGCTCCCGATTTTTGGCAACAAGCTAAAGCTCTCCAAGTCAGTTGTGCCGGCTTCTGCACTGGAGGCGATCAAGCACGGTTACAGCAGGCATGAAAGTGTTCGGCTCGCCTATCAGGAGATCAACCTTGATCTTCAGTCTCTCGGGGTCACCTCTGCGGACTACATGACCGTTAAGGAGCGGATTGAGTCGAAGGAGGAGTTTGTGCCGCAGGAGAATGCTCTTGTGGATTTCAAACGACTTCAGAGGCTTGATTTCGCCACCTTGGATGAGCTCGAAAAATCATCAGCAGATAGGCCATTCAACGACCTGAAGCATGCGTTCGCGACCGCTTCGCTCGGTACGACCAGCGACTCTGGAGCTGGCAACTACCTTGAGGGTTTCAAATGGTTAACCAGATTCCTTACGGGGCGCGGCTCCAACGGCATGGAACCGCTTATTGAGGTTCTCGATCCATTTATTCTCCCTATGTTCCGCTCGTATCTTGAGCGTCACATTGTCGAGGGTGACCTATCTCCGATTACCGCAACGAACTTGGTGAGTGCCGTCCGGAAAACTTTGACTACCGTCAAAAATATCAAAGGGTATACAGGATCAGATTTCATCAACTGTCAGGGATTTGATGCTGTTCGTGTCACTGATCAGTACCGCCCCTACTCGAGCGCCGAGCGTGTACGTATTTCTACGAGCGTGGACGAGGATATCCTGCACTACAACACCCTTGCACAGCCTTACCAGAGGAGCGGCATTGGTAGGGATCCTCTCAACGAGAAAGGGAGCTTCAAACCAGGCTTCAAAACCCTTGATAATGCACGTTGGATTTTTGAGAACAAACTGGGATGTTCTCACGCTGGTCACGATCAAAAGGGCAGTGAGGATCCATACATCAGGGCGTTTGTCAGCATCGTAAGAGGTTCAGACACCGGGCTGCGGGAAATTGTAGAGGGTTGGGGCACTCACTATCTGGTGGACGCTCAGGTGATCACTCCTTATGCGATCAAGCTGGCTCAAGTCACCGGGCTGAACGCTGACTCAATTAAGCTGCTCGATGTGGACGACTTTGAGCCTAAGCATCCGCTCACTGGGCGTCCTTGCCTCCGGTACTGGAAAGAGCGTTCTGACGGCGAAAAGCTGATGCATCTCGATATTTTCGAAGCTGACATCACCTGGCTCACCACGTCTCAATCGTACGCTGTCGCTCAGATCTTCGAGGACATCAAGGCACTGACGGCCAAAATCCGCGTATCTGCACCCCCAGTTATGCGAGATAAGCTATTCATTTGGCAATCCACTGCTCGGAAACGCTTCATGGAAATCAAGTCCTTTGCAACTGGGAAGGACGGTGCCTTAGGGGTTGCCTTTGCTGCTTACGGTAAGCGTAAAGGCTTCTTGGACAGCAATGGCAAGCCGTTGAGTCTCACTCCCGCCAGGTTGCGCCCCAGCTTCGTCAGCGAGCTTGTGGAGCGTGACGTCCCCGTCCGTGAGATCCAGTTGATTTTGGGGCACAAGCATATCGACACGACGCTGGCTTACTTGGATCGTATGGACTTCAACCATATCGCACGCTCCAAGCTGGATGTGGCTCTCAGGGAGCTTCATGAGTCGGCAGCGGAATTGGCTGACAATCGCGCTAACGGCGAGGCTGAAGCCAACCTTATCGATGTCGTTAATCTCGACGGGCCGCAGGTTGTCTTCAAGACTCCGCTGGCGAGCTGCAGTAACATTTTCAACCCACCTGACTTCATCAAGAAGCTGAGTTCTTATGTGCCCGGCAGCCCTTGTGCGTTGTACAACATGTGCTTGGGATGCGAGAACGTTTTGCTCACTGCGTCGAACCTGCCAGAGCTGTTCGCGATGGAGCGGGACTACCTCTCGCTTAAGGACGTTTCTCGCATCATGGACACGCCGTATCGACGCGTAGTACGCGAGAATCTTGCGCTGCTGGATGGCATTCTGCACTCAAAATCTGATTTCACGCCTGAAGAGTTGGCCGAGGGCCGTCGTCTTTCAGAGTTTGTGGATACGACGGTGCTGGTGGACGGGGTGGCGATGTGATGATGGAGCAGATTGATTTTTCTACCCTGTTAACGTTCTCGAAGTTTCGCTCGAGCCTGTCACTGCTGCAGGGCCAGGCGTCCGCTCTTGAAGCAGAAGGCGAACACCAGGAGGCTTTGGCTTTCCTGTCCTACCTCAGTACCTTGCAGGTCTCTCAGAGCTCTGCATTCATGGACTGGGTCTGGGACTTCAATGCGGATTACCCAAATGCCTCGCGCTATATTCGTGGCGCTAAACTTCGTATCGATTTCACAAAGTACCCCAACATTCCAGAGCTCGCTATTCTTGAGCTCAAAGCTGCATTCATGATCATTCTCAAGGCTCTGAGCGGGATCCCACCGGACGGGAAATCCACCCGAGTCAGCAAGAAGCCGCTCAAGCCCAATTCGCTGATCAGTGACTATGAGAGCGGGCTTCGGTTTTTGGATAAGGTGTATGCCGTCGCGGCTATCGAACTCGGCAAAGAGCACGTGGATCGTGAGCTAATCTCAATTCAATGCTTGCCTGCGCATTTCTATGCCGCAGCTGCCGAGGACTTCGATTATGTATACGACGGCAGCACTGAGAAACTGTTCAAGCAGCTTAAGTCGGGCTACCTGCAAACGAACGTGTTCGGTGCGAGCCTGCCATTCGTCGACTTTTCCAAGCTGAAATGGAAAGTTCTGGGTGGTAAAAATCGGCCCGTAAAGGATGCTGAAAAAAAGTCGCAAATTTTACCAAACAGCGTCTTTGAAATTTCTTCCCAGATGGCCTCGCTTTCGATTGTCGATTTTTTGGATGCGATGGGAGAAGAGGTTATCGATGTTGCTAGCCTCAAGCGTCGTAACGCTAAGGAATACTTTCCTTCGCAACAGAGCGGGTTGAACCCGCTCAAATTCAACTTGTATGTCTACAAACGGCTATCTAATAAGGGCTTCTCTAGTGATGAGGTGGCGAAAGTCCTGAGCAGTGATGTCATGAACTCTAGCGAGCTGTTCTCTGTGATAGCTCCCTATGCCATTAAACAATATGCCAAGGACACCGGGTCGGCTATTGACGAACAGTTCAGGCTGTATCTGAATTTTGTTAACTATTCATGCCTTTACATTATTGGTCAGTACACCGGGATGCGTCCTTCAGAATACGCAGAGCTGCTCGCAAGCTCAAGCCTCCGCCCTGATGGCCGCTATTGGGTTTTGGCGAGTAATGTGAGCAAACATCAAGACAACCTTTTTGAGTTGTTTGATGATTTCTGGCTTGCTATTCCGATTGTGCGTGATGCTGTACGGGTATGCCAGTTGATCAGCAAATACAAGAACAATGATTACATATTTTCAAATGTAGATACCGTCGCATTTGGGGAGCGAGGAGAGCCGTTTTCTTCCCACGGCACGAAGCTTACGCTGAATAAGTTTTTCGAGCGTATCTTGCCGCCAAAGACCTTTGCCGACTTAGACTTCAACGCCTATATGATGCGCCACACTCTGGCATACCAGCTGTATCGTGCCGACCTTGGGCTGCCGTTCATCTCTCACCAGCTCAAGCACTTTGGTGAGATCGTGGGTGTGGGACATTCCGACCGTGGATTCAGCAAGACCACCCTGCTTTATGGCGAGATTGCAGACAGGATTTCCAAGGGTGGCGGTGCCCGAAAGACGAAAGGGAGGTCGCTTCGTCAGGATGCGGAGCTTGAGAGCATTCATCAGCGTTTTGACCCTGATGGCAGCTATGCTGGTGTGAATGCTGAGGCCCACAAGGAAAATCTCAGGAAGGTATTCAGGGGTTACATGGCCTCTGGGCACACAAAGGACGATATCTTTGAGGCCATGCTTGGTCAGCACATTGCGGTCATCAATGTGGGTTCAGGCTTCTGCTATGGTGGAGGCGTGGACGAATTCGACAGTTCCCTGCCCTGTATTGGAGGGCTTCGGTGTAACCCCAACCAGTGTAAGAATGCCGTCGTCAGCAAGGCCAACGCGCCGGCTTGGCGTGACGTGTATTACCAGAACAAAGCGATGCTTGGGAATCCCGAGTACGCTCATACGCACGCGCAGAACAAAGCTGCGATGGAGGAAGCTTACGGCGTCCTTCTGCTGTTGGAAGAGGAGCTCTGAGATGGCTGATCCACGTGCATTTGATCAGAAGAACAAGGAGGACTTTGATCAGTACACAGAGCTGTTGGCTCAGGCACTTCTTGATATTGGTGCGAACGATTCTTTGAAGGCAACTGTTGCCGAACTTAGCCGTATCACTGGTATGCATCGAAATACTATCCGGCAACGTGTTTGGCCTTTAGAGCGCCTTGAGACTATCAAGGAAAATCGCCGTATTGAGGTTTTGCGCAAGAAGGTTTCGAATAAGAAGCCGGTTGATCCTATGGTGGTTTTAACTGAAAAGTTAGAGTCGGCTCGGATTGAAGTGCTTCATTGGTTTACTGAGGCTAAGGTCGCCCACGATATTGCTCAGACCAACGAAAATAAATATCAAGGTATGGTAAGTTCGAGAGATACCTATAAAAGCCTTTTGACAGATGCCAATAAACGTCTCTTGGAGTCTCAGCGAGACATTGATAGACTTAAGCAGGTAATCAGCATCCTGGAAGCTGCCCAGGTGGAGAAAAATGCATGAAAAGCTATCTGGATCTACTGGGTGATGTACTTGAAAACGGCGCCCAGAAAGGCGACCGTACTGGCACTGGTACAATAAGTGTGTTCGGCAGGCAGTTCCGCCATGATCTGTCGAAAGGCTTTCCTTTGCTCACAACAAAGAAGTTGCACTTTAAAAGTATTGTTAATGAGCTTATTTGGTTTCTTGGCGGTGATACTAACGTTAAGTGGCTTAATGAGAATGGCGTAAAAATCTGGAACGAGTGGGCCACTGAGGAAGGTGACCTTGGGCCTGTTTATGGCAAGCAATGGACTGCCTGGCCAACCAAAGATGGCGGGACGATCAACCAGATCGACTACGTGGTTAACGCCCTGAAGACCAACCCTAATAGCCGGCGAATCCTGTTCCATGGCTGGAACGTGGAGTACCTGCCGGACGAGAAGGTGAGTCCTCAGGAAAATGCCCGTCAAGGCAAGATGGCGCTGCCTCCGTGCCACCTGCTTTATCAGTTCTACGTCGTGGACAACAAGCTGTCAGCGCACCTCTTCATTCGTTCGTCAGACAGCTTCTTGGGGCTGCCATACAACACGGCATCCCTAGCGTGTCTGACTCACATGCTCGCTCAGCAGTGTGATCTCGACGTTGGTGAGATCGTGATCTCGCTCAGCGATGTCCACATCTACTCCAACCACATGGAGCAGGTGAAGACTCAGATCGCTCGTGAGCCACGTCAGTTGCCTGAGCTGAAGCTGCTTCGTAAGCCTGCATCCATCTACGACTACAAGTTCGAAGATTTCGAGGTCGTGGGCTACGATCCGCACCCGCATATCGCTGCACCTGTATCGATTTGATCGCTGGCGGTACTCAGTGACAAGACCGGCCTCAGGGCCGGTTTTTTCTTTTCTGTGCATGAGGAAATGCGGTACGACATCCAAGCCCTGATCATATTCTCTGAGGGCTGATGACCCTTTGCTTTCAGTTTGGGCGTGCCCCTGCGGGTAGCGGCTGTCGTGTACCGAGCCCTGGCGCGGCCAAGTCTCGGCCCTTCGGGCTTCCATCCTCACGCCTTTGGCCCTGCGGGCCGGCGCGCTCCGCTTGCTTGGAGGGGGCGTCTCCAGTCGACAGTTTGCTGTGAGTCAGAGGTGCTCAATATCAGCGGCTGTTCAGATGCCATCGTTTCGAGCAGAGATGCTTTGGGTGATAGCCTACCGGGTGCCTTACCATCCGCGTCATCGGAGCGCCACATGATCAACCTCCATCGCTTAACTAGCTGGCTGTTCCCTGACCGCCGTCCCGACTGGGAGCAGAAGCGTGAGCGCGAGTTCATCGTGGCGGCAAACTCCTTGAAAACCCTCTCGGTAACTGACCGGGGTGGCATGTCCATCGATCCAGAAGAACTCCGTGAACAAATTGTCTCCGCACGCGAGCAGTTGAGGCACCTTGTACACAGCCCAGGAACGCGTGGTGAGCCGTGCCAAGCGGTTGCAGCTGTCGAGGTGGCTCAGGAGGCTGAACCGTCTGTTGGGGAGTTGCAGGACTGTATTGAAGTAGTGGCCTGGCGCCGGCTTCCCAGTGGCGCTGCTGTGCGCTACGTGTGCCTTCAGTCCACGCATACCGGTAAATATGCTGTCGCAACGGCCAGCATGTTCTCAAGCGCGTTGGAGACCCTCCCTACTTGGATCGACGGCAATGCCAACAGACAGGTCGCAAACGCCCTACAGGGCAGTGAACTTGATTGGTATGCGATTGTGAGTGACGCCATGGATGCCTGGGATGCTGAGCTCTGAAGGCCGTGCAGGTTTTACTTGCGCCAAGGCCCCCAAGATGGAGGAATTTCGATGATATCGATTGAGGTGCTGAGCTCGTCCTCGATGCGCTCGAAGATTCTGTTCAGTGTCGGGTGGGCATTTGACTCCCTCAATGTGATGACCAATTGCAGCAGCTCCCGTCCCTGAGCTAAAGGCATTTGAACGTCGCAGTACACGTTGTCGTCATCGTCCGTCATTCCCATCGCAAAATCCTCGGAGCATGTCTGCGTTTCCGGCTTATCCGGCATGGAAGTGGGACGTGCCCCTTCGGGTATGGTCTGTCGTGAACCGAGCCTGCGTCTCGGCCCTCCGGGCTTGCAGACCTCACGCCTGCGCGCTCCGCTTGACCGTACCAATCTAGTCGCGCAACTACCAAAGGTAAATTTTCGGGCTCTGTTCAAGTAGGCTCGCTGAGGGTGCACGCCAGCCTCCAACGATGGTGTCACTTCCTAGAAGAGCACTGTGTGTTGGCGCTGATTTAAAACTGACCCACCCTGCCGATTGAAAA